>NZ_JAIERS010000004.1 GCF_019746665.1 Sphingomonas sp. | reverse complement strand
CGCAGATTGAGAGAAGGGCGCTGCGCGCGATTTTCGATCCTTCTCCTCCGCGCGCTCCGCGCCTCCGCGCGAACCGAATCCGCCGCCGCTTGATCAAACAGCCCTCAAGCCGCCTCGCGCGTACCCAGATAGCCGATCAGCCGCGCAAGCGTCGCGCGCAGATCGTGGCGCGGCACGACCATGTCGATCATGCCATGCTCCAGCAGATATTCGGCGCGCTGGAAGCCTTCGGGCAGCTTCTCGCGGATCGTCTGTTCGATCACCCGTTGGCCGGCGAAGCCGATCAGCGCCCCCGGCTCGGCGATCTGGACATCGCCCAGCATCGCATAGCTCGCCGTGACGCCGCCGGTCGTCGGATCGGTGAGCACGACGATATAGGGCAGCCCGGCATCGTGGAGCATCTGGATCGCGACCGTCGCGCGCGGCATCTGCATCAGCGACAGGATGCCCTCCTGCATCCGCGCGCCACCGGCGGCCGTGAAGATGATATAAGGGGCGTGATCGGCGATCGCCGCCTCCACCCCGGCGATGAACGCCTCGCCCACCGCCTGGCCCATCGATCCGCCCATGAAGGCGAAATCCTGCACGCCCACCACCGCGCGCTGCCCCTCGATCAGCCCGCGCGCGTTGACCAGCGCGTCCTGCTCGCCGGTCGCCGCGCGCGCGGCCTTCAGGCGATCGGGGTAGCGCTTGGTATCGCGGAACTTCAGCGGGTCTTCCGCCACGCGGGGCGCGGCGAGCGTCTGCGCGGTGCCGGGATCGAAGACGTGCGCGAAGCGCTCCGCCGGCCCGATCCGCTCATGGTGGCGGCAATGCGGGCAGACGTGGAGATTGTCCGCCAGCTCCTTGGTGAACACCATCTGCCCGCATCCCTTGCACTTGTGCCAGAGATTGTCGGGCGTCTCCTTCTTGGTGACGACCAGCGAGAGCGCGTTGCGGACGTTGGAAAGCCAGCTCATGCGGCGGCCTTTTGCGCGCCGTGGACGGCTTGCGCAAGCGCGGCGGTGAAGGCGCGGACCGCCTCCGGGGCTTGCGCGCCGTGCTGCGCGACCAGCTCGACGATCGCCGAGCCGACGACCACGCCATCGGCGACGCGGGCGATGGCGGCCGCTTGTTCGGGGGTGCGCACCCCGAACCCGACCGCGACGGGGAGATCGGTCTGGCTCTTCAATCGCGCGACGGCTTCCTCGATCGAGGCTTGCGCCGCCTGTTGCAGCCCCGTGATGCCCGCGACCGAGACATAATAAAGGAACCCGCTCGCCCCGTTCAGCACCGCCGGCAGCCGCGCGGCATCGGTGGTCGGGGTGGCGAGGCGGATGAAGGCGAGGCCGTGCGCGGCGAGCGCGGGGGCCAGCTCATCCTCCTCGGGCGGCAAATCGACGCAGATCACGCCATCGACCCCGGCTTGCGCGGCCTGCGCCGCGAACCAGTCCGCTCCGCGCCGCAGCATCGGGTTGGCATAGCCCATCAGGACGAGCGGGACGCTCGGGTGGCGCGTGCGGAAGTCGGCGGCGATTTGCAGGATGTCCGCCGTGGTGGTGCCGGCGGCCAGGCTGCGCAGGTTCGCCGCCTGGATCGCCGGGCCATCGGCCATCGGATCGGTGAACGGCATCCCCAGCTCGATCACGTCCGCGCCGCCTTCGACGAGGGCGTCGAGGATGGCAGGGGTCGGGCCGTCGCCCGCGGTGACGAAGGTGACGAGGGCGGGGCGGGGGGCGGCGAAGGCCGACTTCAGGCGATCAGGCATCGCCAACGTCCGAACCAAATTTGTCCGTGAGCGTAAAGAGCAGGCCAAAGAAAAATCCGGCCACCACCGTTCCTACCCAAACTTCGTTCCAGACGATCGGCTCGCCCCGCATATAGTGGTTGAACGGCGATACAGCCGCAAAGCATAAGGCGTTGGCCGAGCCGTACACCAGCCCGCGCTTGAAGTTGAGTTTCACGCTGACGCTGCTCGCGCCTTGGCGCCATCCAATTTGGTCTGTCTGGCCTCGGCGAGCGCGTCGATCATGGTCGGCGGCGGGCCACCGCCTTCAGCGACGAAGGTGACGAGGGCGGGGCGGGGGGCGGCGAAGGCGGTGGCGAGGCGGGTCATCGCAAAACAATCATGCGTGATTTGAAGATTAAGCTGGAAGCAGCGGCTCCGATACCGAAACCACAAGCGGCGAGAAAAGCTTTCCTGAAATCCACTTCAACGCCTACTAAGGCGGCGGCCATCACATTGAAAATCATAACGGTCGTGAATAAAATGCAGCCGCTTGTAAATGACTCGGCCAACGTGGCGCGTCGCCAAGCCACCTTCAGTTGCGCTATCTCTCCGCCGCCACGAAACATTAAATCGCCACCCCCAGTGCTTCGGCGACGGTGAAGATATCTTTGTCCCCGCGCCCGCACAGATTCGCGAGCACGATCTGGTCCTCCCGCATCTCGCGCGCCACCTTCGCCACGGCGGCGATCGCGTGGCTCGGCTCAAGCGCGGGGATAATCCCCTCGGTCCGGCACAGCAGCTGGAACGCATCCAGCGCCTCGCCATCGGTCACGGCGGTATAGTCCACCCGGCCGATGTCGCGCAGCCAGGCGTGTTCCGGCCCGATGCCGGGATAATCGAGCCCCGCCGAGATCGAGTGCGCCTCGGTAATCTGGCCGTCGTCGTCCTGCAGCAGATAGGTCTTGTTGCCGTGCAGCACCCCGGGCGCGCCGCCGGCGAGGCTCGCGGCGTGGCGCTTGTCGAGCCCTTCGCCCGCCGCCTCGACGCCGAGCATCTTCACCTCGGCGTCATCCAGGAACGGATGGAAAAGCCCGATCGCGTTCGATCCGCCGCCGATCGCCGCCACCAGCAGATCGGGCAGGCGGCCGGTGCGGGCGAGCATCTGCGCGCGCGCCTCCCGCCCGATCACGCTTTGGAAATCGCGCACGAGTTCTGGATAGGGATGCGGGCCGGCGGCGGTGCCGATGATGTAGAAGGTGTCGTGGACGTTCGCGACCCAATCGCGCAGCCCCTCGTTCATCGCGTCCTTCAGCGTCGCCGCGCCGCTGGTCACCGGGCGGACCTCGGCGCCGAGCAGCTTCATGCGGAACACGTTCGGCTGCTGCCGCTCGATATCGCGCGCGCCCATGTAGATGACGCAAGGGAGCCCGAAGCGCGCGGCGACGGTCGCGGTCGCGACGCCGTGCTGGCCGGCGCCCGTCTCGGCGATGATCCGCGTCTTGCCCATGCGGCGCGCGAGCAGGATCTGGCCGATGCAATTGTTGATCTTGTGCGCGCCGGTATGGTTCAGCTCGTCGCGCTTGAACCAGATTTGCGCGCCCATCCCCTCCGGCGCCGACTCGCGCAGGGCATCGGTCAGCCGCTCGGCGAAATAGAGCGGGCTGGGGCGGCCGACATAATGTTCGAGCAGATCGTCGAACTCGGCCTGGAAGGCGGGATCGGCCTGGGCGCGGCGATATTCCGCCTCCAGCTCAAGGATCAGCGGCATCAGCGTTTCGGCGACATAGCGGCCGCCAAAGGCGCCGAAATGGCCGCGATCATCGGGTTGGGCGCGGAAGCTGTTGGGTGCGTTCATAATGGCCGCAACGCATTAAGGAACGCGGCGATCTTGTCCACATCCTTCACGCCCGGTGCGCTTTCGACCCCGGACGAGACATCGACATAGCGCGCGCCGCCGGTCGCCACCGCCTCGGCGACATTGCTCGCGTCGAGCCCGCCCGAAAGCGCCCAGGGCAGGGGATGGGCGTGGCCCTGCAGCAGCCGCCAGTCGAACCGCACCCCCATGCCGCCGGGCAGCGCGCCTTCGGGCGTCTTCGCGTCATAGAGCAGCCGGTCCGCCGCGCCCGTGAACGCGGCCGCCCCGGCGAGATCGGCGCGGGTGCGCACCGCGACGGTCGCCCACACCTCCCGCCCGGTACGCGTCTTCAGCGCGGCCGCGCGCGCGGGCGCGACCTTGTGGAGCTGGAGCGTATCGAGCCCGGCGGCGGCGATCGCGGCATCGATCAGCGCGTCCTCGGGATCGACGAACACCCCGACCTTGGCGACATGCCCCGGCACCTGCACGGCGAGCGCGCGCGCCTGGTCGAAGTCCAGATGGCGCGGCGAGGGCGGGTAGAACATCAGCCCGATCGCCGCCGCGCCGTGGCGCACCGCGGCGTCGAGCGTCTCGGGCGTCGAGAGCCCACAAATCTTGGCGCGTACCGGCATCGCCCGCGCTATAGGCGCGGCCATGGCGGCGCGAAACCCCGAGCAGATATTGGCCGCGATCGACGCCGCGCGGCGCATCGCGATCGTCGGCTCGCCCGGTGCTGGCAAGTCCACGCTATCGCGCGCGCTCGCCGGGCGCACCGGGCTGCCGCTCGTCCATCTCGATCAGCTCCACTGGGAAGCGGGGTGGACCGAGCCCGAGGAAAGCGTCTGGCGCGCTCGTGTCGCCCGGGCGGCGGAGGGCGAAAGCTGGATCATCGACGGCAATTACGGGGGCACGATGGCGCCGCGCCTCGCGCGTGCCGATCTGGTGCTGTGGCTCGATTTCCCGACCGCCTTGTGCCTGTGGCGGCTCGGCAAGCGCATCGCCGGCGGCTATGGGCGGGTGCGGCCCGACATGGCGCCGGGGTGCCCGGAAAAGCTCGACTGGGGGTTCGTCTGGTATGTCGCGCGCTTCCGCCGCGATGGCCGATCGCGCCTGCTCGCCGCCTTACCGAGCGCGACCGGGAGGGTGATCCAGATCGATCGCCCCGCCATGCTCGACGCGCTTCAGGCGAGCCGCGGCACGAAGCGCGGCACGCGCGCGCGATAATCGGCATAATCGGCCCCGAAAGCGGCGAGCAGCAGCTTCTCCTCGCTATGCACGCGCCGCGACGTCGCGAAGGCATAGAGCGGCACCGCCAGCAGCAGCTGCCCGGGATGGCCATAGGCCAGCGCCATCGCCAGCATGAACAGGCCGAGCGCGACATAGATCGGGTTGCGGACATAAGCGAAGGGGCCGGCGGTCACCAGCCTGGCGTCGGCGCGGGTGCGCGCGACGATCGCCCATTCCGCGCCCATCGTTCGCGAAGCCCAGACGAACAGCGCCACCGCGCCCCCGATCAGCAGCGCGACGCCCGTGGCTTGCGCCAGCGCGACCGCCGAAAAGGGCGCGAGGGCGACATGGATCGGCCCGAACCCCGCGAAACCGATCGCGACACCCTGCAGCGCGATCCAGCCCCAGGAACCGCCGTCGCGCCGGCTTCCTTGCTCCCCCGCGCGGCGGCGGCCGGCGACGAACAAGGAAGCGAAAAAGGCCAGGATGCCGAGCGCCAGCGCGATCAAGCCAGGCAATCCCACCGGTAACGCGAACATGCGGACTCCATCAGTGTTAGTGATACAATACACCTTTGCCGGTCGTCGGCAAGTCAGCGCTGTGCCTCGCGCAGCCCCTCCTGATAAGCCTCGATCGCCATAGACCGCTTCAGCACCCGCGCGTCGGGATCGAGCACGACATGCGCCCCCGGCGGCACCGGCAGGTGCCCCACGCCATCCGGCATCGCCACGCTCACCCGCTCGCCGCCGACCAGCGCCTCGACCGGCATCGGGAACGGGCCGCCGGCGCGCCATTCGAGCTTCAGCCCGCCGGGCTCGGGCGTGCTGACCAGCTCGGGGAGCGCGGCGCGGCGCAGATAGGCGTCGAAGAACCAGCCGAGATCCTGCCCGCTTTCGGCCTTCACCAGCGCCTCGAATTCGGCGGTCGAGCCATAGCGCGGGGCGAAATTGCCGGGCGCGGGATCGGCGCGGCCATAGACCAGCCGGCGCACGCTCGCGAAAAAGGCCTTGTCGCCGATCAGGCCGCGCAGCGTGTGGAGCACCCAGGCGCCCTTGTAATAAATGTCGGTGCCCGGGCCGCCCGCGCCGCTTTCGTAAACCTCCTCCTCGGTGCGCGCGCGCCCGCTGACGAGCGGGCTGCGATTTTCGATCCGATTGCGATAAACGTCCATCATCGCGGCGTACCGCGCCCGACCCTCCCGCCATTCGCCATAGAGCGGCTGCATGAATTGCGCGAAGCCTTCGTGCAGCCAATAATCGTCCCAATCGCCGGCGGTTAGCTGATTGCCGAACCATTCATGCGATAATTCATGTTGAAACAGCCAATCGAACCCCTCCGGCGCCTTTTTATAATTATTACCGTAGGCGTTGATTGTTTGATGCTCCATGCCCAGATACGGGCTCTCGACGACGCCCAATTTTTCCTCCGCGAAGGGATAGGGGCCGATTATTTGCTCGAAGAAGTCGAGCGTCGGGGCGAACTCGGCGAACAGCGCGCGCGCTTTCTCTCGCGCTGGCGGTAAGTACCAGTAGTTTAAGCGGATCGAGTTGCCGTAGCGGCTGTGGTAGCTGTCGCTCAGCAGCTCATAAGGCCCAACCGTCAACGCTAGAGCATAGGTGTTGGGATGTTTGATGCGCCAATGCCAGCTCGTTCGGCCCCGCGGCAGCGCCTCGCGCCCGATCAAGACGCCCCCCGCCGGCGCGACCAGCCCGCGCGGGACGGTGATGTGGAGATCGGCGACCGCCGGCTCGCCCATGGGGAAATCCAGGCACGGCCAGAACAAATCGCAGCCATAGCCTTCCTGCGTGCTGGCGATCCATGGCTTGCCGTCGCGCGTCTTGCTCCACACGAAGCCATCGTCCCACGGCGCGTTCACGGCGACATGCGGCGTGCCGGCGTAGCGGATGCGCGCGACGATGCGCTCGCCCGCGGCGACCGGGCGGGGCAGGGTGATGCGCAGCCGCCCTTCGGGATTGCTCCAGGCGGAGGGCCGCAGCGCGGTGTTGCCGATGCTGATGGTGCGCACCGGCAAATTGCGATCGAGATCGAGCAACAGCGTGTCGAGCGGCGCGCGCGCGGTGAAGCTGAGCGTGGCGGTGCCGGCGATCGCCTGGCGATCGGGAAACACCTCTATCTGAAGGTCGACCGCGTCGAAATTGAGCGCTGCCTGCAGCGGATCGACCGGGCCGCCCGATCGCGCGGTTTGCGCGGTGAGCGGGGGCAGGCCCTTTTGCGGCGCCGGCGCGTTGGCGGCGAGCGCCAGTGCTCCCGCCGGCGCCATTGTCCCCCTGGCGACCAAGCGGCACAGGTTGATGGCTTTACGCGACGCCCCATATGTTGAAAAATTGCCGCGCCGGTAAGGCGTGTTCGGAGAATTCATGAAAACCGTTTATCCCCTTCTTCCCTTGCGCGACATCGTTGTGTTTCCGCACATGATCGTGCCGTTGTTCGTGGGGCGCGACAAGTCGGTCGCCGCGCTGGAGGCGGCGATGGCCGACAGCAAGGAGATCTTCCTGGTCGCCCAGCTCGATCCCGCCGAGGACGATCCCGTTCGCGACGATCTCTACGATGTCGGCGTCACCGCCGATGTGTTGCAGCTGCTCAAGCTGCCCGATGGCACGGTGCGGGTGCTCGTCGCCGGCAAGCAGCGCGCGCGGCTGGAGCGGCTCGATGTGCTGCCCGGCCACCTGATGGCCGAGGTCGAGATGCTCGAAGGGACGGCTGGCGAGGAGGATCTGGCCGAGCAGGATCGCGAGCTGGTCGCGCTGATGCGCTCGGTGGTCGATCAGTTCGAGAATTACGCCAAGCTCAACCGCAAGCTGCCGCCCGAAACCGCGGTGCAGCTGCGCGAGATCGAGGACGCGGCGCGGCTGGCGGATTCGGTCGCCGCCAATATTCAGGTGAAGGTCGCCGACAAGCAGGCGCTGCTGATGGAGCGCGACCCGCAGAAGCGGCTGGAGATGGTGTTCGCCTTCATGGAAGGCGAGCTGGGCGTGCTGCAGGTCGAAAAGAAGATCCGCAGCCGCGTGAAGCGCCAGATGGAGAAGACCCAGCGCGAATATTACCTCAACGAACAGCTGAAGGCGATCCAGCGCGAACTGGGCAATGAGGGCGAGGATGGCGAGGGCGACGAGATCGCCGAACTCACCCAGAAGATCGCGACGCTGAAGCTTTCCAAGGAAGCGCGCGCCAAGGCGCAGGGCGAGCTGAAGAAGCTGAAGACGATGGCGCCGATGTCCGCCGAGGCGACGGTGGTGCGCAACTATCTCGACGTGCTGCTGGGGCTGCCCTGGGGCAAGAAATCGAAGCTGAAGCGCGACATCGCCTCCGCGCAGGCGATCCTCGATCAGGATCACTATGCGCTGGAAAAGGTGAAGGACCGGATCATCGAATATCTCGCGGTCCAGGCGCGCACCAACAAGCTGAAGGGGCCGATCCTGTGCCTCGTCGGCCCGCCGGGCGTGGGCAAGACCAGCCTTGGCAAGTCGATCGCCAAGGCGACCGGGCGCGAGTTCGTGCGCCAGTCATTGGGCGGCGTGCGCGACGAGGCCGAGATTCGCGGCCACCGGCGTACCTATATCGGCTCGCTGCCGGGCAAGATCGTGTCCAACCTGCGCAAGGCCGGCGCCAGCAACCCGCTGTTCCTGCTCGATGAGATCGACAAGCTTGGCCAGGATTTCCGCGGCGATCCCGCCTCGGCGCTGCTCGAGGTGCTCGATCCCGAACAGAACAACAAGTTCCAGGACCATTATCTCGAGATCGACATCGACCTGTCGGACGTGATGTTCGTCACCACCGCCAACACGCTCAACCTGCCGCAGCCCTTGCTCGACCGGATGGAGATCATCCGGCTGGAGGGCTATACCGAGGATGAGAAGGTCGAGATCGCCGAGCGCCATCTGGTGCCCAAGCAGATCGAGGCGCACGGGCTGAAGGATGGCGAGTTCACCCTCACCAATGAAGGTCTGCGCGACCTGATCCGTTATTACACCCGCGAGGCCGGCGTCCGCACGCTGGAGCGCGAGATCGCCAAGCTCGTGCGCAAGGCGCTCCGCCGCATCCTGGAGGGCAAGGCCGAGACGGTGACGATCGCGCCCGATAACCTTCCCGACTTCGCCGGCGTGCGCAAATATCGCTTCGGGATGAGCGAGGAGGAGCATCAGATCGGTGCCGTCACCGGCCTCGCCTGGACCGAGGTGGGCGGCGAACTCCTGACGATCGAAAGCGTGACGGTCGCCGGCAAGGGCGGAATCAAGACCACCGGCAAGCTGGGCGACGTGATGAAGGAGTCGGTCGAGGCCGCGCTCAGCTTTGTCAAGGCGCGGGCGCCGACCTATGGCATCAAGCCCAGCCTGTTCGCGCGCAAGGACATCCATATCCACTTGCCCGAAGGCGCGGTGCCCAAGGATGGCCCTTCGGCGGGGATCGGGCTGGTCACCTCGATCGTCTCGACGCTGACCGGCGTGCCGGTGCGGCGCGACGTGGCGATGACCGGCGAGGTGACGCTGCGCGGCCGCGTGCTGCCGATCGGCGGGCTGAAGGAAAAGCTGCTCGCGGCGCTTCGCGGCGGGATCAAGACGGTGCTGATCCCCGAGGAGAATCAGAAGGATCTCACCGAAATCCCGGCGAATATCCGCGAGGGGCTGGAGATCGTCCCGATCCGGCACGTCGACGAGGCGCTGCGGCTCGCGCTCACCGCGCCGCTCGCCGCGATCGATTGGACCGAGGCCGACGAATTGGCCGCGCTGCCGCCCTCGGGCGTGTTGCCGGCGGCCGAAATTCCGCACTAATTTGGCATCGGACGGCGGGAGCAGGCTATATCGGCTTCCGCCGGCCAATCATGTTACCAGCGAAATGACCGTTTCGCGACGGATTGTGACGTTTTTGTTTTGACTAACACTGGGCAAACCGCCTTATTGGCCGTCCAGCCTGGCGCGAGTCACGCAGGCCAGGCCGCGATACACCGGACGGGGGTTCAAAAGGGATGAACAAGCAGGAATTGATTGGGGAGGTGGCCGAGGCCTCGGGCCTTAGCAAGGGCGATGCTTCCAAGGCGGTAGAGGCGGTGTTCGGCAGCATCACCGGCGCGCTTACCAAGGGAGAGGAAGTCCGGCTGGTCGGCTTCGGCACCTTCTCGGTGAGCAAGCGCAAGGCCTCGACCGGGCGCAACCCGCGCACCGGCGAGCCGATGACGATCAAGGCTTCGGCGCAGCCCAAGTTCAAGCCGGGCAAGCTGCTGAAGGACTCGGTCAACTAAGGCTGGACAAAAGGGAGCGCGCTCCGTAGGGAGGCGCTCCGCGAGGCGGCGCCTTGCCGCTTCTCCCGAATTTCGGGCGCGTAGCTCAGTGGTAGAGCACTGTGTTCACACCGCAGGGGTCGCTGGTTCAATCCCAGCCGCGCCCACCATCATCGCCCCGGCCCGCAACGGCCGGGGCGTTTGCTTTTGGGGCAACCCCGGTTGCCTGGGGCTGGCGGCTGGGGCAAGGGAGGCGCGAGCAATTCACGGGGGAAAAAGACGTGCGTCATGCGCTGATTGTCGCGGCGTTGGGGCTGGCGAGTTGCGGCCAGAACGCTGCCGCGCCCAAGCCCGCCCCAAGCCCGACCGCGACCGCCGCCGGAATGCGCGGTCCCGCCGCGCCGAATTCACCCGACGCGCGCGCGGCGATGGCGGCGGTGCAGACCTATTTCAAGGCGATCAAGGCGGGCGATTACGCCGCCGCCTATGCGATGTGGACCGAGGGCGGCCACAGTGCCGCCCCTTCGCTCGCTGAATTCAAGGCGAGCTTCGCCCCTTATGCCGAATATGAGCCCAGCGTCGGCCGCGCGACCGCGGTGACGGTGCGCGATGGCACCCAGTTCGTGCTCGTCTCGGCAAGCGCGTTCGTGAAACAGCGCGGCACCGGCGCGACCGCCGAGCGCGAAGGGTTCGTGATGCTGCGGCGCTCGGCCGACCCGAACGACCCCGATCCGGCCAAGCGTGACTGGCGCATCTGGGCCACCGACATCCGCGTTCGGCACTAGCGCGGTTCGCGATCCCATCGCGTCGGATCATTGCCCCAACAAGATGGTTCAAGGGCATTTCCGAGCCGGCCGTTGATCGCCTGCCTCGAAATCGCGCTAGGCGGGGTGGCTTTTCCGCCGCTTTCGGCTTCGTCGCCGACCGGCCCGCAAGGGGCGGGAAGCGCGCGTCATCGGCGCCAGACGATGAACGTCGCGTTCGATGTGCACCCCATCGCCTTGGTCATCTCAACATTGTCGAAACCAGATAAAGACTGAAGCTCGTGCACAACGCTTTCCTCGCCTGTTGCACCTTCAGGGAAGCCGCAGATGAGTTTCCCTTCCACACCGTAAAGCAGCCACCACAGATCCGCGCCCCAAGGTCCGCTATCATTGGTTTCAATGACGATTGCGGCCAGATTCTCGCGGGGGGCGACCATTGTCTTGCCGGTTTGATCGGTCGCGCGAAAACCGTATGCGTCGGCTGCGACATGCCATAGGCTTTCGGGATGAAGCCGCTTGGGCTTCCTGAACCGATCGCTCAAAAATCGAAGCCAGTTCATTGCCATTGGGAAACATTCTTTCCCCAGATCAAGGCGCGTGGCGACGTGTCGGCGGCTTGCACAAGCAAGTCAACGGACCAATCCACAGTTACGGGCGCGCTGGCGCCGTGGCCGCCGTTCGCCCCCCCGCGCCTCCGGCATCGAAGCCGGCCTTGGTGGCATCAATCCCCCGTGGGCACCACCCAAGCGCGCCGCCAGTGCGAGCAAGCTTGTCAAGGCCAGCTTCGGCCGTATGGGACGAGGCTATAATTGCTGCCGCTAAAGCGCAAATGCAGTCGCTCGCTACGGCTTTGGCATTATCCATGAGACCGTTCTTGCCGCGGCCGGTAACGTTGGCCGGTTCATGAAATCGGCGTCGATTGAAAGCTTTTTGTGACGATCTTGACCAATCAAGCCAAATCACTGCGCAGCATTGGTCCCAGCGACTTGGGCTTAGTTTCCGAAAACAAAAAAGCCGCCGCACCTCTTTCAAGGGACGGCGGTTGTGGCCCGCTGCCGTTTAGAACTTCACGCCCAGCGACAGATTCAGCTGCGTGCCCTGGTTATAGCGGTTGAAGAAGATGCGGTTCGGGCCGTTCTCCTGCAACTCGCGGAAGATGGTGCCGGTGATGTTGCGCGCCTCGAACTTCAGCTCGGTCATCACGCCCGCCAGCTTGATGCCCTGGCGCGCCACGAAATCGAGCCGGATGCCGGGGGTTTCATAGACATCGGGCTGGTTCGGCCCGCCACGCTGCGTCACCCGGCGGCTGGCATAGTTGAACAGGATGGTCTGCTGCGAGAGCCCGTCCTTCTGCTCCAGCCCGATCTCGAGATTGGCGAGATGGTCCGACTGGCCGGTGAGCGGCACGCCGTTGCGGAACAGCTGGGTCGCCCGGGTGATGTTGAGCGGGAACACCTGCGCCGGATCGTTGGCGCCGACCTGAATTTCCGAACTGGTATAGGTGTAGTTCGCGATCACCACCGCGCGGCGCGATCCGAAGAACGCCGAATTGCCGAACAGCCCGTCGAGGTTGAAGTACTTCTGAGTCTCGACTTCGACCCCGTAGAGCTGCGCGCGCGGGGCGTTGGCGAAGCTGACGACATAGTCGTTATCGCTGAGCAGCGAGACGAACGGCTCGATCGGATTTTCGATCCGCTTGTAGAAGCCGGCGAGCGTGAAGCGCTGATCGCGCGCGAAATACCACTCGTAGCGCGCCTCGGCATTATAGAGCTGGCTGTCGTTGATCAGCGGGTTGCCGCGATAGGTGCGGTTATATTCGGGATCGTAATAGGGTTGGAAGATCAGCTCGCGGAACTGGGGCCGCGCGATCGTCTTCGATCCGCTGATCCGGAACTGCATTTGCGGGTTGAGCTTGTAGGTGAGCGTCACCGCGGGCAGCCAGTAATCACGGTCGATCCGCGTCTGCGGAATGCCGATCCCGCCGCCCGTGGTGAACACCGGGATCGCGCGGGTGAACTGGCTGCCATTTTCATAGCGGAACCCCACGTCGAGGTTCAGCTTGTCGAACAGATCGAGCTGGAGCCGGCCATAGCTCGCATGGGTGGTGAGCCCCGCGCCGAACAGCGCGTTGCCGCCTTCGGTCAGGTCTTCGAGGAAGATGCCGAACGCGCGCACCGGCGCCGGGCTCAGCAGCAGATCGGGGCGCAACGCGCCGACGCCGAGCGGCAGGTTAAGGCCGTTATAACGGAAATCGCGCCGTTCGGTGGTGCGGCCCGTGTCGTTGAAGCTGTAGCCGAACGACGCGGTCAGATTGTCCTGCGGCTTGTAGGTAACGTCGACGCCCGCCGCGTACAGATTTTCGCGCAGCTGCGAATAGGCGATCGTCGCGCTCCCATTCTGGTTGTTCAACTGGTTCAGGAAGACGTTGCGGAAATCGACGATCGGGTTGTTGGTGTTGCGCGAATATTCGAAATTCAGCTCCGCCGGCGCGTTGCGGCGCGAATTGGCGAACGAGCCGCGCAGTTCGACCCGCCACAGATCGCCGATCTTGAACTCGCCGACCAGCTGGGTGTCGAGCAGCTGGCGCTCGTACCAGGCGGTGTCCTGATCGCGGAAGATGAGATCGGGCTGCTGGGCGGGGCGGGTGCCCTCGCCGAGCCGCGCCTGCTTCAGCGTGTCGCGGATATAGAGCGTGGTCCAGCGCAGCTTCTGCTCGCCGATGTCGAGGTTCACCCCGATCAGGCCATCGACCACCAGCCGGTTGTCGGTGATGACGCGGCGGAAATTCTCCGCGAACTGGCTGAGATCGCCCGAGCTCGCCAGCTGCTGGGTGTTGTCGCGCGTGCGCCACTTGTTGCTATAGCCGAACGCCGCGATCACGCCGAGCGTGGTGTCGCCGATGTCCCACGACTTGCCGCCCGAAAAGCCGAGCGACCAATTGGGCGGCAGCGCGCCGTTGCGCTGGACGACCGCGTTGCGACCGTTGATCAGCTGCGAGGCGATCTCGATATTCTGCGCGAACGGCAGCTGGCTGAGCCGGACGCCGTTGTTGAAATAGTTCTGCAGCGCCGGCGGCGGCAGGCGGCCGCCATTGCCGAAGCCGGTCCAGTCGCTCGCGGTGCCGAAATAGGTATAGCCGAGCTGGCCGGTCGTCACCGTGTCGGCGCCGATGCCCGCGTCGATGCTGAAGAAACCTTCCTTCGGCACCGACTTGGTGGTGAGGTTGATGACGCCGCCGCCATATTCGCCGGGGAAGTTGGTCGAATAGGTCTTCTGGACCAGCGACGAGGCGATGACGTTGGTCGGGAAAATGTCGAGCGGCACCACGCGGCGCAGCGGTTCGGGGCTGGGCAGCGGCAGGCCGTTGAGCAGCGCGAGCGAGTAACGGTCGCCGAGACCGCGGACATAGACGAAGCCGTTGCCGACGACGCTCAGGCCCGTGACGCGCGACAGGGCGCCGGCGATATCACCCTCACCGGTACGGGCGATGTCCTCGCTCGACAGCAGCGACAGCGCCTGGGTGCTCGAACGCAGCACGTTGGTGCGCCCGCGCCGCCCGGTGACGACGACTTCGCCGCCGGGGACCGAAACCTCGGGCACCGGCTCGGCGGCGGGCTCGGCGGGCGCCTGGGCGGCATCCGGGGCGGCTTGGTCGCCCGGCTGCGCGGTGCCCGTCTGGGCGGGCGCCGGGGTCGCGGGGCCGCTCTGACTCGCGGCCGGCGTGCTCTGCGCGCGGGCGACCGAAGGTGACACCAGTGCCGACGAAACGAGCAGCAGACTCGCCAGTTCGAACGACCTCGACATTTCCAACCCCCTTGAAATCTTTTTGAAATGGGGGCGGAGCGCGGCCTTGCGGCGACGCCCCGCCCCATCAGTGCCTGCCGAGGATCAGGAGAAGACCGGCAGCGCGGTGCAGGCGCCCGTGTTGTTGGTGCCGAGGTTCAGCACCGAGCTGGTGCAGGTCCACTGGGTGTACCAGGTGTCGTTGGCGTCGCGCACGGCGCCGGCATAGGTGACGTTGTCGAAGAACGCCGCCGCCCCGTTCAGGCTGCCGCTGGTCGAAGCGACGCCCGACGCGGCGTTGAGCGTGGTCGGGTTGAACACCGGCACGGCGGTTTCGGTCGCGCCGTTGATGAAGCCGTTGGTCAGCGTCGGCACATAGGTGATGCTGTTGTTGTTGGTGCCGGCGCCGAAGATCGTCGCGACCTGCGCATCGGTCACGCCGTTGATGCCTTGCAGCGCGGTGGTCGGGCAGCGGAACTGCACCGAGCGGAACACCGGCGCGCCCAGTTCGTCGTTACCCGTCGTCGCCCCGGCGACGACCAGGTTGGTCGCATTGACCCCCAGGCTCGCGGTGGTGTCGGCGGTCGCGGTGCGGCTGATGCGCAGGCACGATTGCGAGTTCTGCGCGTCCATGAAGCCGTTGACGAGCGTGTAGTCGGTGCCGCCGCGCAGCAGGATCGCGGTCGAGTTGTTGGCCGAGGCGACCCGGGCGAGGAACACGAAGTTCGAGATGATCGTGTTCTGACGCGGCAGCTGCTGATCGAAGGCGTTGTCCGAATCAGCTTCGATGATCGAGTCGGCGCCGAGCGCGGCCGAACCGTCACGCTGGGCGACGATCACATATTGGAAGTTGCCCTTCAGGCCGGTGTCGGTGTCGAGATTGTCGTCCAGCGCGCCCATCGAGATGTAGTAGCGGAAGTTCACCCGGCCGCCGAAGAACTCGGCGCCGTCGTCCGAGCTGTTGACCGACTGGACGAAGCTGATCTGGGTGCCGCTGCCGGTGCCTTCGGTGGTGAGCGCCTGAAGCTCGCTGTTGCCCGAGAGCACGAAGCCCGAATAGCGGATCTGCATATATTGGATGCGCCCGCTGCTTTCGGTGTTGTTCGCGCCGCCATAGAGCGACGGATCGGCGGCGCCTTCGGTCTGGCGCTCGCACGCCACGGTGCCCGGCTGCGCGCCGGTCGCGGCGCAATCGGTGATCTGGCCGCGGCCGAGCAGCACCACGCCACCCCACTGGCCGGCCGAGCTATCGGTGTTCAGGCCAAGCACGTTGTCGCGGCTGGTGAAGATGATCGGGCGGGTGGGGGTGCCGACCGCCTGGAGCTGATTGCCGCGGTTGACGCCCAGCCACGAAGCGCCCGGCGCGCCGATCACGATCACGCCCGGTTCGATCGTCAGCACGACATTGCTGGTGCCGGTGGTCGAGGGGCCCTGGTCGTTGCCGACATCGACGCGGCCGTTGAGCTGGTACAGCACGCCGCGCACGAAGGGCAGCGTCGAGGAACGCGTGATGCGCGCCGGCATGTTGCACACCAGATACGATCCGGTCGGGCCGCTCAGCGTGCCGGCGGCGGTCAACTGCGCGTCGTTGGCGATGGTCGGGCAGCCGGCGGCCGGCGTCACCAGCGTCGCGGTCGGGGTCGGCGTGGGGGTCGGCGTCGGGGTCGGCGCGGGCGTGACGTTGTTGATCGTCACGTTGCCGCCGGTGCCGGGCGAGGCGATGTCGTTGGCGCCGCAGCCGCTCAGCGCGGCGACCGAGCACGTCGCGATCAGCATGCGACGAAGATTTATGGTGTTCATGGTCCCTGTCTCCAGCGTTTTTCTGACCGGCTTGGGTCTGTGCCACGACGATGTCGCCACGAGTCGGTTCGCCCCCTCGCGCAGTCGTCGGACGGCGCTTAGGCGGGCTCCATGACGCTAAGATTGGGAAACTGTTACAAGTTGACGGACAAAAAATTACAGTCCCGTGAATCGTCTTAGGAAAACGGTAAGCTTTGGCCATTCAGCATTGGGCGTGCGTCATTTCGGGAAATTGGCCGTGGCGTGTTGCCGAATCGTCTCACCCCCAGCGACGCTGCCGATACCATTTGGTGAGGACATATTTGGTGCCGGCGCGCACCTTCATCCCCTGGTGCAGCGTCGCGGGGTTGCCGCTGCCGTCGGGGCGCAGATTGTTCCACAGCAGCAGCTTGCCGGGTTCGGGCTGGACGATCTTGTCGATCGTCTTGAACCGGGTCGCGCCGCCCGCCTCGGGCGCGTTCAGATAGAGCATCGCCGTCCAGGTCCGCTGCCCCGCCACCGCGCAGAACCGCTCATAATCGGGGCTCAGCGGCTCGAAATAATCGGTATGCTGCTTGAACTCCTGGCCAACCGCGTAGCGCTGCCCCTGCAGCGGCTCGCCGAACGCCGGATCGAGCCCGAGCAGTTCGGCGAGCGCGGCTTCGACCTGCTGGGTCAGCGGCTCGTCCGCGCGCAGATCGCACGTCTCGCTCGTGCGATAGCCTGGGTCGCCATTATCGTCGGACACGGTCGAGGGGCGGCGCTCGGCGTCGATGCGGTCGATCAGCGCCGCGCACAGCTCGGGCCCGGCGAAGCCGCGCTTGATGAACAGGGTGAGCTTGGGGCTGGGCACCCTCTGCACGCCGGGCAGCGCCGCCAGCCGGGCGATCAGCGCATCGGGTGGGAAGCCATTACCGCAGGGATGAACTTTCATAGCCATAACGTTGCCAAAGGCCGACACCATGCGCCAGCTTTAGCTTGATCGACCGCGAGACCGTGACGATAGTCACAAAAACGACACCAAATTGAAGCCTTGCCGTAAAGCCTGCCGCCTAGGCCCGGCGGGCTAGGGGACCACGAAATGCGATTGTCGATCGACGCGCGGGCGCGCGGTCTGTTGCGGCGGCTGCCGCTCAACATCGCCTACAGCGCGCTTGAACTCGCGCTGATGGCGCTGCTGGCGGTCCAGGCGGCGCGATTGATCTGGGCGATCGTCACCCCCGTCGGCCCGCTCGGTGATTGGCGCCTGCCGCCAGCGGGCGTCGGCGCGGCGGCGCCCGAACTGCTCGCGCGGTTCGATCCGTTCTTCCGGCTGGGCGGCGGCCCGACGGCGGCGGCGCCGGTCGCGGTAACCGCGCTCCAGCTCACCCTGTTCGGCACGCGGCTCAACGAAGCCAGCGGACGCGGCTCGGCGATCATCGCCGGCGCCGACGGGGTGCAGGCGAGCTTCGCGGTCGGCGACGAGGTCGCGCCGGGGGTAACGCTGAAGGCGGTCTATTTCGATCATGTGACGCTCACGCGGGGCGGGCGCGACGAGCAGCTGTTTCTCGATCAGTCGGCGGGGGGCGGCGGGACGGTCGCGGCCGACGGCGCAGCGCCCGGCGAAATGGTCGACGCTCCCACCGCGCCGGGGGTGTCGCTCGCCCGGCTGCGCGCGGAGATCGGCTTCATTCCGCGCATCGACAATGGCCAGGTGACCGGGCTGGTGGTGCGCCCGCAGGGATCGGGGCAACTTTTCCGCCAAGTGGGTTTGAAGGACGGGGATATCGTGACGCAAATCGGGGGACGGCCGGTGACCGGGCCGGGGGATATCGACAAGCTGGCGGGGCAATATGCCAAGGGCGGCAACATTCCGCTTTCGGTCGAGCGCGGCGCCGAAGTGCTGCCGATCGTGATCGCGGTGACCGGCGCATGATCCGCCGCCACCGCCTGGCGGGCGCCGCCGCGCTGGCGCTGACCCTCGCCGCGCCCGCGCTGTCGCAGATGACGCTCAACGTCCGCGACGCCGACATCCGCGCCTTCATCGCCGATGCGGCCAAGGCGACGGGGCGCACGTTCATCATCGACAACCGCGTGCAGGGCAAGGTGACGGTGGTGACCGACCGGCCGCTGTCGCGCTCCGAATATCTGGAGGTGTTCCTCTCGACGCTGCGCGCCAATGGGCTGGTCGCGGTGCCGACCGCGAACGGCGCCTTCCGGGTGCAGCCGATCGAGGGCGCGGCGCAGCAGCCGACGCGGGTTGGCGGCGCGGGGGCGGCGGCGCGCAACACGCTCGTCACCGAAATCGTGCGGCTGCGCTCGATCGACGCCGCCTCGGCGGTCGATACCGTGCGCAACCTGGTGAGCCCTCAGGGCACCGTCACCGCCAATCGCGGCGGCAATTCGGTGGTGATCGTCGATTTCGCCGACAATGTCCGCCGCGTGCGCGAGGTGCTGCGCCAGATCGATACGGACAATGCCGCGACCCGGCTGGTCGCGCTGAAGAACGCCGGCGCGCGCGAGATCGCGACCGCGTTGCAGCAGCTGGTGCAGGGCAGCCAGCAACAGGGGGCGCCCGGTGCATCAACCGTGTCGGTGGTGCCGGTGACGAGTTCGAACGCGGTCGCGCTGCGGGGTGATCCGGCATCGGTCGCGCGCCTGGCCGAGGTCGCCGCCGAGCTCGATCGCCGCGCCTCGCTCGGCACCGAGGTGAAGGTCGTGTTCCTGCAGAACGCCGATGCCGAACAGTTGCTGCCGGTGTTGCAACAGCTTGTCGGCCAGCAGCCGAGCGCGCCGACTCAACCGCAGCAGCTCAGCCAATCGAGCGGCTTCGGCAATTCGAACAGCGGATCGAGCGCGAACGCGCGCAACATCGTCGCGCCCCAGGCGCAGCAATTTCCGGGCGCGGCGCAGCAAGGTGGGGTCAACCCCAATGCCCCGCCGGCGATCGTCGCCGAGGGCGGACGGACGGCGGCGGTCGTCACCCGCTTCGCCGGCGCCAACGCGATCGTGATCGCCGCCCCGGCCGAAGTGCAGCGCCAGCTTGCCGAAGTAGTGCGCCAGCTCGACACAAGGCGTGAGCAGGTGCTGGTCGAGGCGATCGTCGCCGAGGTTTCGGACCAGACCGCGAACCGGCTCGGCCTGCAATTCCTGATCGGCTCACTGGGCGGCAGCGGGGTGCCGATCGCGACCACCTCGTTCAGCAACGCCGCGCCCAATCTGCTGCAAATCGCGGGCGCGGTGGGTGCGCGCCAGCTGAACACCAGAACGACGACGACGAACGCCGGCGGCACGACCACCTCGGTCAACAGCACTGTCAGCGACGCGCTGGCGCAGAGCGCGCTCAACGAGATCATCGGCGCCTCGGGCGGCTTTGGCGGCTTCGCGACGCGGATAGGCCGCGACGGGGTGTTCGCCGGCATCGTCAACGCGGTGAAGAGCGACACCACCTCCAACCTGTTGCAGGCGCCGCACATCGTGACGCTCGACAATCAGCCGGCGCGCATCCTGGTCGGCCAGGAAGTGCCGATCACCACCGGGCAGGCGCTCAGCCAGAATTTCGACAATGCCTTCCGCACGGTGCAGCGCGAGAATGTCGGCATCGAGCTGGAAGTACGGCCGCAGGTGAACTCGTCGGGATCGGTGAAGCTGTTCCTGCGCCAGCAGGTCAGCTCGATCGCGGGGCCGGTGTCGCAGGACAATAGCGACCTGATCCTCAACAAGCGCGAGGTGGAAACCACGATGACCGTCGATGACGGCCAGATCGCGGTGATCGGCGGCCTGCTCGACGATAATGAGCGGCGCACGCTGGAGAAGGTGCCGCTGCTCGGCGACATCCCGGCGTTGGGGCAGCTGTTCCGCTCGCGCGCCAAGACGCGGACCAAGACCAACCTGATCATCTTCATCCGCCCGACGATCCTGCGCACCGCCGAGGATGCCCGCAAGCTCGCCGAGCAGCGTTACGGCTATGTCCGGTTGCAACAGGGCATCCAGCCCGGCGGGCATGAGCCGACGATCGACCAGCTGGTGCGCGATTACTTCGGCGCCGAGCCACCGCTGCCGCCGCCGGGCACTCCGGGCAGCATCGAGGATCCGCGCGTCCCCGTGCCCGTGCTGAAGGAACCCGCCGCTCCGTTGCGGCCGCAGGAGGGAGCGCCGCGATGATCGGCCAGCCGCAAGACCTGCCCGTGCTCACCGTCGAGGAACCGGCATCGCTGCCGCCCTCGATCGTCGCCATTCCCTACGCCTTCGCGCGCAAGTTCGGGGTGGTGCTCGATGCCGGCGAGGACGGGCATTTCGCGGTTTCCTTGCGTGAGGGCGCCGATCCCAAGGTGCTGATTGAGCTGCGCCGCTTCCTGGAACGCCCGTTCGACGTGCGCTTCGCCGCCCCCGAGGCGTTCGATCGGCTCTTGTCCGAGAAATACGCGATGGACGGGCAGGCCGCCGCCGCCGCCGCCGGTTCGCTGGGGCTGGGCGACGAGCTCGATCTGATCGCGGGCAACATCCCGACCGCCGAGGATCTGCTCGATTCGGCCGATGACGCCCCCGCCATCCGCCTCATCAACGGCATCATCGCCGATGCCGCGCGCAATGGCGTGTCCGACATTCATATCGAGCCCTATGAAACCGGCCTCGTCGTGCGGATGCGGATCGACGGTGTGCTGCGCGAAACGCTGCGGATGCCGCCGCACGTCGCGCCCGTGGTCGTCAGCCGCGTGAAGGTGATGGCGCGACTCGACATCGCCGAGCGGCGCGTGCCGCAGGACGGGCGCATGGGGCTGTCGCTGGGCGGCAAGCTGCTCGACGTGCGCGTCTCGACGCTCCCCAGCCGCGCCGGCGAGCGGGTGGTGCTGCGTATCCTCGACAAGGCGAACGCCGCGATCGACCTCGACGTGCTCGGCATGAGCCCGGCGATCAACACGATGCTGCGCGGCGCGATCGGCGAGCCCAACGGCATCGTGCTCGTCACCGGGCCGACCGGCTCGGGCAAGACGACGACGCTCTACGCGGCTTTACGTCTGCTCAACGATGGCACGCGCAACATCCTGACCGTGGAAGACCCGGTTGAATATGCGATCGAAGGCGTCGGCCAGACGCAGGTGAACCCGAAAGTGGGCCTCACTTTCGCGGCCGGCCTGCGCGCGATCCTGCGGCAAGACCCGGACGTGGTGATGGTCGGCGAAATCCGTGACCGGGAGACGGCGGAAATCGCGGTGCAGGCCTCGCTCACCGGGCATCTGGTGCTTTCCACCGTCCACACCAACGACGCGGTCGGCGCCATCACCCGGATGCGCGACATGAAGATCGAGCCGTTCCTGCTCGCCTCCACGCTGCGCGGGGTGATCGCGCAGCGGCTGGTGCGGCGGCTGTGCCCCGAATGTCGGCGCCCGGTGCAGGCCTCCGGCTCGGTCTCGGCGCTGCTCGGTTTCGATCCGGGCACGATCGTGTACGAGCCGGTCGGCTGCGAGGCGTGTGGGCATAGCGGCTATAAGGGCCGCATCGGCGTGTTCGAGGCGATCCGGGTGGACGACACCATCCGCCGGCTGATCAACGATGGCGGCGACGAGGCGATCATCGCCCGCCACGCCTTCGTCAACGCGCCCAACCTTGGCTCGGCCGCCCGCGCGATGGTGCGCGAGGGCGTGACGACGCCCGAGGAAGCGGTGCGCGTTTCGCGCAGCGACATGGCCGAGGCGTAAGACGTGGCCGATTTCGATTATCTCGCCATCGACACCCAGGGCCGCGAAAAGCGCGGCGCGGTGCAGGCCGAGACGATCGACCGCGCGCGCGACCTGCTCGACGCGAAGAAGCTGTTCGTCGTGCGGATCGAGCCGGGCAAGCCGAGCGAGGGCGTCGCCGCCAAGCCGTCGCTGCTGGTCCAGCTGCGTGGCCAGCGGCTGAGCCCCAAGCAACTGACGCTGTTCACCCGCCAGCTCGCGACCTTGAGCCGGGTAAGCCCGCTCGAGGAAAGCCTGCGCACGATCAGCCGCCAGACCGAAGCGGCGCATGTCCGCGAGATCGTCGGGCGCGTCCATGCCGGGGTGGTGGAGGGGCGGCGGCTCGCCGAGGCGATGGCGCGCGAGCCCAAGAGCTTCCCCGCGCTCTATTGCGCGATGGTGTCGGCGGGCGAAAGCTCGGGCTCGCTGCCGGCGATCCTCGAGCGGCTATCGGCGCTGCTCGAACGCCAGGCGGAAATTCGCGGCAAGCTCATCACCGCGCTCGCTTATCCCGGCGTGCTGGCGACGGTCGCGATCGGGGTGGTCGCGGCGTTGATGATCTTCGTCGTGCCGCAGGTGGTGCAGCAATTCGATACCGTGGGGCAGGCCTTGCCGCTGCTCACCCGCATCGTCATCGCGATCTCGGCGTTCCTCGCCGGCTATTGGTGGGCGGTGATCATCGGCCTGGTGCTGCTGGCGTTCGGCTGGCGGACCGCGTTGCGCCAGCCGGCGATCAAGCTCGCGTTCGACAGTTGGGTGCTGCGCGTGCCGCTGATCGGGCGGCTGCTGCGCGATCTGCACGCCGCGCGGATGGCGCGCACCCTCTCGACAATGGTGGCGAGCCGGCTGCCTTTGCTCGAAGGGCTGAACCTTACCGCCGCGACGATCCACAACGCCAGGCTGCGCCAGGCGAGCGAGGAGATCACCGACGCGATCCGCCAGGGCGGAAGCCTCTCCGCCGCGATGCGCCGCTCGGGCGTGTTTCCGCCGCTGCTCACTTATCTGGCGGCGTCGGGCGAGGCGGCGGGTCGGCTCGACGAGATGCTGGAGCGTGCCGCCGATTATCTGGAGCGCGAATTCGATCGCTTCACCGCCACCGCCTTGTCGCTGCTGGAACCGGCGATCATCGTTGTGATGGGCGGCGTGGTGGCGACGATCGTGCTATCGATCCTGCTGCCGATCTTGCAGCTCAACACGCTTGCCGGGCAATGAGGAAGACCATGCCTAAACCGAAGAACCGCCGCCGCCGCGAGGGCGGCTTCACGCTGGTCGAGCTGATGGTGGTGATCGTTATCATCGGCCTGCTCGCGACGATCGTGGTGCTGAACGTGCTGCCTTCGGGCGACCGCGCGCGGGTGGAGAAGGCGCGCGCCGATATCGAGACGATCGACCAGGCGCTCGAGCTCTACAAGCTCCACAATTTCAACTATCCGACCACGACCGACGGGCTGAACGCATTGCTCGCGCCGCCCGCCTCGCTCACCGATCCGTCGCGCTATCAAAAGGGCGGCTATATCAAGAAGCTGCCCAAGGACCCTTGGGGCCGCGACTATCTCTATGCCGCGCCCGGGCAGCACGGCGCTTATGACATCTACACGCTCGGCGCCGATGGCAAGCAGGGCGGCGAGGGGCCGGATGCCGATATCGGCAACTGGCCGGCGGAGTCCGCGGCGAAGTAACATGGTCGCGGCGTCGCGCCCTGCCCAGGCCGGCTTCACGCTCATCGAGCTGATGATCGTGATCACGGTGATCGCGCTGATGTCGGCGTTGGTGGTGCTCGCCTTCCCCGATCCGCGCGGCCGGCTGATCGACGAGGCCGAACGCTTCGCGGCGCGCGCGCGGACGGCGCATGATCTGGCGATCGTCGAGGGCCGCTCGACCAGTATCTGGGTGAGCCCCGGCGGCTATGGCTTCGATCGGCGCGAGGGCGGCAAATGGGTGCCGATGGGCGACAAGGCGATGACGGTGACCCGCTGGGGTCGCGACGTGCGCCCGGTGCTCGACGAAGCGCGGGCGCGGATCATCTTCGATTCGACCGGCCTCGCGAGCGCGCCGATGCGTGTGCAGCTGCGGCGCGGCGCGGACGCGGCGGCGGTGGTGACGATCGGCGCCGATGGCCGGGTGACGATCAATGGGTGAGGGGCGCGCGGTGCGATCTGTCCCTCGCCGTCTGCCGATCGTAGCCGGCGACCGGGATGGCCGGAAGAACGGCTTCACCCTGCTCGAAATCATCGTCGCGCTCGCGGTGTTCAGCCTGGCGGCGCTCGCGCTGCTGCGGCTGGAGGGGCAGACGGTGCTGAGCGCGCGCATCCTTGATGACACGATGGTCGCGCAGATGGTGGCGCGCAATCTGGTGGTCGAGGCGATCACCGATGCGCGCGTGCCGGCGCGAGGCACGGCGCAGGGCGTCGAGCAGAATGGCGGGCGCGCGTGGCGCTGGCGGCGCGACGTGCAGCCGCTCGGTGACCAGGGCGCGTTCCGCGTCGATGTGACGGTCGCCGGCCCTGAAGGTGGCGTGCTTGGCCGGTTGAGCGCGGTCCGTCCGCCCGCGATCCCGCCGCGCCAGCCCAAATCGCCGCTTGTGCCCCCCGCGGGCGGCACGCCGCCCCCGGCGGGGAGGACGTGATGCGGTCTACAGCCGGTAACGCAATGATGAACCTGAGCCCCTCCCCTTCAGGGGAGGGGTTGGGGAGGGGGCTGTCAGAACGGGGCGCGGCGCCGGCTATACCGCCCCCACCCCCATCCCCTCCCCTGAAGGGGAGGGGCTTGAATGAGACACAAGCAAACCAAGCCGGCTTCACCCTGATCGAAGTCGTCGTCGCGCTGTTCATCTTCGGGCTGCTCGCCGCGGCCGGCGTCGCCCTGCTCAGTGTTAGCGTCCGCGCCCAGACCGCGACCAGCGCGCGCTTCGACGAGATGGCCGCGCTCGGCCGGCTCAACGCCGCGCTCACCGCCGATCTGGCGCAGGCGGTCGAGCGACCGGCGCGCGACGAGAATGGCGTGCCGCTCCCCGCCTTTCGGGGCGAGGGCAGCGGCCCGGAACTGCTCGGGCTCGTCCGGCGCGGCTGGACCAACCTCGACGACGCGCCGCGCGCCGAGCTGCAAAAGGTGGAATATCGGCTCGACAATGGCGTGCTCCGCCGCGAGGCCTATGGCGCGGTCGATGGTGCCGCGCCGCTCGCCAGCACCGAGATGATGGTGGGCGTGCGCCAGCTGAAGATGCGCTATCGGTGGCAAGGCGCGTGGAGCGAGCGCTGGGACAGCCGGCCCGACGCGCCGCTGCCCCAGGCGGTCGAGCTGCAATTCGTCCGGCAGGATGGCGTCGCTTTGCGGGCGCTGTTCCTGGTCGGCGCGGGCTATGTCCCGCCCTTGCCGGAGGGAGGGCCGAGTGCCCCGGCAAGTTAGGAAATACGCGAAGCTCCTCCTCCAGGGGGGGAGGTGGCAGCGCGAAGCGCTGACGGAGGGGTTTCTCCGGCCGCTAAAGGGTGTCACCCCTCCGTCAGGCGCTAGCGCGCCTGCCACCTCCCCTTCCAGGGGAGGAGCCGAGTGGTTCGCTGCGTCCGATGAACGCGGCGCGGCGCTGCTGACGGTGCTGCTGATCGTCGCGGTGATCGCGGTGCTCGCGGCGACCGCGCTCGAGCGGATGCGGCTGTCGACGCGGCTCGCGCAGAACGCCGTCGCGCTCGATCAGGCGCGCGCTTATGCGATGGCGACCGAGACGATGGCGACGACGCGGATCAGCGCGATCCTGGCGCGCGATCCGGCGCGGGTGACGCTGCAGGGCGATTGGGCGAACCGGCCGATCCCGCTGCCGGTGCCGCAGGGCAGCGCGACCGCGCGGGTGCGGGACGGCGGCAATTGCTTCAATCTCAACGGCCTGGTGCTGCGCGGCGGCGATGGCCGGTACCTCGCCCGCCCGGCGGCGATCGAGCAGTTCGCGCGGCTGATGCGGCTGCTCGGCGTCGGCGCGCAAAATGCGGCCGGCGTCGCGGCGGCGACCGCCGACTGGATCGACAGCGACGATGCGCCCCAGCCCAATGGCGCCGAGGACAGCAACTATGCCGGCCGTAGCCCGCGCTATCGCACGGCGGGCGCGCTGATGGCGGATGTGAGCGAGCTGCGCGCGGTGGCGGGGGTGACGCCCGAACTCTACGCCCAGCTCCGCCCCTGGCTCTGCGCCCTGCCGCGCGCGGACCCGGTGAAGCTCAATGTCAACACGCTGATGCCCGAACAGGCGCCGCTGCTCGCGATGCTGCTGCCCGATACGCTCGATGTCGGGCGCGCGCGCGCTTTGCTCGCGTCGCGGCCGCCCTTGGGCTTTACCAGCACCGTCAGCTTCTGGCAGGGGCTGAGCGCACAGGGGGTGAGCCCGGGCCAGGAAGGACCCGCCCAGACGGCGGTGACGACCAAATGGTTCGCGCTCGATATCGAGGTTGAGCTGGGGGGCACGCAGTTGAGCGAAAGCGCGTTGATCGACGCGACCGAAGTTCCGGTGCGCCTGGTGTCGCGCGGCTGGAGCGACCCGTCATGACGCTGGTCGTGTTCCTGCCGAGCGAGGGCGAGGGCGCGGCGCGCCGGCTGCGGATCGACGGCGGCGTGGTGGTGGCGCGGGGGGCGCTTCAGCCCGCGGCTGGCGAAACCGTGGTCGCGATCGCGCCCGCGACCGATGTGGCGCTGCATTGGGCCGAGGTGCCGGCGCGTTCGGCGGCGCAGGCACTCGCGGCGGCGCGGCTGCTGGTGGGCGATGTCGTGCTCGGTGGTGCGGCCGAACAGCATGTCGCGGTCGGTGCGCCCGAGGCGAATGGCGAGCGACCGATCGCGGTGGTGAAGCCGGCGCGGATCGCCGGCTGGCTCGCGGCGCTCGCGGGCGAGGGCATCGATCCCGCCGCCATCGTCCCTGCCGCGCTGCTGCTGCCGCGACCCGAGACGGGCTATGTCCGCGCCGATCTGGGCGGCGAGGTGGTGCTGCGCGGCGCGACCAGCGGCTTCGCCGAGGAAGCCGGGCTCACCGAGCTGATCCTGGGCGATGCGCCCGTCGAGACGATCGAGCGAGAGGCGATCGAGGCCGCGCTGGTCGCCGCCGTCGCCAACCCGCCGCTCGATCTGCGCCAGGGCACGTTCGCGCGGCGCGAGAAGCTCGATTTCGACTGGCGCCAGGCCAAGCGCGCGTTGTGGCTGATCGCGGCGACCCTGGTGGTGACGCTCGCGCTCAACCTGGTGCTGATCCTGCGCTACAATCTGGAAGCCGCCGAGCTTGAGCACCGCGCCGACGTGCTCGCCGCGACCGGGCTGCCGCGCGGCGAGACGGTGAACGATGCGCAGCGTCAGCTCACCGCCCGGCTCGCGGGCCTGCGCGGCGCGGGGCTCGGCTTCACCCAGACGGCGGCCTCGGCCTTCGCGGCGGTGCGCGCGGTGCCGGGAAGCGAATTGCGCGCATTGAGCTTCGATCAGCAGGGTGTGTTGCGGATGACGCTGGTGACGCAGACCGAGGGCCAGATCACCGATGTGCTGCTGCGGCTGCGCGCGCTGGGGCTGACGGTTACCCCCGGGCCGTTCGCCGGATCGGCCGGGCGCTATCAGGGCGAACTGACGGTGGCGCCGCGATGAGCGCGCTCCGTGCTTGGCTTACCGGGCTTTCGCCGCGCGAGCGCCTGCTGATCGGCGTCGCCGCCGCGCTCGCGCTGGTCGTGGTGATGTGGTTCGGCATCCTTCGTCCGGTGAGCGAGGGGCTCGACGCCGCGCGCGACCGGACCTTCGACGCGGCGACCCGGCTCGCGGGCGTGCGCGGCGCGGTCGCGGCGGTCGAGCCGCTCGCCAAGGCATCCGCGCCCGAGCGCGGTGGCAGCCTGGAGGCGGTGGTGCGCGAGCGCGCGACGACCGCCGGCTTCGTGTTGTCGACGGTCAATCCGCAATCGGACAATGCAGTCGCGATCGCGATGGCCTCGGCGCGCCCGGCCGCGCTGTTCGCCTGGATCGCCGAGCTGGAGGAGCAGGGCATTCTGGTCGACCAGTTGCAGACGACCGACAATGGCGACGGCACGCTGTCGGTCGCGCTCACCTTGCGCGCGCGGGGGACATGATGCGCTTTCGGATCAACGCCCGGCCGCGTGTGCTGTTCGGCCTGTTCCTCGTCATCGCGCTGATCGGCACGCTGCCGATGCGGCTCGCGCTGGGGATGCTCGGGCTCGACCGCGAGGGGTTGAGCCTGCGCGCGGCCGACGATTCGGTGTGGGCGGCGACGCTGCGCGAGGTGCATTGGGGCGATGTCGATCTGGGGGACAGCTATGCCGCGCTGTCGCCGATCCAGCTCCTCGTCGGACGCGCGCGGGTGGACCTGAGCGGCGCGCAACTGGGCCAGGGCGCACCGCTGCGCGGCGCGTTCAGCGTGTCCGCCGCGAGCTTCGGCATCGACGATACGACGGCGGCGGTGCCGGTCGGGCAATTGTTCGCGCCGCTGCCGATCACGCAGCTCGATCTGAACGACTTGTCGGTGCGCTTCGATCGTGGCCGCTGCGCGCGTGCCAATGGCCGGGTGAAGGCGATGCTCGGCGCCGGCATCGCCGGGATCGCGCTCGATCAGGGGATGAGCGGCGAGGCGCGCTGCGTCGCCGGCGCGCTCAGCCTGCCGCTCGCCAGCCAATCGGGGGCGGAGAAGATCGCGCTGACGATCGAGGGCGATGGCCAGTATCGCGCGCTGCTGGAAGTGCAGGGCGGTGATCCGGCGACGGTCGAGCGCCTCACCCAGGCGGGGTTCGTCGCGGTGGGTGGCGGCTACCGGCTTTCGGTGGAAGGGCGTCTCTGATAGGGTTGACGCTGTAGTCATGCGGCCCTATCCGCCGCGCTTCACGGCGACCGTAGCTCAATCGGTTAGAGCACTGGTTTGTGGTACCAGGGGTTGCGGGTTCAAGTCCCGTCGGTCGCCCCACGAAGCGCAGCCAACATAAGGGGTAGGGCGTGACGACCTGGGGCTTTCCAGACTTCGACGAGCATGAGGGCGTCCACCTCTTCACCGATCCCGCCTCGGGCCTGCACTGCATCATCGCCATCCACTCGACCGCGCTGGGGCCGGCGGGCGGCGGCGTGCGCTTCTGGCATTATGCCAACAGCGGCGAGGCGATCACCGACGCGCTGCGCCTGTCTAGGGGCATGAGCTACAAGAACGCGATGGCCGGGTTGCCGATGGGCGGCGGCAAGGCCGTCGTGCTGGCGGACGCCAATCGCACCAAGAGCGAGGCGATGCTGAAGGCGTTCGGCCGCGCGATCGAATCGCTCGGCGGGCGCTATGTCACCGCCGAGGATGTCGGCATGTCGGACAAGGACATGGTCGTCATCTCCAGCGAGACCAAATTCGTCACCGGGCTGCCGGTGGAAAGCGGGCAGGCGGGCGGCAACCCCGGCCCCTCGACCGCGCTTGGCGTGTATCTTGGCGTCAAGGCGGCCGCCGCGCGCGGGCTGGGCGCCGGCGACATGAAGGGCGTGCGCGTCGCGATCCAGGGCGTCGGCTCGGTCGGCGGCGGGCTCGCGCGGCTGCTGGCGGCGGATGGCGCCGAGCTGATCCTGGCAGATGTCGACGCCGGCCGCGCCCAGGCACTCGCCGCCGAGCTTGGCGCGCGCGCGGTGGACGCGGGCGAGGTGCTGTCGGCCGATGCGGACATCGTCAGCCCCAATGCGCTCGGCGCGATCCTGACCGAGGCGTCGATCGCCGCGCTCAAGGCCAAGGTGATCGCGGGCGGGGCCAACAACCAGCTCGCGACGCCCGAGGACGGCCGCCGCGTGCACGAGCGCGGCATTCTCTATGCCCCCGATTACGTGATCAACGCGGGTGGCATCATCAACGTGTGCCTCGAATATTTCGGCAATGGCAACCGCGCCGAGGTGGAAGCGCGCATCCACAAGATTCCCGAGCGGCTCGACCAGGTGTGGGACGAGAGCGCGCGCAGCGGCGCGCCGGCGGCTGAAGTCGCCGACATGATTGCGCAGCGACTGATCGGGCGCGCCTGATGTTCCCCGCGCCGCTCCCGAAGGGGATCGCGGCGCTGATCGACGGCTATCGCGCGACCCGCGACGCGATCGGCGAGTCGGGCGCGGTGATCCACCGGCTCGACGCACCGGGCATCCCCTCGCTGTATCTAAAGCAGGGCAGCGGGCAGGTCGCGACCGACATCGCGGATGAACATGCCCGGCTGCGCTGGCTGCAAGGCCGGCTGCCGGTGCCGCGCCTGATCGCCTTCACCGAGGAGGCGGGCAAGGCCTGGCTGCTGAGCGAGGGGCTGCCCGGCACCGCCGCTTATGCCTGGCTGGAGGGCAATCCTGGCCGCGAGGCCGAGGCGGTTGCCGGGATGGCACGCTTCCTGCGCCGGCTCCACGCGCTGCCGGCGGCGCACTGCCCGTTTGATGCCTCGCTGGCCGTGCGGCTGGTCGCCGCGCGCGCGAACATCGACGCGGGCCGCGTTCCCGAGGACGAGTTCGATGACGCGCGCGCCGGCTGGAGCGCCGAACAGGTGTGGGATGCGCTCCAGGCGCTCCTTCCGATCGAAGGCGACCCCGTGGTGACGCACGGCGACTATTCGCTCGACAATATCTTCCTCGATGAAGCCGGCGAGGTGACGGGGGTGATCGATCTCGGTCGGCTGGGCGTAGCGGACCGCTATCAGGATCTGTCGATCCTGCTCAATTGTCTCGGCGAATTCGACGCTGGGCTCGGCGCGGTGCTGTTCGAGGCTTACGGCGAAACACCCGATCCCCGCCGGATCGAGGCGCATCTGCTGCTCGACGAACTGTTCTAGCCGACCGCTTCCGCGCGCGCCGGGCGGCCACTCTCCCAGCGGGCGATCACCGCGGTCGCGACCGCGTTGCCCACCACGTTGGTCGCCGAACGCCCCATGTCGAGGAACTGATCGACCGCCAGGATCAGCAGCAGCCCGGCCTCGGGAATACCGAACAAGGGCAATGTCGCCGCGACCACCACCAGGCTCGCGCGCGGCACGCCGGCGATGCCCTTCGAGGTCACCATCAGCACCAGCAGCATCGTGATCTGCGCGCTCAGCGTCAGCTGGATGCCGTAAGCCTGGGCGATGAACAGCGACGCGAAGGTCATGTACATCATCGAACCATCGAGGTTGAACGAATAGCCGAGCGGCAGCATGAAGCTGGCAATGCGCGGCGGAACGCCATATTTCTCCAGCGCTTCCAGCGTTTTGGGATAAGCCGCTTCCGACGAGGCGGTGGAGAAGGCGAGCAGCAGCGGCGCCCGGATCGCGCGGACCAGCGGCACCACGTCGCGCCCCAGGAACAGGCCGCCGATCGCGATCAGCACCGTCCACAGCAGCATCAGCGCGAGGTAGAAGCTCGCCATGAAGTAGCCGAGATTGCCGATCACCTCCGGCCCGCGCTCGGCCAGGCTGTTGGCGACCGCGGCGAACACCGCGACCGGGGCGAGCGCCATCACATAGTTGGTGACCTTCAGCATCACCTCGGCGAGCGCCTCCGCTCCGCGCACCAGCGGCGCCGCGCGCTCCCCCAGCGAGGTGATCGCGACCCCGGCGAATACCGAAAAGACGACGATCTGGATGATCTCGTTCTTCGCCAGCGCCTCGACGATCGAGGCGGGGACGATGTGGGTGACGAAATCCTTCAGGTTGAACGCGGCCTTGTCCACCCCGCTCGCCTCGCTCACCGGCGGCAGCGCGAGCGCGAGGCCGGCGCCCGGCTGGAGCAGATGGACCAGGATCAGCCCCAGCGTCAGCGAGACGAGGCTCGCGCCGATGAACCAGGTCAGCGCGCGCAGGCCCACCCGGCCGAGCGCCGAACTATCGCCCATATGCGCGATGCCAACGATCAGCGTGGAAAACACGAGTGGCGCGATGATCATCTTGATCAGCCGCAGGAAAATCGTCGTCAGGATGGGAAAGACCTGGGTCGCGTCCTTCAGCACCGCGGCGGTGGCCGGGGCGCTGGCCTTGATCGCTTCATGCATCGCCCAGCCGGTGAACAGGCCGAGGATCAGCGCGATTACGATGTAAATGGTCAACCGATTGGCCATGCCCCAAATCCCGTCCAGCTTGCCCCCAACCCGGTCCCCGTCCTATCGAAAGCGGGCACGGAGGCAAGATGATCGATCGGCGGCGGATGATGGGGCTGGGCCTGATGGGGGCCGCGGGGCTGTGGCTGGGGGCGGCGCGCGCCGCCGAGCGCGATCTGCGCGGGCTCGCCACGATGACCGGCGATGTCCGCCCGATCGACGCCGCCGAACGCGCCCAGCGGATCGACGCCGCGCGCGCGCTGATGAAGGCGCACGGGCTCGACGCGGTGCTGATCGAACCCGGCGCGAGCCTGGTCTATTTCACCGGCATCGAATGGCACCGGAGCGAACGTTTGACCGCGGCGCTGATCCCCGCCGAGGGGCCGGTGCTGGTCGTCACCCCGTTTTTCGAGGAACCTTCGGTCCGCCAGACGCTCGCGATCCCGGCCGAGGTGCGGGTGTGGCAGGAGGACCAAAGCCCGTTCGCGCTGATCGCGGGCTTCCTGCGCGACAAGCGGCTCCCCGCGCGGGTGATCGGCATCGAGGAGAGCGCGCGCTTCTTCGCGAGCGACGGGCTCGCGCGGGCGACGGGGGCACGGATCGCTTCCGCGAACCCGGTGGTGCGCGGTTGCCGGATGATCAAGAGCGCGGCCGAAATCGCGCTGATGCAGAAGGCGGCGGACATCACCATCGCTGCCCTCCGTTTCGCCGTGCCCCGCATCGAGGCGGGCATGGCGCCGGGGGACATCGCCGCGCTGGTCAACGCGGCGACCGCGAAGCTCGGCGGCAGCCCTGAATTCGCGCTGGTGCTGATCGGCCCGGCCTCGGCGCTCCCGCATGGCAGCCGCGAGCCGCAGCGCGTGGCGCCCGGAGCGATGGTGCTGATGGACTGCGGCTGCGCGGTCGAGGGCTATCAGTCCGACATTTCGCGCAGCCTGGTGTTCGGCACCGCCACCGCCGAGCAGCGCCGCGTGTGGGACCAGGTGCGCGAGGGGCAGCAGATCGCCCTCAAGGCGGCGCAAGTCGGGGCTCCAGCGGGGAGCGTCGATGACGCGGTCCGTCGGCGCTACACCGGCTGGGGCTATGGCCCCGATTATCGCCTGCCCGGGCTGTCGCACCGCACCGGGCATGGCATCGGGCTCGACGGGCACGAGCCCGTCAATCTGGTGCGCGGCGAGGCGACTCGGCTCGCGCCCGGCATGTGCTTCTCGAACGAGCCGGGGCTCTATCTGCCCGGCAAGTTCGGGGTGCGGCTGGAGGATTGTTTCTACATGACCGCCGCCGGTCCGCGCTGGTTCAGCACCCCGCCGCAAAGCCTCGACGCGCCCTTGGGATAAACCCTAGATCGCAGTTTTACGAGGAGGTTAGGCAAGGTTTTGATCGGTATCGCCGGCCTAATTCAAGGCTGGCGAAAGGGAAGAGCATGGCTTGCCTGGCGATGGACATGACGGGGGGAGGGCGCAGCTCGCCGGTCGCCGAGTGGCGTGAGCGCCAGCGGCTGGCGGCGCTGCCGGTGCTCGATGCGCTCGACGTGCTCGGCCGGTTGACCCGGGCCGAGGTGCCGGCGCTGAGCGCGGTCACCAAGGCGCGGCTCGTCGTACAGCGTTCCGAACTCGCCCGCCGCGCCGAGCTCGATCCGTTCCTCACCCGCCGCCAGGCGCTGGCATTGCTCGCGCTGCGCCGCCCCTATGACAATCGGCTGCGCGAACAGATTTGCCGCTGGTCGCTGCCCACCATCGCCACCGATTGGAAGGGTTATTGCCGCGAGTCGCGTATCTGCCAGGGGATGATGCACGATCTGCTGCTCGCCGAGCAGCGCTGGTTCGCGCTTGAGGTCGGCGGGTAAGCACGCAAATCAGCTCACCGCGCCCGGCTTTCGCTTGAGCGCGCGCGCCGCGCCGCCTAGACGGAGCGCATGACTTCGACCAACGACATTCGCCGCTCATTCCTCGATTATTTCGCGCGGGAGGGCCATGCCCGCGTGCCCTCGGCGCCGCTGGTGCCGCAGAACGACCCGACGCTGATGTTCGTGAACGCCGGCATGGTGCCGTTCAAGAACGTCTTCACCGGGCTGGAGAGCCGCTCCTACGTCACCGCGACCAGTTCGCAGAAGTGCGTGCGCGCGGGCGGCAAGCATAATGATCTCGACAATGTCGGCTATACCGCGCGCCACCACACCTTCTTTGAAATGCTGGGGAATTTTTCCTTCGGCGATTATTTCAAGGAACGCGCGATCAGCCTCGCCTGGAACCTCATCACCCGCGAATGGGGCATCGCCGCCGATCGGCTGGTGGTGACCGTCTATCACACCGATGACGAGGCGTTCGAGCTGTGGCGCAAGATCGCCGGCCTGCCCGATCAACGCATCATCCGCATCCCGACCAAGGATAATTTCTGGGCGATGGGTGATAACGGCCCGTGCGGCCCGTGCTCCGAAATCTTCTACGATCACGGGAGCCACATTCCGGGCGGCCCGCCGGGATCACCGGATGAGGATGGCGACCGTTTCGTCGAAATCTGGAATCTCGTCTTCATGCAGTTCGAGCAGGCGGCGAACGAGATTGTCGGCGAGCTGCCCAAGAAATCGATCGACACCGGCATGGGGATCGAGCGCGTCGCCGCCGTGCTGCAGGGCGTGCATGACAATTATGATACCGATACCTTCAAGGCGCTGATCGCCGCTTCCACCGCGCTCACCGGTCGCGCGCCGGAAGGGGAGGCGCGCGCGAGCCACCGGGTGATCGCCGATCATTTGCGCTCGGCGGGCTTTCTGGTGGCGGATGGGGTGCTGCCCGCGAACGAGGGGCGCGGCTATGTGCTGCGCCGGATCATGCGCCGGGCGATGCGCCACGCGCATCTGCTGGGGGCGAAAGACCCGCTGATGCACCGGCTGGTGCCTGCGCTCGTCGCCGAAATGGGCGCGGCTTACCCCGAACTGGTCCGCGCCCAGCCGCTGATCGAGGCGACGCTTGCCCAGGAAGAGACCCGCTTCCGCCAAACGCTCGACAAGGGGCTGAAGCTGCTCGACGAGGCGACCGCCGGCATGGCCCCCGGCGGCACGCTGCCGGGCGAAACCGCGTTCAAGCTCTACGACACGTTCGGCTTTCCCTATGACCTGACCGAAGACGCTTTGCGCGCCCAAGGCTTCGGCGTCGATCGCGCCGGGTTCGACGCGGCGATGGCCGAGCAGAAGCGCATGGCGCGCGCCGCCTGGAAGGGATCGGGCGAGCGCGCCTCCGACGACATCTGGTTCGACATCGCCGAGGAGTTCGGCGGCACCGAATTCACCGGTTATGCGGCCGAAGAGGGCGAGGGCGCCGTGCTCGCGCTGGTGCGCGGCGGTGTACGCGTCGACCGCGCCGAGGCGGGCGAGACGGTGGACGTGGTGCTCAACCAGACGCCCTTTTACGCCGAAAGCGGCGGCCAACAGGGGGACACCGGCCGGCTGTTCGCCGAGGGCAAGGCCGCACGGGTGGAGGATACGCAGAAATATCTCGGCCGCGTTTTCGCCCACCGGGTAACGGTGGAAAGCGGCAGCATCGCGGTGGGGGATGCGCTCCATTTGCTGGTCGATGGCGCGCGGCGATCGGCGCTGCGCGCGAACCATTCCGCCACCCATTTGCTGCACGAGGCGCTGCGTGAGCGGCTTGGCGCGCATGTCGCGCAAAAGGGCAGCCTGGTCGCCCCCGATCGGCTGCGTTTCGATTTCTCGCAGCCGGTCGCGATCGAGGCGGCGCGGCTCGCCGAGGTCGAGGCCGATGTCAACGCGCATATCCGCGCCAATGGCGCGGTCGAGACGCGGCTGATGACGCCCGACGAAGCGATCGCGGAAGGGGCGATGGCGCTGTTCGGCGAGAAATATGGCGATGAGGTGCGCGTCGTCTCGATGGGTACGCGCGAGGATGGCCGCACTTATTCACTCGAACTGTGCGGGGGCACGCATGTGCGCGCACTGGGCGAGATCGGGCTGTTCAAGGTGGTGGGCGAAAGCGCCGTCTCCTCGGGCGTGCGCCGGATCGAGGCGCTGACCGGCGAGGCCGCGCGCCGCTGGTTCGCCGGGCGCGACGAGAAGCTGCGCGAGGCCGCCGCCGTGCTCAAGGCCGCGCCCGACGAGGTGCCGGCGCGCGTCGCCGCCTTGGTCGAGGACCGGCGCCGGCTGGAGCGCGAGCTGGCCGAGGCGAAGAAAGCGCTGGCGCTGGGCGGCGGCGCGGGCGCGGCGCCGGCGGGGCCGGAGAGCGTGGGCGGCGTCGCTTTCCTGGGGCAAGTGGTCGAAGGGCTCGATCCCAAAGGCTTGCGCGGCGCGGTTGACGAGCTGAAGGCGCGCCTCGGCTCGGGCGTCGCGCTGATCGTCGCGGTGAACGAAGGCCGCGCCTCGGTCGCGGTCGGCGTGACCGAGGATCTGACGGGGACGCATAACGCGGTGACGTTGCTGAAGGCGGCAGTGGCGGCACTCGGCGGCCAGGGCGGCGGCGGTCGCCCGGACATGGCGCAAGGCGGCGGACCGGACGGCGCGAAGGCGGCGGACGCGGTGGCGGCGGTTAGGGCGGTGCTGGGGGGCGCCGCCTGATATTTCCCCTCGCGTCGTCCCGGCCCCCGAGCCGGCGCGGCGCTTCTTTGTCGACCTTCGTAACGGAGCCTGGCCTCGGCCGGGAGGCCGGAGCGACTCGGTTTGGGTTCGAGGTGCCGGAGCCTGGGCTCCGCCGTTACCCCGGATTTATTCCAGCGTCCACCGCGGGCGTCGTCTTGCCGGCGTGACGCCGGGCGCAGCGGTAGATGCCGGAACAAGTCCGGCATGACATTCCCATCAAGGGCAGAAGAAAATTCTCAGCGCCCGCTCCGCGTCCTCCGCGCCGCCGCGCGAACCCAAATCACGCCGCCACCGCCCGCCGCGCCAGCTCGCACATCGACCAGATCTCGCTCAGCGCCGATACCAGCTTGTCGATATCGGCGTCCGAATGCACCGGCGAGGGCGTGATGCGCAGCCGCTCGGTACCTACCGGCACAGTCGGATAATTGATCGGCTGCACGTAAATGCCGTGATGATCGAGCAACCAATCGGAGATGCGTTTGCACTTCTTGGCGTCGCCCACCATCACCGGGATGATGTGGCTGGGGTTTTCGAGCGTCGGGATGCCGATCGCGTGGAGCCGGCGACGCACCGTCGCGACGCGCTCCTGGTGGCGCTGGCGCTCGACCTGGCTGGTCTTCAGGTGGCGGATGCTCGCCGTCGCCGCTGCCGCCAAAGCGGGGGGCAGGGCGGTGGTGAAGATGAACCCGCTCGCGAAGCTGCGCACGAAGTCGACCAGCGCCGCCGAGCCGGTGATGTACCCGCCCATCACGCCATAAGCCTTGCCGAGCGTGCCCTCGATCACGTCGATGCGGTCCATCAGCCCGCGCGCTTCCGCCACGCCGCCGCCGCGCGGGCCGTAGAGCCCCACCGCATGGACCTCGTCGATATAGGAGAGCGCGCCGTGCTTTTCGCACACTTCGATGATTTGCTCGATCGGGGCGATGTCGCCGTCCATCGAATAGACGCTTTCGAACGCGACCAGCTTGGCGCGGCCGGGTTCGACCTCGCTCAGCAGCCGGTCGAGGTCGGCCACGTCGTTATGCTTCCAGCGGCGGCATTCGGCGCGGCTGTGGCGGATGCCCTCGATCATCGAGGCGTGGTTTAAAGCGTCGGACAGCACCACGCAGTTCGGCAGCTTGGCGGCGAGCGTCGAGAGCGCCGCCCAGTTGGAGACGTAGCCCGAGGTGAACAGCAGCGCGGCTTCCTTGCCGTGCAGATCGGCGAGCTCCGCCTCCAGCTCGACATGCGCGTGGCAGGTGCCCGAGATGTTGCGCGTGCCGCCCGCGCCCGCGCCGCAGGCGTCGATCGTTTCGTGCATCGCGCTCGTCACCGCCGGGTGCTGGCCCATGCCGAGATAATCGTTCGAGCACCACACCGTCACTTCGCCGACGCCATCGTCGCGGTAGTGCGCGGCGCGCGGGAAGGCGCCGGCGCGGCGTTCCAGCTCGGCGAAGATGCGATAGCGGCCATCGGCCTTCAGCTCGTCCAGCTTCTCCGCGAAGAAAGCATCGTAGTTCATTTCTAGGGTCTCCGCTTTGAAGGTACGGCTTTTGCCGCTTGGGGTTGCGCCGCCCAGGCCCACAGTACGGCATCGCGCACCGGGAGCATGAGCAGCGCATGTTCGATCACACCGAGGAAAGCCAATCCGGCAAGCACCGTATAGCCGGCCGCGAGGCCCGGCAGGGTCGCGGCTTCGGCGGCGTGCCAGGCGAGCCAGGTCGTCCCCAGCCCGAACAGCACCGAGAAGGGAAACAGCACGTTCCACCGCGCCGCGCCGAAATAGCTTTTCAGATAAGCAAGATGCGCCGGAAACACCTCGTCCGACAGGTTGGTGACGCCAAGATAGAGGTTGAGCTTGGCGGACAGCCGCATCCCCAACAGCAGCAGGAAAGCGAGCGGCCCCGCCTGGTTCGGCCCGCCCCAGCTGACCGCGATGAGCAGCAGCGCGGTTAGGGCGAGGGCGATTTCGTGGTGGATCACCGTCGCGCTTGCCGCCTTGAAACGCGCCCAGCCGGCAAGCTCCGGCGGGCAGGGGGTGCGGCGCGGGCCGGCGACATGGCCGGTCAGGAAGCCGAGCTCGTGCCAGCCCCAGATGAGAATGGCGCTCGCCACGCTGCCATAGACCGCGCCGACGCTCGCCGAGCGGGCAAGCAGCGCGATCGCGACGAGCGCGGCGATGCTGGCGAGCCCCAGCGCCGCAAAGCTCCACTTCCACGTCCAGCGTGGCCGACTGTCCAGCCACACGATCGCCGCTGTTCCGAAGAACCAGCAGGCAAGCGCGACGAGGAGGGGCGGCACGCTCATCACCAGGCGGGCTGCAGCCGGACGGTGGCGGGGAGCGCGCTCTTTTCGGCGGGCACCAGCATCAGCCGGAGGAAGCCATAGCCGGCGGCGACGGTGAGCGCCTTGTGCTTCAGCCAGCCGCGCACCCCGCCCTGGCGCCGGGCGGCGTCCATCGCCTCGCTCACCCGCCGCATCCGCTCCATGCCGGCGCGGAAGGCGGGCGCGTCGATGTCGAGCGTCAGCGGGAAGACCTGGCGGCTGATTTCGGAGCAGATGCGATAGACGCGGTAATCATAATCGGTCGGCTCCATGCCGAGCGCGGCGTGGAAGCTCTGGCGGCCATGGTCGCGGATATACATCGTCACATACACCGCGAGCAGGAAGAACTTGATCCACAGCTTGTTGTGGCCGCGCAGCAGTTCGGGCTGGTTGCGCATCAGCAGCGCGAACGCCTCGCCGTGGCGGAACTCGTCGTTGCACCATTCCTCGAACCATTCGAAGATCGGGTGGAAGCGCAGCTCGGGGTGGCGCGCGAGATGGCGATAGATGGTGATGTAGCGCGAATAGCCGATCTTTTCGGAAAGATAGACCGCGTAGAAAATGAACTTCGGGCGGAAGTAGGTGTATTTCTTGGTCTTGGTGAGGAACGCCAGATTCACCCCGATCCCGGCGTCCTTCAGCGTATCGTTGATGAACCCCGCGTGCCGGCTCTCGTCGCGGCTCATCAGCTTCATCAGCTGCTTGATGTCGGGGTTCTTCACCCGCTTGGCGATCTCGGCATAGAGGATGCAGCCGGAAAATTCGGCGGTGAGCGAGCTCACCAGGAAATCGATGAATTCGGCGCGCAGCGGCATCGGCAGGCTTTCGATCAGCCCGTCGAACTTCTCCGTGCGGCGGAAATGGCGCTTGTTGGGATCGCTCTCCATCTCGGCGATCAGCGCATCCCATTCGCGGCGCACGCTGGAGACGTCGATCCGGTCGAGCGCGTCGAAATCGGTGGTGTAGAAGCGCGGGGTGAGCACGGTATCCTCGCGCGCGATGGCGAGTGTGTCCTCGGGCGTGGGCGTGGTGGCGTCGAGCGCGATCATGCGATCCTCCCCGGGGTGAAGCTGACTTCGTAGAGTTCGGTCATTTCGAAATGGCCGGCGAGGCGCGTCCAGGCGCGCTCGAACCAGCGCGCGCGCTCGATCGTTGCGGTGCGCTCGATCACCGCATGGCCGCCGAACGGCACGTGGATGGGATCGCCATGCACCCGCACCTTGTCCCCGGGCTGGATCAAATAGCCGCCGGCGAGCTCGACATGCGCGTGGCACGCCTTGTCGCTGTTATCGATCTCGATCCGGCAGGGCGTGTCGAAGCGGGTACGCGTGAACATCACTTGGCCTCCTTGGCCGTGAGCAGCGCCAGGAACGCGGCGCGGTTGGTCTCGCCAAAGCCGCCCAGTTCGGCGGCCCGGCCGGTGGCGGGATCGGTGAAGGTCAATTGCCCATCGCGCCACAAGGTAAGCGTGAAGGGGGCATCGGGGCCGAGCCCGCGCAAATGCCGGTCACGGGCGAAGCCGCGCAGCACGCCGCGGATGAAGCCGCTGTTCGAATTGGGCGCCTGGACCGCGACGGTCCGGCCGGTCGCCGCATCGGTGACCACCACCGCGCCATCGGCCCGGTCGGCGAAGCGCAGTTGGCGCTCGCTCACGCGCACCGAACCGCCATCGGCTGCGCGAATGGCCGCCGGTTGGGCGGCGGGCGGGAGCTGGAACACGCGCGCGCCGGTGGTGACGGTGAGCGCCGTCACCACGATCAGCCCCATCAGCGTCAGCGCGCCTTCGGGGATCGGGTTCTGGTGAACATGGCTCATGCCGCCACCGCCTTGCCGCCGCTGGTCGCGGCCTGCGGGCCGGTGACCGGGCTCAGCGCCCCGCCGCCCTGCGCGGCCTGCACGGTGCGCGCGAGCAGCATCCCGACCCGCGCCGCCTCCGGCACCGCGCGCAGCATCGGCTGGGGGTTGTTGAAGCGCCACGCGCGGGCATGTGGCCAGAGCAGCGCATAGCCGACGCCGCGCGCGCGATCGAGTCGGATCACCAGATCGCCGGTGTCATGCGGCCGCGCGCGGAAATCGACCGCGACGATCTGCGACAGCGGCAGGTTGATGCACTTGGGCACCGCCATGCCGATGCGCAGCACCAGCCGCTTGTTGGTGAGCGTGTAGCGCGTCGTCCGCGCACACACCCAGGCGAGCAGATAAAGCAAGCCGACCCCGGCCACGCCGGCGATCGTCGTCAGCACCGCGCCCGTCGGCGCGCGGCCGATCAGTGCGAGGGCGACCAGGGCGGCGAAATACGCCGCCACCGCGCCGGTGTGGAAGGCACTGCGCGCGAGCACCCCGAACGCCGGCTGCCCTTGCCACAATACACGCTCGCCGGGGGGCAGCCGCCCCGGCAGGCCGGGGATCGGCTCGATTTCATATTCGATCACAGCCAGGGCTCCGCTCGTTCAGGCAGCGCGTAGAGATAGCCGCCGCCGAAATAGGCTTGGATGCGCTCTTCCTCGTACATCGTGATCACGCCGTCGCCTTCGATGCCGGGCACATCGGCGAACTGCGCGGCGGTGATCGCGGTGACGGTGACCGTCTGCTTGGCGCGGCGCACGCTCGCCATGAACATCGGCGCGAGCACGCTGCGCCCGCTCGGCAGCGCGACCTGGAGGTAGCGCACCAGCCGGTCGGCGCGATCGACCCACAGATCGGTCACTTCGCCCGCGACCCGGCCATCGGCGCCGACCACCCGATAGCCACGCGGATCGGCGTCCTCCCGATCGACATAGAAGTCGGTGAGCGCGGAAAGCGGGGCGATGCGCGGATGGCCCTCCCAGTCAAGGTCGGGGCGCTTGGCGCGCTCGGCATAGGCGGCCGGGCCGATGCCGTCGATCAGCGGGTTGCCGGTCGGCACATAGCCCGAGCCCGGCGAGGGATCGGTGCGGCGCGCGGCGATGTTCACCGGCTCGCGGCCCTTGGTCGGGGTGGCGACGGTGCCGTGGCCGAAGGGCAGCTTGAAGAACTTGGCCGGCGCCATCAGCAGCGCGGTGCCATAGCTTTCGGGCTCGCCGGTGACATTGTCCTCGAGCGGATAGCCCTCGCGCCGGTCTTCGCGGCGCAGATAGATGATCAGCCCCAGGAAAAAGATGAAGAAGGCGTCGAGGACGACGAGCGCCCAATCGACATTGGGGGTGAGATGGTAGGTCATTATATCAGTCCTTCTCGAAGGCCGGATAGGCGGCAGGCACCGGACGCGGGGACAGAGCGCGGGGGGTAAGGTCGATCCGCCGCGCCAGCGGACCAATGGCGATGAGACCGGCGAAGAGCAGCGCGATCTCCAAATGCCAGACGAAGCTATAGCCGCTCGCCGGATCGACGAGCCCGGGGCCGAAGCGCCCGGCCATGGCGAGCGCGCCGAAACCATCGCGCAAAGCGCCGGACACGAAGATCGCGACCCCGCCCGCGCTCGCCTGCACCGCGCCCCACGCGCCGAGCGCGAGGCCGGCCTGGCCGGGCGCGGCGAGGTTCATCATCGCGAGCAAGGTGCACACGGCGAACAGCCCGCCGCCAAAGCCGATCCCGCCCGCGCCGACGCAGAGCATCGGCACCGAATGGAGCGGCGCGGACATCACCACGACCGCGAAGGCGACGATCCCGATCAGCATCCCCCAGCCGGCGAGCGCGGTCGGCACCGCGTCGCGCGCCAGCGCGCGGGCGGCGAGCGCGAAGCCGCCGATCATGCCGAGCGACCAGAGCGCCGAAAGCGCGGTCGTCTCGCCCACGTTCAGGCCGAGCACATGGCCGCCATAGGGTTCGAGCAGAATGTCCTGCATCGTGAAGCCCGCCGCGCCCAAGGCGATCGCGACGAGCAGCCGGCGCACGCGCGGCACCGCGACCAGTTCGTGCCAGCGCCCGGCGAAGTCGACCGTGTCGACGCTCGCCCGGCTGCGCCCGCCGACGACGCGCGCCTCCTGCTTCCACAGGGCGACGACGTTGAGCAGCATCGAGAGCGCCGCTGTCCCCTGGATCACCTGCACCAGCCGGGTGGGCTCGAAATCGCCGAGCAGCTGGCCGAACAGCAGCGAGGCGAGCGCCATCCCGCCCAGCAGCATCACCTGCAGCAGCGCCACGACGCGCGGGCGCTTGTCCGCCGGCGAAAGGTCGGTCGCGAGCGCGAGGCCGGCGGTTTGCGCGGTCGCCATTCCGGCGCCAACCAGCAGGAACGCGATGCTCGCGCCGATCACCCCCGCCCAGGCGCCGGCCAGCTCCCCGCGTCCGGTGAGCAGGATCAGCGCGAACGGCATGATCGCGAGCCCGCCAAACTGCATCAGCGCGCCGAACCAGATATAGGGCACGCGCCGCCAGCCCAGGATCGAGACGTGATTATCTGACTTATAACCGATCAGCGCGCGCGCCGGGGCGAACAGGAGCGGCAGCGCGACCAGCACCGCGACCAGGCTCGCCGGCACGCCGATCTCGACGATCATCACCCGGTTGAGAGTGAAGTTGATCAGGACGAAGGCGAGCCCGATCGACACCTGGAACAACGACAGCCGCAGCAGCCGGGGCAGCGGCAGATCCTCGCTCGCCGCGTCGGCGAAGGGGAGGAATTTGGTGCCGAGGCGGACCCAGAGCCCGGTCATGGCCGCAACTCCAGCGCGTGGCTGATGTAGAAGCCGCTCGTCACGCGCATCTCGCGCCGCACATTGCCGGGCAGCATCGCCTTGAGCCGGGCAGGCGCGATCGGCTCGATCGCGGGCGAGCGGTCGCCGCGCGGGAACAGCTTGCCCACCGCGTGCATCGCGGTGAGCGCCGGGGTGCGCGGGGCGACGGTGAACAGCAGCGCCTGCGTTCGCGCGCCGAGCGCCGCCGCGGTCGCCGCGATATCCTGCGCGCGGTAATGGATCAGCGAGTCCATCGCGACGACGAAATCAAAGCGGCCAAGCGCGGGATCGAGCATGTCGCCCACCCGCCAGTCGATCGGCAGGCCCCCGGCGCGGCGGCGCGCGACATCGACCAGATTCCCGGCAATGTCGATCGCGACGACATCGGCGCCCCGCGCGGCGGCCTCGATCGAAAGCGCGCCGGTGCCGCACCCGGCGTCGAGCAGACGCGCGCCGCGGAGATCGGCGCCCATCCAATCGAGCAGCGTCGCGCGCATCCGGTCGCGCCCGGCGCGCACCGTCGCGCGGACGCCGGAGACGGGCGCGTCGCTGGTCAATTGCTCCCACGCCTGCGCGGCCGTGCGATCGAAATAGGTTTCGAGCGCGTCGCGGCGGGCGAGGAAGGGGGTGCTCGCCATCACTCGAACCCCAGGAATTCGAAGATGTCGCGGTCCTTCATCGCCTGCGCCTGGCAGGGTTCGATCCCCGCCCACATCGTAGCGGCGAGCCGCAGATATTCCTGCCGCGCGGCCTCCACTTCCGGGCTGTCGGGCATTTCGAACAAAGTGCACTTTTTCAGGCGCGAGCGGCGGATCGCGTCGAGATCGGGCAGATGCGCGAGCCGTTCGAGCCCGGTCGCCTCGCAAAAGCGGTCGATCTCGTCGGTCGCGGCGGAGCGGTTGGCGATGCAGCCGGCGAGGCGGACATCGTAATTCTTGGCCTTGGCGCCGATCGCCGCGATGATCCGGTTCATCGCGAAGATGCTGTCGAAATCATTGGCCGTCACGATCACCGCGCGCTCGGCATGTTGCAAAGGCGCCGCGAACCCGCCGCACACCACATCGCCCAGCACGTCGAACAGCACGACGTCGGTATCCTCGAGCAGATGGTGCTGCTTCAGCAGCTTCACCGTCTGTCCCACCACATAGCCGCCGCAGCCGGTGCCCGCCGGGGGACCGCCCGCCTCGACGCACATCACCCCGTTGAAGCCCTCGAACATATAGTCTTCGGGGCGCAGTTCCTCGCTGTGGAACTCGACCTGTTCGAGCACGTCGATCACCGTCGGCATCAGCTTCTTGGTGAGGGTGAAGGTACTGTCGTGCTTGGGATCGCAGCCGATCTGCAGAACGCGTTTGCCGAGCAGCGAGAAGGCGGCGGAAAGGTTCGACGAGGTGGTCGACTTGCCGATCCCGCCCTTGCCATAGACCGCGAACACTTTGGCGGTGCCGATCCGGTCGGCGGGATCGATCCGCACCTGAACGCTGCCTTCGCCATCGGGGCGACTGATAGGGGGATCGAGCAACGCCATACTTAGCTCCTCATGCCGCGGCCGCGGGGGCAAGCCCCTCGAGCGCGTCTTCAAGATCGTCGGCGGCATTTTGCAGCGCGGCGAGGGTTTCGGGGTCGGGCTGCCAATAGGCGCGGTCATTCGCCTCCAGCAGCCGCTGGGCGAGCCGGTTGGCCGCCTTCGGGTTGAGCGCGGCGAGCCGATCGCGCATCTCGGCGTCGAGCACGAAGGTTTCGGCGGCGCGCTGATAGACCCAGGGGGCGACATCGCCGGTCGTGGCGCTCCAGCCCATCGTCGCGGTCATATGCGCTTCGATCGCGCGCACGCCTTCGGCGCCGTGGCGCAGCATCCCTTCGTGCCATACGGGGTTGAGCAGGCGGGTGCGCGTCTCCAGCGCCACCTGCTCGCCGAGCGTGCGGACTTTGGCCGACCCTTGCGTCGCGTCGAGGATATAGACCGGCGCTTCTTGCCCTCGCGCCCGCGCGATCGAACGGCTGATCCCGCCCAGCGTATCGACATATTGATCGATGTCGGTGACGCCGAGCTCGACCGAGTCGAGATTCTGGTACGCCAGCTCGACATCGGCGAGCGCGGCCTTGAGCAATTCGGGCCGCCGCTCGGGCGTGCCGCGCACACCGTAAGCGAAGCCCTTTTGGCGCTCGAACACCTCGGCGAGTTCGTCGGGGTCGGTCCAGGCGCCATTGTCGATCAGCAGGTTGACGTTGGCGCCGTAGGCTCCTTGCGCGTTGGAGAAGACGCGCAGCGCGGCGGTTTCCAGGTCGCAGCCATTGGCTTGCTGATAGGCAAGCGCGTGGGCACGAACGAAATTCCGGTCGAGCGGTTCGTCGGCTTGCGCCGCGAGCAGCGCCGCCTCGGCGAGCATCCGCGTCTGCAACGGCAGCAGGTCGCGGAAAATGCCCGACAGGGTGATGACGACATCAACCCGCGCCCGGCCGAGTTCGTTTAGCGGCACCAGCTCGGCACCCGCCAGCCGGCCATAGCCATCATAGCGCGGCCGCGCCCCGATCAGCGCGAGCGCTTGGGCGATCTGCGCGCCGTCCGACTTCAGATTGTCGGTACCCCACAGAACCATTGCCAGGCTCTTGGGGAGCGCGCCGCTGGTCACCTGGTGGCGGGCGAGCAGCGCCTCGGCCTGCGCCGCGCCCTCGCTCAGCGCGAAGGCGCTGGGGATGCGGAAGGGATCGAAGCCGTGCAGGTTGCGGCCCGTGGGCAGCACCGCCGGGTTGCGCACCAGATCGCCGCCGGGGGCGGGGCGGACGAATCCGCCATCGAGCGCATGGATCAGCGCGCCAAGCTCATCATTATGGGCAAGCGCGCGGTCGATCGCAGCGCGGTCGGCATCGGGCGAGGCGGTGGCGATCGTCTCGACCCAGCCCGCGCGGACCTCGGGAGCGGGAGCCTCGCCCAGCACATGGAGGCCGTGCGGGATCAGCTCGCGCTCGACTTCGTAGAGCCGCCCGGCGAGGCTTTCGATATCGCCCTCCAGATCGATCGCGGTGGCGCGCTCGGCGATCAGCGGTTCGAGCCGGTCGCGCTCGGCGGCGTCGGGCGAGCCGCGCCAGCGTTCGATCAACCCCTTCAGCTCGGCGAGCCCCTTATAGAGCCCGCTCTGCGCCAGCGGCGGGGTCAGGTAGCTGATGAGGGTGGCGCCTGAACGGCGCTTGGCGAGCAGCCCTTCGCTCGGGTTGTTGGCGGCGTAGAGGTAGAAATTGGGCAGCGCGCCGATCAGCCGTTCGGGCCAGCATTCGGCGGAAAGCCCCGCCTGCTTGCCGGGCATGAATTCGAGCGCGCCATGCGTGCCGAAATGGAGCACGGCGTCCGCGCCGAAATCCTCCGCGATCCAGCGATAGAAGGCGCTGAAGGCGTGGGTGGGGGCGAAGCGGCGCTCGAACAGCAGCCGCATCGGATCGCCCTCATAGCCCATCGAGGGCTGCAGGCCGACGAACACTTGGCCGAATTGCGCGCCGAGGATCTGGATCGCGCCGCCATCGGCCTGTTGCTTGCCCGGCGCCGGTCCCCAGGCGGCCTCGATCAGCGATAAGTGGCGCTCGCGGCGGACATGCTCGTCGGCGCTCACCCGCGCGGCGACATTGGCATCGGCGCCGTAGCGCGTGGCATTGCCCTCCAGCACCGCCGCGCGCAGCGCTTCGACCGAGGGCGGCGGGGTCAGCTGGTAACCCTCGGCCGCCAGCCGGTGGAGTGTCGCGTGGAGCGATTCCCACACCGCCAGATGCGCGGCGGTGCCGGCGGCGCCGGCATTGGGCGGGAAGTTGAACAGCACGATCGCGAGCTTGCGCTGGGCGCGCGCTGCCCGGCGCAGCGCGACAAGGCCTCCGACGCGCGCGGCAAGGGCTTCGGCGCGCTCCGGACAGCCCCGCATTGCCCGCGCCACGCCCCCGGCGGGGTGAACGCAAGCCTTGGCGCACCCCTCGCACGCCACCCCCGCGCCGTCGCTACGGCCGCCGAACACGCTTGGAGAGATAGCACCGTCAAGCTCGGGGATGGCGACCATCATCGTCGCCTCGAGCGGGAGGAGCCCGGCCTCGCCCCGGCCCCATTGCTCCAGCGTCTGGAACTCGATCGGGTGCGCCGCGACATAGGGAAGATCGAGCTTCGCCAGGATTTCCTCGGCGGCGTGCGCATCGTTATACGCCGGCCCGCCGACCAGCGAAAAGCCGGTCAAGGAGACGATCGCGTCGACGCTCGCCCGGCCGCCCTCCATGAAGAAGCGCTCGACCGCCGGCCGCGCGTCGAGCCCGCTCGCGAAGGCGGGCACCACCGCCAACCCTCGCGCCTCCAGCGCCGCGATCACCCCGTCATAATGGGCGGTGTCGCGTGCGAGCAGATAGGAGCGCAGCAGCAGCAGCCCGACCCGGCCCTTCGCCCCGGCGGGCACCGGCAGCGCCTCGGCCCGCTCACGCAGGCGATCGGGCCAGGCGGGGTGATAGACGCCGACTTCGGGATAATCGCGCGGCGGCTCGGCGCGGCACGCACCCTTCAGCGCGCCGCTCGCATAGCGATCGACCAGCGCGCGGATCATCGCGAGCACATTGTCGTCCGACCCCGCCAGCCAATATTGCAGCGTCAGGAAATAGGCCCGCACATCCTGCGCGGTGCCGGGGATGAAGCGCAGCAATTTCGGCAGGCGGCGCAGCATCTTCATCTGCCCCGCGCCCGAAGAAGCGCCAGGCTTGGCCGAGCCGCGCAGCTTCTTGAGCAAGGCGAGCGGTCCCTTGGCGGGCGCGTCCATGCGGTAGCCACCGAGCCGAGTGAGCCGCACGACCTCGGCGCCCGACATCAGTCCGACAAACGCATCGCACTCCTCGCGCCGCGCCTGGAAGGCGGGGAGCACGGCGCGGATATGATCGTCGAGGAACAGCATCGTCGCGATGATGATGTCCGCCTGGGCGATGTCGGCGCGGGCCGCCTCGAGCGCGCCGTCGACGCGCTCCCAATCGCTCGCAGCGTGGAAGCCGACGCTGATGCCTTGGTGCGCGAGGTTCGCCCGCGCGCGTTCGACCGCACCGGCGAGGTGGTTGTCGAGCGTCACGATTACGACGCGATAGGGGGCGCTACCGGGCATAATGCGCCTTCGCCTCGTAGAGCGTGTCCAAGGTGATGTGGGCGATGCCGCGCTCGGCGGCGAACGCCTCGGTATTGCGGCGGGCCTTGCCGCGCACGAAGAACGGGATCTTGCGAAGTTCCTGCTCGGCCTCGGGCGCCCAGTGGGTTGCTTCGGCGACTGTCGGCGCGGGTTCGGCGGGGGCGGCGTGGGCGCCGAGATGGCTGGCGCCAGCGTCGTCCGAGAACTCGAAATCGTCACGGAACATCGTCAGCAGATGCTCCTCCAGCCCCATGACGAGCGGGTGGACCCAGCTGTCGAACAGCACGTTGGCGCCCTCGAACCCCATTTGCGGCGAATAGCGCGCGGGGAAATCCTGGACGTGGACCGGCGCCGAGATCACCGCGCAGGGGATGCGCAGACGCTTGGCGATGTGGCGCTCCATCTGCGTGCCGAGCACCAGTTCGGGCTGCGCTTCCTGGATCGCGCGCTCGACCGCGAGATAATCGTCGGTGACGAGCGGGGTGAGGCCGTGGTCGCGTGCCGCCGCCTTGATCTCGCGGGCGAATTCGCGGTTGTAGCAACCCAGCCCGACGACCTCGAACCCCAGCTCGTCGCGCGCGACGCGGGCGGCGGCGATGGCGTGCGTGGCGTCGCCGAAGATGAAGACGCGCTTGCCGGTGAGATAGGTCGAATCGACCGAACGGCTCCACCAGGGCAGGTTGCTGGGCAGCGCGGGGGCGGGATCGACGCCGGCGACCGCGGCGACCTCGGCGATGAAATCGCGCGTCGCGCCTTCGCCGATCGGCACGGTGCGCACCGTCTTCTGGCCGAAGCTGCGCTCCAGCCAGCGCGCGGCGGTGTCGCCGATCTCGGGGTAAAGCAGGATGTTGAAGTCGGCCGCGCCGATCGTCGCGATCTCGGCGGGCGTCGCGCCGCGCGGGGCGACAAGATGGAGGTCGATGCCGAGCTGGTCGAGAAGCTTGGTCACCTCGATCACGTCGTCGCGGTGGCGGAAACCGAGCGCGGTCGGCCCGAGCAGATTGGCGCGCGGCCGGCGCCCCTCGCGCGGGGGCGGGGTGACGCTCTTGTCGGCAAGGTGGCGGACGATCTGGTAGAAGGTCTCGCCCGCGCCCCAATTCTCCTTGCGGGTATAGCTTGGCAGTTCGAGCGGGATGACCGGGCACGGGAGGCTGAGCGCCGAGGCGAGGCCGGCGGGATCGTCCTGGATCAGTTCGGCGGTGCAGCTGCTGCCGACGAGCATCGCCTGCGGGGCGAAGCGGGCATGGGCCTCGCGCGCCGCTTGCTGGAACAGCTCGGCGGTGTCCTTGCCCAGGTCGCGCGCCTGGAAGGTGGTGTAGGTGACGGGCGGGCGCCGGCGCGAACGCTCGATCATCGTGAACAGCAGGTCGGCGTAGGTATCGCCCTGTGGCGCATGGAGGACGTAGTGGACGCCCTCCATCGCGGTCGCGATGCGCATCGCGCCGACATGCGGCGGGCCTTCATAGGTCCACACGGTCAGCTGCATGGACGCTCTCCGTTCATACCCGCAGCACCTCCCGCCGCCGTAGCGGACGCGCGAACAGCTCGGCGAGGTCGCCCGCCTGGTCAAAGCCGTGGATCGGCGAGAAGACCAGCTCGATCGCCCATTTCGTGGTGAAGCCCTCGGCTTCGAGCGGGTTGGCGAGGCCGAGGCCGCACACCGTCAGGTCGGGCCGCGTCGCGCGCACCCGGTCGAGCTGGCGCTCGACATCCTGCCCTTCGCTCAGCTGGACGCCTTCGGGCAGCAGTTCCAGCTCGCGCGCGAGGTGGCGGCGGTGGAGATACGGCGTGCCAACCTCGATCGGCGTCATTCCCAATTCGGTCGCGAGAAAGCGCGCGAGCGGTATTTCGAGCTGCGAGTCGGGCAGCAGGAACAAGGTCTTGCCGGCGAGCCGCTCGGCGGGGCGCGCCAGCGCACGCTTGGCGCGTTCGCGGTGCGGGGCGAGCACGCCGCGCGCGTGCAACTCATCGATGCCGAACGCGCGCGCGGCGGCCAGGAACCAGTCGGTGCTGCCCTCGGCGCCGAGCGGGAACAGCGCGTCGATCCGCACCGCGCCGCGATCCTCCAGCGCGCGCGCGGTTTCGCCGAGAAAGGGCTGGGCGAGCAGATAGCGTGTCCCGGTGCCGACGGCCGGCAATTCGGCCGCGCGCCGCGCCGGCAGCCAGCGTACGCGATCGATCCCGAGCGTCGCGAACAGTCGGCTGAACTGGTCCTCGACAATGTCGGGCAAGGTGCCGACCACCAGCAGCTGCGCGGCTTCGTCGCGTGGCAGCGTCGGCACCAGCGCGGCGAGGCAGGCATCCTCGCCCTCCGTGAAAGTCGTCTCGATGCCGCTGCCCGAATAGCTCAGCACCCGCACGCCCGGGTGCCGCGCGTCGAGCCGCGCCGCCGCCTTGGCGAGATCGAGCTTGATCACCTCCGACGGGCACGAGCCGACCAGGAACAGCTGGCGAATGTCGCCGCGGCGCGCGAGCAGCTCGCTCACCACCCGGTCGAGCTCTTCCTGCGCATCGGCCATGCCGGCGAGGTCGCGCTCTTCGATGATCGCGGTGCCGAAGCGCGGCTCGGCGAAGATCATCACCCCGGCCGCCGATTGCAGCAGATGCGCGCAGGTGCGCGAGCCGACCACCAAGAAGAAAGCGTCCTGCAGTTTGCGGTGCAGCCAGATGATGCCGGTGAGCCCGCAAAATACTTCACGCTGGCCGCGCTCGCGCAGCACCGGGCGGCAATCGGCGCGGTCGAGGGGGCGGGTGCTCATGCCGCCGCCAGCGCCCCGCCGGGCGCCGCCTCCCGCGCCGCCTGCAACCGCGCCGCGCGCAGCTTCAGCACGAACTGGCCGGCGTTGATCACGTAGGTCGCATAGGCCGCGAGCGCGAGCAGCATCAGCGCGCGGGGACTGAGCAGGCCGCCGTAGAGCGCACCCAGATACGCGCTGTGCAGCGCCAGCACGAGCATGGAGAACACGTCTTCCCAGAAAAAGGCGGGGGCGAACAGCCAACGGCCGAACACCACCTTCTCCCAGATCGAGCCCGTGATCATGATCGCGTAGAGCGTGAGCGTCTTGACCACGACCGAGAGCGCCGCCGCCTGCTCGCCCTGGCCCGTCGCCAGGTAGCGGAGCACCAGCGCCAGACTCACCAGGAACACGAGGAATTGGATCGGCGCCAGCACGCCTTGAACGATGGTCCACCCGCTCGCGTCGCGGCGGCGGCGTTCTTCGGGCGTGTAGAGCGCCGAGGGCGCGCGCCGCTCCGCGTCTTTCTGGCCCTGATGCCGCGCTCTTGTCACCGCTGTGCCCTTTGCTCGAGGCAAAGCGAAGATTAGGCCTGCACGCGGAACAGTGTCAATTCGATTTTACGTCAATCTGGCTGGACGAACCCGTTTCGCTGTGGCACTCCCCTATTGTCACGTCGGCGTAAAGGACGTACTTTCCACAATACGTCCGGCAAGGACTCGACCATGCTTATCGCGCGCTGCGATTGCTTGAGCGTCGACATTGCCGGGTTAGGAGAGCCAGCCATGGCTTCGTTGTTTTCTTTCGGACGTCCCTTCGCCGGTATCGCCGGGCGGAAGGGGGCGGGGCGTGGCGTGTTCCGCCCGCGCTCCAATGGTCCGCAGGAAAATGGCACCGACATTTCCGTCGCCGGCAAGGGATCGCTTTCGGCGGTCGTCGAGCGAGAGATTATTCCGCGCCTTGGTCGCCGCGCACCCGCGCGAGTCGCGCGCACCGGTGCGCGGCACCACGCCCGCGATCCTGCGCGGCGAGGTGGAAAGTTTCACCAGCCTCGTGCTTACCGCCGAAGCGGATGTGCTGCTCGATTATGTCGACCAGATCTGCGCGCGCGGCATCGGCGCCGAGGCGGTGCTCGTCGAACTCCTGGCCCCCACCGCGCGCCGGCTCGGCGAGTTCTGGGAGCAGGATTATTGCGACTTCATCGATGTGACGATGGCGCTGTGGCGGCTGCAGGAAGTGGTGCACGAACTCGCCGCGCGGGTGCCGGTCGCGGATAGCGGTGCGCCGGGGCGCCGCGCGCTGTTCGCGCCGATGCCGGGCGATCAACATAGCTTCGGCGCGGTGGTGATGGACGAGATCTTCACGCGGGATGGCTGGTCCACCGAACGGCTGACCGAGGCCACCACCCCCGAACTGCTCGCCCGGCTCGCGACGACCCCGTTCGATCTTGTCGGATTGACCGTGAGTTGCGACTGCCATATTCGCCCGCTTCCCGCGTTGATCACGGCGATGCGCAATGTGTCGTGCAATCCGCGGCTGTGCGTGATGGTCGGCGGCCGGGTCTTTCTAGACGATCCCGAACTCGCCGGCCAGGTTGGGGCCGATGGGACCGCAGCCGATGCGCGGCTGGCGGTTGCGCTCGCAAGTCGGCTGGTGTCGGCACGGGCCAGGGGCGTGATCGCCGCCGCCTGAGGCGTTGGGCGAGTAAGGCGTAACCGCGTCTCCATGCTTACAAAGGGCAGTCGTGCCACGTGAATAGGGCTGAACTCTCGATCGAGCCGCGCGCGTTTCGCGATGCAGCAGCGCTTGGCGGATTGAACAGCGCGGCGGTTGCCGGGCTGCTGGCCGCGGTGGGCGATCTGACTTTCGTGCTCGATCCCGATGGCCGCATCATCGATCTGGCGATCGGCGACCCGCAGTTGGCGGGCTATGGCTTTCACGATGCGATCGGCCAACCCTTCATCGACACCGTGATGATCGAGGGGCGCGGCAAGGTCGTCGAGATGCTGAGCGAAGCGGCGCTCGGCGTGCCCGCGCGTTGGCGTCAGGTGACGCATGCGACCGTCATCGGCGAGCTGCCGGTCCGTTATCTAATCGTCGCGATCAGCGACGGACGGTTCGCCGCGATCGGCCGCGACCTGCGCGAGGCGGCGGCACTGCAGCAGCGGCTGCTTCAGGCGCAACAGTCTTTGGAGCGCGACTATCTGCGATTGCGCCAGGCCGAGGCGCGCTATCGCCTGCTGTTCGATATGGCGAACGAACCCGTGCTGATCGTTGACGCCGCCACCCGCCGCATCCGCGAGGCCAACAGTGCCGCGACGCGCGCGCTGGCGGTGAAGCCCGGCGCGCTGGTCGACCAGCCGGTATCGACGATCGTCGACCCGGCCGAGCGCGAGGCGTTGATCGCGCATCTCGGCGCCGTTGAGGCGTCGGACGAGGTGCCGCCGATCGCGGTCCGGCTGCGCGGCGGTGGCGCGGTACAGGTCGCGGCGCGGCTGTTCCGCCAGGCCCGCTCGGCGCTGCTGCTCGTCCGCCTCGCGCCCGCCGAGCCCGCGCCGGTCGAAAGCCCATCGGATACCGATTGGGGCGAGGTGGTGGAACGGATGCCCGATGGCTTCGTGCTCACCGATCGGCAGCTGGTGGTGCGCGCCGCCAACGCCGCTTTCCTCGAACTGGCGCAATTGCCGACGATCGAGCGCGCCAAGGGGGCGCGGCTCGATACCTGGGTCGGCCGCCCCGGCGTCGATGTCGATCTGATCGCGGGGCAATTGCGCGAGCATGGCTCGGTGCGCAATGTTGCGTCGGTGCTCCGCGGCCTGGATGGCGGGCAGGAGGAGATCGAGATTTCGGGCGTGCTCGCGCCGGGCGCCGAGGGCGATTGCTTTGGCTTCACGATCCGCGCGGTCGGGCGCCGGCTGCGCGACATGCCGACGGCGGGCGACAAGCCGTTGCCGCGCTCGGTCGAGCAGCTCACCGAACTGGTCGGGCGGATGTCGCTCAAGGAAATCGTGCGCGAATCGACCGACTTGATCGAGCGGCTGTGTATCGAAGCGGCACTTGCCTACACCTCCGACAATCGCGCCTCGGCGGCGGAAGTTTTGGGGGTGAGCCGGCAGAGCCTCTATTCCAAGCTGCACCGCCACGGGCTCGGCAACCTGATGTCCGACGAGGACTGACTGTCTAGTTAAATAGACAATCATAATTGACGTGAAATGTTGACGGCCGTAGCCTTGGCGCATGGCCCGGTCGACTCAGCGTACCGCGTTCGCGCCCCTTTCGCCGCTCCCCGGCCGCGCCGTGCCCAAAGCGGGCGATGTCCTCGAGCTACTCAAGCCGATCACGTGGTTTCCGCCGATCTGGGCGTTCCTATGCGGCGTGATCTCCGCCGGCGCGCCGCTGCGGGCGCAGCTACCCTTCATTCTGCTGGGCATCGTGCTGACCGGGCCGGTGGTATGCGGCACCAGCCAGGCGATCAACGATTGGTTCGATCGCGATGTCGACGCGATCAACGAGCCCGGGCGACCGATCCCCTCGGGGCGGATCGGCGGGCGTTGGGGGCTGTGGATCGCGCTGATCGGGAGCGCGGTGTCGCTCGCGCTCGCCGCGCTGATCGCCGCTTTCGCCAGCCGCTGGGTGGTGCCGGCGACGGTCCTCGCGCTCATCTGCGCCTGGGCTTACAGCGCCCCGCCCGCCCGGTTGAAGCTGAGCGGCCTGTGGGGGCCGGGCGTCGTCGGCTTCACGTATGAAGGGCTGAGCTGGTTCACCGGCGCGGCGGTGGCGGCGGGGGCGATGCCCTCGGCGCCGGTGCTCGCGGTGCTGCTGCTCTACAGCATCGGCGCGCATGGCATCATGACGCTCAACGATTTCAAGGCGATCGAGGGGGACCGTGCCTGCGGCATCCGCTCGTTGCCCGCCACGATCGGCCCGGTGCGCGCCGCCTGGGTGGCCTGTGTGGTGATGGCGGTGCCGCAACTGGTGGTCGTGCTGCTGCTCGCCGCGCTGGGGCATCTGCTCGCTGCGCTGGTGATCGCGGGCCTGCTCGCGGCACAGCTCGCGCTGATGCCCAAGCTGATCGCCAATCCGGTCGGCCGCGCGCCCTGGTATAACGCGACCGGAACGGGGCTGTCGGTGCTCGGGATGCTCGTCGCGGCGCTCGGGCTTGCCGGCGGGGTGCATTGGTGAGCGCGGGCGTGCCCGGGCTGGGCTGGGGCGGGATCGTCCGGCTCGGACTCGTGCAGAGCGCGATCGGCGCGAGCGTGATGCTCAGCACCTCGCTGCTCAACCGAATCATGACCGTCGAGCTTGCCCTGCCGCTGGCGCTGCCGGCGGGGCTGGTCGCCTGGCATTATGGCGTGCAGCTCGCCCGGCCGTTTTGGGGGCATGGATCGGACCGGGGCGCGCGGCGCACCCCCTGGATCGTCGGCGGCATGGCGACCCTGATGCTGGGGAGCCTGCTTGCGGTCGATAGCCTGGGGATGCTCGCCGCGGGCGCGCCACTGGGTTATCTGATGGCGATTACCGCCTATGCGCTGATCGGCGCCGGGGTAGGGGCGGCGGGCACCTCGCTCCTCGCGCTGCTCGCGACGCTGGTCGCGCCCGAGCGCCGCGCGGCGGCGGCGGCGACGAGCTGGATCATGATGATCGCCGGCATCGTCGTTACCGCCGCGATCGCGAGCAAGCTGGTCGATCCCTTCTCCCCGTTCCGGCTGGCGATGGTCTCGGGTGGTATCGCGGTTGGCGCGTTCCTGCTCGCCTGGGGGGCGGTGCGAGGCGTCGAGCCGCGCGGACGGGTGGTGCCGGCGGAGGAAGTGCCGACACAGAGCTTCGGCGCGGCGCTCGCCGAGATGCTGGCCGAGCGTGACGCGCGGCATTTCACCGGCTTCGTGTTCCTGTCGATGCTGGCTTATTCGATGCAGGATTTGATCCTGGAGCCGTTCGCGGGGCTGGTGTTCGGCTTCACCCCTGGCCAATCGACCGGCTTGTCGGGGCTGCAGCATAGCGGGGTTCTCGTCGGGATGCTGCTCGCCGGGATCGGCGGTTCGGCCTTTGGCGGCGGCGCGCCGGCGGCGCTGCGGCGCTGGATCGTCGGCGGCTGCATGGGATCGGCCTTGGCGCTGGCGGGGCTTGGCATCGCCGCGCGGATTGGCCCGGCCTGGCCGCTCGCCGCGAATGTCTGGTTGCTGGGCTTCGCCAATGGCGTGTTCGCGGTGGCGGCGATCGGCGCGATGATGGGGCTGGCGAGTAGTGCCGGCCCGGCGCGCGAGGGGCTGCGGCTCGGCGTATGGGGCGCGGCGCAGGCGATCGCCTTCGGCCTGGGCGGGCTGAGCGGCGCGCTGGGCGTCGATCTTCTCCGCGCGATGGGGGCGGGGGCGGAATCGTTCGCCGGCGTGTTCGCGGTCGAGGCCGGCCTGTTCCTGCTCGCGGCGCTGCTCGCGACCGGGATGCGCGCCGGTTCCCCCAAGTTTCGGGAGGCGATGCTATGACCTATGATGTGGTGGTGGTAGGCGGCGGCCCGAGTGGCGCGACCGCCGCGACCGATCTGGCGCGGGCCGGGCGGCGGGTGCTGCTGCTCGATCGCGCCGGGCGAATCAAGCCATGCGGTGGCGCGATCCCGCCACGATTGATCCGCGATTTCGACATTCCCGACCATCTGCTCGTCGCCCGCGCGACCGCGGCGCGGATGATCGCGCCCTCGCACAAGGCGGTCGAGATGCCGGTGGGCGATGGTTTCGTCGGCATGGTCGATCGCGGGCCGTTCGATGAATGGCTGCGCGGCCGCGCCGCGCTCGCGGGCGCCGAGCGGCGGACCGGGGCGTTCGAGGGGATCGAGCGCGACGCGGATGGCACCGCGGTCGTCGTCTATCGCGATGCACGCGGCGGCGCGCAGGAGCGCGTCCGGGCGCGCGCGGTGATCGGCGCGGACGGCGCCAACTCGGCCGTGGCGCGCACGGCGTTGCCCGGCGCGCGCAGCAAATGCGTCTTCGCCTATCACGAAGTGGTCGAATCCCCGCCCGCCAGCGCCGCCTTCGATCCGGCGCGCTGCGACGTCGTCTATCAGGGCCATATCTCGCCGGACTTCTACGGCTGGGTGTTCCCGCACGGGCCGCAGACCAGCATCGGTGTTGGCAGCGCGCATAAGGGCTTCGCGCTGCGCGACGCGACCGCGCGGCTGCGGGCGCAATCGGGGCTGGACGATTGTCCGACGGTACGCCGCGAAGGCGCGCCGATCCCGCTCAAGCCCTTGAAGCGCTGGGACAATGGCCGCGACGTGCTCGTCGCCGGCGATGCCGCGGGCGTCGTCGCGCCGGCATCGGGCGAGGGCATCTATTACGCGATGGCGTGCGGCCGCTGCGCCGCGCAAGCGATCGACGCGTTCCTCGCGACCGGCAACCCCAAGGCGCTCGCCCAGGCGCGCCGCGCGTTCATGAAGGCGCATGGCCGGGTCTTCTTCATCCTGCGGATGATGCAGCACTTCTGGTATCGCAGCGACAAGCGCCGCGAGCGCTTCGTGAAGATCTGCGAAGACAAGGACGTCCAGAAGCTCACCTGGCAGGCCTATATGAACAAGGAGCTGGTCCGTGCCGAACCCCTCGCGCACTTCCGCATCTTCGTCAAAGACATGGGGCACCTCCTTGGCGTCGCACGCTGAGCGACCGCCGCGCCGCGCTTGGTTGTTTCCGATGGCGGTCGGCGCGCTCGTTGCCGGCCTGGTGGTCGCGATCGGGGCGACGATCAGCGTCACCGGGCCGTGGTACTATGCGCTCAACCTGCCGGACTATGCGCCCAATGGGCGGCTGTTCGCGCTGGGCTGGACCGCGATCTATGGCCTCTCGGCGATCGCCGGCGCCAGCGCCTGGCGTGCGAGCCCGCCGCGCGAGGGCGATCTGCTGATCGCCTCGCTCGCGCTCACCGGCTTCCTCAACATCGGCTGGAGCTATTTGTTCTTCCACTTCCAGGCGCCGCGCTGGGCGTTGATGGAATGCCTGTTCCTGCTGCCCTCGGCGCTGGCGCTGGTGGTTCAGGCGATGCGCTTCTCGCGGGGGAGCGCGGTCTTGCTTCTTCCCTATGTTGGCTGGGTGAGCTTCGCCGCCTGGTTCACCTGGGACGTGGTTCGGCTCAATCCGGGACTTTAAGCGCAGCGAGCCATGGCACTATCCGGCCGGCGCCGCGTTTAGCCGGCCATGCAGCGATTATGGTTCATCACCAATCCGGGTTCCGGCTCGGCGAGCGAAGAGAAATGCGAGGCGCTCGAGGCGCTGTTCGGCGAGCGCGGGCTGCAGCTCGGTGGACGAACGCGTTTTCCGGACGAGGATTTGCCGCAGCCGGGCACGCTCGATTCCGCCGGGATCGACACGGTGGTGCTGTTCGCTGGCGACGGCACGATCAACGCGGCGGCCTGCGCGCTCGCGGACTGGCGGGGCGATCTGCTGATCCTACCCGGGGGTACGATGAACCTGCTCGCCAAGCTGCTCCATGGCGAGGCCGAGCCCGCCGACATCATCCATGCGGCGCACCAGGGTGCCGAACGTATCGCGCTGCCTTATGTCGAGGCAGGACAGCACCGCGCGTTTGTCGGGCTTATTCTGGGGCCTGCCGCGAGCTGGGTCCGCGCGCGGGAGGCGGCGCGCGCCGGCAAGCTGCGCCAGATGCTGCGCGCCGCGCGGGGCGCGTGGGGACGGACCTTTGGCCAGGGGCTGCGGTTGCGCGGGCTCGCGGGCCTGCCGCGCCGCGTGCAGGCGGTATTCGTCCAGGCGGTCGGGGGGCGTTTGCGGATTGCCGCGATCGATGCGCGCGACTGGGGATCGATCCTCGCGCTCGGCTGGGAATTTCTCACCGGCGATTGGGTGAACGCCGCGGCCGTCACCGAAATCAAGGCACCCGAACTCCGCACCGCCGAACGCCGGCCCGTGCTGGCGCTGTTCGATGGCGAGCCGGTGATGATCGAGCCCGATCTCGTGATCCGCGCGGGGGAGACCCGGCCGCAGTTCCTGAAGACCGCCTGATGGCGCGGCTGTTCCATGTGAGCGACGTGCATTTCGGTGCCGAGGACAAGGCCGCCGTCGCCTGGTTCGCCGACACCGTCCGCGCCGAACGGCCCGATGCCGTCATCATGACCGGAGATCTCACCATGCGCGCCCGCCGCCATGAGTTCGAAGCGGCGGCGCGCTGGCTCGAAGGGCTTGGCGTGCCGGTCACGGTCGAGCCCGGCAATCACGATCTGCCTTATTTCAACCCTTGGGCGCGCTTCGCCCAGCCTTATGCGCGCTATTCCCGGCTCGAACGGCTGGTTGAGCGGCCACTCGCGGTAAAGGGCGTCGCGATCGTTCCGTTGCGGACGACTGCGCGCTTCCAGTGGCGGATCAACTGGTCAAAAGGCCATATCAGCCGCGCGCAGCTGGCGGCGGCGCTGGCGCTCGCCGAGGCGGTACCCGAGGATGCGTTCATGCTGGTCGCCTGCCACCATCCGCTGGTCGAGGCGGGAACGCACAGTACCGCGCGGACGCGGGGCGGGGCGGGCGCCTTGGTCGAACTCGCCGCCGCCGGCGCGCGGGCGGTGCTCACGGGGCATGTCCATGACCCTTATGACGTGGCGCACGAGGTGGCGGCGGGCACGGTACGGCTGATCGGGGCGGGCACCCTTTCGGAGCGCGTACGCGCGACGCGGCCCTCGTTCAACGAGCTGGTGATCGCGGGGGATCGGCTGGATGTGCGTGTGCGGGAGATGCGTTGACCAAAGCGAAGGGCGGCGCCGTTGCCAGCACCGCCCCCCGGTTTTGCCTTGCGACGAAGAGCGTCTTAGCGCTTCGAGAACTGGAAGCTGCGGCGTGCCTTGGCGCGACCGTACTTCTTGCGCTCCACGGTACGGCTGTCACGCGTCAGGAAGCCCGCGGCCTTCACCGGCGAGCGCAGCGCCGGCTCGAACCGAGTCAGCGCCTGGGCGATTCCGTGCTTCACGGCGCCCGCCTGGCCCGAAAGCCCGCCACCCTTCACGGTGCAGATCACGTCATACTGCCCCTCGCGCTCGGCGACGCCGAACGGCTGGTTGATGACGAGGCGCAGCGTGGGGCGCGCAAAATAGATTTCCTGATCGCGCCCATTGATCACGATCTTGCCGCTGCCGGGCTTCAGCCACACGCGCGCGACCGCGTCCTTGCGGCGGCCGGTGGCGTAAGCGCGGCCGTATTTGTCGAGCTGCTGCGGGCGGAGCGGCGTGGGTTCGGCCTGCACCGGGGCGGCCGCCACGGTTTCACCGGCGACGGGCGCGGCGGCCGGGCGCGGCGCGCTCGCGAGCGCGGCGAGATCGGAAAGCGACTGGCGATTGTCGGACATTACTGGCCCACCTTGTTCTTGCGGTTCATGCCCGCGATGTCGAGGACTTCGGGGTTCTGCGCTTCGTGCGGATGCGTCGCGCCGGCATAGATGCGCAGGTTGCGCATCTGCTGGCGGCCCAGCGGCCCGCGCGAGATCATGCGCTCGATCGCCTTTTCCAGCACACGCTCGGGGAAACGGCCTTCCAGCACCTTGGCGGCGGTGATGCCCTTGATGCCGCCGGCATAGCCGGTGTGCTTGTAATAGACCTTCTGGCCCAGCTTGCGGCCGGTGAAGCGCACCTTGTCGGCGTTGATCACGATCACGTTATCACCGCAATCGACGTGCGGGGTGAAGCTCGGCTTGTGCTTGCCGCGCAGGACATTGGCGATGATCGTCGCCGCGCGACCGACCACCAGGCCGTCGGCATCGACGATATGCCACTTCTTTTCCACCTCGGCGGGCTTGATCGCCTTGGTGGTCTTCATCAGCGCCTTCATCGGGCAGACCCTTTCAAAATACGAAGCGCCGCCCGGATGAGGGGCGGCGGAACGCCGGCCTCTCTACGGAGGGTGTCCAGAAAGTCAAGTAACGCGCGGCTTTGCTGACGGGTATTATTTTACCGCAAGGCTCAGCTCGCCGCCGCTGATGATCGTCAGGCTCGGTTCGGCGTCGCCACCCTGCGGCCATAGCCGACGCGTCTCGCGGGTACGGACGACGAGGCCGCGCTCGATGCGCTCCTCGCGCTCCAAGGCGACGCGGCCTTGGGCGTCGCCGCGGGCGAGCGGACCAGTAGCGCTGGTGAGGATGGTCAGCCCTCTCGGATCGCGCGTCACGCTTTCCTGGCCGTCGAGCATACCCGCCCCGTCCCGCGCCGGCAGGCGGACCGGGCGATCGCCGTCCAGGGCGGTTTCACGCGCGCCGGCGATCACGCTGGTGACGAGCGTACCCAACGTGCGGAGCTGCTGAGGCTCGCTCGCCTGACGTAGCCCGGCGATCATCGCCGTCACCGCTGCGGGCAACGGCGCGTCGGTGCCTGGCGCGGCGAGGGCATCGCAATAAGTGCGCCAGTGATCAGCCAGATCGTCGATCGCGGTCACCGTGCCGTTCGCGTCCAGATGCATCACCAGCGTTCGCCCCACGAGCCCCTGGGCGCCGCGCAGAAACAGCCCTGCGAGCGGGCCGCCCGCGGCGCGCGCGGGGCCGATCGTCACCACGGCCCGATAACCGTCACCCTCCCGGGTGAATTGCAGCCGCCGCTCGGCGACGAACTCGGTTTGGCCACGCGCGGTGATCCGCTGCTCGGTCAGGCGCAGCTGATAGGTGACGCCCTCGGCGGGCGCGAACGCGGCAACGAGCAGCGGCGCGGCGAGCGCGAGCAACGCCCGTTCAGCTGGTGCGGGTGCGTATGCCATTAACATGGGCCGCCCAAACCGTCATCACCACCAGCAACGCGCCGACCAATTGGTGCAGCGCCGCGAGCCACAGGCTCACCCCGGTCATCACCGTCGCGATGCCGAGCAGGATTTGCACCCCGAACGCGCTATGCACCGCGACCGAGGCGGCGCGGCTGCCGGCGCGCCGCGCGCCGCGCGCGAGCAGGATCAGCCCCGCCACCGCGACCCAGGCCCACCACCGATGGATGAAATGGACGAGGAAGGGATCGTCGACGAGCAGGGCGCCAAGCGGCTTCGTGCCCAACACCTCGCTCGGGAAAAAGCGGCCGTTCATCAAGGGCCAGTCGGCGGCGGCATGGCCTGCGCGCAGGCCCGCCATCAGCGCGCCATAGAATAGCTGGATGCCGAGCAGCACCAGCGCGCCTGCACCGAGCGGCGTCAGCCGCGCGGGCCGGGCGAATGGCGTTTGTTTCAGCGCGCGCAGGTCGAGCGCGGTCCAGATGATGCCGCCGAGCGTGAACAGGGCGGTGAGCAGATGCGTCGCGAGCCAAAGCGGCGCGACCTCGGTTCGCGTGGTGAGACCCGATCGCACCATCAGCCAGCCGAACACGCCTTGCAGCCCGCCCAGCGCCAGCAGCGCGACCAGTCGCCAGCCATAGCCCGCCGGGATCTGCCGGCGCAGCGCGAACCACAGCAGCGGCAGCGCAAACGCCATGCCGATCGCCCGCCCCAGCAGGCGGTGGACATATTCCCAGAAATAGATGGCCTTGAAGCCGGCCAGCGTCATCGCCGCGTTGTGCGCGCGGAATTGGGGGATGCGCTGATACTTGGCGAACTCGGTCGCCCAGGCCTGTTCGGTGAGGGGCGGCAGGGTGCCGGTCACCGGCTTCCACTCGGTGATCGACAGGCCTGATTCGGTAAGCCGGGTGATGCCGCCGACCGCGACCATCAGCACGATCAGCGCGGCCACGCTGTAAAGCCACCACATCAACGCGCCCGGCCGGGTGCGGAGCCGGGCTGGAGAATCCATAAGCATGGTTGGCCTTTACTAGCGTGCATCGCGTTCGTCACGTCGTCGACCGCGCACAGGGCAAAAATGCGCGTAGGCGAAATTTAACGCTGATGTTATGTTGTAACTTAGCTTGGACCGGCGCATATAGCCGGCCATGGAACGGACCTGGCAACCGATTTGGCGCGTGCCCGAGCTTCGCCTAGCCCATGCCGATTGGGCGGCGATGGCGCTGTCTGGTCTGTGCGCGATTCATTGCCTGACGACCGCGGTGCTGGTCGCGCTCGCGGCGTCGGTGGGCGGTCTGTTGCTCAATCCGCTGATTCATGAGGTCGGGCTGGCGATCGCCATCGTCCTTGGCGCGGTGGCGCTGGTGCTGGGTGGGCTGCGCCATCGGTTCATTCAGCCGGCGGCGATGGGCGGGCTGGGGCTCGGCATCATGGCCGGGGCGATCAGCCTGCCGCATGACGGTAGCGGCGAGACATTGTGGACATTGATCGGCGTCGCGATCCTCGCTTTGGGGCACGATCTCAACCGGCGCGCCGTCGCCTAAGCCTTGCCGGCACGTGCTGCCGGCGATAGCCTCCACCCATGGCTAAGCACGATCATCACGAACCCGATAGCAGCGCGCTCCGCCAGGCCGCGCAGGCGACGCTCGAACGATCGGGCGAGCAATGGACGGCGATGCGGGGCAGCGTGTTCGAGGCGCTGCAGGGCTTCGATCGGCCGGCCTCGGCCTATGACATTGCCGATGCCGTCTCCCAGCGAGAGGGGCGGCGGGTGGCGGCCAATAGCGTTTACCGCATCCTGGACCTGTTCGTGGGCGCCAATCTGGCGCGACGGGTGGAAAGCGCGAACGCCTATGTCGCCAACACCCATCCCGGCTGCCGGCACGATTGCATCTTCCTGGTATGCGACCAGTGCGGTCGCAGCCAGCATCTTGACGATGACGCGCTGACGAGCGGCGTGCGTGCCGCCGCCAGCCGTGCCGGCTTCATCGCCGAACGCCCGGTGATCGAAGTACGCGGCCGCTGCGCCGCCTGCGCCTGATTGGCCAAGCGCCGACTCGACCAGCTGCTCGTCGATCGCGGGCTCGCCGAAAGCCGGACGCGCGCCGCCGCGCTGGTGATGGCGGGGCTGGTGTTCTCCGCCGAACGCAAGCTCGACAAGCCGGGCGTGCAACTCGCCGAGGACGCGCCTCTCGATGTGCGCGGGCGCGATCATCCCTGGGTATCACGCGGCGGGATCAAGCTCGCGCATGGCCTCGATCATTTTGGCTGGGACGTGACAAGTGCGGTCGCGATCGACGTCGGCAGCTCGACCGGGGGCTTCACCGATGTGTTGCTCACCCGCGGCGCCGCCAGGGTCTATGCGGTCGACAGCGGCACCAACCAGCTCGCTTGGAAACTGCGCCAGGATGCGCGCGTGATTGTCCATGAACAGACCAGCGCCCGGCTGCTGAGCGAGGCGCATATCCCTGAGCCCGTGGACCTGATCGTGTGCGATGCGAGTTTCATCGCCCTCGCCAAGGTGCTTGAACGCCCGATCGCCTTCGCCAAGCCGGCGGCGCGCGCGCTCGTGCTGGTGAAGCCGCAGTTCGAGGCGGGCCGCGCGGAAGTGGGGAAGGGCGGGGTGGTCCGCGATTCCGCCGTTCATGCCCGGGTCTGCGCCGAGGCGGCCGCGTGGTTCACGGCGCAGGGCTGGTTGGTGGAGGGGATCACCCCCAGCCCGATCACCGGCCCCGAGGGTAATGTCGAGTTCCTGCTCGCGGCGGTGCGGCGGTAAACCATCAAGGTGCCTTCACGATCCCCGGCAATTAGACTAGGAGCCCGGCGGTCTGAAGCGGGAGCAGCCGGTGCGCGAAGTCGCCTCCAAGCGGCAATTGTGGTTGGAATTCATGCGGGTGGCGCTGGTCACGGTGCCGCTGGTGCTGTTGCTGGGGTTCACTGCCGCACGCCTGGTGCCGACGGGCGGCGAGAACGCCTGGTATCAGGCGCTGGTCAAGCCCGCGGAAACGCCGCCCAACTGGGTGTTCCCGGTCGCCTGGACGACGCTTTACATCCTGATGGGGCTCGCGATCGCGGTGATCGTCAACGCGCGAGGCGCGCGGGCGCGCGGGCTGGCGATCGGCCTGTTCGCGGCGCAACTCGCCGTGAATCTCGCCTGGTCGCCGATCTTTTTCGGCGCGCATCTGGTGTTCTGGTCGCTGGTGACGATCGGCGTGATGTTCGTGCTGGCGCTTGCCGCCACGATCGTCTTCGCGCGCATCCGCGCCACGGCCGCGCTGCTGATGCTGCCCTATCTCGCCTGGATCGGCTTCGCGGGGCTGTTGACCTACAAGATCGATCGGCTCAATCCCAATGCCGAGGCGCTTGTCGCGCCCGGATCGAGTGCCCAGATAGGGCTGTGAAGGACCTGCCCATGCAAAGCGAAAACCGCCTGTTCGATGATCTTGCCAAGCTGGTGAACGGCGCCGCCGGCACCCTGGCCGGCATGGGCCGCGAGGCCGAGGCGGGGTTTCGCGCGCGTACCAAGGAGTGGCTGGGCGGGCTCGATTTCGTCTCGCGCGACGAGTTCGAGGCGGTGAAGGCGATGGCGGCCGCTGCGCGCGACGAGGCCGAGACGTTGCGCGCCCGGCTCGACGCGCTGGAAAGAGCGCAGGGCAACAGCGACGCCTGAGGCTTGTCCACAATTTTGTGCGCCGCACCGCGGACCCGCTCTTGCCGGTTCGCGCGTTGCTTGGCACGCCATGTCCGGCGCCACGCTCGCCGAGGGGAATTGACCATGCTCCACGAACAGGATGACGAGCGCGAGGATGCCGCCCCGATCGACATGCTCGAAAATTACTACGCGGCGCATGGCTGGAACCATGAGCGCACCGACGATGAGATCGTCGCGCAGGTAAAGGGCAGCTGGACCGAGTATGAGCTGCGCGCGCTGTGGCGCGAGGATGATGGCGTGCTCCAGTTCCTCGCCTTCCCCGACATCCGCGTGACCGAGGAACGCCGCGCCAGTGTCTATGAGGCGATCGGGCTGGTGAACGAGCAGCTATGGCTCGGCCATTTCGAGCTGTGGTCGTCGAGCGGCATCCTGCTCTATCGCCACGCGGCGATGCTCGATCCGAGCGAGGGCGGCACGCTGGCGCTCGAACAGGCCGAGATGATCGTCGAATCGGCGATCGACGAGTGCGAGCGCTTCTACCCCGTGTTCCAGTTCGTGCTGTGGGGCGGCAAGACCCCGCGCGAGGCGCTCGATGCCTCGCTCACCGAGACCCAGGGCGAGGCGTGATCCGCCGCCTCTGGCTCGTCGGGTGCGGCACGATGGCCGGGGCGATGCTGCGGCGCTGGATCGAGAGCGGCGCGCTCGCGCCGGGCGATGTATTCGTCGCCAACCGTGGTGATCGCGCGCTGCCCGAGGGCGTGGCGCAGGGACGCGCGCTGCCGGAAGGGCCGCCGCCCGACGCGGTGCTGCTGGGAATAAAGCCGCAGCAGCTGGATGCGGCGGCGGAGGCCCATGCCGCGAGGCTGACGGGCGTGCCGCTGCTGATCTCGATCCTGGCGGGGGTCGAGACCGATGCGGTCGCGGCGCGCTTCGCGGCCGGGGCGGTGGTGCGGGCAATGCCCAATCTGCCCGTGGCGCTGGGCAAGGGCGTGGTCGCGCTCGACGGCGCGGTGTCGGACGCGGCGCGCGGGGCGGTCGAGGCATTGATGCGGCCTCTCGGGCTGGTCGAATGGGTCGAACGGTTCGATCTGGTGACCGCGCTCGCCGGCTCCGGGCCGGCCTTTCTCTATCGCTTCATCGATGCGCTTTCCGTCGCCGGCACCCGGCTCGGGCTACCGGCCGGACAAGCGTCGCGGCTCGCCCTGGCGACGGTCGAGGGCGCGGCGGCGCTGGCGGCGGCTGCCCCGGTATCGCCCGGCGCGCTCGCCGATCAGGTCGCCAGCCCCGGCGGCTCGACCCGCAAGGGGCTGGATGTGCTGGATGATGACCAGGCGTTGGTTGAACTTTTGGTCGTGACGCTGCGCGCTTCCGAGGCCCGCAACCGCGAGATGGCGGCGGCCGCGCGCGGGTAGCGCCATCCTCGAGCATTAGATTGGCGCGCCCGGCAGGGTTCGAACCTGCGACCCCAAGCTTAGAAGGCTCGTGCTCTATCCAGCTGAGCTACGGGCGCCCGCGCGTGCGATAGCGCGGATTGCGCGGCCGCGAAACAGCGATAAGACGGCAGAGCCCAAGCGGGGGAATCGCTTTGCTTAAGAAGGTGATCGCGCGCGACGTTCATGGCGCGCATTTCCGTTACTATGATTTCGTGATGGCGGCGTTCGTCGTCATCCTGGTGCTGTCGAACGTCGTTGGCGCGGGCAAGCGCGCGGCGGTGGAGTTGCCGTTCGTCGGGCTGTGGCCGTTCGGGGCCGGCATCCTGTTCTTCCCGCTTTCCTATCTGCTGGATGACGTGCTGACCGAGGTTTACGGTTATGCCCGGGCGCGGCGCGTGATCTGGGCGGGTTTCGCGGCGCTCGTCTTCCTGGTGCTGATGGAGTGGGTCACGGTCGCGCTGCCGCCGGCCAAGGATTGGGGTGGGCAAGCGGCTTACGAATATGTTTTCGGCTTGCCGCCGCACCGCGTCGAACAATTTCCCTATGTCAGCGTCGGGATCGGCGGACGGATCGCCTTCGCCTCGCTCTGCGCCTTCTGGGTTGGCGACATTCTGAACTCGGTCGTGCTCGCCAAGATGAAGATTTGGACGAACGGCAAGATGCTGTGGACCCGCACGATCGGCTCGACGATCGTGGGCGAGGGGGCGGACAGCCTCGTCTTCTACCCGCTCGCATTCTACGGCCTGCCCGATTGGCCGGTGCAGGCGCTGCTCGCGGTGATGCTCAGCCAGTTCCTGCTGAAAGTGGGCTGGGAAGTGGTGCTGACGCCCGTCACCTATGCCGTGGTCGGCTTCCTGAAACGCGCCGAGGGCGTGGACGTGTATGACGAGGGCACCAACTTCACCCCGTTCAGCGCGGACGTTTGAGGGCTAAAGCGATTTCCAGGCAGGTGGAATCACCTGCCGGCTCGGAAATCGCGGATAAACAAAGGCCTGGAGCGGCGATCCGATTTTATCGGATCGAAAACCGCTCTAGCGTCTGCTTCGGCAGAGCTGAAACAGGAGCGGCGCCAGCCCACGCCTCCACCCGACCTCCCATGGATTACGCTGTTGGGAGGCCGGGTGGAGGCGTGGGCTGGCGCCGATTCAGCGAAGCTGAGAACGACTTTAGCATCGCGAGCCGCGCGGCGGTTTCGGTCGTCTCGCAGCGGTGCCATGCTGGCGGGGGCTGGTTGCGGAACCAGGTGTATTGGCGCTTGGCATATTGCCGGGTGGCGAGCTGCGCCCGTGCGATCGCCTCGCCGCGCGACCAACGTCCCTCGATCCAGCCAGCGAGTTCGGCGACGCCGATCGCCCGGCGCACGGGTGCGTTGGAGGGGATATCGTGGCGAGCGAGCAGGGCGCGCACTTCCTCGCCCGCGCCCGCCGCGACCATCGCCTCGAGCCGGGCGTCGATGCGTTCGGAGAGCCAGTCGCGCGGCGGGAGCAGCACCAGCGCGTGGAGGCTCACCGCGTCGCCGATGCCGCCCGCGCGCGCGCGCTGCCACTCGGCGAGCGGCCGCCCGGTCGATCGCACCACTTCGAGCGCGCGGGCGACGCGGGTGGTGTCGGCGGGGTTGAGTTTCGCAGCCGCCGCCGGATCGAGCAGGGCGAGCGCGCGGTGCGCCTCGGCGACGGGCAGCGCGCGGATCTCGCCGCGGATCGCCGGGTCGATCGCGGGCACCGGCGCGATCCCGTCGAGCAACGTGCGCAGGTAAAGCCCGGTGCCGCCGACGAGGATCGGCAACCGACCTTCCCGATGTGCTTCGGCGATCACCGCGCGCGCCTCCGCCGCCCAGCGCGCGGCGGAATAGTCGTCACCTCCGGCGACATGACCGAACAAGTGATGCGGTGCCCGCGCTTCCTCTGCCGGGCTGGGGCGCGCGGTGAGCAGGCGCAGCTCGGCATAAACCTGCGCCGAATCGGCGTTGATGATCGTCCCGCCAGTGGTTTCGGCCAGTGCCATCGCCAGCGCGGACTTGCCGCTCGCGGTAGGCCCTGCGATGAGCGCGAGCGGAGGAAGCATGTTCATCGCGACGCTCATAGCTGAAGGTATTGGCGAAGGGCAGGTGGCCGCCGCGCAGGACGCGCTGGCGGCGGCGGGGTGCTTGCCCGATGCGCCTGCTTGGCTCGACCGGGGCGCCGCCGCCGATCTGCCCTTCGCGCGCCACCCCGAAGCGGCGAAAGCAGCACTGGGCGGCGCGCCGTTCGATTGGGTCGTCCAGCCGGCGGCGGGGCGCGAGAAGCGGTTGCTCGTCGCCGACATGGATTCGACGATGATCACGGTCGAATGCATCGACGAGCTGGCCGATTATGCCGGGATCAAGCCCCAGGTCGCGGCGGTCACCGAAGCGGCGATGCGCGGCGAGCTCGATTTCGCGGGCGCGCTCGCGGCGCGGGTGACGTTGCTCGCGGGGCTTGATCAGGCGGTGATCGCGCGGTGCCTGGCCGAGCGCGTGCGGCTGAGCCCCGGCGCGCGTACGCTGGTGCGAACGATGCGGGCGAGGGGGGCGGAGGCGGTGCTGGTCTCGGGCGGGTTCACCGCCTTTGCCGAGCCGGTCGGCGCCAAGATCGGTTTTTCACGCATCGTCGCCAATCGCCTGGACGTGGCGGACGGGCGGCTGACGGGTCGGGTGATGCCGCCGATCGTCGATGCCGCTACCAAGGAACGGGAACTTCGCGCCGCCGCCGCGGCGCTCGGCCTGCCGCTCGCCGAGACGCTGGCGGTTGGTGATGGCGCGAATGACCTGCCAATGCTGCGCGCGGCCGGGCTCGGCGTCGCCTATCGCGCCAAGCCCAAAGTCGCGGCGGAGGCCGATATGCGCGTGGAGCGAGGCGACCTGACGGCGTTGCTCTACGCCCAGGGCATCGCCCGGCGCGATTGGACCGTTTAGGGCTTTAGCGGCACGCAGGCCTGGCCGGGCTGCTTGCCCCGCACCTCGGCGCAAAGGCGTTGCGCGGCGGCGGGGCTTGCGAGCGGCCCGGCCTGGAGCCGGGTGAAGCCCCCGGCCTTAACCAGGAACGGCTGCAAGCCCGCGAGGCCGCCGACGCGCGGCTGGAGGCTTTGCCAGAGCCGCCTGGCGTTGCCCTCGTCCTGAAACGCCCCGAATTGGACGCGCCAGGCGCCGCCCGGTGCTGCCGCGGCTTGGCGCGGCGCGGGTTTGGCGTGCGCGGGCGGGGCTGCCGGCGTCGCGGCAAGGGCTGGGCGTGACGGCGGGAGGTCGGTCGCCTGGATCGTCGGCGCCGTGTCGCCCGGCGCGGCTTCGACGGGCGCGGCGGCAAGCGCGGGGGTGCCCGCTTGGGTTTCATATTGCTTGGCGAGCGCCAGTCCGCGCTGACGGACATCGGCCGGGATATACTGATCCATCTGCGCCCGCGTTTCGCTCGCCTTGGGCGCCTTGGCCGCCTCGGCGCGGGTGACGAGCGCATAGGCACGCACCCAGTCCTTCGGCACCGAATCGCCATTGAACAGCATCGTGCCGAGTTGAAGTTGCGCGATCGGTTGGCCACGGCTCGCCGCCTTTTCCAGCCACGGCACCGCCTCGTCGCGCTTGCCGTTGCGTAGCAGGATCAACCCGTAGTTCAGCGTCGCCGCTTCATGCCCCTGCGCGGCGGCGCGCCCATACCATTGCTCGGCGAGCCCCAGATCGACCGGCACGCCGCGCCCGAAATTATAGGCTTGGCCCAGGTTGAACTGGGCATCGGCATCACCCTTGATCGCGAAGGGGCGCCAGATGTCGACCGCGCGACGGAATTCGCCGCGTTGATAGGCATCGACCCCGTCCTTCACGCTTTGCTTGCTCTGCGCCATCGCGCCGCCCGCCGCCAGCAGCCCCGCCAGCGCCACCACCGCCGCCCCAAATCCTAGCTTCACCCGCTGTCCTCCGCCCTTAACTATCGGCCCCGCCGTTCACTTGATGGTTAACGCAGCGCAGGATCGTTCCGCTGCGTTTACCAGTTCTTATCACTCGCCATGCGATCACCCCAATCGGAAATCCACCCAGGGGGCATGATGCGCGTTTTGGCAATGGCATCGCAGAAAGGCGGATCGGGCAAGACGACCTTGTCCGGCCATCTCGCGGTGCAAGCGCAGCTCGCGGGCGCAGGGCCCGTAGTGCTGATCGATATCGACCCGCAAGGATCGCTCTCCGATTGGTGGAACGAGCGCGACGGCGATTATCCGGCCTTCGCCCAAACCACCGTCGCGCGGCTCGCCGCCGATCTGGAGATTTTGCGCCAGCAGGGCTTCCGGTTGGCGGTGATCGACACGCCGCCCGCGATTACCATGGCGATCCAGAGCGTTATCGCCGTCGCCGAGCTGATCGTGATCCCGACCCGCCCCAGCCCGCACGATCTGCGCGCGGTGGGCGCCACGGTCGATCTGTGCGACCGCGCCGGCAAGCCGCTGATCTTCGTGGTGAACGCCGCGACTCCCAAGGCCAAGATCACCTCGGAAGCGGCTGTCGCGCTGTCGCAGCACGGCACTGTCGCGCCCGTCACCATCCACCACCGCACCGATTTCGCCGCGTCGATGATCGACGGGCGGACGGTCATGGAGGTCGACCCCAACGGCAAATCCGCCGCCGAGGTCACCGCGCTGTGGACCTATATCTCCGATCGGCTGGAGAAGAATTTCCGCCGCACCGTGTTCAGTGCGCCCAGCGCGCCGGGGGGCTTCGTGCCCAATCGTCAGGCAGGCGGTTTCGGCCGCCGGGTGGTGAGCTGAGATGATGAGCACCCCCAAGCCCTTCGCCTCGCTCTCTTCGGGGCTACTCGCGCGCAAGGGCCATGCGCGCCCGGCGATGCGCCCGCAAAGTCTCGCCTTCGGCACCGGTGGCACGAGCCTGGAGGATCTCGGCTGGAACGACATGGGTGATCCCACGGCGCCTGCGCCCGTGGTTCCGCTCACCGCGCCGGTCGCCGAAATGGCCCCGCCCGTCGAGACGCCGCCGGTGCTGCGCCAGCGCGCCCGGTTGCAGGCCGAGGTCGAAATGCCGGCCACGCCGGAGCCTGTCGCCGCCGAGACGGAGGCCAACCCCGTCGTGGCGGGTACGGCGAAGACCAAGGCGGCGTTCACGTTGCGGCTCGATCCGGCGCGCCATCTGCGGCTGCGGCTGGCGAGCGCGCTCAAGCGCCATTCGTCGCAGCGGCTGGTGACCGAGGCGCTCGACCAGTTTCTCAGCACCATGCCCGAAGTCGAGGCGATGGCGCGGCAGATCGAACAACCGGACGACGTACAGGGGGATGCGGCATGAACGGCCGGGTTTATTTGATGCTTAGCGCATCGGCATTGCTGATGGGCGCGGGCGCGGTGGTGACGATCAAGGGCACCGCCTATGCCGGTGCGCCAACCGAAACCCAGGCGGCGAAGACCGCCGCGAGCTATGCGACCAAGGCCCGGCAGGCGCTCGCCAAGCGGGATGCCCGCGCGGCGGAATTCGCCGAGCAAGCGGTGAAGGCGGCGCCTCAGGATGCAGGCTATCGCGCGCTGCTCGGGCAGGCTTATCTGATGGCGGGTCGCTTCGTGTCGGCGCGTGACGCGCTCCGCGATGCGCTGACGCTCGCCCCCAACGACGCGCGCTCGGCGCTGGCGCTTTCGCTCGCGCAGATCGCGGCGGGCGACTGGAGCGGCGCGCGCGAGACGCTGGCGGCGCATGAGGCGCTGATCCCGGCTGCCGATCGCGGCCTCGCGATCGCGCTTGCGGGCGATCCGGTGAGCGCGGTCGAGCTGCTTTCGACGGCGGCACGTGCGCCGGGGGCAGACGCCAAGACCCGTCAGAATCTCGCGCTGGCGCTGGCGCTTGCCGGCAATTGGCCGCAGGCACGCGCGGTCGCCTCGCTCGATGTCGCGCCGCAGGATCTTGATGCGCGGATCGCGCAGTGGGCGCAGTTTGCCCGGCCCCAGGGCGCCGCCGATCAGGTCGCAAGCCTGCTCGGAGTAGTGCCCGTGGTCGATGCCGGGATGCCGGTCGCGCTGGCGCTCGCGCCCAAGGCCGATGTGCCGGCGGTTGCCACCGTTGAAACCCCCACGGCCGAACCAACGCCGCCCGTCGTCGCGGCCGCCGAAGCTGCGCCGGTTACCGTGGCCGAAGTCGCGCCCGCCGCGGCGCCGGTCGTCGCCCAGGCCGATGCGCGCCCGGCGATCGTGTTCGCGCCGCGCCAGGAGGTCGTCCAGCCGCTCCCCGTCGGCAAGCGCGCCAAGGCGGTCGCCGCCAAGGGGATCGCAACGCCCGTGGCGAGCAAGCCGGTGGTGGCGGTGGTCGCTACCAAGGCCGAACCGGCGCCGGCCAAGGCGCCAGCTTCGGGGAATTTCTACCTCCAGCTCGGCGCTTACGAGAATGCGGCCGTCGCCCGCGACGGCTGGCTGCGAGCGACGCGCCGCTTCGCCGGTTTCAGCGGCCATACGCCTTCGGGCATGGCGGTGAAGACGGCCGGTGGCAGCTTCTACCGCCTGTCGCTCGGCGGGTTTGCTCGGAGCGAAGCGGTCGCGCTGTGCACCGCCTATCGTGCCAAGGGCGGCAGCTGCTTCGTACGCCTGGGCGCGGGCGACCAGCTGGCGAGCTGGGTCAAGCCGGGGCGAGAACTAGCCTCGCGCTGAGCCTGGCTGGCCCTATAGCAGCCGCGTTCCCCCCTTCCACAGCCCCGTTACTTTTCCCTGCACGGGAAGCCCATCGAACGGTGTGTTTCCCGCCTTGCCGAGATATTGATCGGCGCTGATCCGCCAGGGCGTTTCGGGATCGATTGCGACAAGATCGGCGGGCATACCGGGTGCGAGCACGCCGGCGTCCACTCCCAGCAACAGCGCTGGATTGGCGCTGAGCAGGTTGAACAAGCGGGGCAGCGTGATCACATCATCACGCACCAAGCCGAGCGCGAGCGCCAGCAACGTCTCCGCCCCCGCCGCGCCCGGGCTCGAATCGGCGAAAGGCAGCCGCTTCTCCTCCGGCCCGCGCGGATCGTGGCCCGAGCAGAGCACATCGATCGTCCCATCCGCCAATGCCGCGAGCGCCGCCTGACGGTCGGCCTCGGCGCGAAGCGGCGGGGAGAGGTGCGCGAAGGTCCGGAAATCGGCCATCGCGATGTCTGACAGCAGCAGATGCGCGGGCGTGATCCCGCACGTCACCGCGACGCCGCGGCGCTTTGCCGCGCGCACCAGATCGAACGCGGCCGCCGTGGTCAGCTGGCGGAAGTGCAGCCGCGCGCCGGTTTCCTCCGCCAGCATCACATCGCGCGCGACCGCCAAGGCTTCGGCGATGGCGGGCGCGGCGGGGATGCCGAGCCGGGTCGCGGTTTCGCCCTCGGTGGCGAGCGCACCAGCGGCGAGGCCCCCGTCTTCGGCGTGGGCGATCACCGTGAGCCCAAGGTCGCGCGCATAGCCGAGCACCTTGCGCATCGCGCCAGCATCCGCGATCCAGCCGCGCCCGGTGCCAACCGCCTTGGCGCCGGCTTCCGCGCAGATCGCCATTTCGGCCAGCTCGCGCCCGGCGAGCCCGCGCGTCGCCGCGGCGATCGGGTGAATCCACAATTTGGGCCGCCCGATCAGCGCCGCGCGCTGCACCACGCCCGGATCGTCGAGCACCGGCGACTGATCGGGCATCAGCGCAATCCGGGCGATGCCACCGGCATGGCACGCGGCCACATCCACCGCGAATACCCCCAGATCGACAATCGCGGGTGCAAGCAGTTGCCCGCCCAGATCGATCACCTCCGCCCCCTCGGGCAGCGCGACGGTGCCGAGCGCGGCGATCCGGTCCCCCTCGATCAGCAGCGCGCCGGGCCGCTCTCCCTCAGGCGTCACCAAGCGAGCGTTGGTGAAGGCGATCATGCCCAGCCCTCCACGGCGCGCGCCTGTCGCGTCAGCACATCGAGACAGGCCATGCGCACGGCGACCCCCATTTCCACCTGCTCGGTGATCGCCGAACGTTCATGATCGGCGACCGAGGAGGTGATCTCCACCCCGCGGTTCATCGGCCCCGGGTGCATCACCAGCGCGTCGGGTTTCGCGAGCGCGAGGCGTTCGGGGGTGAGGCCGTAGCGGGCATGGAATTCGCGAGTGGAAGGGATGAAGGCGCCGTCCATCCGTTCATTCTGCAGCCGCAGCATCATCACGACGTCAGCGCCCTCCAGCGCCGCGTCGAAGTCGGTAAAGGGGGTCACGTGCATTGCCTCGATCGCCGCCGGCATCAATGTGGAGGGCGCGACGACGCGCACCTCGGCGGCGAGCGCGGTGAGCGCCAGAATGTTCGAGCGTGCGACCCGGCTGTGGAGCAAGTCGCCGCAGATCACCACCCGTTGCCCGGCGATGTCGCCACGCCGCCGCCGGATGGTGAGCGCGTCAAGCAGCGCCTGGGTCGGGTGCTCATGCCGCCCATCGCCCGCGTTGAGCACCGGGCAATCGACCTTGTCCGCGATCAGCTGCACCGCGCCCGAGCTTTGGTGGCGAATGACGATCGCGTCCGCCCGCATCGCGTTCAGCGTCATCGCGGTGTCGAGCAGCGTCTCGCCCTTCTTCACGCTCGATTGCGCCGCGTGCATGTTGACGACATCGGCGCCAAGCCGCTTGCCGGCGATCTCGAACGACAGCAGCGTGCGGGTGCTGTTCTCGAAAAAGGCATTGATCACGGTGAGCCCGGCCAGTTTGTCGCTCTTGCGGCGCGCGCGGTTGGCGTCGATCCACTGCTCGGCCTCGTCGAGCAGGAACATGATCTCGTGCGGCTGTAGCCCGGCGATCCCGGTCAGATGCGGGTGCGGGAAAACGGCGCGACCGGGTAGGAGAGTCGCGGGGCGGTGATCGGATGCTGGCATTAAAGCGGCTGGCTAGACCGGGGCGGGAGACGGCGCAAGGTTTTGGTTCACGCGGAGACGCCGAGGACGTGGCCGGTTAATCGTAGCCCTCTCACCTTCAGGGGAGAGGGCTTCAGGTGCTTGGCGCCGCCGAAAGCCTAACCCGCCACGAACCGCCCATCCGCCCCCAGCACGTGCAGAACGCCGTCGGCGATCGCGAAATAGGCGCCGCGCAAGGTGAGCTTCCCCGCCGTCTCGCGAGTAGCGATCGGCGGGAAGGTGCGCAGGTTGGCGAGGCTGACGCGAACCGCCTCCAGCTCCAGCGCGCGTACCGCTTCCGGTCCGGTGCCATGCTTGGCGATCACCCGATCGCGGGCGTCGTCGAGCAGGTCGATCCAATGCGCGATGAAGCCGCCCGCGCCCGGCGCTGCGCCTTCGAACCGGCGGGTAAGCGCCGCCGCGACGCCGCCGCACGCGCCATGCCCCATCACCACGATCTCGGCGACTTCGAGCTGCGTTACCGCGAATTCCAGCGCGGCGGAAACGCCGTGGCGAGCAGTGTCCGGCTCGAACGGCGGCACCAAATTGGCGACGTTGCGCACGACGAAAATCTCGCCCGGCGAGACATCGAAAATCTGTGCGGGGTCGACCCGACTGTCGGAGCAGGCAATCACCATCACCTTGGGGGCTTGGCCTTGCGAAAGTTCCGCCCAGCGGCTGCGTTGGCCGGCCCAGCCGGCTTTACGGAAGCGGCGATAGCCCGCCATCAGATCGTCGAACGCGCTCATCATGGATCGCCTAGGGGAGGGGCGCGGCGCGGGCAAGCGCGGCCGGCGACGGAAGGTTGTGCGGTGGCGGAGCGGTCGCTATCTCGCGGGCTATGACCGAGATTGCTCCGCTCGCCCGGCCGCGGACGCGCAAGCCCGATTGGATCCGGGTGAAGGCGCCGACCAGCACCGGCTTCGCCGAAACCAAGGCGCTGATGCGCCGCCTTAACCTCGCCACCGTTTGCGAGGAGGCCGCCTGTCCGAACATCGGCGAATGCTGGACCAAGAAGCACGCGACGGTGATGATCCTGGGCGACACCTGCACCCGCGCCTGCGCCTTCTGCAATGTGAAGACCGGGATGCCGCGCGCGGTCGATCCCTTCGAACCGCAGCACGTCGCCGATGCCGCCGCCGAGCTGGGCCTTGAACATATCGTCATCACCTCGGTCGATCGCGACGATCTACCCGATGGCGGGGCGAAGCAGTTCGTCAAGGTGATCGAAGCGCTGCGCCGCACCACGCCTGCCACCACGATCGAAATTCTTACGCCTGATTTCCGCAACAAACATGAGGCGGCGGTCGAGGCGATCGTCGCTGCGCGGCCCGATGTTTACAATCACAACCTCGAAACCGTTCCGCGGCTCTACCCGACAATTCGCCCCGGCGCCCGCTATTATGCCTCGCTGCGCCTGCTGGAGAGCGTGAAGCGGCTTGATCCCTCGATCTTCACCAAATCGGGGATTATGCTCGGGTTGGGCGAGGAGCGGCTGGAGGTCCATCAGGTGATGGACGATATGCGCTCCGCCGACATCGATTTCCTGACGATGGGGCAATATCTCCAGCCGACCCCGCGCCATGCGAAGGTCGCCGAGTTCGTCACGCCGCAGGCGTTCGGCGCCTATGCGCAGATCGCTCGCGCGAAGGGGTTCTTGCTCGTCGCGAGCTCGCCGCTCACCCGTTCCAGCTATCACGCCGGGGACGATTTCGCGAAGCTGCGCGCGGCACGCGAAATGCAGCTTGCCGCCGGGCGTCCGGCCTGAGCCGATGCCCAAGCATAGCGAGACGCGCGCGCTCCCCTACGCGCCCGAACAAATGTATGCGATGGTTGCCGATGTTGCGCGCTATCCCGACTTCCTACCCTGGGTCTCCGCCATTCGGGTGCGATCGGACAACCCGACGCTGATGGTCGCGGACATGGTGGTGGGCTTCAAAGGGCTGCGCGAAACCTTCACCTCGCGCGTCACCAAGCAAGCGCCGAGCAAGATCCATGTCGATTATCTCGACGGCCCGCTGAAATATCTCAACAACGACTGGGGTTTCCGCGACGACGGTCAAGGCGGGTGCCTGGTCGATTTCTCGGTGGATTTCGCCTTCAAGAACCGGGTGTTCGAGATGATCGCGGGCCAGGTTTTCGATCGGGCGCTGAAGAAGATGATCGGGGCCTTCGAGGCACGCGCGGCGACGCTTTACGGCGCGCCCAAGGTCGCGCCGGGCAGCAACAGTTCTAGCGCGCATAGCGCCGCCTGAAGCCGCACCCCGCCGCGCCCCAGATCGCCAAAGTGGCGCTTGTCGGCCACGACCTGCGCAGGATCTTCGCCGCGGATCGCGCGTGCGAACACGACCGTGCCCACAGGCTTCTTGACCGATCCGCCGCCCGGCCCGGCGACGCCGGTAATGGCCACCGCGACATCGGCGTCGCTCACCTCCAGCACGCCCTGTGCCATTGCCCAGGCGGTCGCCACCGACACCGCGCCGAAGGTTTCGATGATGTCGGCGGAGACGCCTAAGGTCCGCATCTTGGCTTCGTTGGAATAGGTGACGAAGCCCGCGTGGAACACGTCCGACGCTCCGCCCAATTCCGTGAGCGCGGCGGCAACGAGCCCGCCGGTGCAGCTTTCCGCCACCGCGACCTTGCGGCCTGCGGCTCGGTTGGCGTGAAGCACGCGGCGCGCGGCGTCGACCAGTTCGGGGAGCAGGATGGTGTCGGTCATGGCTTGCAGATCGACAGGCCGCCGCGCACCGGCGCGGTCGTGTCGGGCTTCTTGCGCGCGTCGGCGAGTTCCCAGGCGGCGACGAGCAGCCCGGCGAGATTGCGCGGCGGCAGCGGCTGGGCGAGCGTCACGATTCGGTCGTAGGCCGGGCAGTCCGCCGGCTGCACCGCGCGGGTGATGGCGGGCGCGAGCAAGGAGGCGATGAGCGGCCGCGCGAGGCTGCCCGAAAGCAGGCCGCCGATGTTATCGCCCGCCAGCCGTTGCACCGCTTTTTGCGCACCGGGCCAAGCGGCGTCAGCATCGGCACGATAGCGCGCGATCAGCGCCGTGGGCGGCTGGCGCAGCAGGGCGCCGGGCGGCAACTGACCGGCGCAGCTGGTGCCCAGTTGCTCAATCGTCTCGGGCAGGATCGAGGTGATCAACGCCTCCGCCTCGGGTGCCGAGACGCAAGGGAGCTGCATCGTGATCGTCTGCGCGGCGTTCGCGCCCGATCCCATGCAGAGCAAGGCGGCGGCGATCAGCTTCTTCATGCGGCACCCTTTGCGGCGAGCGGCAGACGCACCGTGGCGCAGGCTTGCGTCGCGATGCCCTCGCCGCGTCCGGTAAACCCCAGCCGCTCGGTGGTGGTTGCCTTGATGCTCACTTGTTCGGGCGCGAGGTTCAGCAGCTCGGCGATCCGCGCGCGGATCGCGGCGCGGTGGGGGCCGATCTTCGGTGCCTCGCAGATGATCGTCAGGTCGACGAAATCGATCAAGCCGCCCTTCTCGGCGATGATGCGCGCGGCGTGCTGGAGGAATTTGTAAGAGGCCGCGCCCTTCCATTGCGGATCGCTCGGCGGGAAGTGGGTGCCGATATCGCCCTCGCCGGTGCAGCCGAGCAGCGCGTCGGTGAGCGCGTGGAGCGCGACATCGGCGTCGCTGTGGCCCGACAGGCCCTTGTCGTGCGGGATCAGCACGCCACCGAGCCAAAGCTCCTCGCCCGCCTCCAGCCGGTGGACGTCGAAGCCGGTCGCGCTGCGGCTGATCAGCGTTGCGGCCTGGCGCGCCTCGGCGGCGGCGATGTCGGCGGGGTAGGTCACTTTGTCGAGCATGATATCGCCTTCTACCAGCGTCACGGCGCCGCCGAAACGGCGAAGCATCTGTGCGTCATCGGTTGCTTCGTCATCGGCCGGCCAGCGGCGGTGCGCGTCGAGGATGGCGTCATAGCGGAACGCCTGCGGCGTCTGCACCCGCCACAGGCCGTCGCGCGGCACGATGTCGCCGAGTTCGCCTCCGCCGCGCGCGAGCGTGTCGGCGACGGGCAGGGCGGGGATCGCACCGGGCATACTTTCAAGCGCGGCGAGCAGCCGGTCGATTACGGCGTGCGGCAGGAAGGGGCGGGCGGCGTCGTGGATTAGGACGCGCGCCGGCGCCTCTCCGACGATCGCCTCCAGTCCGTTGCGCGCCGACTCGCGGCGGGTGGCGCCGCCGGTGACATGGCGAACCTCGCCTACCGCAGCCGCGAGCAGCGCTTCCTGCCCGGCGCCGATGACGACGACGACCTCATTGATCTCCGGATGCGCGCGCAGCGCCGCAAGGCTGTGCGCGAGCATAGGCTTGCCGGCAAGGAGGGCGAACTGCTTGGGGATGATACCGCCGATCCGCGTGCCGCTTCCCGCGGCGACGATCAGCGCGATGGTCTTGCTCATGGGCGGGCGCCTAGCCGATGGTTTTGGCGTTCGCCAGTGGTCGCAAGCTTGCTCCTTTCCTCCAATCCTTTTCCGGCCTTCATCCAACCCTGTCCCGGCGCGGGCCGGGGTCCAGATTCGCTGGGGCGCCTATTTGCTGCGGATAGATATCGGCGGCGGCGCAACTAGTCGCCTGCCTTCGCGCGGGAAGGAAAGGGGTTGTCGTGCAACTTTTTGGGCTAGGCACGAGGCCGTCCACGTGGGACCGAAAAAAGCAGAGCCCCGGCTTTCGCGGGGGCGACAAGGGTAATTCAAACACGTATCGCTGCGCCCGCTGTGTGTCTGCGCGAACAAAGAACATTGCCCGTGCTCTCTCTTGCGCTCCCGCCCCACCCCCTCTAGATGCTGCCCACTTTTTAGGCAGATGATGACCAAGCTCGCCCCCATCCAGATCGGTCCGGTGCGGATCGAAACGCCGGTAATTCTGGCGCCGATGACCGGCGTCACCGACATGCCGTTTCGTCGCATCGTCCGCCGGTATGGCTCAGGGCTCAACGTCACCGAGATGATCGCGAGCCAGGCGATGATCCGGGAGACCCGCCAGTCGCTGCAAAAGGCGGCGTGGGACGCGGCGGAGGAGCCGATCTCCATGCAGCTTGCCGGCTGCAGCCCGCACGAAATGGCCGAGGCCGCCAAATTGAACGAGGATCGCGGCGCGGCGATCATCGACATCAACATGGGCTGTCCGGTGAAGAAGATCGTCAACGGCTTCGCGGGCTCGGCGCTGATGCGTGACCTGCAGCACGCCGCGTCGCTGATCGACGCGACGGTCAAGGCGGTGAAAGTGCCCGTCACGCTCAAGATGCGGATGGGGTGGGACCATGCGAGCCTCAACGCTCCCGAGCTCGCGCGCATCGCCGAAGATTTGGGCGTGAAACTGATCACCGTCCACGGCCGCACCCGCAACCAAATGTATAAGGGCAGCGCCGATTGGGCATTCGTCGCCCGCGTGAAGGCGGCGGTCTCGCTGCCGGTGATCGTCAACGGCGATATCTGCGGGATCGAGCATGCCGAGCGCGCGCTCGAACTTTCGGGTGCGGACGGGGTGATGATTGGGCGCGGCGCCTATGGCCGGCCCTGGCTGCTCGGGCAGGTGATGGAGTGGTTCCGCACCGGCCGACGCCTGCCCGATCCCTCGATCGAGGAACAATATCGCCTGATCATAGAACATTATCAGGCGATGCTCAGCCTTTATGGCAAGGACACCGGCGTCAATCTCGCGCGCAAGCATATTGGTTGGTACACGCGCGGGCTGCACGGCTCGGCTGAATTCCGCAACCGGGTGAATGCGGAGCCCGATCCGGTTCGGGTGCAGGCGATGCTTGCCGAATTCTATGCGCCGTGGCGGACGAAAGCGGCGGCCTGAGCGCGCCGCCGGGCTTCGCCGAGCTGATCGGCGCGATGCCCATGGCGGTGCTGCTGCTCGGCCCCGATGACCGGATCGCCTATGCCAATGCCGCCGCGGAGCGGCTGCTTAACCAATCGGAACGCGCGATGCTGGGGGCCGAGCTGCCGCAGGTGATCCAATTGCCCGATGATTATGCCCGGCCGCGCGCGGGGCGGGGCTTTGCCGCGTTCGATACCGAACTTCGGGCGCCGCGCGGCGGGACACTGCGGGTCGATTTCGCCGAGACGCCGGTGCCCGATCAGCCCGGGTGGCGGCTGGTGACGCTGGCCGAGACCGCCGCGCGCCGGATCGCGACGCCCCCGGGCGGCGGGGCGCGCGCGGCCATCGGCGCGGCGGCGATGCTCGCGCATGAAATCAAGAACCCACTCTCCGGCATCCGCGGTGCCGCGCAGTTGCTGCAGGGCGCGGTCGCGGGCGAGGAGGCGGCGCTCGCCGCGCTAATCGTGCGAGAGGTCGACCGCGTCGCCGCGCTGATTGACCGGATGGAGGGCTTCACCGACACGCGCCCGCTCACGCCTGAGGCGCTCAACATCTATCCGCTGCTCGACGATGTTCGCCGTGTGGCGCTCGCGGGTTTCGCGCGCGGGGTGCGCCTGGAGGAGCGCTTCGATCCCTCGCTACCTCCCGTGCGCGCGGACCGGGGCGCGCTGGTGCAGGTTGTGCTGAACCTCGTCAAGAACGCGGTCGAGGCGACCGCCGACCAGGCCGATCGACGGGTGACGCTCGCCACCGCCTATCGCCACGGCATGGCGGCGAGCGTTGCACCTGGGCGGCCACGACAGCCACTACCCATCGAGCTAAGCGTGATCGATAACGGCCCCGGCGCCCCCGCCGACATTGCGGATCACCTGTTCGATCCCTTCGTCTCCGGCAAGCCCGAAGGGCAGGGGCTGGGCCTTGCATTGGTCGATAAGCTGATGCGCGACATGGGCGGCATCGCCCAATATGCGCGCGAAGGCGGTCAGACCGTATTCCGCCTGCTGCTGCCGAGGGCGGCATGAGCGCGCGGGTATTGATGGTGGATGACGATGCGGCGATCCGCACGGTCGTCGCTGCCGCGCTGCGCCGCGCCGGGCACGAGGTGCGCACCGCCGCCAGCCTCGCCGAGCTCGACCGCGCGCTCGCCGCGGCGGTGCCGGACGTGCTGATCACCGATGTCGTGCTCCCCGATGGTGATGGGATCGAGCGCGCGGCCGCGCTCCGTCAAGAACGACCAGAGCTGCCCGTGATCATTCTGTCGGCGCGCAATACGCTGTCGACGGCCGTCAAGGCAGCCGAGGTCGGTGCGTTCGACTATCTGCCCAAACCGTTCGACCTGGCGACACTCGACGCGGCGGTGCGCGCGGCGCTGGCCCGGCGCCCGGCGGCGCCGTCGTCGGTGTCCGAGGTGGAGCCCGAGCTGCCCCTGATCGGCCGCTCGCCGGCGATGCAGGAGGTGTACCGGCTGATCGCGCGGGTCGTTGGTAACGACCTGACCGTGCTGGTGACGGGCGAATCGGGGACCGGCAAGGAACTCGTCGCGCGCGCGCTGCACGAGCTGGGCGCGCGGGCGCATGGGCCATTCGTCGCGCTCAACATGGCGGCGATTCCGCGCGAGCTGATCGAGGCCGAGCTGTTCGGCCACGAACGCGGCGCCTTTACCGGTGCGCAGGCGCGGATGGCGGGACGGTTCGAGCAGGCGCATGGCGGCACGCTCTTTCTCGACGAGATCGGCGACATGCCCATGGAAGCGCAGACCCGGCTGCTGCGCGTGCTGCAATCGGGCGAGTTCACCAGTGTTGGCGGTGCACGCCCGATCCGTGCCGATGTCCGCATCGTGGCGGCGACCAATCGCGACCTCCAGGCGCAGGTGCGCGCCGGGCTGTTCCGCGAGGATTTGTTCTACCGACTGAACGTCGTGCCGATCGCGCTGCCCCCCCTTCGCCAGCGCCGCACGGACGTGCCACTGCTCGCGCGCCATTTCCTCGATCGCGCTGCGGCGGAGGGCTTGCCGGCTAAGGCGCTTAGCGACGAAGCGGCGGGCGTGCTGGAGGCGTATGACTGGCCTGGCAACGTCCGCGAGCTGGAAAATGCGATGCGCCGCGCGGCCGCGCTGGGGCGGGATGCGGTGATCTCGGGCGATGAGATGGCGGCGCTGCTGGGCGCGCCGAGCGCGTCTCCGCCGCAAGATGGTAAAGCGCCCGATCTCACCGTCGCCGTCGAAGCGCTGGTCGAGCGCCTTGCCCGCGAAAATCCGCACGCGCTTGATGATGGCAGCCTGTACGGTCGGGTGATCGCCGAAGTCGAACGCCCGCTGATCGCGGCGATGCTCGCCCGCCATGGCGGCAATCAGTTGCGGGCGGCGCGTGCCTTGGGGTTGAACCGCAATACGCTGCGCAAGCGGCTCAACGATCTGGGGATGGTGCCGGGTCGGGGGTGAGCGGGCAGCCAGGCGCGCCCCATTCCTTGATCACCTCGCCGATCGCGGTCGCCGGCGACGCTATTTCCTGAAGCTCGGACGTTTCCACGCGCACATGCGGCAGGCCCGATCGCCACTGCGCCTGCCACCAGCGATCGAGCATCGGCGTGTCTACCATAGGGAGCCAGATGCGGGCATGGCGGAGCAGGGCGCCAGGCGCGGGGAGGAGCGCGCCATTCGCAACCGCATCCGCAAGCCGCTGCGCGATGGCGACATTCTCCTCGGCGGGAGCATCGGCATCAGCCCTCGCCAACTCCTCGATCAACGCGGTTTTCGCGGCAGCGATCTCGTCCGAGGCGAAGCCGCTGCCGCTGATTGTGCAAACCGTCTGAACGAGCCGCGCGGTCGCCATGCGCCATTGGCCGGGTTCGAAGTTATCCCACAGCGCCAACCGCCGGCCGCCGGTCTGGCCGTGGGCGCCCGTCTCGATGAACATGCCAAATTGGCCAGGCGGCCTTTCGCCCTGAAGACGCGTCAGCCGCCTGGTGACGATCCGGGTTATCAGCCGATCGATCAGGTCGCGTTCGATCTGTTCGGCAGCGCTCCGCGCGGGCAGTGGCGGCGCCGGAGCGACCGTGACGATGGCACCGCGGCGTCCGGGTGCCTCAGCGGCGAAGCTGAGCGGGGCAATGCGGGCCGGGCGGAGCGGGGGAATTGGCCAAGGCCTCGTGGCAGGCCCTGTGCCGCGCCAATTACCGAAATGGCGGCGTATCAGGGTGGCTATCTCCGCGGGATCGACGTTCCCCACGATCACGATCGTCACATGCTCGGGGCGATAGAGTCGGCTGTAGAGCGCGCGGATGGTCGCGATGCTGGCGTTTGGGACGTCGTCGGAATTTTGTGCGTCGATCACGTCGGTTGGCGTGCCCGGCGCGACGGCGGCGATATAGCGTGCGTAAATGATGTTGCCGGGCCGTTTGTCCGCCATTTCGCGCATCACATCCGCGCGCTGCGCGTCGACCGCGTCTGCGCGGAAGGTCAGGTCTTGCGCGCCTTCCCGGAACAGGGCGAGCAGCCGATCGATATCGGCGACGCGGCGGGTGCGGGTGCTGACAAAATAACGGCTCTCGCGCCAATCTGTCGTGCCGGCGCGTGGCGCGGGAAAAGTAAGGGGCAGGCCGACCTTGACGAAATGCGCGCGTTCGCCTGGCGCTCGGTGCGTGGGACTGTCAAATACCAGATGTTCGATCAGATGCGCGAGGCCCCGCTCACCGGGGCGTCGTTCAGCGATGAAACCGCCTTCGACGCGCATCAGCAGGGCGATGCCGGGCTCCTTGGTGGGGCGTGGCAAGATCGCGTAGCGAAGGCCGTTGGCCAATCGACCCTGGAGGATCGGTCGCCAACTTCCGGCTGGCCCATGGCGCAGCGCGCCCTCGCGCGGAACGCCGGCGCCACCCAGCAACAGTGCGAGAAGGGGCAGGGCTATAATCGCACGCACCGTTCGCTCTCCCCGAGAGCCGGGAGCCCTCTAGCAAGCGGCAGCCTCACCAAGCATTAAGGCGAAAGCGGGGCGCCTTGGCGTCGTTGCTCTACCCGGCCTTTTTCCTGCCATCTCGGCACGCGATAGAAGAGCTATGCGGCTTTTATGTCACTCTTGGCTACCGGCTGCAGCTTGACTGTTGTATTGGTGCCACGATGGACGCGCCCGCGACTCTGACTGCTAGCCCGTTGGGAGCGCCCGCGCGTCAAGCGTTCGTCCGCTGGGTAGAGATGGCCGTGCTAGCGCTCGGCCTGGCGGTGCCGCTTGCCAGCTGGTGGATCATTTCGCGCGGCGCGAATTCGGTGGTTCTGCTCACGCCGCCGCTCGTCGCGCTGATGCTCGTCGCCAACCTGCTGCCGGGCATGGCATTGCTGGTGCTGCTCGGACGCCGGATCGCGATGCGGCGCGCGGCCGCCTCGCCAATCGGGGGCGAGGGGCGGCTACATGTGCGCCTCGTCGCGCTGTTCTCGGCGGTGGCGGCGGTGCCGACCTTGCTGGTCGTGATCTTCGCCTCGCTGCTGTTCCAATATGGCGTCGAATTTTGGTTCTCGGACCGGGCACGTGGCGTGCTCGAGAACAGCTATGCGATCGCGCGCTACGTCTATCAGACCGAAGTAGATCATTACACCCGCGAGACGCTAACGATGCGCGATGATTTGCGCGGCTATTTGCGCCTCGTTCCAATGGAAAGCCGTGAATTCCAAGAGGGTTATGCTGTGCAGGTGCTGCGCCGCGAGCTTTCCGAAAGCATGATTGTGCAGGTAGCACCTGGTCAGCCTGCGCGTCGGCTGATCATGGTCAATCCCTATGAGCGCAACGATATCGAGCGTTTGATCACCCCAGCGCTAGTCGCCAAACTCCGCGCCGGAGCGCCCGCTGTGCTGATCCCCGAGCGCGACCGAATCGGCCTGCTGACCGTGTTCGATGCGCGCGCGGGCAGTTATCTTTATGCCGCGCGCGTGTTCGATCCGCAGATCAACGCGCAGTTGCGGCGCAGTGAGCGTGTCGTGTCTGACTATCGCACGCTGATCGGCCGGTCGCGCTCGCTGCAGCTGCAGTTCAACGCGGCGCTGCTGCTGATTTCGCTTCTGATCGTGGGTATCGCGGTTTGGGTGGCGCTCGCTGTCGCGGATCGACTGGTGCGGCCCGTGGGCGAGCTTGTCGCGGCCGCGCGGGCGGTTGCCGAGGGCGATTTGTCGGCGCGGGTGCGCCAGCCGCGCCGCCGCGACGAGATCGGCACGCTCGCGCGGGCGTTCAATGCGATGACCGGCCAGCTGGAGACGCAGACCGGGGCGCTGGTTGCAGCCAATGATCAGCTCGAAAGCCGCCGCGCGCTGATCGAGGCGGTGATGTCCGGCGTGTCCGCCGGGGTGATATCGATCGATCGCGCTCGCCAGGTGCGGTTGATCAACGATTCGGCCGAAGCATTGCTCGCGGTGCAGGGCGGCGCGGTGGGACGGCCGCTGGCGGCGTTATCGCCCGAGCTCGACGCGCTGCTTGATGGGGACGCGCGTGAGGCGGTGGTGCAGATCGTCGTCCGTGGCGAGGCGCGTACGCTGGCGGTAAAGGTCGCAAGCGCCAATGCCGGACCGATCCTGACATTCGACGACATCACCCAGCAATTGCTCGACCAGCGCCGCGCCGCCTGGGCCGATGTGGCGCGGCGGATCGCGCATGAGATCAAGAATCCGCTCACCCCGATCCAGCTCGCGGCCGAACGGCTGCAGCGGCGCTATGGCAAGAGCGTGCCGGCGGACGACGGCACCTTTGCCCGGCTGACCGAGACGATTGTCCGCCAGGTCGGCGATTTGCGGCGGATGGTCGATGAATTCTCGTCCTTTGCTCGGATGCCCAAGCCGGTGTTCCGTGACGAGTCGTTGCTGGACATCGCGCGTCAGGTGATGTTCCTCCATGAAGTCGCGCATGGCGCCATCGCTTTCCGACTGCAGTACGACGAGCCGCCGCCGGTAATGCGCTGCGACCGTCGCCAACTGGGTCAAGCGCTGACAAACCTGGTCAAGAACGCTGTGGAAGCCATTGAAGCTAAAAATGATAATGGCGAGAAGCTGGTCGAGATGCGGCTCGACGAAACTCCCGGTGCGATTACAATTACGATCGCGGACAGCGGCGTTGGGTTGCCGATCGAACGCGATCGCATCGTTGAACCCTATATGACGACGCGGGCGCGCGGCACGGGGCTTGGCCTCGCTATCGTGAAGAAGATTGTCGAGGAGCATGGCGGCGCGATGACGTTCGCCGATCGGTCGGAGGGGGGCACGATCGTAACGCTCGCTTTCGATACCGTCGCGCTCGCCGCCCTCGCCTGCGGCACGCCTGAACAACCCTGTGTCGCGGAGGAGGCAACCCCGCCACAGCTCACCCGCCTTCGAAAGTAGCTATGACTCTCGATATCCTGGTCGTCGACGACGAACGCGACATTCGCGAATTGGTGGCCGGCGTGCTGGAGGATGAAGGCTATGAGGCCCGCCTCGCCGCCGACAGCGACGCCGCGCTCGAAGCCTTCACCGCGCGGCGCCCATCGCTCGTCCTGCTCGATGTGTGGCTGCAGGGTTCGCGGCTCGACGGGCTCGATCTGCTCGATGAGCTCAAGCGTCGCGATCCCAGTCTACCTGTCATCGTGATCTCAGGGCACGGCAACCTTGATACCGCGGTCGCGGCGATCCGGCGGGGCGCGGCCGATTTCATCGAGAAGCCGTTCGAGGCCGAGCGTTTGCTGCTGCTTGTCGAGCGTGCGACCGAGACCGAGCGGCTGAAGCGCGAGATCGCCTCGCTCCGTGCCGCCGCCGGGCGCGAGGATGAACTGACGGGCAACTCCGCGCCGATCAACGGCGTGCGCGCCACCCTGAAACGGGTAGCGGCGACCGGCAGCCGGGTGATGATCATGGGCGGCGCCGGTACCGGCAAGGAGGTGGCCGCCCGGCTGCTCCACGGCTGGAGCACGCGCGCCGGCGCGCCGTTCGTCGTGGTGAGCGCCGCGCGGATGACGCCCGAGCGCGTCGAGGAAGAATTGTTCGGCGTGGAGGAGGGCGGGCAGGTCGCGCGGCCTGGGCTGCTTGAACAGGCGCATGGCGGCACGCTGTTCCTTGACGAAATCGCCGACATGCCGGTGGCGACCCAGGCGCGCATTCTTCGAGTGCTGACCGACCAGAGCTTCGTGCGGGTCGGCGGCCAGCGCCAGGTACGCGTCGATGTCCGAGTCGTCTCGGCGACGGCGCGGGACCTGACCGCCGAGATCGCCGAGGGTCGGTTCCGCGAAGACCTCTACTATCGGCTGAACGTGGTGCCAGTAACGATGCCAGCGTTGACCGAACGCCGGGAGGATATTCCGCCGCTGGTCGAGCAGTTCGTCGCGCATTATGCCGCGCAGCGCCGCGTGCCCACGCCGGAAATCGCGCCAGAGGCGATGGTTGCGCTGCAAAGCTATGACTGGCCGGGAAATGTGCGCGAACTGCGCAACGTGGTCGAACGGACGGTGATCCTCGCACCGGGTGACCGGATCGGTCGGATCGATCTCGATCTGCTGCCCGCCGAAGTTCTTGGTGATCCGCGGGACGCGGGGCTGGGGGCGGCGACACAGGCGATCATGGGGGCGCCGCTTCGCGAGGCGCGCGAATCGTTCGAACGCGAATATCTGCGGGTGCAGATCCGGCGCTTCTCGGGCAATATCTCGCGAACCGCGAGCTTCATCGGGATGGAGCGTTCGGCGCTGCACCGCAAGCTGAAGCTGCTCGGCATCACCGACACCCGAAGCGAGGAGTAGACGCTTGGCCTATCGGTTCCTACATTGGAGACGAGCCACTTCAATTCGACGCTGAAACAATACGGCGCATCGCGGGCAAACCCCGCCAAGAACAAGGATACCGATCATGGCCGACAAACAGCCCTCGCTTCAGGATCTGTTTCTCAATTCGCTCCGCCGCTCGAAAACCCCGGTCACCATGTTCCTGGTTAAGGGCGTGAAGCTGCAGGGCATCGTCACCTGGTTCGATAACTTTTCGGTGCTGCTGCGTCGCGACGGTCAGTCGCAGCTGATCTACAAGCACGCCATCTCCACGATCATGCCCGCCCAGCCGATCGACCTCGACTCGATCCTGGAGACGATCGGTGAGGCGCAGAAGAAAGCGCCGCTGCTCCAGGAGATTTTTTTGAACGCGGTGCGCAAGTCCGAGGAACCCGTGACGATGTTCCTCGTCAATGGCGTCATGCTTCAGGGCTATATCTCGGCGTTCGATCTGTTCTGCATGTTGCTGCAACGCGATGGGCTGGCGCAGCTTGTCTATAAGCACGCCGTTTCCACCGTGCAGCCGGCGCACCCGCTCAACTTGGCGGATGAGGCGGAAGCCGATTGAGTAGCGGGTTCGAGCGCGATCGCGGCGAGTTCGCTCGCGGCGGCAAGGCGGTGGTGGTGCTGCCCGATCAGGGCGGCGCCGCGCGGGACAGCGAGGCGCGCTTGGCGGAGACGGCGGGCCTTGCCGAGGCTATCGGTCTGGTCGTCACCGATAAGGTCGCGCTGCGGCTGCGGACGCCCCGCCCGGCAACCTTGATCGGCCAAGGGCAGATCGAGCAGATTGCCGCCACGGCGCGGATGGAAGACGCCCAGCTGGTGATCTTCGACGCCAGCCTCACCCCGGTCCAGCAGCGCAATCTGGAGACCGCGCTAGAAGCCAAGGTAATCGATCGCACCGGGCTGATCCTGGAGATTTTCGGTGAGCGCGCGGCGACAGCCGAAGGGCGGTTGCAGGTGGAGCTCGCCCATCTCGACTATCAGGCCGGGCGGCTGGTGCGCAGCTGGACCCACCTTGAGCGCCAGCGCGGCGGCTACGGCTTTCTGGGCGGCCCGGGCGAAACCCAGATCGAGGCCGATCGGCGCTTGATCCGCGACCGCATGGCGAAGCTGCGCCGCGAGCTCGATCAGGTGCGCCGCACCCGCACGCTTCATCGGGACCGCCGACAGCGCGCGCCCTGGCCGGTGATCGCGTTGGTTGGCTATACCAACGCCGGCAAGTCGACGCTGTTCAACCGTTTGACCGGCGCGCAGGTTATGGCGGAGAACATGCTGTTCGCCACGCTCGACCCGACGTTGCGCCAGATCGCGCTGCCGGGGATCGACAAGGCGATCCTGTCCGACACGGTGGGCTTCGTGTCGGACCTGCCGACGCAGCTGGTCGCTGCCTTCCGCGCGACTTTGGAGGAGGTCGTCTCGGCCGACATCCTGATCCATGTCCGTGACATCGCTCACCCCGATAGCGAGGCGCAGCGCGCCGATGTCGAGGCAGTGCTGCTCGAGCTTGGCGTCGCCGAGGCGACTCCGCGCTTCGAGGCGTGGAACAAGCTGGATTTGCTCGACACGGATGCGCGCGAGGCCTTGCTTGCCGATGCGGCCAAGCGCGAAGATGTGATGCCGCTGTCGGCGCTTACGGGGGAGGGGGCGGACGCGTTACTCCGCTCGGTCGCGGAAAAGCTTACCGCTGGCCATCGCCGCTACACAATTGCGCTTGATTTGGCGGATGGCGCGGGGGCGGCGTGGCTTCATCAGCACGGTGAGGTGCTCGATCATTGGTTGGAGGAGGCGCGCGCTCTGTACGAGGTACGCCTGTCGCCTGCCGATCACGAGCGGTTTGAACAGCTGATGGAGCGCGGTCCGTCCTCTCCCGTTTGATCGGCGATTTCGCTATTCGCTCTGGTTGATCGGCGGCAGAACCTCAACCAGTACCGGCTTGCTCGCGGCGGTCGCGTCGCGATGCGTCAGCCGACCGTCGACCTGCGCGCCGTTCTCGATCTCGATCGTCTCGTACTCGACATCACCAGTGATCCGGGCGCTGCGCTCGATCGTAATGTTGCGCGCCGAAACGCCGCCCTCGATCGTGCCGGCGATGCGCGCGGTTTCCGCGCGGACATTGCCGATCACCCGACCCTCGGTGCCTTGAACCAGGGTCGCGCAGGCGAGATCACCCTCGATCGTGCCGTCGAGATGAAGGTCGGCGGTGGCGCTCAGGTTCCCGATGATTCGTACATCCGGCCCTAATACCGAGAATTGACGCTTGCCGCCGCCATTGGTGGTCGCCAGGGAACTCGCCTCGCGTTGCCGGTTGTTGCTAAACATCGCCGATCCTTTCGCTCTCGGTCGCCTTCTAGCCCGGAAGGGGGACGGTGGCGCAACCCCGCGTTCGGCGTAGCAGGGCAGTTGACGGGGCACCCGGCGCCCCGTATAGGCGCCCGCTGCTCCGACGGATATCCATCGTCGGGGTGCTTGAACATTGCCAGCGGCAAGCGAACAGGCCCAGGGGATCGCGTGCGATCGCCCGTCGGGCCTATTTTTCGTGGAACCGCGAGCAAAGTAACCGCCGGGTTTGCCGGTAACATAAGGTGAAGGGCTTCATGCCGACAATCAACCAATTGGTCCGCAAGGGCCGCGAGCCGCAGAAGGCCAAGTCGAAGGTCCCTGCGATGGAGCAGAACCCGCAAAAGCGTGGCGTCTGCACCCGCGTCTACACGACGACCCCGAAGAAGCCGAATTCGGCGCTGCGCAAGGTGGCGAAGGTTCGCCTGACCAACAGCCGCGAAGTGATCAGCTACATCCCCGGTGAAGGGCACAACCTGCAGGAGCACTCGGTGGTGCTGATTCGCGGCGGCCGTGTGCGCGACCTTCCCGGCGTGCGCTATCACGTGCTGCGCGGCGTGCTCGACACGCAGGGCGTGAAGGACCGCAAGCAGTCGCGTTCGAAGTACGGCGCCAAGCGTCCGAAGTGATCCACAGTAAGCCCCGGACAGGTTCCGGACCGGCTGAAGCATAAAGGAAACAAGCAATGTCGCGTCGTCGTCGTCCCGAAAAGCGGGAAATTCTGCCCGATCCGAAGTTCGGGGATGTGGTGCTGTCGAAGTTCATGAATTCGGTCATGCTCGATGGCAAGAAATCGGTTGCCGAAGCGATCGTCTATGGTGCGCTCGACACGATCGAGGCGCGCGCGAAGCGCGAGCCGCTCGGCGTGTTCCACGATGCGCTCACCAATGTGAAGCCGGGTATCGAAGTCCGCAGCCGCCGCGTCGGTGGCGCGACTTACCAGGTGCCGGTCGAAGTCCGCCCCGAGCGCGCTCAGGCGCTCGCGATCCGCTGGCTGATCTCGGCCGCGCGCGCGCGCGCCGAAAAGACGATGGCCGCCCGGCTGTCGGGCGAGCTGATGGACGCCGCGAACAACCGCGGCAACGCCGTCAAGAAGCGCGAAGACACGCACCGCATGGCCGAGGCCAACCGCGCCTTCTCGCACTATCGCTGGTAAAGGTCGAAAGGCGACGCGGACCAGCGTCGCCTTTTGGCTTTCGTAACTCGCGCATCGCCTCTATATCGCGCGCGCCCCGGGGGTCGCCCTGGGGTGTCCGCACATCCAAGGAAGACCTGTCATGGCCCGCAGCCATCCGCTCGAACGCTATCGCAACATCGGCATCATGGCGCATATCGACGCCGGCAAGACGACGACGACCGAGCGTATCCTTTATTACACCGGCAAGTCGTACAAGATCGGCGAGGTGCATGAAGGCACCGCGACGATGGACTGGATGGAGCAGGAGCAGGAGCGCGGGATCACGATCACGTCGGCCGCCACCACCTGCTTCTGGCGGGCCGAGGACGGCAAGGGCGAAGAGCACCGCATCAACATCATCGACACCCCTGGCCACGTTGACTTCACCATCGAAGTCGAGCGTTCGCTGCGCGTGCTCGACGGCGCGATCGCGTGCTTCGACGGCGTCGCGGGCGTTGAGCCGCAGTCGGAGACGGTATGGCGCCAGGCGGAAAAGTACCGCGTGCCGCGCATGTGCTTCGTCAACAAGCTCGACCGGACCGGCGCGAGCTTTGACCGCTGCGTGCAGATGATCAAGGACCGGCTCGGCGCGCGGCCGCTGGTGCTGTACCTCCCGATCGGTCTTGAGAGCGATTTCAAGGGCCTTGTCGATCTCGTCGAGAATCGCGCGATCATCTGGCTCGAAGAAAGCCTCGGCGCGAAGTTCGAATATCAGGCGATTCCGGCCGAGCTGGCGGATGCCGCTGCAGCGGCGCGCGCCGAGCTGATCGAAATGGCGGTCGAGCAGGACGACGAAATTATGGAGGCGTATCTGGAGGGCAATGAGCCCGACACCGCCACCCTGAAGCGCTTGATCCGCAAGGGCACGCTCGAATTCGCTTTCGTGCCGGTGCTGTGCGGCTCGGCGTTCAAGAACAAGGGCGTCCAGCCGCTGCTCGACGCGGTAATCGATTATCTGCCGAGCCCGCTGGACATTCCGCCGGTGCAGGGCTTGAAGCTCGATGGCGAAACCCCGGACGAGCGCCCGGCCTCGGACGAAGCGCCCTTCTCGGGTCTCGCGTTCAAGATCATGAACGACCCGTTCGTCGGCACGCTTACCTTCGTGCGCATCTATTCGGGCAAGCTCGAAGGCGCCTCGACCGTGACCAACTCGGTCAAGGACAAGAAGGAAAAGGTCGGCCGCATGCTGCTGATGCATGCGAACAGCCGCGAGGACATCCAGGCGGCCTATGCCGGCGACATCGTTGCGCTCGCGGGGCTGAAGGACACGACCACTGGCGACACGCTCTGTACGCCAGCGGCGCCGATCATCCTGGAGCGGATGGAATTCCCCGAGCCGGTGATCGAGCTCTCGGTCGAGCCCAAGACCAAGGCCGACCAGGAGAAGATGGGCGTCGCGCTCAACCGCCTCGCCCGCGAAGACCCGTCGTTCCGCGTGAGCTCGGACCCGGAAAGCGGCCAGACGATCATCAAGGGGATGGGCGAACTCCACCTCGAAATCATCGTCGATCGCATGAAGCGTGAGTTCAAGGTGGAGGCCAATGTCGGTGCGCCGCAGGTGGCGTATCGCGAGTACCTCGCCAAGCCAGTCGAGCTGACCTACACTCACAAGAAGCAGTCGGGCGGTTCGGGCCAGTTCGGTGAAGTGCGCGTCCAGCTGAAGCCGGGCGAGCGCGGTTCGGGCTATCAGTTCTTCGACGAAGTGAAGGGCGGCAATATTCCCAAGGAATATATCCCCTCGGTCGAGAAGGGGATGCGCGAATCGGCCGAGAGCGGCCATCTGATCGGCTTCCCGATCATCGACTTCGAAGTGCATCTGGTCGACGGCAAGTATCACGACGTCGACTCGTCGGCGCTGGCGTTCGAAATCACCGGTCGCGGCGCGATGCGCGAAGCGGCGGCGAAGGCGGGCATCAAGCTGCTTGAGCCGATTATGCGCGTGGAAGTGGTCACGCCCGAAGATTATCTGGGCGACGTGATCGGCGACCTGAACAGTCGTCGCGGCCAAATCCAGGGCACCGATACGCGCGGCAACGCGCAGGCGGTTGAAGCGATGGTGCCGCTTGCCAACATGTTTGGCTATGTGAACCAGCTGCGCTCGTTCACCCAGGGCCGCGCGCAGTACACGATGCAGTTCTCGCACTATGACGAAGTGCCGCAGAATGTCGCCGACGAGGTGAAGGCGAAGTTCGCCTGATGCGTTGACCCCTTCGGGGCATCGTGAGACGTTGAGGACGGGCGTGGAGCGATCCACGCCCGTTTCTGCGTCTTGGGGAGCGGACGATGCGCAAACTGGTGCTGATTGGCCTAATGGCGCTCGGCGCGTGCGGTGGCGAGGAGCGGCGGCAGACGGTGGTGACGGCCGATGGCGGTCGAGCCGAGGTGACGACGCACGACGATGGCGGCGCGGCGACGCTTAACCTCACCGGCGCCAATGGCGAGCAGGCGAGCTTCACCGCAGGCGACAGCGCTCGCTGGCCGAATGACTGGCCCGATTTCGCGCCGGCTTATCCTGGCGCCAAGGTACAGGCCAGCATGGGCGGGACCAGCAAAGACGGGAAGGGCGGGATGGTGAGCTTCACCACCGGTGATTCGGCGGAAAAGGTGATCGCGTTCTACCGGGCGCGGGCCGAAGCCGCCGGGATCAGGGTCGTCACCACGACCGAGGCGGGCGGCAGCCGTCAGTTCAGCGCGACAGATGACACCAGCAAGCGCTCGCTCAGCGTTTCGGCGACGAGCGAGGACGGTGCGACTCAAGTCGCCGTCGTCGCGGGGATGAAGCAATGAGCTCCTACCCGCCAAGACTGGTGGTCTGCCGCTGGACAAGTGCCGTTCCGCCCTCCATATCGCCGCCTCGCGCGCTGTGGAGTCGAAGGCGAAATTCGCTCTAGCCATCCCGGCGCGCTTGGGCTAAAGGCGCGCCTTCATCGCCGGCCTGGGTTTGGCCGGTGCTTGTCGTTTGGGGCCGCCAAGCCCTGATCCAGAGATGAAGACGGGTTCAAAAGGCCGTTCGCCCGGCGGCGGTTCGGTTTGATAGACAGAGGAAGAAATGGCGAAAGCAAAGTTCGAGCGGACCAAGCCGCACCTGAACATTGGGACGATCGGCCACGTCGACCACGGCAAGACCTCGCTGACGGCGGCGATCACGAAGGTTCTCGCTGAAACCGGCGGCGCGACGTTCGTCGACTATGCGAACATCGACAAGGCCCCGGAAGAGCGCGAGCGCGGCATCACCATCTCGACCGCGCACGTCGAGTACGAGACCTCGGCGCGCCACTATGCGCACGTTGATTGCCCCGGCCACGCCGATTATGTGAAGAACATGATCACCGGCGCCGCGCAGATGGATGGCGCGATCCTGGTCGTGTCGGCGACCGACGGCCCGATGCCGCAGACCCGCGAGCACATCCTGCTCGCCCGCCAGGTCGGCGTGCCGGCGATGGTCGTGTTCATGAACAAGGTTGATCTGGTTGATGACGAGGAAATCCTCGAGCTCGTCGAGCTGGAAATCCGCGAACTGCTGAGCAGCTACGACTTCCCGGGTGACGATATTCCGATCATCAAGGGGTCGGCGGTTAAGGCGCTCGACGGCAGCGACACCAAGCTTGGCCACGACGCCGTGCTCGAGCTGATGCGCGCGGTCGACGATTATATTCCGCAGCCCGAGCGTCCGCTCGACAAGCCGTTCATGATGCCGATCGAAGACGTGTTCTCGATCTCCGGCCGCGGCACCGTGGTGACCGGCCGTGTTGAGACCGGCATCATCAAGGTGGGCGAGGAAGTCGAAATCGTCGGCATCCACGACACGCGCAAGACGACCGTCACCGGCGTCGAAATGTTCCGCAAGCTGCTCGATCAGGGTCAGGCCGGCGACAATATCGGTGCGCTGCTGCGCGGCGTGGCGCGTGACGAAGTCGAGCGCGGCCAGGTGCTCGCGAAGCCCGGCTCCATCACCCCGCACACCGAGTTCTCGTCGGAAGTTTACGTGCTGTCGAAGGACGAAGGTGGCCGTCACACGCCGTTCTTCGCCAACTATCGTCCGCAGTTCTACTTCCGCACGACCGACGTGACCGGCACCGTCGAGCTGCCCGCGGGCACCGAGATGGTCATGCCCGGCGACAACGTTGCACTCGGCGTGAAGCTGATCGCGCCGATCGCGATGGACGTCGGCCAGCGCTTCACCATTCGCGAAGGCGGCCGGACCGTCGGCGCGGGTGTTGTCAGCGGCATCACGAAGTAATATAGCGCATCGCACCGCCCGATTCCCCGGCAGGGGAGTCGGGCGGTTGCTATTTGTGTAAGGCTTATTTTTTTGGAGTGGAGCCCACTCCGTCGCCGGGCCGCATGCCCATGTGACGCTTGTGACGCTTAGCTCCGCTGCTCTTTCGCATCGGTAGGGACAATGGACTCGAATATTCGCATTCGCCTGAAGGCGTTCGATCATCGCGTGCTCGATCAAGCGACCGGCGACATCGCCGACACCGCGCGACGCACCGGCGCGCTCATTCGCGGTCCGATCCCGCTGCCGACGCGCATTGAGAAGTTCACGGTCAACCGTGGCCCGCACATCGACAAGAAGTCGCGCGAGCAGTTTGAGGTGCGCACCTATAAGCGCATGCTCGACATCGTACAGCCGACGCCGCAAACGGTCGACGCTCTGATGAAGCTTGATCTCGCGGCAGGCGTTGACGTGGAGATCAAGCTGGCGTAAGCGCGCCGCTCTCCTACGGGAACAAGGATTCGCGCCATGTATGGCGCGCGTCGCCCCGGCGAAAGCCAGGGCCTCTAGCCTCCGGGTTCGCCCGGCTTCAAGAGACCCCGCCAGCGGGGGGACGAACCAAGGCTTTATTCGGGATACCGCCGGCGCCCCTGGGCACCGGGACAGCGTCCCCCGTCGCGCCCGGGCAACCGGGCACCAGCCCGGGACGGGGCTCGCTTAGAATTTTGGGCTGGTATGCCCGCCGGGAAATGGTTCCGGGCGGGCCTCTGCATTTGGAGGTGAGATCATGCGCACTGGCGTGATCGCGAAGAAAATGGGGATGACCCGTTTGTTTCAGGAGGACGGCCGGCACGTGCCGGTAACCGTTCTCCAGCTTGAGAAGCTTCAGGTGGTCGCGCGCCGCGAGACCGATCGTGACGGTTATGTCGCGGTCCAGCTCGGTGCCGGCACCGCCAAGGCGAAGAATGTCGCCAAGCCGCAGCGTGGCCATTTCGGCAAGGCCGAAGTCGAGCCCAAGGCGATCGTCCGCGAATTCCGCGTGAGCGAGGACGCGCTGCTTGATGTTGGCGCGGAAATCGCTGCCGACCATTTCGTCCCGGGGCAGCTGGTCGACGTGCAGGGCTATACCCAGGGTAAGGGTTTCGCCGGCGCGATGAAGCGCTGGGGCTTCGGTGGTCTGCGCGCGACGCACGGTGTTTCCGTCTCGCACCGCTCGCACGGCTCGACCGGTAACCGTCAGGATCCCGGCAAGGTCTTCAAGAACAAGAAGATGGCCGGCCATATGGGCGACCGTCAGCGCACCCAGCAAAATCTCGAAGTCGTCTCGACCGATGTCGAGCGCGGGCTGATTTTCCTGAAGGGTTCGGTGCCGGGCTCGAAGGGCGGCTGGCTGATCGTGAAGGACGCGGTGAAGGTGAAGGCGCCCGAGGGTGTACCTTATCCGGCCGCGATCAAGGCCGCCAACAGCAACCAGGCAGCCGATACGCCCGCTGAAGCAGCGCCGGCGGCGGACGCCACCGACGGCCAGGAGGGCTGAACATGAAAATCCAGGTCTCCACTTTCGAAGGCGATTGCGCGAACGGCGCCGCCGAGATCGAACTTCGGGATGATGTTTTCGGGCTCGAGCCGCGCGCCGACATTCTGCACCGCGTCATCACCTGGCAGCTCGAGAAGCGCCGAGGTACCGCGCGCGGCACGCGGGAGCGTGCCGATGTCGCGCGCACCGGTAAGAAGTTCGGTCGCCAGAAGGGCGGCGGTACCGCCCGCCACGGCGATCGCCGCGCCCCGGTATTCATCGGTGGCGGTAAGGCGCACGGCGCCCGCGTCCGCGATTTCAACCCGTCGCTCAACAAGAAGATCCGAGCGCTTGGCCTGAAGATGGCACTTTCGGCGAAGGCCAAGGACGGCAAACTGATCGTGATGGACTCGCTCGCGATCGATGGCGGCAAGACCGCTGCGCTCGCCAAGAGCTTTCAGTCGATCGGCGCCAAGCACGCGTTGGTGATCGACGGTGATGTGGTCGAGCCCAGCTTCGCGCTGGCCGCCGGCAATATCCACGCGATCGACGTGCTGCCGGCGATGGGTGCCAATGTGTACGACATTTTGAAGGCCGATACGCTGGTGCTCAGCCGCGCCGCGGTCGAAAAGCTGGAGGCGCGCTTCAATGGCTAAGAAGGGCAAGGCGGTCGACGCGCGTCATTATGACGTGATCGTCGCCCCGCACATCACCGAAAAGGCGACGCTGCTCAGCGAGCATAACGCGGTCGTCTTCAAGGTCGCGCGCGACGCGACCAAGCCCGAGATCAAGGCCGCGGTCGAGGCTCTGTTCGATGTGTCGGTGACGGGGGTGAACACCATCGTCCAGAAGGGCAAGACCAAGAAGTGGAAGGGCGCGCCCTACACGCGGTCTGACGTGAAAAAAGCGATCGTCACCCTGCAAGAGGGCCAGTCGATCGATGTGACGACGGGGATCTGAGGCGATGGCACTCAAGCATTATAACCCGACGAGCCCCGCGCGGCGCGGCCTGATCCTGGTGGATCGCGCCGGGCTGCACAAGGGCGCGCCGGTAAAGGCGCTGACCGAGGGCAAGCGCAAGACCGGTGGCCGCAACAACAAGGGCCATGTCACCTCGCGCGGCATCGGCGGCGGGCACAAGCAGCGCTATCGCCTCATCGATTTCAAGCGCTGTCTGTGGGACGTGGAAGGCACGGTGGAGCGGATCGAATATGATCCCAACCGCACCGCCTTCATCGCGCTGGTGAATTATGGCGCGGACGAAGCCGGCAAGGAGCGTCTGGCCTACATCATCGCGCCGCAGCGTCTTGCCGTCGGCGACAAGGTGATCGCCGGCAAGAAGACCGACGTGAAGCCGGGCAATGCGATGGAACTTGGCCAGATGCCGGTCGGCACCATCTGCCACAATGTGGAGATGAAGCCGGGCAAGGGCGGCCAGCTCGCGCGCTCGGCCGGCACCTATGTGCAGATCGTCGGCCGCGACAAGGGCATGGTGATGATCCGCCTGAACTCGGGCGAGCAGCGCTATAT
>NZ_JAIERS010000015.1 GCF_019746665.1 Sphingomonas sp. | reverse complement strand
TCGACCCCGCGACCGGCGAGGTGCGGTTCAAGGCCGCCCCCGACTACGAGACCCCGCGCGACCGCGATGGCGACAACATCTACAGCATCATCGTTCACGCCAGCGACGGGAGCATCGCCAGCAGCAGGCCGGTGACCATCGCGGTCACCAACCAGAATGAGGCGCCCACCGGCTTCTTCATTCAAGCGGCGACCCCGCTCAACCATATTGCCAACGGCAGCTTCGAACATTTCACCGAAGGCACGGTCTCGGGCATCGCCAATGGCGGCTATTTCAACCCGGTCGCGACCGGCTGGGAAACGACCTCGGGCTCGATCGACATCGTCGCCGATGGCTATGTTTCGCCGGAAGGCACTTGGCGCGGCAGTGACGGCAGGTATCAACTCGAGCTGGCCAGCGCCACGAGCAACGGCACTATCCGCCAGACGATCAGCGGCTTGCGCGCGGGCGAAACTTACTCCCTGAGCTTCGACCGCGCGGGGCAGGTCGGCCAGGGCACCACGATTGTCGAGGTCGTCTGGAACGGCCAGGTCGTCGGCACCTATGACTCGACCGGACAGTTCAGCAGCTGGACCCATGAGCAGCTAAACCTGACCGCCGCCGCCGGCGACAATGTGCTCGAATTTCGCGAAATCGGTGCCGACGGTAATTGGGCGGCGACCCGCCTTGATAATGTGAGCCTCGTCAGCCGGACCCCCGAATTGTCGATCAACGAGAATGCGGCAGCGGGCACGCTGGTCGCAACGCTTGGCGGTCGCGATGCCGATGCCGGCGAAACTTTCACCTATGCGCTGCTCGACGATGCTGGCGGGCGTTTCGTCATCGACCCCGCCACCGGCCGGATCACCGTGGCGCCAGGTGCGACAATCGATTTCGAGAGCACGCCCAATCTGTCGATCACGGCCCGCGTTACCGACTCCGCGGGCCAAAGCTTCGATCAAACGATCGCGATCGCCGTGAACAATGAGGCGACGACATTGGCCGGAACCGCCGGGGCCGACACGCTGACCGGCACCGCCGAGGAAGACATGCTCCTGGGGTATGACGGGAACGACATCTTGCGCGGCGGGATGGGCAATGACTTCATCAACGGTGGCGCCGGCAACGATATTGCCGTCTTCTCGGGCGACCGCAGCCAGTATCTGATCACCCGGGACGCGCAGGGGCGGGTGACGGTCGCCGATTTGGTGAACGGTCGCGACGGGACCGATATCGTCGTCAATGTCGAGCAGCTGCGCTTCGCCAACGGCACTTTCTCGACGCTTGCGGCGGCGAACCCGGACAATGTCGCGCCCACCGGCTTCACCATTCAGGCATCGACCCCGCTGAACCACATCGTCAACGGTAGTTTCGAGAATTTCAGCGGCGGGATCATCTGGTATGGCGACAATTACGCCTACATCACGCCCAAGGCGACCGGCTGGCAAACCACGGCCGGCACGATCGACATTGTCGCCAACAACTACAGTGGCGGCCTGGGATATTGGACGACTACCGACGGCAAGTATCAAGTTGAGCTGGCTTCTTCTACAACCAATGGCACGATCCGCCAATCCATCGACGGGCTTAAGGCGGGCGACACCTACACGCTCAGCTTCGATCGCAGCGGGCATGTTAACCAAGGCAACACCATCGTCCAAGTCATCTGGAACGGTGTGGTGGTTGGTACCTATGACTCGACCGGCCAGTTCAGCACCTGGACGCACGAGCAACTAAACCTCACCGCCGCCGCGGGCGCCAATGTCCTCGAGTTCCGCGAGATCGGCACCGACGGCAACTGGGCGGCGACCCGGCTGGACAATGTGTCGCTGGTCGCCGCCGCACCCGAGCTCTCGATCAACGAGAATGCGACGGGGGGTACGGTTGTCGGCACCCTTACCGGGATCGACGCCAATGCCGGCGACAGCCTGACCTACGCGTTGCTCGACGATGCGGGCGGGCGCTTCGCGATCGATGCGACGACCGGTCGGATCACGGTCGCGAATGGTGCGGTCATCGATTATGAAAGCACGACCAGCCTCGCGATCACCGTCCGCGTCACCGATGCCGCCGGGCTGACGCACGACGAACGCATCACCATCGGCGTGAACAACGAGATGGCCACCTATGCCGGCACGACGGCGGCCGACACGCTGATCGGAGACCGCGAAGAGAATAATCTGCTTGGTTATGAAGGCGACGATACGCTGCGCGGCAATGGCGGCAATGATCTGCTGGATGGCGGCGCCGGAACCGACATCGCCGTGTTCACCGGCAACCGCGCCGATTACGACTTCCGCCTGAATGCCGATGGCCAGGTGGTCGTGACCGATCGGGTCGCGGACCGCGACGGCACTGATATTCTTGTTAACATTGAGCAAGTAAAGTTCGCGGACGGAACCTTCAACCTGGTGGTGAACAACGGTTCCAGTCCGTCTTTGTCGGGAACAATTTCGGGAGATTACATGGTGGGTAACAGCAGCAGCGAAACCATCTCCGGCGGCGAGGGCAATGACGTGCTCGTCGGCGGGCCGAGTGCTGACAATCTCAGCGGCGGCCCTGGCCATGACGTGATCGTGCTTGGCCTGGCGGACGGTTCTGACGTGGTGAGCGGTGGCACCGGCGGCGGCTGGATCGATACGATCGAACTACACGACGTCGGCGCGCCCACCGCCCCCACCGGTTGGTATGTCGAGCTCGGCGACGGCACCCAGCTTGCGGCCCACACGGCAACGGGCACGTTCGAGACGGGGAATGATGCATCAGGCACGATCCACTTCGCAGACGGCCACACGGTCAATTTCGACGGGATCGAGCGGATCAGCTGGGTATAGCTCGCCGCCTCTGCCGCAAGCGCGTATGCCATGGCGAATGGCTCTGAGCGGCGCCGGCTTCACCGAAGGCTTAGGGGTTTGAGCCACATCGCCCCGAATGCGGGCGACGATCCAGGCCAGCGGATCGCTTCGGCCTTGCGGACGCGGTTGGTTGTTTTGGCGAAGCTATTGTCATCGCGGTCCCAGACGCTGCCAACCAAGGACACGAGCCCGCTTCGGCAACGGGCTCGGGGACAGAATGGTGAAGGTGGACGGGCACTTGCCTACGCAACGGGCGGCGGCCGCCACCTTCGCCAAGCCCCCGCCGCATCGCCGGTTCAGCGCCGTCCCAAGCGGCTTCGCTCCAGCCACCAAAGCGAGGCGGCTGCCACCATCCACCCTAGGAACCAGAGCCACCGCGGCACTGCGAGCGCTGCCGAAGCGACGGTTGCCGGCGTATCTGCCCTGGCGGGTTCGCGATCGCCCAAAGCCGCCAGCGCCCGGGTCGCGTCGCCACGTTCCGCCGCGCTTGCCGACACAAGCGATCCCGCAGGCCGTACGAAGAATGCGATCGCCGGTTCCTCTCCGCGATCGAGATGATGCCACCCGCTTGACCGAGGCCAATAGCCGCCGCAGGAACGCGTCCCCGTGGCGCGATCGCGCAGCACGGGCACCGGCGCCCCCTCGGGCGGTACAACACGCGCCGTGCCAGAGATGAGCCCGCAGAGCGCGACCCGGGTTCCCACTTGGCCGATCGCGGGCGGGTCGGCCGTCGCCGAGCCCGGGCGCGCCACCGCCGCGGCAATATCGCTCCAGAAACGGGCATGGCGCGCCGGGTCGCCGGTCTGTACCCAGGCATAGCTGTCGGTCAGCGACACGATCGCCACGCGGCCAATGCCCAGGGGGCGCCACGCGGCGAGGACCGCGTCGTCCGCCGCGCGCGCGATCGGCACCGCGCCCCCGCCAAAGCCCAGATCGGCCCGTTCGTGATCGGTTGAGGCCGTGCCGTCGATGCGTACCGGCACGAGCCGTCCGCTACCCATGACTGGCAATCCCAGCCGCACCCAACTGGCGCGCACATCCGCAGGGATCGGGCCGCTTGCCCGCAGGATCAGCCCCATGCCGCCGCGCACCAGCGCGATCAGCCGGGCGCGGGCGCCGCCATCCAGCGCCGCCCAGCTGCGATCGTCGAGCATGGTGAGGTCGCTGGGTCTGTCGGCATCAAGATCGCCGATGGCGATGGCACCACCGGTCGCGAAGCGGGCATTCACCGTCATGCCCGCATCGGCCGCCCAACGGCGCAGGAACTTCCATTCGGCCGATGGCGCGCCGCCCGACATGCTCACCCGCAAAGCTTGGCTCGTGGTGACGCGAACGGGAACGTCGGCGGTCTCCACCACCTCGCCCGACCGTACCACGCGGAGGGCGAAGCGGTAGTTGCCAGCGGTGCGCGCGGTTGCCCGCAGCGCGACCGGCGCGGCGTCGTCGCCCGCCAAGACGCGCTCGACGCGCGTCCCGGCGGGATCGAGCAGTTCAATCGACGCCCCTTTCAAGCCGGTGGTCGTCACGCCGACGGTGAACGGCATCCCCGGCGCGATCGCGTCGGGCGCATGGATGCCCGTGATCCCGGGCGGCGGCGGCGTCAGCGCCGGGATCACCGCCATTCCGCGGACGGCGGCCCGATCGTCGCGCGTCAGCCCCCACCCCAGGATGCGCAGCTGTCGCGCCCCGGGATGGCGGCGCAGAGCCGTCGCCAGATCGGGCGCGCGTTCCCCGCTCCAGCCGGGCAGTGCGTTCGGCAGCGCGATAATCGCCTTATTGGCGCCGACCAAGCTGCTGGCCGGCGTCCCTTCGGTCGCGATCGTCAACTCTTCCGCGCCTTCCTCGCCGGTTTCGGGCGCCAGCAGCGCCATGAGCAGCAGCGCGCTCACGAGCTGGAGCGCCACCAGCATCGCCAGCCGGGTTGGTGTCATGCGCCGGGCGTGGCGAACGGTCCGCGCCATTGCCACCACCGTCGCCAGCACGATCAGCGCGTGTGGGATCACCGCGATCGTCGTCATGGGCCGATGGCACGCAGGTAGCGCGTGCCCATCTGGTCCGGCGGGGCGCGGCGTAGCGGCTCGGCGCTCGGCTCGCGCAGCGCGCCCCACAGCCGCGCGCGCAGCGTTTCGCGGCAACGCAAGCATTCGGGTTGGGCCGCGAGCGCGTCGATCGCCTCGGCGAGCGGCAGCGGATTGGCGAGCGCCCCGGGGTTCGCCGCGATCCAGCGTTGCAACGCATGAAGATCGGGCAGGCGACCATCGGACAGCGCCGCCAGCGCAACCTCGGGCGCCGTCGCCGCCACATCTGGGCGCGGCGCGAGCGGCAGCGCGCGATCCGCGATGCCCTCGCGCTTGCCGGTCATGCGCCGGGTGAAATCGACTGGGGGCAGATTAGGGCCGACCCGCGAGAGAAAAATCCGCGTCGCCTGCTGGACCTGTTTGATCGCCGTGAGCGCGCGATGCGCCTCGGGCAACGCGGCGGCGGGCATGGCCTGCCGTAGCGCGCGTTCGGCCTGGAACATGGCGTCGACCGCGCGCTTCAGCGTCGCTCGGGTTTCGGGATCGAACAGCGTCGCGGCTTCGGCCTCGTCATGCGCATGGCCATAATCGGCCAGCACGTCGTCGCTCCGCCCGAACCCGCCTGGGCTGGCGGTGGGCGGTGCCTCACCGGCGTGCTCGCCGCCACTCTCCGCTACTGGCAGGGCATTGTTCTCTTCCTTGGTCTCTTGCCCCAGGAACTGGGTGTAGCGGGCTCGCAGCAGCCGCTGATCCTCGCCGATCGCGTCCGATCGCTCGGCGAAGATATTGGCGGCGATCCGGCGGCGATCCTTCAGCAAGGCTTCGATATCGAGGATGATCTGGCGCTGGCTGCGGAAATAGGCCGGCAGGGTACGCGCGGCGAGGCCCTCAACGCCGGTGCCCTGGGCGTCGCGCGCGGCGGGGTAGCGCAGCAGCACGCTGGAGCTGCGCGCCACCTGCGGGCCGGGCGCGCGCTGATCATGGACGATCAGCTGCACGACTAGATCGGTCGCCGGCGCGAAGCCGAGCGCGCCAAGGTCGATCGACGGCGTGAAGCGCCGCCGTCGCGCCGGCCCAGAGCCGCTAATGGGGATGATCCGCTCGCGAAACCGGACATTCTCTCCCTGGCCCTGCGCGAGCGTGACGCGCAGTTGCGCCGTCGGGGCAACGCCGAAATCGTCGGTGGCTTCGAATGCCAGCGCCCAGCGCTTCTGGCCGGGCGTCGCGATCGTCAGGCTCTGCGCGGGGGCGATCACGCGCACCGCGGGCGGTGCGTCGGGCACGGCGGCGAGGCGGTGGAGCTTCGGGCGCGCCGTTCCCCCCCGCGGCGCCACCCGGTAGAGCATCGTCCGGTCGAGAGTCAGCGCCGCGTACCACCGCGCGCCTTCCCGGCGCAGCGCGATACGGCGCCCATCGAGCAGAAGCAGCGCAGCCGCGGTCGGTTCGGGATCGAAGGCGAGCGTCCATTCGAGCCGACTGCCGATAACGGCCTGCCCATCGAGCGCGCCGGTATCGCGGGCGGGCAGGCGGGTATAAGCGGGCGCGACGATGCGCAGGCGTTGCCCCACCAGGCGCGGTACGCCGGGGATCGCCGCGTCCCCTTCGTCGCTCGGCGCGAGCGGCGGCGTGACGCGGCGCTCGCCCGGGACCAGCGCCAAGCCAGCCACCGCCAACGCCGCCGGTCCCCACAGGATCAGCAGCGCGCGCCACGGGACAGCCGGTGCCAGGTCGACCACCGATGCCGCCGTCAGCCGGTCGCTCAGCCGCGCGCGCTGCAGCCGCGCGAGCGGCGACAGCGTCTCGACCGGGGCGAAGAACAGGTCGCTGCTGTCCTCGAACTCGGGCCGTTCGGCATCCAGCCGGCGCACCAGCCAGTTCCGATCACGGTCGCGCGCGCGCCGCCACGCCACGATGCTGGCCAGGCCGACTCCCGCCAGCCCGATGAGCGACGCGGCCAGCCATCCCGAAAAGCGCAGCGCCATCGCCGCCAACACCAGCACGCCCGGCAGCCATAGCGCGAGCGTGACGATCAGGGTTCGCCGTCGTGCCCGCTCTAGCGCGCGGCCCAGCAGGAACTCGGCGGTCATGGCGCTATGGTCCGGCGTCGGGTGGTGGCGAGCCAGCGCTCGATCAGGAGCAGCACGGCGATCGCCAGCGCGAGCCACGGCTGGAGCGGAACCGCCGGCGGTCGATCGGGTCGCGGTCCGCCCAGCTCGGGGGCGTAAGCGGCGGCGGCCACCCGGCCCGGCGCGGGTGGTGGCGGCGTGACCGTATCGAGCAAGGCGGCCGGAAAGGCCGGTTCCAGCAGCAGCGGGAGATCAAGAGGGCGGAGCAGCCGCACGAAGCGGATCGCTCGCCCTTGGCCAATCATCGCGGCGGTCGCGATCGAACGCCCCTGCGCGTCGCGCCACACGACCTGTCCCGGCGGCAGTGGCTCGGCGGCATCGCGCGGGAGTAGCACGGTGCCCCCGGTCGCCACCCATTCCCGCAGCACCGGCGGCAGGGCATCGCGATCGAGCCAGACGAGCAGCGCATCCCGGGCGGGGCGCGCCACCGACGCGAGCCGCGTCGCCGGCTTGCCCCAGGCCGTCGCCGCCGCTTGGAAATAACGCGCCTCGGCCTCCCGACCAGGGGCGACGTGAAGTACCAGGGGCGGCATCCGTGGCGTTGCCGGTGCCGGCGCGGCGCGGGGCGCGGCATCGGGGACGATCCGCCATGTCACCCGGCGCGACAGCCGCACCCGCTCGGCGCCCGCCCCGTCGAGCGTAGCCGGCACGATCACCGTCAGCGGCGTGCCCGGCGGGAGATCGGCGTCGAGCTGGCGCAACAGGCTGGGGAAATTGACGGGCGGCGGCGGCGCGGGCTGGTCGAGCGGAGGAAAGCCTTCGGCGAGCCACAGGCCACGGACATCGCCCCGCGTCGCTCCGGGCAGCGCGGCAGCGGCGCCGGGCAGCACCGCGACGCGCGGACGGCGATCCGCGACACCGTCGAGCAGCGGTTGCGCCAGGAACAGGGCGATCAGCGCGATCAGCAACAGCCTCACGATCAGCAGCGGCCATTCGTCGAAGCGCAGCCGGCTACGCGGGCGTGGTCGTTGCTCCAGAAAGCGCAGCGCCGCGAACCAGACGAGATCGGGGTCGCTGCGCCGCGCGAGGTGGATCACGAGCGGCAGCACCAGGGCGGCCAATGCAGCGAGCGCGGCGGGCGTGGCGAGCCCGAGGGTCATCGGCGCCAGCTCATGCGGCGCCGCGCGCGAACAGCTCGCGCAGCGGCGCGTCTACGGGATGGTCAAGGGTCAACACGGCATGGCGGATGCCGGCTGCCTCAAAACGCGCGTTAAGCGCGGCTTCGGCTTCGGCGAAGCGGGCCAGATAGGCGTCGCGCAACGCGCGTCCGTCGCCGAGCAGTTCGGCGCCGGTCTCCGGGTCGCGGAAGCGATGCCCGTCCGTGAAGGGGAAGTCGCGCTCCTCGACCGTCAGCAGGCGGATGGCGAGCGTCTCGCGACCCGCGGCGGCGAGGCGCTCGGCCAGCGCCGCCGTGCCTTCATCGAAAAAGTCGCTCAGCACGATCACCAGGTCGCGCGCGCGGATGCGGTTCCACAGCGGCGCCAGCGCCTGCGGCTCGGGCGTGCCGCCCTCGGCCGTCACCGCTTGCAGCGCCAGCCGCAGCGCATCGCGCTGGCGCCCCCCGGTACCAGGGGCGAGCACTACCGGCGCCGCGCCCCCCAGCGTCGCGAAGCCGAACCCATCCCCCTGCTGGATCGCCAGCTCGGCGATGCACAGCGTCAGCAGCCGCGCCGCGTCGAGCCGGGTCAAATCGGGGCGCGCCTGGTCCGCCTGGCGCATTGATCCGCTTGCGTCGATCAACACCCACACCGCCACCGGGCTTTCACGCTCGCTTTCGCGCACGAAAAACTTGTCGGATCGCCCGTAAAGCTTCCAGTCGATCTGGCGCAGGTCGTCTCCCGGCTCGTAAGACCGATATTGCGCGAACTCCAGGCCGGCACCACGGCTGGTGCTGCGATGCCAGCCGACGCCGCGATGCCCGGCGGCATGGCGGGTGACGAGGGCGAGCCGCTTCAGGCGGCTGCGAAGGTCGGCGGGAAGCAGCATGTCCATCGGCGGCGGGCGGTGGTCAAGCGACCCGCAGCTGCCCGACCAGCGCCGCGATCACCGCGTCGGCCTCCATCTGCTCCGCCTCGGCGGCGAAGGACAGCAACAGGCGGTGGCGCAGCACCGGTGCCGCGAGCACCGCCACGTCCTCGCGCGTCGCCGCGAGCCGCCCGTGCAGCAGCGCCCGCGCTTTCGCCGCCAGCACCAGCGATTGGCCGGCGCGAGGCCCTGCTCCCCAGCGGACATAGCGGGTTACGATGTCGGGCGCGCCGTCGCCGGGACGTGTCGCGCGCACCAGCCGGACAATCGCGGCGGTCAGGTCGGGCGATACGTGAACGTCGCGCACCATCGCCTGCAGCACGATCACCGCGTCGCCGTCCATCACCGGCGGCACCGTGGGCGATCGCGTGCCCGTTGTCTGCTGCAGAATGCCGATTTCCTCGGCTTCGTCGGGATAGTCGACCCGGATCTGGAGCAGGAACCGGTCGAGCTGCGCTTCGGGCAGCGGATAGGTGCCGGCCTGTTCGAGCGGGTTCTGCGTCGCCAGCACGAGAAAGGGCGCCGGCAGCTGATAGGTGGTGCCACCATAGCTGACGGTGCGTTCCTGCATCGCCTCGAGCAACGCGGCCTGGGTTTTGGGCGGGGTACGATTGAGTTCGTCGGCGAGCAGCAGGTTGGTAAAGACCGGCCCCTGTTGAAAACGGAACGAGCGATGGCCCGTGCCATGATCCTCTTCGAGCAATTCGGTGCCGAGAATGTCCGACGGCATCAGATCGGGGGTGAACTGAACGCGGCGGAAAGTCAGCTCCAGCGCCGCGCCCAAGGATCGGACGAGCAAGGTCTTGCCCAGCCCCGGCACGCCTTCCAGCAGGCAGTGCCCACCCGCGAACAGCCCGATCAACAACTGCTCGACAACCGCGTCCTGACCGATGATCGCCTGGCCGATCGCGGCTTTCAGCGCGCCAAGCTGCTCGATCCGCCGCGCGATTTCCGCCTCGCCGATCGCCACGCTCATGCCCGCCGATCCGGCATCACGCGGCGAGCGCATACATGACAATGTTCACCCCGAAGCGCGTATTGTCTTGCGCCAGAAATCGCTTGTTGCGCCAATCGTAATCCCATTCGCAACCATAATCCTTGTTCGAATAGAGCAATTGGAGCCGGCCGTTGATCGTGATGCCCTTCACATAATCGTGCACAAGGTCATCACCCCAGCCATTCAACTCAAGGCTGGTATTGGGTGGCCCATCGAATTTGAAGAAACTACGGAATATAGGGTGATTGTTCGGGAGTTTTTTCAGAGCGTCCCTGCCGAACATTTTCGCCATTTCGGCTTCGAACGATTTAGCGAACAGGCCATCGATATCATGGTTGCAATCATCGACAAGCACGAAGCCGCCGTTGCGTACGTAGGTCGCGAAATTGCGCCGCTCGGCGGCCGAGAACTCCACCAATTTGTGGCCGGCCAGATAACAGAAGGGCGCCGTGAGCATCTTGGGATCAGCCAGCGCGACGACATGCTCCTTCGGATCGACCCGTAAGCTGGTATAGTCGATCAACGAGGTTATCAGGTTGCTCGGCATCCGCTCATCGACGTTCCAGTCACCCGAATCATAGCGTAACCGGGTGAACCAGAAATCATAACCGCCAGCCCCGCGCGCGGCGCGGGGTATCAGGGTCGCCGCCGCGAGCCCGCCCGCCAACAGGCGCAGAAATTCGGCGCGCGTCATCGCAGCACGCGGCGCGGCCTACACCGCGTCGGAAAGCGAGGTGAAGGTGAAGTCGCGCAGCTTCATCGGCGGCACCACGATTTCCACCGATACTTCATCGGGCGGCACCCGCACCGGGCGGCCCAGCTCCTCGATATTGTTGAGCATGATTACCGGGCTCTCGTTGAAGCGGAAATTCTTGATCGGATATTTGATCTCGCCATTCTCGATATAGAAGGTGCCGTCGCGGGTCAGACCGGTCAGCAGCACGGTCTGCGGATCGACCAGGCGGATGTACCAGGTCCGCGTCACCAGAATGCCACGTTCGGTCGACCGCACCAGCTCGGCGGTCGACTTGGTGCCGCCCAGCATGATGAGATTGCCCGGCGCGCCCTTGGCGGTCTTGCCCTGCTTCTGCGCCCAGTAGCGCGAATAGATCAGGTTCGCGACCTTGCCGTCCTTGACGAAATCCTGCCGCTCGCGAGGCAGCGCATCGTCGTCCCACGGATATACCGGCGCGACCGGATCGGCGGGATCGGAATAGATGTTCACCTGCGGGCCGAACACCTGTTCGCCCAGCTTGTTGCCGCCGCCTTTCTTGGCGAGGAAGCTGCGGCCCTCATCGGCCGAACGCGCATCGAAGAAGCCGGCCATGAAGCCGATCAGGCCGGCGGCGGCCACCGGCTCCAGGATGACGGTGTATTTGCCCGGCTCGAGCGCCTTCGCCTCGGCCGAGGCCGATGCCTTGCGCATCGCGATCCGGATCGCCTGATCGGCGACGAAATCGGCGGGATCGGTGACCGAGGCGCCGACCCAGCCCGATCCGCGGCCGTCATCGGTGCGCACGGTGCAGGTATATTCCAGCCCCGTCGCCTTCTGATATCCCCAATTGCCGTTGGAATTGGCGACGGCCACGAAACGGTGCTGATCTTGGAAGAAGCCCGCCGCGACCAGTTTCGACGCCTTGCACGGGGTGATCGAATCGGCCGCGACCTTGGCGCGGAACTCGGGCGTGATCGCGGCCGTCTTGGCGTTGAAGGTCGGCGTCGGCTTGTAGCTCTGCTTCGGGACCGCCGGCACGAACTCGGGATTTTCGGGTGCCAGGCGCGCAAGCTCCTCCGCGCGGCGGACGCACCGCTCCAGCGAGCCATCGTCGAACTGGTTGATCGTCGCGATCCCCACCCGCTTGCCGAACGCGACTTCCACCACCAGCGAGCAATCATCGACGATGCCGCTGGTCGATACGCTGTTGCGCGCGAAGCGGATATTGCCCGCGGTCGATCCGCTCATCACCGCGGAGCACTGATCGGCCTTCGACATGCGAACGACCTTGGTGAGGATCGCCTTGGCCTGTTCTTCGGAAAAGATGGTCATGTCTTGATGCCTCCCGATCAGCCCAGCGAGCGCGCGGTGTTGATCACGTTGATACCGTCGAACCGCGCCGTGGCGGCGCCATGCGACACGGCGGAGACTTGCGGCGGCTGACCCTTGCCATCGAAGAAGCTGCCGTTCAGGCGATAGTCGCGCTCATCGCAAACGGCGCTGCACGCGTTCCAGAATTCCGGCGTGCGGATCTGATAGGCAACGTCCTCGATCTGCTGAGTGATCTTGCCGTTCTTGATCTCGAAGAACAACTGCCCGCCAAACTGTGCGTTATAGCGCTGCTGGTCGATGGAGAAGCTGCCGTCGCCGACAATGTAGATGCCGTTCTCCACCCCCGCGACCATTTCGGCGGGGGTTATCTTCTTGCTGCCGGGCTGCAGCGACACATTGGCCATGCGCTGGAACTGCACCGATGACCAGCTGTCGGCATAGCAGCAACCGTCCGACGCCGCCTTGCTCAGGATATGCGCCTGGTCGCGCACCACTTGGTAATCGACCAGCTTGCCCTGGGCGATCAGATCCCAGCGCTTGGTCTTCACCCCCTCGTCATCATAGCCGACCGCGCCAAGCGAGTTGGGTTGAATCTTGTCGGCGACGATATTCACATTGGCGCTGCCATATTGGAAGCGCGCGTCGCGCTTATCCATCGTCGCGAAGCTGGTGCCCGCGTAATTGGCTTCGTAGCCCAGCACACGATCGAGCTCGAGCGGGTGGCCGACCGATTCATGGATCGTCAGCCACAAATGGGTGGGATCGAGCACGAGATCATATTTGCCCGGCTTGACCGAAGGCGCCTTCAGCTTGGCGGCCGCATCCTTCGCGGCGGCGATCGCGTCTTCCTTCATGTCGTAGCTGTTGCGGTAAACCGTGGTGCCCGAAGGCAGCACGATCTTTTCGGATGGCGTGCCGTCGAGATATTCGAACCCCATCCCCATCGGCGCCGACAAACCACTGCGCGATCGAAACTTGCCGGTCGCCTTGTCGACCACCGTCACCGTGATCGGCGCCCAGATGCGGTGGACATCCTGATCGATGTAAGACCCGTCGGTCGAGGCGAAATACTTCTGCTCGTTGACGAGAAACAGCAGCGAATTCACAAAGTTGGCGCCGTTGGCCAGCGCGGCAGCGTTGACGCCGAGCAGCAGGTCCGCCTTGTCCTTCACCGGCACGGTCATCGAGTTCTTGGCGATCGGGGTCCGCCACTTGACTTCGCCAACGCCTGGGGTTGGCGCCAAGCGCACCGGTTCGGCCTGAAACTTGGCATTGGCCTTCGCGATCGCGGTCGCCTGGCGCGCGGCATTGGCGACGCCATCGGGGCTAAGGTCGTTGGTCGCCGCGAACCCCCAGGCACCACCCGCGATCACGCGCACGCCGGCACCGGTCGATTCGGTGTTGACGACATTTTCGACATGCGCGTCGCGGGTGATGACGAACTGGCGCAGATAGCGGCCGATCCGCACGTCGCAATAGGTGGCGCCGGCGCCGGTCGCGGCGTTGAGCGCGACATCCGCCAGGCGCTTCTTGAGCGCGGGATCGATCGCGCTGTCGAGCGCTTCGGCCGCGATCGCGCGTCCCCAACCCGCGGGCAGCAGCGATGCGCCCAGACCAAGCCCACTCAGAGCCAAGAAGTCACGTCGAAGCACTTGGACCATCCCCCGATCGGGCCGGCGGAAGCTCACGCACCGCCAGCGTTCGCGAGGCGCCGGGACGGCGCCGCCCGGCCGCTACATGCATCGGTGTACTGCTGACGTCAAACGCCTTTTACGGAAATATCGGGCAATGCCGCCAATGCGTTAATTCAGAGCCGGCGGCGGCGAGGATTGACGCGGCCGCATCGCAAGTTGTCCGCGCATCCGGGCTGCCACTACCATATCCGCCGCGACCGGTTCGCGCACCTATTCGGCAGGCCCGGGCAACGCCTCTTCACACGACCTATATCAATTCGCGCAAGTCTCGGAGTTGGGAAATCTGCGCCTGAACATTCGCTCTTTGTTCTGGTCCAGGCTGGAAATTCAGACTGAACATGGCGAATGAAATGGTGCGATCCACCAAAGTCGCCAAGTAGCGAGGGTCGGCGCTGCTCAAGGCATCGGCCTTATTAAGCTTCACGTCTTGCTGATAGCGCAGACTTTCTTGCCATAGGGCGGATTCAAGATCGGCGCGCTGGGCGAAACTCAGATTCGCCGTCTTGGCTTCCCAGGCCGCCTTGAAATCCGCCGGGGCATTGGTCGACGGGAAAACGAAGGTTTGCGCGGTCCCGACGGACGTCATGCCGTTCTTGTCGACATCCTGCGACAGGCTGCGCGGCAATAGCAGGTTGACGGCTCCCTCGACGGAAAGTGATTCCGGCCTGATCGGGTCGGCAAGACTTTGCACCGACTGGAGCGTCGTCAACTCGGCGGCGCTGAGCCGCGCGAGAAATGACCGGGGATCGTCGGCGAGCCCCGAATTTAGGAACTTGTCGAAAATATCCACGAACCTCGGCAATTCGTGATCGAGCATTTCCAAATAATCCGCGCTCGCGCCGTCCTTTTCGGCCTGCACGCGTCGCTCCGCGAGCGCGCTCTTCACGTCGACCGGGGAAATAGCGGACAGAATAACCGAGATGTCGCCGTTCGAGGAGGAACCCGTATCAGCGGTCTTTGGCATGGGTCCGGATGTCGAACGCAGAACATTAGCAAAACGAGCGGATGCATCATCCGAAGGTGGTTGAGAACGCCCAGGGCCTTGGAGTTTAACGAAGCCCCTGGTATCGACCGGCGCTGCGGTTCCCATTTAGTCTTGATCCCGTTTTGTGACGTGTCATCTTAATTTATACACTATGGTTGATTTATAGTTAAAGACCCCTATCCGACTTTCACTAGATGGATATACCATTGTACTGCTGGAAACAATATTTACGGGATCGGGTTTTTAATATACAAATGGGCGCCGTAATAAGCACTTGCGGAAGCACCGGGGCATCGCTGATCGGCCACTTTTCGGTCGCGAAGCCGTGATTTTTTCTTTCGCGGAAGCGCCTGCCGAATTCCATGTTCGCCTTCTCCGACTGACGGCGCCCAAGATGCACGTCTCCAGACGGCGAATTTTCCCGCCTGTGTACGCTTGCCACTCACTTGTGCAGCAGACCTACTGTCAGACAATCACTGTTGCATGTCGCTAAAGCACCAAGCTAAGTATCCTGTGCAAAAGGGGGAATCGCGGTGGATGCACTTCGGTTGGACGGTGTCGTTAAGCGATTTGGCGACTTCACGGCTGTCGATGACCTAAGCTTCGCCGTCGCGCCTGGCGAGGTGTTCGGTTTTCTGGGCGGCAATGGCGCGGGCAAGACGACGTCGTTGCGCATGGTGCTGGACATATTGCGGCCCGATAGGGGCAGCATCGCCGTGCTTGGCAAGCCACCAGGACGCCAAGCGAGTGCTCGTCTGGGTTTCCTACCGGAGGAGCGCGGGCTCTACCGCTCGATGACCGCCATCGACACCATTGTGTATTTCGGCCGGTTGAAGGGCATGACTCCCCCAGATGCAAAGCGCGAAGGGCTGACGCTGCTCGATCGGTTCGGACTGGGGGCGTTCGCCAAGACCACCGTCGATAAATTGTCCAAGGGCATGGCGCAGAAGGTTCAACTCGCCACCGCGGTCGTGAATAAACCGGATCTGCTGATCCTCGACGAACCCTTTTCCGGCCTCGATCCGGTCAATCAAGGTTTGCTGGAGCAGGAAATACTGGCGGCGGCCAAGCACGGGGCGGCGGTGGTGTTCTCCACGCACGTCATGCAGCATGCCGAAAGGCTGTGCGATCGTCTGCTGTTCCTTGCGCATGGTCGCAAGCAGTTCGAAGGAACGCAGGACGGCGCGCGCGGAACGCTGCCAGTAGGGCTAACGCTGGTAGCCTTGCAGTCGCCGATGTCATTGCCAGGTGTCGAAAGAGCAAAGGAGATTGGCGCCGTTGACGCCGATGGCTGGCGGGCGTGGGACGTACGGCTCGCCCCCGGCGGCGATCCTGGAGACCTGTTGCGACACTGCACCGCGCACGGCTTCGCGCTGCGACGCTTCGAGCAGCATCGGGCCAGCATGCATGACGTTTTTCTTCATATCGTCGGCAGCGCGGAGAGCAGGCAATGATCCAGCACATCATGCTCGTGGCTTCGCGCGAGTTTCGCCAGATCGCCGGCACCCGCAGCTTCTGGATCACCCTGCTGCTGCTGCCCGGCATATTTGTGCTCGCGCCGTTGACCAAGCGCTTCACCGATCGGTCCAACACTGAAACGGTGATGCTGATCGACAAGAGCGGCGGCGGCGTGGCGACGGCGATCCGCCGTCAGATCGAGGTCGGCGAGCAGCGTCAGGTGCTGATCAAGCTCGCCAGCTATGTTAAGCGCCACGACCTCCGGCGCGCAGCCCCCGAAGCGATCTGGACCCGCGATGCCCGCTGGTTCGGCGATGCCGATGTCGATGCGTTCGTCGCCGCGGGCGGGCTCAAGGCGGCACGCGCGAGCATTGCCAAGATCGCACCTGAGGATGCAAGAAAGTTCGAGGCTCCCGAACCTGATTACCGGCTCGTTCCGGCGCCTCCTGAACTCGCCCACGCGCCCGTGGCGACAATCGACAGGCAGCTCGAACCTTTGCTCCGTCCGGCCGACAAATCCGGGCGTAAGCCGATCGACTATATTGTGTTGATCCCCTCCGATTTCGGCACTTCGCCCGTCGTGCGACTATGGGCCAATGGGCAGCCGCGATCGTCCTTCATTGCTGTGCTGCAGGGCGTGCTGACTGGCGAGCTGCGAACGCGCTTTCTTCGGTCGCACGGGGTCGCGGCCGATACGGCCACGATCGCCAGCGCGATCACGCCCGCGATCAGCGTGACGACGCCGCCGGAAGGCAGCGGGCGCGAACGGGTGATCATCCGCTCGATCCTGCCGCTTGCCAGCGCTTATATCCTGATGATGTCCCTGCTGTTGTCAGGCAGCTGGATGCTGCAGGGGGCGATCGAGGAACGCAGCAACAAGCTGATCGAAACCGTGCTTGCCTGTGTCACCCCCAACGAATTGATGTACGGCAAGTTGGTCGGCACGGTCGGCATCGGGCTGACGATGGTCCTTACCTGGGTCGCCTGCGGCTTGTTCGCGGCCTTTGCGACGCAGGGTGAGATCGCCGAGTTGATCAGGCCCGCGCTTGAGCCGGTTTCGTCGGCTGAAAGCATCGCAACGATTATCTTCTTCTTTGTGGCCGGCTATCTGATGGTTTCGATGATCTTTCTGGTGATCGGCGTGATGAGCGAATCGATGCGCGACGCGCAGGGTTATCTGACCCCGGTGATCATGGTCATCATGATCCCCTTCACGCTGCTGCTCCAATCGATCCTGGCAGGCAAAGGCGGCTTATTGCTCGACGTGATGACCTGGATCCCACTCTACACGCCGTTCGCCGTGCTGGGGCGACTGGGGTCGGGCATCCCCGCGTGGCAAGTCATCGGCTCTGGTGCGGTGCTGGTCGCGTTCCTCGTCGTTGAAGTCGTCCTTCTGGGCCGGGTCTTCCGCGCGAACCTGCTGGCCGCTGGTGCCCGACCGAGCCTCAAAGTCATCATGGGAATGATGCGGCAAAGAACTTAGGCCAGGGCGAGCGCGGTACGGGGCCACAGGGCGTTGCCCTGCTCCCGCTAGGCCCCTCGATCTGATGTAGCGTCTGCCCTGACGAGGGAGCAGGTGGCTCCGCTGCCGACTGCCGCGAAGTGCCGCAAGCACCGGCTGAGCCCGGCGAAGTTCTGCAAGCTGAAGGCGAAGCATGGCGGTTGGAGGTGTCCCATGCACGGTGGCGGCATTGGCTCTAGCCTGAGAATGACACGCCCAAGCGGGTGCTGACCGTGAGCGTGCTGGCCCCTTGGCGGCGCCCGTCGGTGGCGTATCTTGCCAATCAACCATGACGCCACACCGCGCAACGACGATCGTACGCTTCGGTCAACCTATCGACGAACTCCAGACGCGGGTGTGCCTGTGTCCAACAACCCGATCATCGTGTCAGGTCCGATCGCAGCCCCCGAAACTGGCGAAGCCGGTCGCCCTTACCGCTCTATATGCGCGGTGCCCTCTTCTGCTCGGGAATGGCGCCCCCGAGAGGACTCGAACCTCCGACCTGCGGTTTAGGAAACCGTCGCTCTATCCGGCTGAGCTACGGGGGCGTGGCGTTGGCCTAGCCGGGGTGGCGCCGAGGGTCAATTGAGCGCGTCGGGCGGTATCACGGGAAAGGGCAAGGGCGCGACCGGCACGCCTTCTTCAACCAGTTCGCGCGCCTCGGCAAGGCTCGCCTGGCCGTGGATGATGGCGGGCGTTTCCTCGCCCAGATGCATCGCCCGCGCCCGCGCGGCGAAGCCCTGCCCCACCCATTCGGACTGTTCGAGCAGCCGCGCTTGCGCCTCGGCGAGCGCGCGCAGCAATGCCTCACCCTCGGATGAGGCAGGCGTCATGGGCGGCGTTTCGCGACGGACCGCGATGTTCGGCGCCATCACCGCCTTCTCGACCTCGGCCGAGCCGCAGCACGGACAGTTGAGCAGACCCTGCTTTCGCTGCGCCTCATAGGCGGCGGTGGAGGCGAACCAGGCTTCGAACTTGTGCCCGCCTCCGCAGCACAGGTCGAAAACGATCATGCCCGCGTCACCGCCGGGATCGGGCGGCGGTGGCGCAGCACCGGCACCCGCGCGCGCACTTCGGCTAGGCGGGCGCGGTCGATCTCGGCGAAGCCCAACCCCGGCGCCTCGCCCATGTCGAGCAGCACCTCGCCCCAGGGGTCCACCACCAGGCTGTGGCCGAACGTGGCGCGGCCGTCCTGGTGCTCGCCCGTCTGCGCCGCGGCGATCACGAAGGCGCCGGCCTCGATCGCGCGCGCGCGGAGCAGCACGTGCCAATGCGCCGCACCCGTCGGGCGGGTGAAGGCCGCGGGCACCGCGAGCAGCTCGGCGCCCGCGTCGCTCAGTGCGCGGTAGAGGTCGGCGAAGCGCAGATCGTAACAGATCGACAGGCCCAGCGCGCCGATCGGGGTTTCGACCACCGCCGCTCCGTCGCCCGCCGCGTAGCTGGCCGATTCGCGCCAGCTCTCGCCAGTCGGCAGATCGACGTCGAACAGGTGGAGCTTGTCATAGCGCGCGCGGATCTGGCCGGCGGCATCGATCACGAAGCCGCGATTGGCCAGCTTGTCGCCCTCGCCCCGGAGCGCGAGCGAACCGAGATGCACCCACAGGCCGTGCCGCGCCGCCGCCGCGCGAACACGCGCCAATACCGTGTCCTCGTCTTCGGCGCGCAACTTGTCCGCCGCCCGGGCGCGGTCCTGATCAAGCAGCCCGGACATTTCGGGGGTGAACAGCATCACCGCCCCCGCCGCTGCCGCCTCGGCGATCGCCGCTTCGATGGTCTGCGCGTTGACCGCGGGGTCGATCCCGCTGGTCATCTGCAAAATGGCGAGCTTCATGCCGCGATCAGCGCGTCGAGTTCGCCCGCGCGTTCCAGCGCCGCGAGATCATCGGAGCCGCCAACATGCCGGCCATTGATGAAAATCTGCGGCACGGTGGTCGCCCCCGGCGCGCGTTCAAGCATCTCGGCGCGCTTGGGGCCGCCAAGGGTGATGTCGAATTCCTCGATCTCGACGGGCTTGCCGCGCAGCAACTTCAGCACGCGGGCGCAATAGGGGCAGAACGCCTTGGTGTAGATTTCGACCTTGCTCATGCGGTGGAGGTGTGGCGACGCGCCGCCAATGTCAATCGTTCTGCGCCCCGTCCAATACCCGCGCCCAGCATAGAATTTCTACCCGGGCGGCTCCCGCGGCGCGCAGCAGCCCGGCGCACGCCTCGGCGGTCGCTCCGCTGGTGTAGACATCATCGACCAGCAGCACGTGGCGCCCGGCGAGTCGCTGAACGCTTGCCGGCGCCAGCGCGAACGCCTCGGCCACCGCCCGTGCCCGTGCCCGCCGCCCCAGCCCGCGCAGCATCGGCGTCGCCCGAACCCGGCGCAGCACGCCGCGCGCGACCGGAACGCCGCGCCGCCGCCCCACCCCGTCGGCGATCAGCGCCGCCTGGTTGAAGCCGCGCCGCCACAGCCGCCAGCGGTGGAGCGGCACCGGCACGAGCAGTTCGGCCTTGTCGGGCACCAGCCGCGCGAGGTGAGCGGCGATCGTTTCCGCATAGGCGATATGCCCGCCATGCTTCAGCCGCAGCACCATCGCCCGGGCGATCGCATCATAGCCGACGGCCGCGCGCACCCCGTCATGGCCGGGCGGATGCTCGGTACAGCGCGCGCACAGAACCTCGCTATCGGCCAGGGGGTGGAAGCAGCTGGCGCACCATGGCGGGGTTAACCAGCGCAGGCTTCCCCAGCAGGCGGCGCAGAACAGGTGATCGGCGCCGCTCACCGCGCCGCATCCCGGGCAGCGCGGCGGCAGCGCGGCATCGACCGCGAAGCGCCAGGGTGCGAGCAGCGCGCGCATCGCCCCCTTGTCGCCGCCCCGCGCCGCCCCCACAAGGCACCGCGTGAGCCCGGCCCAGATTTTCGATCCCGCCGCCCGTGCCAGGGCGCGCGACCGCGCCGCGCCCCGTTTCGCCGCGCATGATTTCCTGCGCGCCTATATGCTGGAGGGGATCGCCGATCGGCTGGCCGGGGTGAAGCGCGCCTTCCGCGACATTCTCGATCTCGGCTGTTTCGATGGCGCGTTCGTGGCGCCCCAGGGCGCACGGGTGGCACGGCTCGACGCGGGGTTCGACTTCGCGCGGGCGAGCGGCGGAGTGCAGGGGCGCGAAGACGCGCTGCCCTTCGCCGACGGGGCGTTCGATCTGATCGTGTCGGCGGGTGTTCTCGACAGCGTCAACGACCTACCCGGCGCGCTTACCTTAGCGCGGCGCGCGTTGCGGCCCGACGGGTTGTTCCTCGCGGCCTTTGTCGGTGCCGGGAGTCTGACGACGCTGCGCGGTGCCTTGCGCGAGGCCGAGGGCGATCGCCCCGCCGCGCGGCTCCATCCGCAGATCGACGTGCGCGCCGGCGGCGACCTCCTCGCCCGCGCCGGCTTCGCGCTGCCCGTCGCCGATGGCGAGACGCTGACGGTGCGCTACCGCGACCTGTGGCGGCTGCTCGGCGATCTGCGCGGAATGGCGGCGGGCAATGTGATGCCCGGCCGCGTGCCGCTCCGCCGCGAGACGCTCGCGCGCCTCGCCGACAGCTTCGGGGCACACGCCGACGCGGAGGGGCGCGTTACGGAACGGTTCGAGATCGTTTTCCTGACGGGCTGGTCGCCGAGCCCCGATCAGCCGCAACCAGCACGGCGCGGCAGCGCGACCGCCTCGCTCGCGGCGGCCTTGCGACCGGGCGGTAAAGCTGTGAACTCATGAAAGCGGGCAGGCGGCAAGCGCCTTCAAGAATGGCCATTGCAAGGACGCTTTAAACGGCACAAAAGCAACCATGATCAGCACAGCGCAAGGTCCAAGTGATGAATCTACTCGGATCTTTCCAATCGTCTTGCTCGTCGCGTTCTTGCTGCACAATGCGGAGGAAGCAATCTCCTACAGCTCCTATCGGGAGTTGTCGCAAGCCTTGATCCGCACTGTATTCTTCCATTCTTACTCCGCACCTTCAACTCACAGTTTCCATGTTGCTTTGCTGGCTGTCTCAGCAGTTGGAAGTGCGGCGATGATATGGGCAAGATTGAACCCCTCGCGTCCTGCCGCGGTTATGCTCGTCCGAGGTTTGGCGTTGCTGATGCTTGGGAATGTGTTCATCCCGCATGTTCCTGCAGCCATTCTGCTTGGCGGCTACGCTCCGGGAGTAGTAACGGCAGTCCTCATGCACGTCCCGATCGCCGGTTTTGTCCTGGTCCGCTTACAACGTGCGTCGGCCGCATAACCGTCGGTCCCCTTCCCACCCCAGCACAGCCATTGAGTCGCCGCGTGAAAAACGGTCGCTTACACATTCACCCCCTAGATCAACGCCTCGATCAGGCCGATCAGTGGCCGATCCGCCGGCGGCATTGGCAGCGCGTGCATCGCCGCCGGGCGCGCCCAGCGCAACGCGCCGCCCTCCAGCGGCTGCGGCATCCCCCGCCATTTGCGGCAGACGAACAGCAGCAGCAACAGATGGCGTTCACCAAGCGGTGCGCTGGCGAAGGCGGCGGGGGCGAGGCACGCGGCATCGGTATCGATCCCCAGTTCCTCGCGCAGCTCGCGGATCAGCGCGGCCTCGGGCGACTCGCCAGGCTCGATCTTGCCGCCGGGAAACTCCCACAGCCCGGCCATCTCCTTGCCTGGCGGCCGCTGTTGCAGCAGCACGCGGCCATCGCCATCGACCAGCGCGGCCGCCACGATCGGAAAAAGAGCGGAGCCCATATCGACCGCGCCTAACAAGCCATCGCCGCGCGCGCCATCCTTTGGTCACGCGAATCTTAACCGATGGCCTGGGCCGTTGGCAGCGGCGGCCGAGGGAAATGCGGGTCTATCATGCGGGCGGCAGCAACTTGTTAACGATCGATCTTTAAAATTACGGGGCACCAACGAGCGGGTTTAACCAATGCGCACGATTCTTCGCCGATTGCTGATCGACCGCCGCGGCGCCACCGCCGTTGAATATGGCCTGATCGTCTCGCTGATCGTGATCGCGATGGTCGCCTCGCTTCAGGCCGTCGCCAGCCAGACGATCGGGATGTGGAACAGCGTTAGCTCGCGCGTGACGCAGGCCAGCAACCACTGAGCCACTCTGATAAGATTAAATTAACCATTCACCCAAAACGATTTGTCAACTTTCACCAGATAGAAACACGATTGCTGGACCGGAATTCGGGTCGGCCGGGTGTTTGAGCAAAGTAAGATTGGAGACCGGAAATGAACGCTATCCGCAAGTTCGTGAAGAACAACAAGGGCGCGACCGCCATCGAATATGGTCTGATCGCCGCTCTGATCGCCGTCGCCGCGATCGCCGCGATGAGCACGCTGGGTAACAACCTGCGCTTCACCTTCCAGAACGTTGCTTCGAACCTGCGTTCGAGCTAAGTTCTTTCGTCCTCCCAGACGAAAACGGGCGGCGGGCTTCGGCTCGCCGCTTTTTTATTGGCTAAAGCCGACCCATCGCCAGGAACTTGGCGCGCCGATCGCGGCGTAGGCCTTCGGGGCTGAGGCCCGCCAGGCCATCGAGCGCGCCGGTGATCGCCGCTCGCAAGCCCGCGATCGCCGCCGCCGGGTCGCGCTGCGCGCCGCCGAGCGGTTCGGGCACGATCGCGTCGATCACGCCGAGCGTCTTCAGATCCTGCGCGGTCACCCGCATCGCCTCGGCCGCGTCGGGCGCGCGTTCGGCGGTGCGCCACAGGATCGACGCGCAGCCTTCCGGGCTGATCACCGAATAGACGGCATGCTCGAACATCAGCACGCGATTGGCGGCGGCGAGCGCGATCGCGCCGCCCGAGCCGCCCTCACCCACGATCGCGGCCACCATCGGCACGCCGAGCGCAAGGCACTGCTCGGTCGCGCGCGCGATCGCCTCGGCCTGGCCGCGCTCCTCCGCCTGGACCCCAGGAAAGGCGCCCGAGGTATCGACGAGCGTCACCACCGGCAGGCCGAACCGATCGGCAAGCCGCATCAGCCGAATCGCCTTGCGATACCCCTCGGGCTTGCCCATCCCGAAATTGTGGCGGAGGCGACTGGCGGTATCGTCGCCCTTCTCATGCCCGATCACCACCACCCGGCGCCCGCCGAGCCGGGCGAAGCCGCCCAGGATCGCCTGATCATCGGCGAAGGCGCGGTCGCCGGCGAGCGGCATGAACTCGTCGAACAACCCGGCGACATAATGTTTGAAATGCGGGCGATCGGGATGGCGCGCGACTTGCGTTTTCTGCCACGGCGTCAGCTTCGCGTAAGTCTCGCGCAGCAAGCGATCGGCCTTGGCCTCGATCCGGGCGATCTCCGCGGCGATGTCGATCGCGCCGTGATCGGCGGTCGTGCGCAGTTCGGCGAGGCGCGCGGTCAGTTCGGCGACGGGTTTTTCGAAATCGAGGAAGCTGGCCATCAGGGCGCCTCGGTTAGGCGCCGCATGGCCACGCGTCAACGCAACTCGGCGAGCGGATGGCGCTGGTTGACCAGCTCGATCAACCGGCTGCTATCGACATGGGTGTAGATTTCGGTCGTCGCGATATCGGCATGGCCCAGCATCAGCTGCAGCGCGCGCAGATCGGCGCCGCCGGCTAGCAGATGCGTCGCAAAGGCATGGCGCAGCACGTGCGGGCTGATCCGGTCGGGCGGCAGCCCGGCCTCGACCGCGAGCCCCTTGAGCAGCTGATAGAGCCGGATCCGCGTCAGATGCGCCCTGCCGCTGGGAAACAGCCAGGCGCTGGGTGGCGCGACCGCGCGCCACGCGCTCACCGCCGCGCGCGCCCGGTCGGAGATCGGCACCAGCCGCTCGCGCCCGCCCTTGCCCTTCAGGATCAGGAAGGGGCGGTCAGGGGCGATGCTCGCGCGCGGCAGCGACACCAGCTCGCTTGCGCGCAGGCCGGAGCCGTAGAGCAGTTCCACCAGCGCCGCGAGCCGCAGATCGCGCGGCGCCGGCTGGGGCTTGGCGAGCCGATCGGCGATGGCGGCGAACAGCCTGTCGACATCAGTGACCGACAGCGTCTTGGGCAAAGGCCGCGCGGTGCCCGGGCGGGGCAGCGCCTCGCTTGGATCATCGGCGCGGTGCCCCTCCTCGTGCAGAAAAGCGAAGAAGCGGCGCAGCGCCGCCGCCTTGCGCGCCACGGTCGCGCGGGACAGCGCCGCCCACCCGTCCGCCAGCCGCTGGAGCGCGGTCGCGTCCGCCCCCGCCAGAGCGCCGTCGAGCGCGCCCGAGGCCAGGGACAAATCGCTGCGATAGGCAGCGATGGTGTTCGCCGCCGCGCCGCGCTCGGCGCTCAGCATCTCCAGGAAGCGGTCGATCAGCCCCGCGTCGTTCAACCCATCGCTCAAAGCCGGGTAAGCGCCTCGATCGCCATCATCCGCGCCTCGGCATCGAGCCCGACACGGTGCATCGCGGCGATGATGCGATAGAAATAGGCGGGCGGTACGCCGTGCCAATTGCCCGTCTGCATCCCCACGCCCGCGAGCAGCAGCACGGTGCCCGGCTCGCCCGCCTGCGCCGCCTGGTCGATCGCGCGGGTCCACGGATTGTCGAGCGCGATATCGACCGCCAGATCGCCGGCGAGCGACTGCGCGGTCGCGGCATCGACCCGATCGAGCCCGGCGAGCGCGGCGAAGAACAGCTGGCGCTTGAGCGTGCTGTCTCCCTGGCCGCCGCCATAGCCGCGCACCTCGCCCCGGCTGTAGCGCGCGCCAAAGCCGGTATTGGCGAGCGCGAGCATCGCCCAGCCGTCGCTCCCCCGCGTCACCACCCCGCGCCAGCGCAACGCCGCCTGATCGTAACCGGCGCTGAGCATCGCAGCGATCGCGCGCTCGGTCGCCTCGTCGGCGGCGGGCGGCAGCAGCGCGGCGGCGCGGGCGGTGAGTACCAGCCGGGCATAGCGCGCGCGTGGGCCTTCGGGCGCTTCCCACAGCCGGCGCAGCGCCGCGACCCGATCCTCGCGCGCGGCGGCGCTGAACGCGGCGGTCAGGTCGCGCGCGGCGGCGGCATCGGGGCTCGACGGGTCTTCGCTCTGGTCGATCGCGCCATAGAGGTCGACCAGAGCCGCGCTCGACAGCACGCCTTGCGCGGCGGCGAGCTCGGCCGAGGGGCGCCGCGCGACCGGGCTCAGCGCCGGCGCCATCGCGCGCCAGAATTGCACGCGCGGCGCCGCGGTCGCGAGCAACGGCGCGGGCACATCGACCCCGGTCGCCATCGCCATGCCATAGCGCCACGCGGTCAGCTCGCCGACGCTGTCCCACTCGATCGTCACCGCGCGGCGTTTGTTAGTGAGGCCCACCGCCTTGTCGGCGAGCAGCAGATCGACCCCGCTCGCCACCCGCCGCTTGCGCGCCGCCTCCAGCTGCGGCCCGCCCTGCCCGGCGATGCCCGAAAGCCCCGCGCACACCGCGTCGAGCAGCACCCACGCCCGGTCGCCCGACTGGCGCTGCGCCGGGCCGATCACCGGGCAGACCAGCCCCGGATCGCCTGCGGCGAGCGCGGTCTGCAGCGCCGCCTCATAGAGCTTGGGCGTATAGTTATCGGTATCGACCGCCTCGATCAGCGCGCGGGCGACGTGCGGCTCGCCCATCCGCACCAGCAGCCAGGCGCGCTCGGCGGCGAAATCGGCGCCGTTCACTTGCGCCGGGGTATCGACCTGCGAGGCAAGCGCGCGGCGCAGCGCGATCGACAGCCAGCGCGAGGGCAAAGGCGCGTCGAGCCGCGCCATCAGCATCTGGAGGAAACGGCCATCGGTACGACCGAAAGCACCCGGCGCGAGCCCGCCCTGATCGGTGCCGACCACCCCTACGCGGGCCAGCGAACGGCGGGCATAGGCCGGCAGCTCATAGGCCTGCATCGCCGCAGGATCGGGCTCGGCGGTCGCCGCCAGATCGTTCGACAGCAAATTGTCGAGCCCCAGATCGTCGGGCACCGGCGTCCCCGGCAGCGGCGCGCTCGGCTGTACGGGCGCGGGCGTCGGCACGACCGGCGCGGAGGGCGTCGGGCTGGGCGGCGGGGTCTGTTCGTTGAAGCCCGGCGGCAGGATCGATTCGGGCCGCTCCTGCGCCAGCGCGGGGAGCACGCTCGCCCCCGCGACCAGCAGCAGCAGGGCCTTGCGCTTAGCTGAGATTGGCAAGCGGGACGACCTTTTCCACCGGCTGCAACGGCTTTTCACGCGCCAAACCGCCGAGCGCCGCCATCCCGCCGCCCAGCACCACGAGCACCACCAGCGCAACGATCACCAACCGCATCTCTACCCTCACGCCCCTGCTCGACTATCCCCGCCACGCGCCTTTTGCCCGAGGCGTGGGCGCGCTGTATAGCCTGTGCCCACATGTTGCAAAATCAACAAAAAGCAGACTGGCAAGGCCAGCCGATCGTGCTGGTGGGGTTGATGGGCGCGGGCAAGACGACGGTCGGCCGGCGCCTCGCCCAGCGGCTGCGCCTGCCCTTTGTCGACGCCGATGCCGAGATCGAGACGGCGGCGGGAATGACGATCGCGGAAATCTTCGATCGCTTCGGCGAACCCTATTTTCGCGATGGCGAGCGGCGGGTGATCGCCCGGCTGATCGATGGCACCCCCAAGGTGATCGCGACCGGCGGCGGCGCCTTCATGAACGAGGAGACGCGCGCGCTGATCCTCGATCGCGCGCTCGCGGTGTGGCTCGATGCCAACCCAGCCGTGCTCGCCGAGCGCGTGACCCGGCGCGACACCCGCCCGCTGCTCCGTAACCGCGATCCGCATCAGGTGCTGCGCGAGCTGGCGCAGCAGCGCAATCCCTTCTACGCGCTGGCGCCGATCCGGGTGCCGAGCCATCACGCGCCCCACGAGGTGACGGTGAAGGCGATTTTGGAGGCGATCGGGGCGTGATCGAAATCTGGGTGGAGTTGGGCGCGCGCGCCTATCCGGTGGTGATCGCGCCCGGCCTGATCGGGGCGGCGGGTGCCGAGCGGCTCGCGCCACTCGCACGCGGCGGGCGGCTGGTGGTGGTGTATGACGCGGCGGTCGAAGGGCATCTCGCGACGCTCGGCGCGGCGCTTGCCGAACACGGCGTGGCGCTCGACCCGGTCGCCATCCCGTCGGGCGAGGCGAGCAAGAGCTGGGCGATGCTCGAGACGCTGTGCGAGGCGCTGCTCGCGCGCGGGGTGGAGCGCGGCGATCATGTGCTCGCGCTCGGCGGTGGGGTGGTGGGCGATCTGGCCGGGCTCGCCTGCGCGATCCTGAAGCGCGGGTGCCGCTTCGTGCAGTTGCCGACGACCTTGCTCGCCCAGGTCGATTCGTCGGTCGGCGGGAAGACCGCGATCAACGCGCGCGGCGGCAAGAACCTGATCGGCGCTTTCCATCAGCCGAGCCTAGTGCTGATCGACCCCGACACGTTGGCCACCCTCCCGTTGCGGGAGCTGCGCGCGGGCTATGCCGAAGTCGTGAAATATGGCCTGATCGACGACGCCGACTTCTTTGCCTGGTGTGAGGCGAACGGCGCGGCGTTGCTCGCGGGCGATGCGGTGGCGCGGGTGGAAGCCATCGCCCATTCGGTCCGTGCCAAGGCCCGCATCGTCGCCGCCGATGAGCGCGAGACGGGCGATCTGCGCGCGCTGCTCAACCTTGGCCACACCTTCGGCCATGCGTTGGAGGCCGAAGCGGGTTTTTCGGACCGGCTGCTGCACGGCGAGGCGGTCGCGGCGGGGATGGCGCTGGCTTTTCGCTACTCGGCACGGCGCGGGCTGTGCCCGGGCGGGGATGGGACGCGCGTGGGAGCGCACCTGCGCGCGCTGGGACTGCCCGCGGGGCTCGCCGAGGCGGGGGTGAATGCGCCCGGCACCCGCCTCGTCGATCATATGCGCCACGACAAGAAGATGGTGGGCGGCACCCTCCCCTTCCTCCTCGCGCGCGGCATCGGGCAGACCTTCGTCGCGCGCGACGTGGCGCTCGACGACGTGGCGGCGTTCCTCGATGAAGAGCGGGAGGTGTGCGATGCCCCAAGGCGTCCATAAGCGCGACCTGCCGACCAAGACCTGCCCGGTCTGCGCGCGCCCCTTCGCGTGGCGCAAGAAATGGGCGCGCGATTGGGACAATGTCGTCTATTGCTCGGACAAGTGCCGAAAAACAGGGCGTTAGCGGCTATCCCGCGCGCCAGAGGCTCCACGTGAGCCACAGCCAGCCGGCGATCATCAGCGCGCCACCGATGGGGGTGATCGCCCCCAGCCAGCGCGGCAGGCCCAGCGCCATCAGATAGAGCGTCCCGGCGAACAGCGCCCCGCCCGCGACGAACAACCACGCCGCCCCACCCGCGCGCAGCTGCACCGCGACCATCGCCGCGAGCGCGTGCGCGAGCTGATATTGCCCGCCAATGCGAAGCCACTCAGCGGCCTTCCCCTCCGCGCCATGCGCCCCAAACGCTCCCGCCGCCACGGCGAGCGCGCCCGAAAGCGCCGCCAGCACCAGGATCATCGCTCCTCCTCCGCTCGCGCGGCGACGGCTTCAGCCAGGGTGCGGTGCGAGAACATATGATCGACCGCCGCGCGCAAATCGCCGGTTTCGGATTGCGCCTTCAGCCGAATCGCATCGCGGCGGCGATATTCGTCCTCGGTGCGGGCGATCTGCTCGCTGTCGATCTGGAGCAGCTCCATCGCCTGGCGGGCCATCTGGATCGCCGATTCGAACACGTCGCGCACCGTGCCCGCCAGTGGCGCGCCCGCCATCTTGATCAGGCTGCGCCGGTCATAGGCGCGCGCGAACAGCGCGGCCTGTGGGAAGGCATGATTGATCGATACCAGAAACTCCCGGTCGATCTGGTCACCATCGATGCAAAACACCAGCAACTGCGCCTCGTGCCCGCCCGCCTGGCGCAACAGATCGAGGCGTAAGCCGTCGCCGAAATAAACCTTCATCCCGAAACTGCCGGCGACCTCGATTGTCTCGGGGTTCCGGTCGATCACGGTCGTGCGCACGCCCTGGCCGATCAGCATCTGAGCGACCGTCTGGCCGAAGCGGCCATAGCCGATCACCAGCGCGCTCGCGCCATCGGCTTGGGGTCCGTCGAGGCCGTCGGTCCGCTTGGGCGGCGCGCTCAGCACGCGCTTGGTGAACGCCATCAGGAAAGGCGTGGTCGCCATCGACAGCGTCACCACCGCGCCGAACAAGCTTGCGGCGGCGGGCGCGATCAGCATCGCCTGCTGCGCCTGGGCGAACAGCACGAAGCCGAACTCGCCGCCCTGGCTCAGGAGCAAACCAAGCTTCAGCGCGGCGCGCCATTCCATCCGGAACGCGAGGCCTATCGCGGCGATCACCCCCGCCTTGGTCGCGACCAAGAGCAACGCCATACCGCCCACGAACAATGGCCGGCTGGCAATGGCGTCGAGATCCAGCATCATGCCGACGCTCAGGAAAAACAGCCCCAGCAGGATCGATCGGAACGGATCGACGTCAGCCTCCAACTCGTGCCGATAGGGACTGTCCGCCAGCATGACGCCGGCGACGAAAGCGCCGAGCGCGGTCGACAACCCTAACGACTCCATCAAGGTCGCGGCGGCGATCACCGTGAAGAGCGCGGCGAAGATGAACATCTCGCGCTCGCCAAGATTACCGATCAGGCGGAACATGGGGCGCAGCAGGAAGCGACCCGCCAGCACCAACCCGCCCACCGCCAGCACGGTGTAAAGCGCGAGCAGCCAGCCCGGAGAAGCCCCGGGGGGCGCCGGCGCCCGGCTCAAGGCGGCGATGATCGTGATCAGCGGCACGATCGACAGATCCTGGAACAACAGGATCGAAAAGGCACGTTCGCCAAAGGGGGTGCGCAGCCGCCCGGCCGATTGCAGCATTGGCAGCACCTGCGCGGTCGACGAGAGCGCGAGCGGCAGCGCTACCGCGACCGCCGCGGCCCAGGAAAAGCCACCATACCAGGCCACCACCCCGGTCAACGCCGCCGCGCACGCCACGACCTGCAGCGTGCCGACCGCGAAAATCTCCTCGCGCAGCCGCCACAACCGCGACGGGTTAAGTTCGAGCCCGACCAGGAACAGCAGCAGCACGATCCCCAGTTCGGCCGCGCCGCGCTTGCCCTCGACATCGCCGACCAGCGCGAGTCCCTGCGGCCCCACCACCGCGCCGGCGACCAGGAAGGCGAGCGTCGCCCCGAGCCCCAGCTTGCGGAACAGCAGGACGAAGACGAGCGCGAAGCCCAGCAGCGTCACACCGTCGCGGAGCAGATGCTCGTTCATGCAGCGGCAGCAAGGCGCGCGGCGGCGACGGCTTCGGCCCCCGCCTCGAACGCGAGCCGGATCGAGGCGTGGCGCGCGCTGTGCGGCAGGGCGGGTTCAAAGACCTCGATTCCCGGCCAATCGGGTATCCCGCCCTGACCAGCGAGCCACCTGATGAGCGCGTCCCGCGCCGTGGTGAGCTCAGCCGCGTCCTTGCCCCCGGCATGCTCGGCAAACAGCGCCGCCGATGCCTGGCCCAGCGCGCAAGCGCGCACCAACATCCCCAGCTCGCGCAGCCGTCCCTCGCCGTCCACATCCACGTCGACCGTCACCCGGCTGCCGCAGATCGGCGAGCGTTTCTCCACCGTCGCCATCGGCGCCGCCAACCGCGCCGGCGGCACCCGCGCGGCGAGGCGGAGGATTTGCTGGTTATAGAGCGGGGCGTTCATCATTCTCGTTCCCCGGCGCTGCCTCATTGCCGAACACCGGTCCGCCGCGCCGCCGCCGATCGACGAAATCGGCGACCCCGGCGCTCGTCACCCTCAGCAACGGATAGGTGCGTGAACTGGTGATCCAGCTCGGCCGGCGCAACGGGCCGCCGCTGATCGTATCGACGATCAGTGTGATCAACAGGAACAAAAGACTGGCGAAGATCAATCCCTTGAGCCCGCCAAAGCCGAAGCCGAGCGCGCGGTCGACCGGCCCCAGGATCGAGGTGCGGGTGCGTTCGCCGATCGCGCGCGCCACCCAGCGCCCGCCCAAATAGGTGAGCCCGGCGATCACCACGAAGGCGAGCACCGCCGCGCCAGCGTTGGTGCCGATCGTGCCGGTGAGCATCCCGGACAGCGGTCCTTGCAGCACCCGCAACGCGAGGACCATGAACAGCCAAGTGGTGAGCGACAGCACTTCGGTGACGAACCCGCGCATCGCCCCCAGAACGGCCGCGCCGATGATCAGCACCAGCGCGATAATGTCGAGTGCGGTCAGCCCCATCTTTCCCTCGGTCGGCAACCCGCCCCAGCGCTAGCCACGCCCGAGCAGATGGTCAACGAAGCGCAGCAAGTTCTTGAAACCGGCGAGCGCGAGCGCGCTCTTTTCTCCTGCCGCCGAGGCAGGCAGCAAAGCGCGGTCGAAGCCGAGCTTCGCCGCCTCTTTCAGCCGCAGCCCGGCATGGGCGACCGGGCGGATTTCCCCCGAAAGCGCGACTTCGCCGAACGCGACCGCGCCCACCGGCACGGGGCGTTCGCTAAGCGCCGAGACGAGCGCCGCCGCCACCGCCAGGTCCGCCGCCGGGTCCTGCACGCGGTAGCCGCCCGCGACGTTCAGATAGACTTCCGCCGACGAAAAACTCAGCCCGCACCGCGCCTCCAGCACGGCGAGGATCATCGCCAGCCGCCCCGAATCCCAGCCGACCACCGCGCGGCGCGGCGTCGCGCCGCTCGCCAGCCGCACCACCAGCGCCTGCATCTCGACGAGCACCGGCCGTGTACCCTCCAGCGCGGGGAACACGACCGTGCCGCTCACCCCCTCATCGCGCTGGGTGAGGAACAAGGCGCTTGGGTTCGCGACCTCGCTCAAGCCACTGTCCGCCATCGCGAACACGCCGATCTCGTCGGTGCCACCGAAACGGTTCTTGATCGCGCGGAGCAGCCGGTATTGATGGCTGCGCTCGCCTTCGAAGGCGAGCACGGTATCGACCATATGCTCCAGCACGCGCGGCCCGGCGAGGCTGCCATCCTTGGTGACATGGCCCACCAGCACCAGCGCCGAGCCCCGCTCCTTGGCGAAGCGGATCAGCTCCTGCGCGCTCGCCCGCACCTGGCTGACGGTGCCCGGCGCGCCCTCGATCATGTCCGAATGCATCGTCTGGATCGAATCGATCACGAGCAGGCGCGGCGCCGGCCCGTCGCCGAGCGTGGTGAGGATGTCGCGCACCGATGTCGCGGCGGCGAGTTGCACCGGCGCCGCGCCCAGCCCCAGCCGCCGCGCGCGCAGCCGCACCTGATCGGCCGCTTCCTCGCCAGAGACATAGGCGACGCGGTGCCCACCCTGCGCAAGTCGCGCCGCCGCCTGGAGCAGCAACGTCGATTTACCGATCCCCGGATCACCGCCGATCAAGGTCGCCGATCCCTCGACGAACCCGCCACCCAGCGTGCGATCGAACTCGGCGATCCCGGTCGCGAGCCGCGCGGGAAGCGGGATTTCGGCATCGAGACCGACCAAAGTCACCTTCTGCCCGCCGCTGCGCAGATGATGTTTGGCCTGGAACGGCGTCGCCGCCAGCGCCGCTTCCTCGGCCAGGCTGTTCCACTCGCCGCAATCGCCGCATTGCCCCGCCCAGCGGTGCGTCGCCGAACCGCACGCCTGGCAGACATAACGCTTCTGGGGTTTCGCCATCTCAATAGCTTTCGCAGGAACGAAGAAAGAACGCAAGGCGAGCGGGCTAGTCTTTGCCGCAATCGCTCGCTAGGGCGCGCGCGATGACCCCCGATCGCCTGCGCGTCGCGCTGTTCAGCGGCAACTATAATTATGTGCGGGATGGCGCCAATCAGGCGCTCAACCGGCTGGTTGGTTATCTGCTCGGCCAGGGCGCGACGGTGCGGGTCTATTCTCCGACCACTAAGACACCAGCATTTCCACCTACCGGCGATCTGGTCGACGTGCCGGCGCTGGGCGTGCCGGGCCGCGGTGAATATCGGCTCGCGCTGGGCCTTCCCGCCAAGACGCGGCGTGACCTAGAGGCCTTCGGGCCGAACATGGTGCATCTGTCCGCGCCCGACATTCTAGGGCACCGCGCCCTCACTTGGGCCCGAGGCGGCAGCGTGCCGGCGGTCGCCTCGGTCCACACCCGCTTCGATACCTATGTCGCTTATTACGGCCTCGGCTTCCTCGCACCGGCGGCGGTAGCGATCCAGCGCCGCTTCTATCGCCGCTGCGACGCGATCCTCGCACCCGCGCCGTCGATGGCTGAAATCCTGCGCGCCGAACGGATGAACTTCGATATCGGCATCTGGTCACGAGGTGTCGATCGGACGATCTTCAGCCCCGCCGTGCGTTCGCTGCCTTGGCGCCGCTCGCTCGGGATTGGCGACCAGGAAGTAGTGATCGGCTTTCTGGGCCGACTGGTGCTCGAAAAGGGACTTGGCGTGTTCGCCGATGTCATCGCCGAGCTTGAACGCCGGCAAGTGCCGCACCGGGTGATGGTGATCGGCGAAGGCCCGGCCCGCGCCTGGTTCGCCGAACGCGTGCCGAGCGCGGTGTTCACCGGCTTTCTGGCGAATAGCGAGTTGGGCCGCGCGGTCGCCTCGATGGACGTGCTGTTCAACCCCAGCACGACCGAGACGTTCGGCAATGTGACGCTGGAGGCGATGGCGTGCGCGGTGCCGGTGGTGGCGGCGATCGCGACGGGAACGTCGAGTTTGGTCGAGGACGGCGTCACTGGCCGGCTCGTCGCGCCCGATGACATCGCCGGCTATGCCGACGCGCTCCAGGCCTATGCACTGGACCGCGATCTCGCCGATGATCACGGCATGGCGGGCGAAGCCAAGGCTGGCGCGTTCAGTTGGGACGCGATCAACAAAGCGGTGCTCGACAAATATCTAGAGGTGATCGCGCGGCGCGGCGGCTGAGTCAGGCGCGGGCGTTGGGGGCTGGCAACCGTGCCCATCCCGCCTAAACTGGCGCGACGATGCCCGACCTCTTCGCTGATCCTCCCACACCCCCGCCCGCCGACACCGCGCCGCTCGCCGAGCGGCTGCGCCCGCAGGCACTGGATGAAGTCGTCGGGCAAGAGCATCTGACTGGCCCCGAAGGCGCGATCGGGCGGATGGTGGCGGCGAGTCGCTTGGCTTCGATCATCCTGTGGGGCCCGCCCGGCACCGGCAAGACGACGATCGCGCGGCTGCTCGCCGAGGCGGTTGGCCTGCGCTTCGTCGCGATCTCGGCGGTGTTCTCCGGCGTCGCCGATCTGAAAAAGGCTTTTGCCGAGGCCGAAGCGCACGCCCGGCGCGGCCAGCGCACCTTATTGTTCGTGGACGAGATTCACCGCTTCAACCGCGCGCAGCAAGACGGCTTCCTGCCCTATGTCGAGGCGGGCACCGTCACGCTGGTGGGAGCGACGACCGAGAACCCCTCGTTCGAGCTCAACGCCGCCTTGCTCAGCCGCGCGCAGGTGCTCATCCTCCATCGGCTCGGTCCCGAGGCATTGGGCACCGTGCTCGACCGGGCGGAGGCGCTGATCGGGCGCCCCCTGCCCCTCACCCCCGAAGCGCGCGGGGCACTGATCGCGGCGGCCGATGGCGATGGCCGCTTCCTGCTCAACCAGGCCGAGACGCTCTTTTCGGTCGACCTACCAGCGCCGCTCGATCCGGCCGGGCTTGGCGGGTTCCTCCAGCGCCGCGTGGCGGTGTACGACAAGGACCGCGAGGGGCATTACAACCTCATTTCCGCGCTCCACAAATCGCTGCGCGGATCGGACCCGCAGGCTGCGCTCTACTACCTCGCGCGGATGCTGGTGGCGGGTGAGGAACCGCTTTACGTCCTTCGCCGCCTGACGCGGTTCGCCAGCGAGGATATCGGCCTCGCCGATCCGCAGGCGCTGGCGCAATGCCTCGGCGCCAAGGATGCCTATGAGTTCCTAGGCTCGCCCGAGGGGGAATTGGCGATCGTCCAGGCGTGCCTCTACCTCGCGACCGCGCCCAAATCGAATGCCGCGTACGAGGCGCAGAAGGCGGCATGGCGATCGGCGAAGGAAACGGGCTCGCTGATGCCCCCCGCGCACATCCTCAACGCGCCGACCAAGCTGATGAAGGACATCGGCTATGGCGCGGGCTATGCCTATGATCATGACACGCAAGCCGGTTTTTCCGGGGCGGATTACTGGCCCGAGGGCATGGCGCCGCAGACCTTTTACGCGCCGGTCGATCGCGGCTTTGAACGCAAGATCGCCGAGCGGCTGGCTTATTGGGAGGGGCTGAAGAATGCGCGGGATTAGTCTGGCAGCGCTGTTGATCGCTACCCCGGCACTTGCGCAACAGGCGCAAGCCCCGGCCCCCTACACCCGGGCGATCGCGGCGGGGTACAAGGCGGCGGTGCTCTGCTCGGCGATGTTCATCGGCGGTCGCGCCCAAGCAGACGTAGAAGCGTTGGAGCTGACCGGCATCTACCCCGAATATGACAAGATCGTCCCCACCCTCCCCGCCGAGGTGAACCGCGCCGCCGGCATGGTGACGGTACGCTTCGATCCCAACCTGCCACCGCGCGTCGCCGCCTATCGTGGCGAGACCGGCTGCACCAACCTGCCGATCGGCGCCACAGTCCCATCCGTAGGCACGACCCCGCCCGCCCCGGCCCCCGCCGATCCGCGCCCTTGGCCGCTTGGCGACGCGCTGCCGAAGATCGCTTTCCAAGCGATCCCGGCGGTCGAGCGCGCTTTTGCTGGTGGCTATCAGGGGCGTACCACCGGCGTCGTGATCCTGCGCGAGAACCGGATGATCGCCGAGCGTTACGCAGCCGGTTTCGGGCCGTTCACCGCCAATCGCACCTGGTCGGTCGCGAAGAGCATCACCGGAACGCTCGCCGGGATCGCGGTGAAAGCGGGCGCGGTGAAGGTGGACGCGCCGGCGCAAGTGCCCGAATGGCGCACTCCCGGCGACCCGCGCTCGGCGATCACGCTCGATCAGCTGCTCCGGATGGCCTCCGGCCTCCACAGCGCGACCGCCGGCAACCGCACCGACGCGATCTATTTCGGCGGCACCAGCGTGACCGAGGAGATGACGCAATGGCCACTGGAGGTGAAGCCGGGCACCCGCTTCCGCTATGCCAACAACGACATTCTGCTCGCGATGCTCAGCCTGCGCACCGCGCTGGGCGAGGACGCATATCGCGATTTCCCGCAACGCGCGTTGTTCGGCCCGCTCGGGATGCGCCATACCGTCGCGGAAGTGGATTGGCGCGGCAACTACGTCTCCTCCAGCCAGATATGGACCACCACGCGTGACCTCGCCCGCTTCGGCCTGCTCTACCTGAATGACGGCGTGTGGAACGGCGCGCGGCTGCTCCCCGAAGGCTGGCGAAGCTATGTGACGCGCCCGAGCGGCCCGCAGCCGGCGAGCGGCTTCGGCTATGGCGCGACCTTCTGGCTGATGCGCGGCACGCCGGGGGTACCCGACGATGCCTTCTCCGCCAACGGCAATCGCGGACAGTTCGTCGTGATCGTCCCCACCCGCGGCATCGTGATCGTCCGGCGCGGCGAAGACCCGGCGAACAGCAATTTCGATATCGGCAAGTTCACCGCCGATGTGCTGGCGGAGGCGAAGTGAAGGACTGGCAAGAAGCCCTCGCCTTCGCCCTCGCGCTGCCCGGCGTCGAGCTTGGGCGGCATTATGGGCACGAAGCAGCGAAGGTAAGCGCCAATGGCCGGGCCTTCCTCTCGCCCGGGCATGAGGCGACGGAAAGCTTCTGCCTCCAGCTCGATACCGATACGATCGCGCTGCTGCTCGAAACCGACCCCGATAGCTTTTTCCAGACGCCCCATTATGCGGGCTATGGGGCGGTGCTCGTTCGCTATGGCAGCGACGATCCCGAGCGCGTGGCCGCGATGATCGAACGCGCGCGCGATCAGGCCGCCGCCAAGCGCCCGGTCCGCCCCAAACGGTGAGCCGCTTCGCGCATTTCGTCGCGATCGACTGGTCGGGCGCGCGGGGATCGCGGCACCGGGGCATCGCGCTCGCCTGGTGTGGCATCGGGCGCGCGGCGCCGCGGCTTGTCTCGCCGCCGCACGGGCTCTGGTCGCGGATGGCGGTGCTCGACTGGCTGCTGCGCGCGGCGCCGCCCGACGCGCTGATCGGTTTCGATCTCGGCCCATCGCTGCCCTTTGCTGACCGTGGCGCTTTCTTCCCGGGCTGGGATGCCAGTCCGGGCGATGCGCGGGGCCTTTGGTCGCTCGTCGAGACGCTATGCGGCGGCGAACCCGATCTCGGCGCGGCGGGCTTTGCCGACCACCCTGGGGCCGCACCGCATTTTCGACGGCATGGCGGACGTACCGGCGAAGCTTTCGGTGGCGGACGGGGCCGCTTTCGCGTGACCGAATATGCCCAGGCAGCGCAGGGCTTGAAGCCCTATAGCAACCTCAACCTCGTTGGTGCGGCGCAGGTGGGCAAGGCAAGCCTCGCCGGGATGCGGCTGTTCCACGCGCTCGGCGGACGGTTGCCACTCTGGCCGTTCGATCCGCTGCCCGAGCGCGGCTCGGCGCTGGTCGAAATCTACACCGCGCTCGCCGCGCGCGACGCAGGCCGCCCGCCGCACCGCGCCAAGATGCGCTCGCTCGCCGAGCTTAACACCGCCCTCGCCACGCTCGGCAGCGCGCCGGTGCCTGGCCACGGGCCGATCGACGATCATCGCAGCGACGCGCTGCTCAGCGCCGCCTGGCTGCGCGCGGCCGCCAGCCGCGAGGCACTGTGGCATCCTGCGGGCCTAAACCCCGCGATCGCCGCGACCGAGGGCTGGACCTTCGGCGTGGTTTGACGCAAGAGCCGCCCGACGCCGGTTTAGCTCAGCTGGTAGAGCAGCGGTTTTGTAAACCGAAGGTCGCGGGTTCGATCCCTGCAACCGGCACCAGACCCCAGCCACGCTTAAAACTTACCCCTTCCCCGGCGAAGGCCGGGGCCCAGTCGCGGAACGCCCGCTAGGCCAGCGTGACGCGATAAACCGCGGGATGCTCGGCCCCGGCCTGCGCCGGGGAAGAGGGAGGGGGATGGAGGCGCGCAGCCCCCTCTGGGCGAGAATATTGAACCCCGTCGCTCAACGCCCTAGGCTTGCCACGCAACGGCGAGAGGATGCCATGCGCGAAAAGGAATTGCGGCTCGCGCTCGTCTGCTACGGCGGCATCAGCCTTGCCGTCTATATGCACGGCATCACCAAGGAAATCTGGCGCTTGGCGCGCGCCAGCAAGGCGTTTCTCGAAGGTACAACCCCCGCCAAGGGCAGCCAAGGCGTGTACCGCGCGCTGCTCCAGGAGATCGAGGACGAGCACCAGCTGAAGCTGCGCGTGCTGGTCGACATCATCGCGGGAGCGAGCGCGGGCGGGATCAACGGCGTCTTCCTGGCGCAGGCCATCACCACCGGCCAGTCGCTCGAGCCGCTGACCCAGCTCTGGTTCGATTCAGCCGATGTCGAGGAGCTGCTCGATCCGGCGCAGGCGCCGGCCAGCGCCCTCTCGAAAATGTGGGCGCTCCCGATCGCCTGGGCGGCGCAGCGGCGCGCGGGTGATCCGGTCGACAGCCTGGTCGAGCCTGCGACGCGTAACGAGGTGCGCGCGAAGCTCAGCAAATTCGTCCGCTCGCGCTGGTTCGAGCCCCCCTTTGGCGGCGAGCGGTTCCTCAATCTCGTGCTCGATGCGTTCGAGGCGATGGCCGCCGCCCCGGTCGAGGCGCGGCTCTTGCCCGAGGGGCAACCGCTCGACCTGTTCGTGACCGTCACTGATTTTCACGGTCATCCCGAGCGCCTGGCGCTAAACTCGCCATGCGAGGTGATGGAGACCGAGCACCGGCTGATCTTCTCGTTCAGCGATCACGGCGAGGCGCGGCCAACGCTGGCACCGATCCCCGAGCTCGCCTTCGCCGCGCGGGCTACATCGAGCTTTCCCGGCGCCTTTCCGGCGGCGACGGTCGCCGAGCTCGACCGCGTGCTAAAGGCGCGCGACCATAGCTGGCCCGAACGCGGTGCCTTCATCACCGAGGCACTTCCCCGGCAAAGCGCGGCGGGTGCCGCCGAGCACACCCCGTTGATCGATGGGTCGGTGTTGGTCAACGCCCCCTTCGGCCCCGCGATCAGCGCCCTGCGTGAACGCCCGGCGCGGCGCCAGGTTGACCGCCGCTTCGTCTATATCGAACCCTATCCCGGCGGCAAAATGGGCCGCGCGCCGGGGCCGGAGCAATTGCCCGGCTTTTTCCAGACGATCATCGGCGCGATTTCCGAACTGCCGCGCCAGCAGCCGATCCGTGACAATCTGGAGTCGATCGCCACGCGCAGCCGCCGGATCGAGCGGCTCGCCGAAATCATCGCGCACATCCGCCCCGAGGTGGAGCGGCAGGTGGAGGGGTTGTTCGGCTACACGCTGTTCCTCGATCACCCGACCGTCCAGCGCCTCGCCAATTGGCGCCGCCGCGCGCAGACAGCGGCGGCCAGCAAGGCGGGCTATGGTTATGCCGCTTATGGTCATCTGAAGCTCGCCGGGGTGATCGAGACGCTCACCCACATGCTGTTCACGGTCGGCGGCGAGGCGAGCCAGCAGCGCTGGCACGACATTCATGCCGCGATCCAGCGCGCGGTCGATGCGCTCGGCATGGCGGAGAACCGCCCCAGCTTCACCGGCGGCACGAGCGCGGAGATGATCGCCTTCCTGCGGAACTACGATCTCGGTTTTCGCATCCGCCGCCTGCGCCTGCTCGCGCGCCGGCTGACCGAGCTGGAGGCGCAGCATGACGAGGCGACGCTCGCCCCGCTGCGCGAGGCGGTTTACGCCTCGCTCGCCACTTATCTCGACGCCAAGCGCACCGAGCCGCACGCGCATCTGCGCCGCGACGTGCGCGCTTTGCGTGGCGATGCCAGCGTGCTGCTCCAGCAGCTGGCGCGTTCGCTCAACCTCAAGACGCTCGACGACGAAACCGAGATCCGCCTGTCGGTCGCGCTCGCGAGCGCGAACAAGGAGGCGCGACGCGCGCTGCTGCTCACTTATCTCGGCTTCCCGTTCTTCGACGTGGCGACGCTGCCGCTGCTCCAGGGCGAGGGGCTCGACGAGTTCGACCCAATCAAGGTCGATCGCATCGCGCCCGACGACGCTACCTCCATTCGCGCCGGTGGCGCCGAGGCAACGCTGAAAGGCATTCAGTTCGGCGCGTTCGGCGCATTCTTCAGCCGCGCTTACCGCGAGAATGATTATCTCTGGGGTCGCCTCCACGGCGCCGAGCGGCTGATCGACATCATCGTCTCCGCGCTACCAGGCGGGATGCGGATGAAGCCCGGTCGGATCGCGCAGATCAAGCGCGCGGCGTTCCACGCCATCCTCGACGAGGAAGTTGAGCGGCTGACGAGCGTGCAGCCACTGATCGAACAGTTGCGGGCGGAAATCGGCTGAGCGCCTACTCCGCCGCTTGCGCGACCGCTTCCTTCCACACCAGCACCGGCTTGCGCGCCGCGAGCGTCTCGTCAAGCCGCGCGCGCGGGGCGAAGTGCGGTGCGCTCTTGAGCGTCGGGTCGCCCGCCTTCGCCCGCTCGGCGACCGAGCGCAAAGCCCCAATGAACTGATCGAGCGCCGCCTTGCTCTCGGTCTCGGTCGGCTCGACCAGCATCGCGCCGTGAACGACGAGCGGGAAATAGACCGTCATCGGGTGGAAACCCTCGTCAATCAGCCCCTTGGCGACATCGAGCGTCGAAAAGCCTTCCGGGAAGCCGTCGTCGCTGAACAGCGCTTCGTGCATACAGGGGCCTGAAGCGGCGAACGGCGCGTCGAGCACACCCTCAAGGTTCCGCAGCACATAATTGGCGTTGAGCACCGCGTCCTCCGCCACCTGGCGCAGGCCATCCGCGCCGTGGCTGAGAATGTAGGTCAAGGCGCGGGTGAACATGCCCATTTGCCCGTGGAACGCGGTCATGCGCCCAAAGCTGTGCGGATGGCGGTCCCCCACGCTTTCCTCTTCGACCAGCGTGATATGGCCATCGGCATAGCGCTCGGTGAAAGGCAGCGGGCCGAAAGGCGACAGGGCTTCCGACAGCACCACCGGCCCCGAACCCGGCCCACCGCCGCCATGCGGGGTGGAGAAGGTTTTATGGAGGTTGATGTGCATCGCGTCGACGCCGAGATCGCCCGGGCGCACCCGCCCGACGATCGCGTTGAAGTTAGCGCCATCGCAATAGACGTAGCCGCCGGCGGCATGGACCGCGTCTGAAATCTCCTTCAGGTCGCGCTCGAACAGGCCGCAGGTATTGGGGTTGGTGATCATCACCGCCGCCACGTCCGGCCCCAATCGCGCCTTGAGCGCGGCGGTATCGACCCGGCCCTCGGGCGTCGCCGGAATGTCTTCCACGCTATAACCGGCGAAGGCGGCGGTGGCGGGGTTGGTGCCGTGCGCCGATTCGGGCACCAGGATCACCTTGCGATGCCCCTCGCCCCGCGCTTCGAGCGCCGCGCGGATGCACAGAATGCCGCACAGTTCGCCATGCGCGCCTGCCTTCGGGCTCATCGCGACACCGTGCATCCCGGTAAGCTCGATCAGCCAAACCGCCAGTTCGTTGATCACTCCAAGCGCACCCTGCACGCTATCGACCGGCTGGAGCGGGTGGATATCAGCGAAACCGGGGAGCCGCGCCATCTTCTCGTTGAGGCGCGGATTATGCTTCATCGTGCAGCTGCCGAGCGGAAAGAGCCCCAGGTCGATCGCGTAATTCTGGCGCGAGAGGCGGGTATAGTGCCGCACCGTCTCGGGCTCGGAGAGGCCCGGCAGACCGATCGGGGCGCGGCGCTCAAGCCCGCCGAGCTTTGAAGGGGTGTCGGGAGCCTCCTCCAGATCGACGCCGCAGGTCTCGATGCTGCCAATCTCGAAGATCAGCGCTTCCTCCAGCATCAGCGCGCGGTTGCCGGTGGTGGTGGCGGCGAAGTCGGCGGGAGTCGCCGGGCGCTCGGGGCGCCAGCCGGACGGGTTCAGGGTCATGCGAGCACCTCCTCAAGCGCGGTCGCCATGGTTTCGATGTCTTCGGGCGCCGCCGTCTCGGTAACGGCGACCACCAGGCCGTGCTCCAACGCAGCCTCGCCCGGATAGAGCCGGCCGAGCGAAACGCCGGCGAGCACGCGCCGGTCGGCGAGCTGGCGCACCACCGGGCGCGCCGGCTTGGGCAGGCGCAGGGTGAATTCGTTGAAGAAGGCGTCGTTCACGAGGCTCACGCCGGGCACCCGCGCCAGCCGCTCGGCGGCCTGCACCGCCTTGGCGTGGTTGATCGCGGCGAGCTTGCGCAAGCCAGCCTCACCCATCAGTGTCAGGTGGATCGAGAAAGCCAGCGCGCACAGCCCGCTGTTGGTGCAGATGTTCGAGGTCGCCTTTTCGCGGCGGATATGCTGCTCGCGGGTCGAAAGCGTCAGCACGAAGCCGCGTTTTCCATTGGCATCCACCGTTTCGCCGCACAGCCGGCCCGGCATCTGGCGGAGATATTTTTCCTTCGCGCCGAACAGCCCGACATAGGGCCCACCGAATTGCAGCCCGACGCCGAGCGACTGGCCTTCTCCCACCACAATGTCCGCGTCCATCTCGCCCGGGCTCATGATCGCGCCGAGCGCGACCGGCTCGGTGACGACCGCGATCAGCAGCGCCTTCTTGGCGTGCGCCGCCGCCGCGATGGGCCGCAGATCGGTGATGCGCCCCAGAATATCGGGATATTGGACGACGACGCACGATGTATCGTCATCGATCGCGGCGATCAGCGCCTCGGCATCGGTCGCCGCTTCGAGCGCGGGCAGCGACGTTTCGAGCTGGTCGCCGGTGTATTTCGCCATCGTCCGCGCGACCGAGACATAATGCGGGTGCAGCCCAGCCGAGAGGATCGCCTTGCCGCGCTTCGTGATCCGCCGCGCCATGCCGATCGCCTCCCAGCAGGCAGTCGAGCCGTCATACATGCTGGCGTTCGCGACATCGGTGCCAAGCAGGCGGGCGACCTGCGTCTGGAACTCGAACAGCATCTGCAGCGTGCCCTGGGCGATTTCAGGCTGATAGGGCGTGTAGGCCGTCAAATACTCGCCGCGCTGGATCAGGTGATCGACGCTCGCCGGCACATGATGGCGATAGGCCCCGCAGCCGAGGAAAAAGGGCACCTCGCCCGCGACCAGATTCTGCGCCGCCAGCGCCTTCATGTGGCGCTCGACCGCCATTTCGCTGGCGTGGTTGGGCAAGCCGGCGATCGGGCCGGAGAGCCGCGCTTCGGCGGGCACGTCGACGAACAGATCGTCGATCGACCCCGCGCCGATGGCGGCGAGCATCGCCTGGCGGTCGGTATCGGTGAGGGGCAAGTAGCGCATCGGTTACTTTCATCTCCCCTGCCCGCGTGCGGGCGGGGGTGGGCGCGCCATGGGCGAGAAGCGCGCCGGGTTGCTTGTTATTCCAAGGGGTTGCCCACCCCTGCCCCCTCCCACTTGTGGGAGGGATTAAGGTTCACAACTTGCTGACGAACGCCTCGTAAGCCGCTTCGTCCATCAGCCCTTCCAGCTCGCCGGTGTCGGAAAGCGTTAGCTTGAAGAACCAGCCCTCACCTTCGGGGTCTTCGTTCACCAGCGCGGGTTGGTCGGCGAGCGCGGCATTGCCTTCCACCACCGTGCCGGACACCGGCGAGTAAACGTCCGACGCCGCCTTCACGCTTTCGACCACGGCGGCTTCGTCGCCTTTGCTCAAGGACTTACCCTCGTCGGGCACCTCGACGAACACGATGTCGCCCAGCTGGCCCTGGGCATAATCGGTGATCCCGACCGTCCCGATCTCGCCGTCGAGTTCGATCCATTCATGGTCTTCGGTGTAATAGCGGCTCATGGCTGGCTCCCTTCAGCGGACATAGCGGTGGGGGACGAAGGGCATCGGCGTCACCGTGCCCCAATGGACCTTGCCGCGCTGGGCAAGTTGGATGCGCGTGCCGGGCGCGGCGAGCGCGAGCGGCACATAGGCCATTGCGATCGGCGCCCCCACGCTCGGCGCGAAACCGCCCGAAGTGACGCGCCCGACCTCGCCCGCGCCCGTGTCGAGCACCGCCGCGCCCTCCCGAACCGGTTGGCGGCCCTCGATAACCAGCCCCACGCGCTGCCGGGCAGCGCCGTGCGCGCGTTCGATCGCGATCCGTTCGGCGCCGGGGAAATCCCCCGCCTCGCGCCGCCGCTTGGCAATGGCGAAACCGAGATCGGCCATGACCGGCGTGGTCGCTTCGTCCAGATCATGCCCGTAAAGCGGCAGCCCCGCCTCCAACCGCAGCGAGTCGCGCGCGCCAAGGCCGATGGGTTTGACTTCGCCCTGGTCGAGCAGCGCAGTGGCGAAGCCTTCCGCATCCTCGGCGGGCAGCGAAATCTCGAACCCGTCCTCGCCGGTATAGCCCGAGCGGCTGATCCACAGCGGCACGCCGTCGCGCTCGAAGCCGGCTGCCTGCATGAAGCGCAGCGCCGAGACGCCCGGCACCAGCCGATCGAGCGCGTCGACCGCCTTCGGCCCCTGCAGCGCGAGTAGCGCCTGCTCGCCGAGATGGTTGATCGTCACTTCCTCGGGCAGGGTTTCGAGGATATGGGCGATGTCATCCCATTTGGTCGCGCCGTTCACCACCATGTAGAACGCCGCGTCGAACGCGCTGCCCTCGGGCAGGCGGGTGACCATCAGATCGTCGAGAATCCCGCCCTCGCCATTCAGCAGCAGCGAATAGCGCATCCGGCCCGGCGCCAGGCCCCTCACATCGCCGGGCAGCACGCTCTCCAGCGCGGCGGCGACATCGACGCTGTCCGACGAGAAGAGCAATTGCCCCATATGGCTCACGTCGAACAGCCCGGCGCTTTCCCGCGTCCAGAGATGTTCGGCCATGATGCCTTCATATTGGATCGGCATGTAATAGCCGGCGAACTCGACCATCCGGGCGCCACGCGCGCGGTGCCAGCCGTCGAGCGGCAGGGATTCGATCGGCACGTCAATCAGTTCGTCGTCGCTCATGCCCGCTCCATTGGTCGCGCGGCGACGCTTCATCCCGAAACCCGCCGCGCCCCCTCTGTCACGGAAACCTGAGAGCTTTCGCCGGGCACGCCGGCTTACCCCTTCGGTGGACCCCATGATCGGGGTCGCTTTCCAGAGTCGTCTTGCCCCAGGCGGTCCGTTTGGCCTGAGAGATTCCGGGGCGGTTGCTCCTTCGGCGGCGGGACGAGTCCCGCGCTCTCCCGCGGCTGGGGCTGGCTGAAAGCCGACGCACGCGAGCCTGTGCCGCGCGCGTCCGGATGTGTCAACGCCGCACTCAGCGGGTGGCGTTATATTTCAGCTGATCGTCGGTAAGCTGGAAGCCGATCAGCGCCTCGAAGGTCGCCCGCGCGATCGCGGCGCGGATATTGGGGCGGGAAAGCGGATCGGTCGCCGCCTCCTCGCGGCCGGCCTTGCGCGGGCGGGTGATCTCGCGGCGCAGCTGGGGCGGCAGCGTCGCCGCCGAGCGCAGCACGCTCGCGCTCGCCTGGCCGGACGTCTGCGCGCGCAGCTGGCCGGCGTCGAAATGGACGTTCACCCGGCTGATCCGCTTGGAGACGACCGCCGTGCCCCCCTGCACCACGGTGATGAAATAGGGCAGCACCACGTCGCGCGCCGCGCCCGCTTCGCTGCGGCGGGCGATCACGTCGAAGGTGACCGCCGACTGGACATATTCGCCCACGTCCGAGCAGCTGTCGCGCACATTGGTGATGGTCGCGGTCACGTCGAGCGCGGCAAGGTCCGTGCTCGACGCCGGGTTGAACAGGGTGATGTCCCCCGTCCCCGCCGGCACCGCGACATTCGGGCAGGCGGTGCGGACGGCGGTGATGCCTTCCAGCGTGAACTCGCCCGTCTTGGGGGCACAGGCGGTGGCGGCGAGGGGCAGCGCGAGCAGAGCAATTCGGCGGATCAACAAAGGCACCCCTTGGCCAAAGATGGAACGGCGACTGGATCGGCGTGCCTCTCCCGGGCACGGCGATTGCGGCGCGCACCATAGGAACCGGCTTTCGCCCGCGCAAGCAATCGCGTAGAGGCATGGCCATGCTCAACACGACCCCACGGCCGCTCGACCTGCTGATCGCGGCCCCTCGCGGCTTTTGCGCCGGTGTCGACCGCGCCATCCACATCGTCGAACTCGCGATCGAGAAATATGGCGCGCCGGTCTATGTCCGGCACGAAATCGTCCACAACAAGTTCGTCGTCGACTCGCTGCGCGCCAAGGGCGCGGTGTTCGTCGAGGAGCTGGAGGAAGTGCCGGACGGCGTGCCGGTGGTGTTCTCCGCGCACGGCGTGCCGAAGTCCGTGCCCGCCGAGGCGAGCCAGCGCGGGCTTTCCTATCTCGACGCGACCTGCCCGCTCGTCTCCAAGGTTCATCGCCAGGCGGAGCGGCTGGTCGATCAGGGCAAGCACATCGTCTTTGTCGGCCACGCTGGCCATCCGGAAGTGATCGGCACGTTCGGCCAGGTGCCCGATGGCGCGATGACCTTGATCGAGACCGTGGAGGATGCCGAGGCCTTCGCCCCCAGCGACCCGACCAACCTCGCCTTCCTGACGCAGACCACATTGTCGGTGGACGATACCGCCGACATCGTCACCGTGCTCACGCGCCGCTTCCCGCAGATCAAGGCGCCGCGCGCCGACGACATTTGCTACGCCACCTCGAATCGCCAGGCGGCGGTGAAGGCGATCGCGCCGCAGGCCGATTTCATCCTGGTGATCGGCGCGACCAATTCGTCCAACTCGCTGCGCCTGGTCGAGGTCGCGGAGAAATGCGGCACGCCGGCGCGGCTGATCCAGCGTGCCGCGGACCTCGATCTCAGCTGGCTCGATGGCGTGAAGACGCTCGGCATCACCGCCGGCGCCTCCGCGCCCGAGCTGCTGGTGCGCGAGCTGCTCGATCTGCTCGGCACCCATTTCCACACCACCGAGCGCGAGGTGGAAACGACCCGCGAGACGATCGCGTTCAAGCTGCCGCGCGGGCTGGAAACGGCGGCGGCCTGAGCCAGGGTTGTTGGCCGGGCGCTACACCCTGAACGCCGCCCCGGCCTTGAGCCGGGGCCGGGCTTCTTCTTCTACCCTCGCAAGGCAGCCGAGCCCCGGCTCGATGGCCGGGGCGACGCCGTTCAGGCTTTGATCGAGGGAAGGGCGCTCAATGGCCGTCTACACCCAGGTTTCCGCCGAAGCCCTCGCCACCTTCCTCGCCGGCTATGACGTGGGCACGCTCGTGTCGGCCAAGGGCATCGCGGAAGGGGTGGAGAACAGCAATTATCTGGTCGAGACCACGCAGGGCCGCTTCATCCTGACGCTCTATGAAAAGCGGGTGCGGGCGGAGGAGCTGCCCTTCTTCCTCGCGCTTACCGATCACCTCGCCGCCAAGGGTCTGCCGGTGCCGCCCGCGATCCGGGATCGGAAGGGCGAAGCGATCCAGCAGCTGTGCGGGCGCGCGGCGTGCCTCATTACCTTCCTGCCCGGGGTCGCGCTGTCGCACCCGACGCCCGCGCAGGCCGAGGCGGCGGGCGACGTGCTCGGCGCGATGCACCGCGCGCTCGCCGATTTTTCGCTGTCGCGGCCCAACGCGATGGGCCAGCCGAGCTGGCAGGCGCTTTATGAGCGCTGCGGCGCCAGCCTGGAGACCATCGCGCCCGGCCTGCACCACGACCTTGGCGAAGCGATCGGCCAGCTCGCGACGAGCTGGGATCGCGATGGCCTCGATCGCGGGGTGATCCATGCCGATCTGTTCCCCGATAATCTGCTGATGCTGGGCGACCGGGTGACCGGGGTGATCGATTTCTACTTCGCCTGCACCGACATCCGGCTCTACGATCTGGCGGTGATGGACACGAGCTGGGCGTTCGACGCGGGCGGCACGCGCTATGATCCGGCGATCGCCGCGGCGCTGAAGCGCGGTTATGCGCGGCACTTCGCGCCGAGCGACGCCGACGATGTGGCCTTCGCCAATCTGTGCGTGGGCGCGTGCATCCGCTTCACGCTGTCGCGCACCTGGGATTGGCTGAATACGCCCGCCGACGCGCTCGTCACGCGCAAGGACCCACTCGCTTATTGGCGGCGGATCGCCACCTACGCGCCCGATCTCGCCCGCCAGCTGCCGACGCTGCGATGAGCGAGCTTCCCCAGGTCGAAATCTTCACCGACGGCGCGTGCAAGGGCAATCCCGGCCCCGGCGGCTGGGGCGCGCTGCTGCGCATGGGCGCGCACGAGAAGGAGCTTGCGGGCGGCGAGCCGAACACCACCAACAACCGCATGGAGCTGACCGCCGCGCTCCAGGGGCTGAACGCCCTCACCCGCCCCTGCCGGGTGACGCTCTACACCGACAGCCGCTATGTGATGGACGGCCTCACAAAATGGATTCACGGCTGGCAGAAGAATGGCTGGAAAACCGCCGACAAGAAGCCGGTGAAGAACGCCGATCTGTGGCAGGAACTGCTCGCCGCCGCCCGCCCGCACCGGATCGACTGGCGCTGGGTGAAGGGCCATGCCGGCCATCCCGAAAATGAACGGGTGGACAAGCTGGCGAGCGACGCCGCCAAGGCGCAGGGCCAGCCGCGCCCCTAGCCTCGCTCACGCAAATCGGCGATAGCGCTCTGGGGAGAAAGCTGATGGTCGTGCAACGTCGGGGGCGCCTTCGCGCGAGTGCGTTCAGCCGCATGGGCCTGTTCGTGCTGAGCGGCAGCCTGGGGCTGCATCTGGTGCAGCTGCTCACCCAGACCACTTTCCCGTTGCTGTTCCTCGGCAATCTGGCGGCGCTGGTGTTCCTGCGCTGGCAGGCGAGCCTGTTGCTGCGCCAGCGCGCCGATTTCGACGCGGTGATCGCCGCCGAGATGATCGTCGCGTTCGGCGTGCTCTCGCTGATCCTGGGGATCAGCACCGCGGTGATCCCGCTGTTCCTGGGCACCGCCACGCTGCGCGTCGACAGTCTGGCGGCGCTCGCCGGGCTCGCCATTCCGTTCCTCGAAGGGCTCGCGACGGCGGGGCTCGCGCCGTTCTTCGCGGTCCTGCTGCGGATCGAGGCGCATGAGGCGGGCAGCACCGAGCCCGGCGCCGAGATGACCGACCTCACGATCGCGACCCAGGATCTCGGCACCGAATTGCGCGGTACGGTGCGCGTGCTGCGCGAACTGCGCGAGCAGCTGGCCCTTGCCGCCGCGACCAGCCAGCAGCTCGGCCAGGCGATGCAGACCGAGGCCGCCAAGCTGGTGCTGATGGTCGAGCGCAGCGAAGCCAAGCTCACCGCGCTGTCCACCGCCGCCGAGCGCAGCGGCGACGAGGTCGCCCGGCTCGCGGGCGAGGCGGCGCGGCTCAACCAGGCCGCCGGCGATACCAGCGCGCTGCTGACCACGCTGGGCGACCTGATCGACTCGGTCGAACGCTTCGTGAAGCCCGCGGAGCCGGCATGAGCCGGCAACCGACGCGATCCAGTCTCGCGCTGCAAATGGGGCAGGAGACGATCTACCTGCTGCTCGCGGTCGCCTTGTTCAGCGCGATCCTGCTTGGCGGCTATCTGGTCGCGCTCGCCAACCGCCCCACCCCGCGCGAGGAACCGCCGATCATCGTGCTGCCCGAGGCGGGCGGGTTCAGCTTTCCCGCCGGGTCGGCCGCGCTGTCGCCGGCGTTCGAGGCGCGGCTCGCGCGCCAGGTCGTCCCTCGGCTGCGCGCGATCGGCAAAGCCTATGACGCGAGCGTGATCGAGGTGATCGGCCATACCGACGAGACCCCCCGCCAAGGCGGCGGGCGGCTGCCAAGCAATCTCGATCGCACGCTGGTGCCGCTCTATCTCGGCCAGGCGACCGCGGAACCCCAGGCGTCGGACAATGCCGGGCTTGGCATGGCACGCGCGGTATCGGTCGCGCGTTTCCTGCGGCTGGCTGGGCTGGCCGATTTCACCATCGTGCCCCTGTCGGCCGGCCCCTTCCTCCAGCCCGATGATAAGACGATCGCAGGCGGCGAGGCGCGCGCCGATGCCGGGCGCCGCCGGATCGAAGTAAGGCTGCGGCGCCGGCGGGAATAACCGCTGCAAGTTTCTCATTTGAAGCGATTTCCGAGCCGGCAGGTGATGCCACCTGCCCCGAAATCGCTCTAAACCAGCGCCTTCAGCACCTCGTAATGGGCGTTGAGCTCGACGAAGCGCTGGTGTGCGGCGGCGCGGGCTTCGGGATCGGCCGGGGCGAGATCGGGATGGTTGGCGCGCGCCAATATCCGAAACCGCGCGGCGAGCGTCGCCAGATCGGGCCGCGCGAAGGGCGGAAAGCCGAAGAAGCTCAGCGCGCGCTCGGCCTCGCTCTTGGCGCGCGTCGGCGCTTCGCCGTCGAGCAAGCCAAGCAGTTGCGAGAGCACGTCATTGGCCGCGCGGATGCGGCCAATCTGCGCCTCGACCTCGACATGCCGCAGCCCGGAATTGGTCAGCAACTGGCGGTGCGCGTCGGCGGTCTCCGCCTCGGCCCGCGCGCGCTTGGCGTGCTGCGGACCGTTATCCCAGATCGAGGGCCAGCGCCGCAACAGCGCCTGGTGGAGCGTGGCGCCATCGCGCAGCTCGGTATCGAGCGCGCCCATTTGCCGGCCCAATTCGTCCGCCACCTCCTGCGCGTGCGCGGCGACGTGCGCCGGCACCCCGAGCGGATCGGCGAGCCCGCCGCGCACATCGTCCAGAAACGCGCCAAGCACCGCGAGCCGGTGCGACGCCGGCCAGCGCGCTTCGAGCCGGGCGATCCGCTCGAACGTCTGCGCCACTTCCGCCGCGCCGCGCACCGCCTTGTAATCGCCCGAGCAAAGTCGTGCCTCCAGCGCCGCGGCGACCGACGGCGCGACCCGATCGAACACATGATCGATCGTGTAGAGCAGTTCGAGCACCGCATTGGCGCGGGCGATCTCGCCGCTGTCGCGCCGCCGCACCGCCGCCGGATCGAGCCCGAGCGCGCGCAGGAACGCGCTCACCCCGTTGAACGGATCGGCCTCGCCATCGACGAAGCGCCACAGCTGCCCGGGGATCGGCGCGAGGCCGACCTGATCGAACATGTCGATCGCGGCGCGGCGCTTCAGCCGCTTGACCCGCGCCTCGATCGCGACCGGCGGTGGCGCCTGGAAGGCAGGACGCGTCGCGGGGGCGATCGGCTGGGCGACGGGCGCCGCGCGGATCACGGGTGCGACGATCGACTCCTCATGCTCGTGCCCGAAGATGCCGCGCCAGCCGGGGGCGGCGGCGCCGCCCCGCACGCGCCGGGCGAACAGCCGCGCCAGCCCTTGCCACCAGCCGCCACCGACCCAGCCAAGATAGCCGCTCTGCGCCATGGTGGCGGACTCTAGCGCAGACGGGGCGCCCGCGAAACCGCTTGCGCCACCATGCCACAAACGCAACGATCGCGAGCGCAATGAGCGGGAGAGTCGCGATGAAGTTCGAACTTTATACCGACAAGGCCGGTGAATGGCGCTGGCGGCTGAAGCATAGCAACGGCAATATCCTGGCGACCACCTCGGAAGGCTATGCTTCTAAGGCGTCGGCGCTCAAGTGCATCGAAAACGTGAAGAATTCGGGCGCGGCCGAAGTGGTCGAGACCGATTAGGCCTTAAGCTCCAAACCGTGCCGGGGCATAGCGTTCGGCGTCGATCAGGTCGACCGGCGCGGGGAGCCCCGTGCGCATGAGTAGCGCGGCGGCGAGCATCGCGGCGGCGGGTGCGGTCTGGATGCCGAACCCGCCCTGCCCCACGCACCAGAAGAAGCCCGGCATGGTGGACGACCAGCCGAACACCGGCAGGCGATCGGGCGCGAAGGTGCGCAGCCCCGCCCAGCGCCGCTCGACCGCCGCCACGCGCCAATCGACCAGATGCTCGAACCGATCGATCGCGATGGCGACGTCGATCTCCTCGGGCGCGACATCCCCCGGCAAGTCGGGAATCTCGTCATGCGGGCTCAGCCACAGCCGGCCCTGCCCTTCCGGCTTGAAATAGAAGCTGCCGCCCAGGTGAGAGACGTGCGGCAGCCCCTCGGGCACCGCCGGTTCGGTCCGCAGTTGCACCATCGTCCGGCGATAGGGGCTGAGGCCGATCGGGGCGACCCCGGCGCGGGCGGCGACCACGTCCCCCCAGGCGCCCGATGCGTTAACCAGCGTTTCGGCGGTGACCGGACCGGCGCGGGTCTCGATCCGCCAGGCGCCGTCGCTCCGCTCGGCGGCGATCAGCTCGGCGCGGGTGAGCAATGTCGCGCCCGCCGCCCTGGCGTGCGCCAGGTAATGCGCGTGGAGCCCGGCGACATCGATATAGGCGCAGCTCGGCTCGGCGACCCCCACCACCCAATCGGCCCGCAAGCCGGGGAGCAACGCGGCGGGATCGACCGCCTCCAGCGAAACGCCGGTACCCGCGAACGCCGCCAGGAACGCATCGGCGGCGGCGCGGTCCGCCTCGCGCCCGACATGCAGCGAGCCGAGCGGCGCCAGGAAGCTCCCGTCGCGCAGATAATCGCCCGAGGCGGAGGTGAGCGGCTGCACCCCCGGCCCGCCATAGGTTTCGGACCAGAACGCCGCCGATCGCCCGGTGGCGTGATAGCCGGGCATATCCTCGGCCTCGATCAGCACCACCCGCGCCTGCGCGGCGAGTTCGGCGGCAAGGCTCGCCCCCGCCATGCCGGCGCCGATGATCGCGATATCGGCCTGGATCACGCCGCCGGCACCCGCTCGCTCAGGAAAGCGTCGATCTCCGCGACGGCGCGCGCGCGCGAGGGGTCCGCCTCGCGCAGAATTTCGTGCGCGGCTTCCTTGCCAAAAGTCAGCAGCCGCGCGTCGGGGAGCCGTTCGGCGATGCCGAGCGCGGCGCGTGGATCGACCAGCTGATCGGCGAGCGGCACGATCAGCAGCACCGGCACCGCCAGCTCGGGCAAACGCGGGTCGCGGCGCAGCTGGCGGGTGGAGGTGAAGGCTTGCGCCACCCAGCGCCAGCTCGGCGGGCCGAGCACGAGTTCGGGCTTGGCCGCCTGCCACCAGAGTTCGTCGGCATAGCGTTCCGGATCGAAGGTCAGCAGTTCCTGCCGGCTTTTCATCGTCGCCGGTTTTTCGTTGCCGCGCCACGCCGCGCGCGCCGGATCACCGAACCGCGCGATTTGGTGCGCGATCCGCTCGCCCCAGGTCCAGCCGAACGGGCTTTTGAGGCCCAGCATCGGCGCGGAAAGGACCAGCGCGTCGGGCGCCGCCGCCCCCTCCACCACGCCGCGCAGCACCAGATGGCCGCCCATCGAATGGCCCATCAGCACGCGCGGCCCCGTGGCCTCGGCCGACCAGGCGCGCCAGAAATCGCGCAGATCGGCGATATAATGGGCGAAATCGCCGATGTCGCCGACATGCGGATCGTTCGACGTGCGCCCGGAGCCGCCCTGCCCGCGCCAATCGAGGCTCGTCACGCTCCAGCCGGCAGCGTGCCAATGCGCGAAAAGCTCCAGATATTTCTCGAAAATATCGCCGCGCCCACCCTGCCACAGGATGCGCCCCCGCCCCGCCCCCGGCCAATCGAAACGGCGCATGGGCCAGCCATCGGCGGCGTGCCACTGGCTGATGCGGGCGGCGGCGGGAATCGCGCGGCGATAAAGGGAAGCGGAGGTCACGCGGCACTGGTTACGTTTTGGCAAGCCCTCTCGTCTAGCGGTTAACGCCATGAATGGCACCAGCCTCTCGTTAACGCTGCTCGCGCTGCTCGCTGTGCTGCTGGTGGCGTGCGCGATCGAGGACATGCGCCAGCGCACGATCGCCAACTGGAAGAACGCGGTGATCGCGCTGCTCGCGCCGCTGTGGTGGTGGAGCCAGGGCTGGGCATTGTGGCCCGATCTCGCGCTGCACCTGGGGGTCGCGGTCGGCGTGTTCGCGCTGTTCGTCGGCATCTTCGCGCTGGGGCAGATGGGTGGCGGCGACGTGAAGCTGATCGGCGCGATGGCGCTGTGGCTGCCGCCGGTGCCGCTGATGCAGCTGCTGATGCTGATGGCAATCGTCGGCGCGGCGATCACGATCGTCGCCGCGATCGAGCATCGCTGGCGCCGCCGCCCGGGGCGGACCGAGACGCCCTATGGGGTCGCGATCGCGGTCGCGGGCTTAATCATGCTTCGTGAACCGCTTTTTTACCAATTTACCGGATGAGTGAGCGTGGAGCCCTGGGGTTTGGGCCAGAGGGGGTAAGTTTCGCATGGATGTTCGCAAGATCATTTTGCTCATCGGGGCGCTCATCATCGCCGCGATTGCCGCCTTTGTCGCACGTACCTTCGTGTTCGGCCAGGCGGCGCCGACGGCGGCCGCCGTGCCCGCGGTCGTCGCCCCAACCGTGCCGAACGGCCCGGAAGTGTTGGTCGCGACCCGCGCGCTGCCCGTGGGCACCATCCTCGATCAGACCTCGGTCACGTTCAAGCCGTGGCCGAAGGAGCTGATCGACAAGGCCTATTTCCTGAAGGATCGGCCGGAATCGAACATCAAGAACCTGCTCGGTACCGTCGTGCGCAACGCGATCACCGCGGGCCAGCCGGTGACGCAGGGCGCGCTGGTGAAGCCCGGCGACCGCGGCTTCCTGGCCGCCGCGCTGGGGCCGGGGATGCGCGCGGTGACGGTGCCGCTGCAGGGCCAGTCGCAGCAGGTGGCCGGGTTCATCTTCCCGGGCGACCGGATCGACCTGATCCTCAACCAGCGCGTCGTGGGTGGCGGCGATGGTCCGCCGCTCAACGTGACCGAGACGGTGATGCGCAACTTGCGCGTCCTCGCGACCGATTCGCACACCGATCAGGCCCAGGACGACAAGGGCAACACCCTGGTGCGCCCCTATAACAGCGTGACCGTGGAAGCGACGCCCAAGCTCGCCGAGAAGATCGTCGCCATCCAAAATCTGGGCGGCTCGCTCTCGGTCGCGCTGCGCTCGATCGCCGACAATGCGAGCGAGCTCGAAGAAAGGATCGCCTCGGGCGCGCTCGACGTGCCCGAAGGGATGGATGCGAAGGCCGAACAGGCGATGATGAAGCGCGCCGCCGGCGAGCCCGTCGCCGCCAAGAGCAGCTATGTCACCGGCGCCGATGTCTCGCGCTTCCAGCGCGCGACGGTGCCCGGCAAGGTCGCCGATCAAGCCGCGGCGGGCGCCGTCGGCCCGGCGGGAGGCTATCCGGGCGCCTCGCGCGGACCCGTGGTTCGCGTCGCGCGCGGCAACAGTGTCAGCGAAGTTCCGGTGGGGGGGAAGAACTAATGGCTAATCCGACCAGCCTGCGGCGCGCGCTGGGCGCGACCGTCGCGGTGGCGCTGGTGACCGGCGCGCCGGCGCCGCTCGCCGCGCAAAAGGGGCGCCTGCGCGCCGCCGCGGCCCGCACCGCCGCCGCCCGCCAGGCGCGCATCGCGCCGCTGCCCGCGGGCGCTGAACGGCCGACCCGGGAAGTGCTGCTTTCGATCGGCGAGGGCGAGCTCATCACCCTGCCCGCGGCGGTCGCCGATGTCTGGGTGTCGGCGCCGAACATCGCCGATGTCTATGTCCGCGATCCGCGCCACATCAACCTGTTCGGTATCGCCCTTGGCGAAGCGACCGTGTTCGCGACCGACAAGAGCGGCCAGGTGATCTATTCGACGCGGGTGCGCGTCGCGCAGAACATCACCGCGCTCGATCAGATGCTGCGCGCGGCGCTGCCGGGGGCGAACATCACCGTCACCACCGCCGGCCAGCTCGCGGTGCTGAACGGCACCGTCGCCTCGCCCGACGATATCGCCCAAGCGCAAGCGCTGGTAGTCGCCGCGCTCAACCCGGGGGTCGATCCCAACGCCCCCGGCGCGCAGCTGAAATTCGCGGTGATCAACCGGCTGAAGACGGCGACGCCGCTGCAAGTCAACCTGCAGGTGAAATTCGCCGAGGTGAGCCGCAGCTTCGTCAAGAATATCGGCGTCAACCTGCAGAACCGCGACAACGGCAATGGCTTCACCTTCGGCCTGTCGCAAGGGCGCCCAGGCACCATCGGCACGGTTCCCGGCGTGCCCGGCCAGGTCGGCGCGCCGGTGGACACGAATGGCCGCGTGCCGGGGCAGAATTTCTTCAACTTCCCCAGCGCGGTCGCCAACGGCACCACGCTGGGCGCGGCCGGCCGCTTCCTGGGGATGGACTTCCTCAGCTCGCTCGATCTCGCCGAACGCAACGGCCAGGTGACGACGCTCGCCGAGCCCAACCTCACGGTGCTGTCGGGCGAAACCGGCAGCTTCCTGGCGGGCGGCGAAATTCCGATCCCGATCAGCCAGGGGCTGGGCGCGGTGTCGGTCGAATATAAGCAATATGGCATCAGCCTGTCCTACACGCCGACGGTGCTCGCCGATGGCCGGATCAGCCTGCGCGTGCGCCCGGAAGTGTCGCAGCTGACCGGCAATGGCGCGGTGCAGATCAACGGCACGACCATTCCCGCGCTTTCCACCCGCCGGGCGGAGACGACGCTGGAGCTTGGCTCGGGCCAGAGCTTCATGCTCGCGGGGCTGCTGCAGAACAACCACAACAACTCGATCGATCAGGCGCCGGGCCTGGGCGACATGCCGGTGCTCGGCGCGCTGTTCCGCTCCAATTCGTTCCAGCGCAACGAAACCGAGCTGGTGATCGTGATCACGCCCTATCTGGTGAAGCCGGTGAACGCCGGCGACATCGCGCTGCCGACCGATGGCTACAAGGCGCCGACCGATCTCGGCCGCGTGTTCCTGGGCGAACTCGGCAAGGGCACCAATGGCGGCACCCGGCCGAAACCGAGCATCGCCGTGCCCGAAGGCGCCGCCCCCTCGGTGGGCGCGCTCGGGACGCCGCCGGCTCCGACCCCTGCCCCGGCCCAGCCGGCACGGGCGGGGCGCGAGGAAAAGGCCCTGCCCGCCGATCCGCGTAAATCGTCCGGCGCCGCGCCGGGCTTCAGCCTGCAATGATCCGGAGAATGCGCCCGATGAAACTGCGTCCGCTGCTCGCCCTTGCCGTGCCGGCGCTGCTCGCCGCCTGCACAGGTACCCAGAATCGCGGGCTCGAATCGATCCATCAGCCGGTCGTCTCGCGCACCGATTACACGTTCGACGTGAACGCCGGCGCGAGTGGCCTCGCTCCCGGGGAGGCGCAGCGCCTCGCCGGCTGGTTCGCCTCGCTGCGGCTGAGCTATGGCGATCGCGTCTCGATCGACGAAGCGGCGACCAGCGGTACGCGCGCGCAGGTGGCGGCGATCATCGCGCCCTATGGCCTGATCCTGGGCGACGCCACGCCGATCACCCAGGCGGCGACGGCTCCCGGCACGGTTCGCGTCATCGTCACCCGCTCGGTCGCGCGGGTGCCGAACTGCCCTGATTTCAGCCGCGTCCAATATCCCGAGTTCGAGGGCAATACGAACTCGAACCATGGCTGCGCGATCAACACCAATCTGGCGGCGATGGTCGCCCGGCCCGAAGACCTCGTGCTCGGCCAGGCGGGCAGCCCCACGACCGATCCGGTCACCGGCGCGCGGGCGGTGCAGACGCTGCGCAGCGCCGTGCCCACCGGCAAGGGCAATCAGGTGAAGGCCGAAAGCGCGCGAGGGGGGAATTGAGATGAATGCACCTTGGCGTCCTACCACGCGTGAACCCTTTATCGGCTTCGTCTGCGACGAGGCGACCGCCGAGACGATCCGCACCATCGCGGGCGAGCTCGGCTGGGCACCCGAAAAGGTGAACAAGGGCGGGCTGCGCAACGCCGTGCAGTCGCTCTCCGTCTCGTCGAGCCCGCAGATCCTGTTCGTCGATCTGTCGGAAAGCGGCGACCCGCTCAACGACATCAACGCGCTCGCCGAGGTGTGCGAGCCCGGCACGGTGGTGATCGCCGCCGGGCAGATGAACGACGTGCGGCTGTACCGCGATCTGGTCGCGAGCGGCATCCAGGATTATCTGCTGAAGCCCCTGAGCCCCGATCTGCTGCGCGAGGCGTTCGCCACCGCGCAGGCGCTGCTCAACGCGCCCAAGCCGGTCGATGCCGGGGTCGAGCGCCCGCATTGCGGGATCGCCGTGATCGGCACGCGCGGCGGGGTCGGCGCATCGAGCGTCTCCGCGTCGCTCGCCTGGCTGCTGAGCGAGAAGCACTCGCGCACCACGGCGCTGCTCGATCTCGACGTGCATTTCGGCACCGCCGCGCTCGCGCTCGATCTCGAGCCTGGCCGCGGCCTGACCGACGCGATCGAGAATCCCAGCCGCATCGACGGGCTGTTCATCGAACGCGCGATGGTGCGCGCGACCGAACGGCTCGCGATCCTGTCAGCCGAGGCGCCGATCAACGCGCCGCTGATCAGCGACGGCTCGGCCTTCTATCAGTTGCAGGAGGAGATGCGCGCCGCGTTCGAATGCACGATCACCGATCTGCCGCGCGCGATGCTCGTCAATCACCCGCATCTGATGAGCGAGGTGCAGGTGGCGGTGGTGGTGACCGAGCTGACCCTCGCCGCCGCGCGCGACACCATCCGCGTCCTCGCCTGGCTGAAGCAGAACGCCCCGCAGGCGCAGCCTTTCGTGGTGGCGAACAAGGTCCATGCCAATGGCCTGGTCGAGATCAGCCGCAAGGATTTCGAGAATTCGATCGAGCGCAAGGCTGATCTGGTGATCCCGTTCGACCAGAAACTCGCCGCGCAGGCCGCCAAGGTCGGCAAACCCTTCGTCGAGGCGGGCAAGGGCAGCAAGACGATCGCGCCGCTCCCCGCCTTCGCCGCGCAGCTGCTGGCCGTGACCGACGGCGAGGACGCCGCGCCCGCCAAGGGCAAGGGCGGCAAGAAGGACAAGGGCGATGGCGGCAAATCGGGTGGATCGCTGCTGGGCGGGCTGATGTCGCGCAAGTCCAAGGACGCCTGACCACCATGATCCGCCAGCCGCGCACGAGGTACTGATGTCGCCGATGATGATCATCGCCGCGGTGGTGCTGGGGCTGCTCGTCATCGGCGGCGGCGTCCTGCTGATGATGCGTGGCGACAGTCCGGGCCGCGCGAAGACGCGGCGGCTGAAGGCGCTCACCCAGCGCCACGCCATGACCGCCGCCGCTTCGGTGGAAGCGCAGCTGCGCCGGATCAAGACCAATGAAGCCTCGCGGATCGACAAGGCGTTCTACAGTTTCCTGCCCAACCCGGCGAAGCTGCAGAAGCGCCTGTCGATGACCGGCGAGAGCTGGACCGTCGGCCAATATGGCTTGGTCGCCGCAGGCCTGTTCGCGTCGGTCACGGTGGTGATGCTCGTGCTCGGGCTGCCGCTGCTGCTCGCCGCGCTGATCGGGTTGTTCGTCGGTGGCGGCGTGCCGCACCTGGCGGTGGGGATGGCGATCAGCCGCCGGATCAAGAAGTTCACGGCGAAATTTCCCGATGCGATCGAACTGCTCGTGCGCGGCCTGCGCTCGGGCCTGCCGATCGCGGAGACGATGCAGGTGGTCGGCACCGAAGTGCCCGGCCCGGTCGGCGTCGAATTCCGCGCGATCACCGACAAGATGAAGATCGGCCGCACGATGGACGTGGCGCTGCAGGAAACCGCGGAGCGGCTGGGGACGCCCGAATTCCAGTTCTTCTGCATCACCATCGCGATCCAGCGCGAGACCGGCGGCAATCTGGCCGAAACGCTGTCCAACCTCGCCACAGTGCTGCGCGGCCGCGCGCAAATGAAGTTGAAGATCAAGGCGATGTCGTCGGAATCGAAGGCTTCGGCCTATATCGTCGGCTCGTTGCCGTTCATCGTCTTCAGCCTCGTCTGGATGGTGAACCGCGATTACCTGATGCACTTCTTCACCGATCCGCGACTGATGGTGGCGGGCGTTGGCGGCATGATCTGGATGGGTTTGGGGGGGTTCATCATGGCCAAGATGGTCAGTTTCGAGATTTAGCCGATGCTTGCGACCCTTGCCCTCGGCACCGCCGCCTCGCCCACTTTCATGGGGGCCGATGTCTATACGCTTGCGACGATGACGCTGGGCGCGTGCGCGCTCGCGGTCCCGTTCGGCTTCTATCTGCGGCGCTTGCTCCACGATCCGATGGAGCGCCGGCTGAAGGCGCTGAACGATCGCCGCGAGCAGCTGAAGGCCGGCATCACCGCCTCCACCTCCAAGCGCCGCGCCAGCCTGATCCGCCAGAACCAGACGACCGACGTCATCCGCGCGATGCTGCAGTCGATGAAGGTGCTGCAGGACGAGCAGGTTAAGACCGCGCAGCAGAAGCTGGTCCAGGCGGGCATCCGATCGAAGGAATATGGCGTCGCGGTGATCTTCGGCCGGCTGGTGCTGCCGATCGTGTTCGGCTGCCTGTCGCTATACGTAGTCTACGGCACCAGCATGTTCGCCGATTGGAGCCCGCTCAAGGCCTATGGCGTCGTCGCGGGCACCTTCATCCTTTCTTACAAGGCGCCCGACATCTATCTCGACAATCTCATCCAGAAGCGCAGCCACGCGATCCGCAAGGGGCTGCCCGACGCGCTCGACCTGCTGGTGATCTGCGCCGAGGCGGGCCTGACGGTGGACGCCGCCTTCGCCCGCGTCGCGCGTGAGCTGGGCAAGGCCTATCCCGAGCTGGGCGAGGAGTTCACGCTCACCTCGATCGAGCTGGGCTTCCTCACCGATCGTCGCCAGGCGTTCGAGAATCTGGCGGGGCGCGTGAAGCTCGACGCGGTGAAGGGCGTCGTGACGACGATGATCCAGACCGAGAAATACGGCACCCCCCTCGCCAGCGCGTTGCGCGTGTTGTCGGCCGAATTCCGCAACGAACGGATGATGCGCGCCGAAGAAAAGGCCGCGCGCCTGCCGGCGATCATGACGGTGCCGCTGATCCTGTTCATCTTGCCGACGCTGTTCGTCGTCATTCTGGGTCCGGCGGCCTGTTCGATCGCCGATGCGTTCAGTCATGGGAATTAAGCGGGAAAACGGCCCAAACGCGCGCTTGATTGCGGCAAGCGCGCGGATCACAACGAGTCGCATGGTTAGGCCCGGGTGAACGAGATGACGCTGTCACCGCTGCTGCTGTTCGCGATCGTCGCGGCCGCCTTTCTGGGCGGGCTGGCGGCGGGCTATGCCGCCAATCTCAGCGGTCGCGTCTGGCGCCGGCGGTTCATCGTCGAGCGCGACTATTACGCCGCCTATCGCGACCAGAGCGAGACGCTGCTCGCCGAAAAGCTTCGCCGCATCGCGCGACTGGAGGGTGAACTCGCCGCGGCGCGCGGTGACGCGGACGTGCCGCTCCCGGCGGCGGTGATCGCCCCGCCCCCGCCCGAGCCCCCCGCGCCCGAGCCCGCCATCGTGGTCGCGGCGGAGCCGGTCATGCAGGCCGAGCCGGTCGCTGTGCCGGCACCCGTTGTCGATCCAGACCCCGCGACCGAGCCGGTCGTCACCTTCATCCCTCCCGCCGCGCCGACCGACGCACCAGCGCCTGGCCTCGCCCCCTCGCCGCCGCTTACCCGGCTGCGCGGCATGACCCCGGCGCTCGCCGGCGATCTGGAGCGCCACGGCATCCGTACGCTGCGCGACATCGAGACGCTGAGCGGCGAGGACGAGATCGCGCTGGAGATCCGGCTCGAGCTGCCCGCCGGCTATATCGCGCGGCACCAGTGGCGGCTGCAGGCGGCGCTGCTCGACGACGCGGCGGCCGAGTGAGCTAAGCCGGGCGCGGGGCCGCGCGCGCGAGCGCCTGGAGCGCGACCCCGATGACCGCCGCCACCGCGACCGCCAGCCACGACGCGGGCTCGCTCATCGCCACCAACGCCGCGCAGACCACGCCGCCGAGCACCGCCAAGGTCGAAGCCCCCCGCCCCCGATCGATCCGGGGCAAGGCGGCGATGCACACCGCGTAGACGATCAGCCGCGAGGCGACCGTCATCATCGCAAGCACCGCGAAACCGCCGCTCAGCGCGAGCGTGACCAGCACCGCCATGGTGAACAATGTGCCGTTGGTCGGCACGCCGCGCGCGTCGATCCGGCCGAACCATGTCGGCAACTGCCCCATCGCCGACAGCGCGACGAGCCGGCGCGGCACCACCATCGCATTGGTCGTGGCGTTGCCGAGGATCGAGGCGACCGCGGCCACCACGATCAACACCGTGCCCCCCATGCCGACCAGGCGCGCGGCGAGCGTCGCGAGCGGCGCACCGTCTTTCACCGCCGGATCGAAGGCAAGCAGGCCATAGGCGCTGCACAGCCCGGCATAGAGCAGCCCGACGGCCGGGAACACCAGCAGCAACGCCCGGGGAAAATCGCGCCGCGGTGATCGCGCTTCGCCGGCGCTCGTCAGGGCGGATTCGAAACCGACCAATGCGAACGCGGCGAGGGATACCGCGCGGGGCAGCGACGGCTCGGCTGCCTGCGGCACCGCGCCCTGCGCCACCAGCGCGGCGGGCACCGCCAGCACGAGGAGCAGGATCAGCGGCGCGAGCTTGGCGAGCGAGGCGGCGCGCAGCACCGCATCGCCGCGCGCGACCGGAGCATAGGCGATCGCGCCGACGACTCCCAGCAACAGCAAGACGAGCAACGCATGGCCGAGCGGCCCGGCGAGCGGCGCGGGCAGCAGCCGGGCGACATAATCGGCGCACAAATTGCTGTTCGCCGCCGCCGAGGTCGCGCTGGACAGCGATTGCATCCAGCCGAGCTGGAACGCGGTCGACCGGCCAAAGGCGTCGCGCGCATAGCAGATCGGGCCGCCGGTCTCGTCATAAAGCGCGCTCAATCGCGCCATCAGCAGCACGATCGGCATCAGCGCGAGGCACACCGCGATCACGATGAGCGGCGCCATGCCACCCGCGAAGCGCGCCGCGCCGCCCGGCAGCGCGAAGATGCCGGCGCCGACGATGCCGTTGAACACCAGCGCCGCCAGTCCCCAAAATCCCACCGCGCGGACCATCGTGCCGGTGCTCGGTCGTGCCATGCCCTCTCCCCCTCGCGCGTGGAGGAAGGCTAACCGATCATGCCGGCGAAACAATCCCCGGTGGCGGCAGGCCAAGCCAGATGCGCGCGGCTGGCCAGCGGCGCAGCACCAGCCGCTCGACCAGCAGCACCGCGAGCAGCGACAGCCCGAACAGCGGCAGCAGCACCCCGAGCAGCACGAGCAGCACGCCAAACCCGCGCGCGAAACCCGGGCGCGGGCGTGGCGGTGGCGCGCCCAGCCGTCCCGCCGGTCGCCGCCGCAGCCACAGCACGACGCTGCTCACCGAAAGCAACATCAGCCCCAAGGCGGTCAGCAGGTTGAGCAGCTGGTTCGCCCAACCGAACGCCTGGCCCTCATGGATCGCCACCCCCCAGCCGACCAGCCGATCAACCAGCTTGCGGCCCGCGAAATCGCGGCGCCCGAGGATGCGGCCATCGGCGGTGAGCGTCAGATCGCTGCGCAGCGGGCGGTTGGCCGCATCCGACTTCGCCGTCCAGGGCTGGCCCGGCGCGGTGGGCGGCGCGATCAGCACCGGCGGCGCCAGGCGCTGCGCGGCGACGACCGGCACCAGCCGATCGAGCGGATGCTCGTCGCCGGGCGGGTGCGCCATCGTCATTCCCTGATGCTCGGCATGGTCGTTCATCATCGCGCGCGTCCCGGCATCGAAAGCCGCCCGTTCGGCGAGCATCGCGGCCTGGCCGCTTGACCAATCCTGCTTCGCCGGCCCTTCCGCGACGCTGCGCACGGCTTTCAGATACCCGCCCCAGCTCTTCGCCCAGGGCAGCCCGGAGAGCAGCAGGAACAGCGCCATCGCCGACACCCAAAAGCCGGTGACGGCATGAAGATCGCGCCACATCGCTCGCCGTCCGCGCCCCAGCCGGGGATAGACGACGCCCGCGAGCCCGCCCCCGTGCGGCCACCACAGCAGCAGCCCGCTCACCAGCATGATGATCGCCCAGCTCGCGGCGAGTTCGACCAGATACGATCCGGCGTCGCCGGCGAGCAGTTCGCCGTGCAAGCGGAAGACGATCCGCATCGGCCGGCTATCCTCATCGACACGCGCCAGGATCGCGAGGCTTTGCGGGTGGACATAGACGCGCGTCTCCGCTCGCCCGTGCCCGACAATGACCTGCGCGGCGTCACCTGGCGCCTCGGGCAGCTGATAGCGGTGGAACACCGCCCCCGGCACCGCCGCCACCGCCGCCGCCACCTGCACCGAGGGCGCGGCCGCTGGTCCGGTCCGGGCAAGCCCGCGATAAGGCGCGTCGAGCCATGCCTCCACCTGCGGCCGGAACAGATAGATGCCACCCGTGACCGACAGCCACAGCACGAACGGCACACAGAACAGGCCGGCGTAGAAATGCCAGCGCCACAAGGCGGGCCGCCGCGGCCAGGAACGTTCGCTCGCCATCAGAACCTCGTCTTCACGCCGCCGAACAGCGTTCGCGGCTGGCCGGCGTAGATGCTTCCCGTCACCCCGCGCAGCACGCTCGCCCCGTTCTGCGCGCCGGTCGCGCCCAGGCTGTTGGCGATCACCGACGCCGAACCGACATAAGTGGCGCCGAGCGCGTTCTGGACCGACAGATACAGGCTGAACCGCCCCCCACCCGCCGGCGGATCATAATGCAGGTTGAGGTTGAGCAGCGCGTAGCCGGGGATGCGCAGCTGGTTGCCATTGTCGATGAAATAGCCGCCGCGCCAGGTGACCTCGGCGAAGCCCCCCAGCCCTTGCCGGCGACCGCTCGGCTGGTCAAAGCCCGCGCGCAGGTTGAGGAAATGCGGGATGACGCCGGGAATGGCGTTGCCACCACGGGAAAACAGCAGCGATTGCTGGCCGTTGCTCAGCCTTTCGGAGAAATCGGTGTAGAATTGATCGGTATAGCCATAACTTAGGTCGACTTTCGTCCCCGGCAGCGCGGGCGGGCGCCAGCCGATCGCGAGGTCGATTCCGCGATGCACGGAGCGCGGCGCGTTGGCGGTATAGCTCAACAGATTGACCCCCGCCGACTGGGTGATCAGCTCGTTGCGGAACCATTCCTGATAGAGCGCGAGCGAGAAGCTGAGCGCGTGCATCGTCAGCTCCGCGCCAAGCTCGGCGCCGATATTGCTCTGCGCCTTCAGCGCCAGGTTGTTGCCGAACACCCCCTGCGGCGTGACGAACAAATTGCCCGACTGCGGAATGCCATAGCCGGTCGCGACCCGTGCGTGGAGGTTGATATCCTGGGTCGCCTGCCATGCCAGCGCCGCTTCGGGCGCGACGTTCCAGAAGCGCCGGTCAGCCGGGATCGCCTGGCTGCGCGGCGGCGCGCCGAGCGGATAGCTGAACACCGTCTGCGTCATCACGATCGTCGAGCGCTCGGCGCCGAGCCCGGCGATCAGGTGCAGGCGCGAGGTGATCGCCAGTTCCTGCCGCGCGCGCAGACCCCAGTTGCGCACATCGCCGGTAACGGTCTGTGCGAGCGCGCCCAGCCGCTCGCGGCCGCCCGGCGCCTTGGTAAAGGTGAAGCTCTGGTTATCGAGGATGTTGTAGAAGAAACCGACAAAGCTGGTCGAACTCAGGCCGAACAGGCGGCCGTGGCGGGTAAGTTCGCTCGTCAGGTTCAGGCTGTTGAGCGTGCCGCGGAACGGCGTCGCGTTGGTCGGCTGGAAGGCGTCGCGATTGTCGAGAGTGACTTGCGTGCGCCAGCTGAGTCCGGCGCTCAAGTCATGCTCATGGCGCAGCCCCAGGATCAGGCGGCGGTCGTCGCGGGCGAGATCGGCCTCGGCGGCGCTTTCGCTTACCCGCGCGCCATTGGTGCCATTGGCGAACACGGCGATGGCGCCGCATCCCGCCGCAGCGCGCGCCGCCACCTCACATCCCTGCTGATAGGGATTGGCGCGATACTGATCGAACGACAGACGGGTCGAAAGGCGGAACAGCCCCTGATTCGCGATGAACTTCACCGCCACGCGATCGCGGGCACCCAGATCGGCGGTGGCATAGGCGTTCAGGGTGAAGGTTCGGTAGTCGTTATGGGCGGTCGCGCCGTCCGCGCCGGCGAAACTGGCGAAAATCGCGGCGTCGTGACGCGGCCCGCTATCGCCGATTGTTGCATAAACGTTGCCGAAACCATCGGCCCCCAGGTCGCTGCCGAACACGCCCCCGTTCAACCCGCGCCGGGTGCGAAAATTGACCGCGCCGCCCAGCGCGTAATTGCCGTAGCGCGCCGAGGAAGGTCCGCGCAGCACCTCGATCGCGGCATAAGCATGCGGATCGGCGAGATCGAACCGGGCGAGACCATCGGGCTGGGTGACCGGAAAGTCATCCTCGAACACTTGGATATTGCGCGCGCCGAAGCTGTTGCGCGCGTTGGACCCGCGGATCGAGACGCCAACGTCGCGCGGGCCATTGCCCTGGATTACCGCGACGCCGGGGACGAGGCGGAGAAAGTCCGCCACATTGGTCGCGGGGGTGGTCCGCACCGCCGACTCGTCGATCCGGGTCGCGGCCTGGCCCTTGGTCACCTCGGTCGCGGGCAGTGCCCGGGCGATCACGGTTACTTCGTCGGCCAGGGCGGCGGGGCCATTGGCTGGTGCCGCATGGGCGGCACAGGGGAGCAACGCCGCGCCAAGCGCGGCACCGCTGATGAAGCGAGACATAACAATACCTTGGCGTAAGTTTCGCGCGGCGATGGCGCGCGCGGTATCGCTCGCGTTGGCGAGCGGCGGGAACGTCAGGCCAAGGCGGGAGGACCGCGCAGCGGCGGGCGCAGCGCCGCGCTCGCGGGGAGAGATGGGGCATCACGGCGACGCAGCACCGCGCCGAACGCCGCCAGGATCGCGAGGGCGAGCAGGAGCGGCGGCGGCCCGCCGAGCACCGGCGCGGCCAGCCCCGCAAACCCGCACGGCGCCAGCTTATGCGAGTCACCCGCGGGAGAGTCTTGGTGATCCTGCGGGCCACCCAGCGGCACGTCGATCGTCACGCCGGTCGCCGCGCCGCTGCACACCACCAACCGCAGGCCATGGTCGCCGAAGTGTGGCATCAGCCCGCCGGGCACCAGCGCGCGGATCAGCAGCGCGAACGCGATCAGCGTCGCCGCGGCGGCCCGATGTCGGCCACAAAATGCGCGCAAGCCCCTCATGTGGTTGGTCGCGCTAGCAGATGGCGGGGGCGCCGTCACCCCGGATGGTCGTCATCACCAATATCGCCACTTACCGCGCAATAATCATGGGCGCTGAGCTATTGGCAGGGTGCGGCCAAAAGCCATGGTAGATGTACGATCGAGGCGGTTTTGCGGAAGATACTTATTCTAGGCCAACAACTTAACTCGCTAATTCGTGGTTAACCCGCCGTAGAATCGACAGCTGGAACGATTTCGTGGTGGGCGGATAGTGACAGCGTTGCCAGCGGGGGTTGGTGGTAATGAACAAGCCTTATGTCGGTGCCCGGCTATGCCAGGTCGATCCCGACGGATCGATCGAACTGCCGCCGTTTCTTCTTCAATTGGCGAGCGAGCGATCGCCCAACTGGCTGCTGTTCGCGGGGCCGGATCCGGACGCGCCCTGTCTATGCCTGTTCGATGAGCGGGCCCTGGCCGAGCGGTTGGAGCAGGCCGGCGGAGCGCGGCGAGCGCAGCGCAATTTCGGCTTTTTCGAGCCTGCGCCGTTCTTTTCCAGCGGTCGGCTGCAACTGCCGGCGATCGCCCGGGCCGGCGGCTGGCTGGGCGCCGACGCGCTGTTGATCGGCGCCGGTGACCGGCTCGAAGTTTGGGACCCCGATATCGCCGCGACGCGCGGCTGCGGCACGGTGGCCGCGCTCGCGCAGCTCCACCGCCGGCTTTCTCTTCCGCAGGAGGACGATAATGACCCGTTACTCCCCTTGTCCGACGCCGTCATCCGCCCCTTCCCCGCGCCGGGCCGAGGCCCTCTCCGGGCCGCTCGTCGCCGTGCGGCACAGCATGTGGGGTCCCCGGCACGCGCAGCTTGAATGGCGCGGACGCACCGCGCCTGTGGCTTCGCTGCCGCTGTTCGTGCAGGCGGTCAGCGCGATGCTCTATTGGGCGATGATCGATCGCCGGCGCATCGCCGCGAAGCCGGCGAGCAAGGCGATCGCGCTACGTGCGGCGAGTGTGCGCCCGCGCCGGGCCAAACGGCCGTGAGCGTCGCACCCGGCTCAGGCCGCCGAGGCGCCCCGCGCGCTCGCCGCATCGAACTCGTCGATCGACAGCGCCTGGGTCAGTTGCACGCCGGCGCGGCCGTTGCGCGACCAGCGCACCTGCGCGCAGAGGCCGCCGAGCTCCCCGGTGCTGATCTCGATCCGTTGTCCCGGCAGCAACGGCAGCGCGGTCTCGATCATCATGCCACCGCGCGACACGTTACGGATCGTCGCCGCCCGGCTGATACCGTTGACAGCGATCGTCGCGACCCGGGCAACGCGGTAGCGCGGCGCGCGCGCCACCCGCTCGCTCTGCCCGCGCCCGTGCAGCACGTCGAGCGGCAGCCGGTTGAAGAACTCGATCCCGATCAGTGCGTCACGATGCCAGCGCACCCGGCCACCGATCCGGTGACCATTTTCGAACAGCAGCTCGATCGTGGCGCCGGGCGCGAGGGCGACTTCGGCCGCGCCCGATGCACCGAAGCCCGAAAGATTGTGCAGATCGAAGCGATGCACCACGCTGTTGGTGAGCAGCTGGATGCTGCGGCCCTCCTGCTCGTGCCGCTCTTCCCGGCGCGCGGGATGCTGCCCCATTGTTCTGAGCATGGGTTGGCGGGTCACCGATCGTCTCCTGCGCGCAGAACAAAGTCGTTGACTGTCAAGCGCTTAGTGCAACGTCAGCAATAGCGCGCGCCTGGTTTCGATGAGGTTACCGAACCGGGCGGGAAAGTCACCGCCGTAAATTTGCGGGGTATGGAGAACGGTCCGTTTCGCATGAAAACTATGCTATGTCCGGCTGACGGAAGCGGCCGCGGATGACGCCGGCCCTGGTGATGGAAGGCGGGCTCGGTGTGCTGGCGACGATAACGACAACCACATCCGATCTGGCTCGACTGTTTTTCGAGAATCACCCCGACCCGATGGGGATTTTCGACGTCGAAACCGATACGCTGATCGACGCGAACGCGGCTGCCACCCGCATCTATGGCTATAGCCTGGACGAACTGCGGGGGATGAGCGTCGAGCAATTACGCGTAACGCGCGAACGGGTGTTCAGCGAGCCGGGCTCGGGCGCGCAGCAAACCTTCTACGCCGTGCACCGCCGCAAGGACGGCAGCACGTTCGACGCGTTCGTCCGCACCTATGCCACCGAAGTCAACGATCGCGCCTGCGTGATCGCGGTGGTGCGCGACGTGACCGAGGACCGTCGGCAGGAGACCGAGACGCGCCGCCTCGCGCGGATCAACGAGATCGCGGGCAAGATGGCACGGCTCGGCGGGTGGACCGTCTCGCCCGAAGGAGACGTGACCTGGACGCCGGAGGCGGCCCGCATCTTCGGGTTCACCGCCGAAACGGCGCCGGATCTGGCACGGGGGTTCGAGCGGGTCGCGCCGCAACACCGCGAACGTATCCGCGAGGCGTTCCGCCGCTGTCTGGAACAGGGCATCGCCTTCGATACCGTGTGCCAGCTCGACACCGACGATCGCGGGCGGATCTGGGTTCATGTCATCGGTGAGGTGGAGCGCGATGCCGAGGGGCGCATCCGCCACTGCCTCGGCGCGACGCAGGACGTGACCGAGCTTTTCACCGCGCGCGAGGAAAGCGCGCGGCGCGGCGAGCAGCTGTTCGCGGTGATCAACAGCATCAACGATCCGTTCTGCATCCTCGACACCTCCGGCCGGCTCACCTTCTGCAACCAATCGGCGACCGATCTGATCGGCCGCCCGCCGGAACTGATGACCGGCCAGTATTTCTGGGATATCTGCCCCTTCCCCGACGAAAGCACATCGACCCACACGGCGCGCAACGCCGTGCGTGAGCGCTGCGCCGTCTCGGTCGAGCTGCATCTGCCGCATGTCCAGCGCTGGTACCGGTTCAACCTGTACCCGACCGGGCATGGGATGCTGCTGCATCTGCACGACATCACCGAGCAGCGCGAAAAAGAAGAGCAGATGCGCCTGCTGCAGACCGCGGTCGATCGCGCGAACGACTTCGTATTCATCCTAAGCCGTGACTTCGATGACGCGCAGGGCGGGCGGCGCATCCTCTATGCCAACCAAACCTATCTGAACGCGACCGGCTTCGCGGCGGAAGACGTTATCGGCCAGACACCGCTGGTGCTTTACGACAGCCGCAACGATCCCGCGCTGATCGAGCAGATCCAGGTGGCGGCGTCGCGCAACCAGGCGGTGCGCTGCGATCTGTGGATGCGCTGCAAGAACGGGCAGGAAATCCTGGTCGAAACCGATGCGTCGATCATCCGTGGCAATGAAGGCGAGGTGGCGAGTTGGCTCGTTATTCAACGCCCGGTGAGCGAACAGCGACGGGTGGAGGCGCAGTTGCGGCTCAATACCGAACGCCTGCGGCTGATCACCCGCGCCACCAGCGATGTGATCTGGGATTATGACATCCACCACGGCCGGATTTGGTGGAACGAAAATCTGCGCAACCTGCTGGGCTATGATCCCGCCACGTTCGATCCCAGCGTCGAGGGCTGGGAGAATCTGATCGTTCCCGAGGATCGCGAGCGGGTGCGGGCTAGCTTCGAGGGGGCGCTCGCGGGGCAGGAAACGGTGTGGCGCGCCGACTATCGACTGAAGCGCGCCGATGGCTCGATCGCGCATATCCTCGACCGGGGCTTCGTGCTGCGCGACGAGATGAGCCGGCCGATCCGCGCGATCGGATCAATGGTGGACGTGAGCGAACAGCGCGAGCTCGACGAGCAGCTGCGCCAGGCGCAGAAGCTTGAAGCGGTGGGCCAGCTGACGGGTGGGCTGGCGCATGATTTCAACAATCTGCTCACCGTCATCCTCGGCAATGCCGAGGCGATGGCGCAAATCGCGAGCGACGACCCCGATTTGCACGTCTTGGCCAAGATGACGATGAGCGCGGCCGAACGGGGCGCCGAACTCACCAACCGTCTGCTTGCCTTTGGCCGTCGCCAGGCGCTCGCGCCGCGCGATCTGGACAGCAACCAGCTGATGCAGGGCATGAGCGCGCTGCTGCGCCGTACGCTGCCGGAAACGGTGCAGATCGAGCTTCAGCCCGCCGCGCAGATTTGGCCGGCGCGCGCCGACCCCGGCCAGGTGGAGATCGCGCTGCTGAATCTGGCGCTCAACGCGCGCGACGCGATGCCCAGCGGCGGCACGCTGACGATCGGCACCGCCAACATCACCCAGGATAGCGCGATCGGCGAGCAGGCCGATGGCATCCCGCCCGGCCAATATGTCGCGATCTCGGTCACCGATACCGGCACCGGGATGAGCCGCGAGGTGCTGCAACGCGCTTTCGACCCGTTCTTCACCACCAAGGAAGTCGGCAAGGGCAGCGGCCTGGGACTGTCGATGGTCTATGGCTTCGCCCGCCAGTCGGGCGGAACGGTGACGATCGACACCACATTGGGCCGCGGCACCACGGTCACCATCTACCTGCCGCGCGCGCCGGGCCAGGTCGCGACCGCGCCGCGCGCGCGACCGGCGCCCGATATTCCCACGGGAACCGAGACCATATTGGTGGTGGAGGACGACGCGCTGGTGCGCAACCATGCCTGCGCGCTGCTTCGTGGGCTGGGCTATACCGTGCTCGCCGCGGCCGATGGACGCGAGGCGCTGCGGGTGCTGCAGAGTGACTCGCCGGTCGATCTGCTGTTCACCGATATCGTGATGCCGGGCGGGCTCGACGGCAGCGCGCTCGCAACGCTCGCGCAAGACCTACGGCGGGGGCTGAAGCTGTTGTTCACCACTGGCTATGCCGAGGATCGCTCGCTCGACGGCGGTGATCCGCGCCGTCCGGTGCGATTGGTGCAAAAGCCCTATCGTCGCGCCGAATTGGCGGCACAGGTGCGCGCGGCGCTCGATGCGGCGGCGCGGGTCGAGGCGTAACCTAATCGCGCGCGTTATTGCAGATTGAGCATGTTGCCCGCCTGCGCCATCAACAACGCGGCGCCGATATTGGGAACGTCGAGCTTTTTCAGAATGTTGGCCCGGTGCATCTCCACGGTGCGCACGCTGATGCCAAGATCATAGGCCACCGTCTTGCTCGGCCCGCCATGCGCGAGCGCGGCCAGCACCTCACGCTCGCGCAGCGACAAGCGCTCGAGCGCGACCAGCCGCTTGGCTCGGCGGCGGCGTTCGCGGGCGAGTTCGAGCGCGGCATCGGCGCGTTCCAACGCCTCGTGCAGCTCCGCCGCGCGATATGGCTTGCGAATGAAATCGAGCGCGCCGGCGCGCATCGCCGCCACCGCGTCGGGCACGTCGCCCGCGCCGGTGAGCAAAACGACCGGATGCCCGCATTCGGCCTCGTTCAGTCGGGTTTGCACTTGCAGCCCGCTCAAATCCGGCAAATGCAGATCGAGCAGCACGCAACCAAGCGGCAGATCATCCGCGACCGACAGGAAGGCGTTGGCGGTGGCGAAACCGGCCACCTCGTGCCCGGCGCGACGCAGCAGGATCGCGAGCGAGGTAAGCAATTCGGGTTCGTCGTCAACGATATAGACGTGCACGGCTTGTCTCCGGCGCCAGCTTTTACCAGGGATCGGCCAAAGAGGAACGCGGCCCACACTGCGCAATGCGGCCGATCGCCGCACCGCGTCTATTCACGATTTATCCAGCTTGACTCCCACGGAAGTCGTGTTTGTCCAATCTTCTTTCAAGATCGTAACGACCTAATTTTGCAAAGCGTTGCCCGCTTTGGGCAAGAGGGGCCATGGGCCGTGCCGCGCCCTTGATCAAGGTTAGGAATCGCCGGCTGAGTCACGTAAATATGCCGGCATCGATACCGCGTTCGCCGCCGCCTATTCGGTTGGCGATCAACGCGGCGGCGACCGAGCTCGCGAGCACCACGACCATGAAATCGATGTAATGCAGCGTCACCCAGCCCCCGGGCGCGAGCACGAATTGGAACAGGGCGTACAGCAGCACCCCCCAGATCACCCCCACCATCGCCGCCCGCCCCGACACCCCACGAAACACCAAGCCGACGATGAACGCCGACAGGATCGGCATCGAGGACAAACCGTTCAATTGCTGCAACAGGTTGATGATGCTGTTCGCTCCCGCGTAAACGGGCACCAGCACCAGCGCGATCGCCGTCACCACCAGCGTCGCCACTCCGGAAAGCCGCCATTGGTCGCGCACCTCGCCGACGATGCGCGGGTGGAAATCGACCGCGTAGAGCGCGACGGTCGCGTTCAGGATGGCGGCGGTGTGCGCGATCACTGCCGCCGCGATCATCGCCGCGAACGCGCCGGCGAGCCAGGCCGGCAGGATGCGCGCGACGAGCAGGCCGTACGCCTTGTCCCCCACCGGGCCGAGCAGCTTGTAGGCGACGACGCCCGGCAGCGTGACGATCACCGGGATGATCAGGATACGCACCACCGCCGCCGCCAGCACCCCCTTCTGCGCTTCCCGCACATTGGGCGCGATCATCGCCTTCTGGGTGATGTTCTGGTTGGTGGACCAATAGTAAATCTGGATGAACACCATGCCCGTGAACAGCGTGTGGAACGGGATCGGCGAGTTGGCGTCGCCGATGAAGGTGAGCCGCTCCGCGGGAACCCCGCTCAAGTCCCAGCCGATCGCCGACAGTGCGAGCAGCACGATCAGCAGCGCGACGCCAAGCACGCCAAAGCCCGAATAAGTGTCCATCACCGCGACCGCGCGCAGCCCGCCGAGGATCGTATAGGCGGCACTCACCGCCGCCAGGAACGCCGCGAGCGCGATCAGCGGGATGCCGCCGCCAAACAGCGCGTTCAGGAACAGCGCCCCGCTGTAGAGCCCGGCGGGGACATAGATCAGCACATTGCCGAACAGGAACAGCGCGGAGATCAGCAACCGCACCTCCGCCGTTTCGCCCGCGTAGCGGCGTTCGAGCAACTGGGTGACGGTGGTGCAGCCGTTGCGATAGTAAATGGGCACGAACACGAAGGCGAGGATCAGCAACCCGAAAAAGCCCGAAATCTCCCACCAGGCGAGCAGCAACATCTGGTTGCCGTTCATGCCGACCAGCTGATCGGTCGAGAGATTGGTGAGCGTGATCGCACCCGCGACGTACAGCCAGCTGAGCCCGCCACCGGCGAGATAGACGTCGCGCTCCGATCCGTCGTGGCGGGTGGTGCGCACCTTGGCCCAGGTGGCGAGCGCGATCAGCGCGAGTATCCCCAGCGCGACCGCGATCTGAACGCCGTTCATCTCCACTCCCCTGTTTTTCAAAGAGCATAGAAGGTGCTTTCGCGCGCGCAAGCCGGCAGGCTATGCCGGCCGCCAAGGGAGATCGTAATGCGTCTGGGCTGCTGCTATTACCCCGAACATTGGCCCGAGGCTTGGTGGGCCGAGGATGCGCGGCGGATGGCCGCGCTCGGGCTCAGCCGGGTCCGCATCGGCGAATTCGCCTGGAGCCGGATCGAGCCCGAACCGGGTCGGTTCGACTGGGGCTGGCTCGATCGCGCGATCGCGACGCTGGCGGCCGAGGGCCTTGGCATCATCCTCGGCACGCCGACCGCGACCCCGCCCAAATGGCTGGTCGATCAAATGCCCGACATGATCGCGCTCGACGCCCAGGGTCGCCCGCGCCGTTTCGGCTCGCGGCGCCATTATTGCTTCTCGCACCCCGGCTACCGCGCCGAGGCCGAGCGCATCACCCGCGCGCTGGCCGAACGGTACGGCGATCATCCCGCCATCGTCGCGTGGCAGACCGACAATGAATATGGCTGCCACGATACCGCGATCAGCCATTCGCCAGCCGCCGCCGAGGGGTTCCGGGCGTGGCTCGGCGCGCGCTATGGCGATGTCGCGGCGCTCAACGCCGCCTGGGGCACCGTCTTCTGGTCGATGGAATATCGCGACTTCGCCGAGATCGACCCGCCCAACCTCACCGTCACCGAGCCGCACCCGGCGCATGTGATGGACTGGCGGCGCTTTTCCTCCGATCAGGTGCGCGCCTTCAACGCGGCGCAAGTCGCGATCCTGCGCGCGGACTCGCCGGGGCGCGACATCGTCCATAACTTCATGGGCTTCTTCACCCAGTTCGATCACCATGACGTCAGCGCCGATCTCGATGTAGCGACGTGGGACAGCTATCCGATCGGCTTCCTCGACAGCTTCTGGTTCAGCCGCGAGGATAAGCTGCGTTACGCCCGGCAAGGCCATCCGGACATCGCCGCCTTCCACCATGATCTCTATCGCGGCGCCGGGCGCGGGCGCTGGTGGGTGATGGAGCAGCAGCCGGGGCCGGTGAACTGGTCCGCGCACAACCCCGCCCCGCTTCCCGGCATGGTGCGGCTGTGGACGCTGGAGGCCGCGGCGCATGGTGCCGAGCTGACCAGCTATTTCCGCTGGCGCCAGGCGCCGTTCGGGCAGGAGGCGCATCACGCCGGGCTGCTCCGCCCCGACAGCGCCGAGGATCAGGGCGCGATCGAGGCGCGCGCCGCCGCGCACGATCTGGCGGCGCTGGGGGAGGTCGGCACGCCGCAAGCCCCGGTCGCGCTGCTGTTCAGCTATCCCGCGAGTTGGGCGATCGAGACCCAGCCCCAGGGCAAGAGCTTCCGCTATCTGCAGCTCGCCCACGAATGGTACACGGCGTTGCGCCGGCTGGGCTTGGACGTCGACATCGTGCCGCCCGAGGCCGATCTGGCGGCCTACCGGATGATCGTCGCGCCCAGCCTGCCGATGCTCGACACAGCGACGGCGGACAGGATCGCGGCGCTCGGCGTCCCCGTGCTGTTCGGCCCGCGCACCGGCAGCCGCACCGAAAGCTTCCAGACCCCGCCCGAGCTGCCGCCCGGCCCGCTCCAGGAGCATTTGCCGCTAAAAGTCGTGCGCGTCGAAAGCCTGCGCGAGGGCTTGGCCGAGCACGGCGACGGCTTCGCGGTGACCCGCTGGCTCGAGCATGTCGAGAGCGACCTGGCCCCCGAGGAAGAGCTCGCCGACGGACGCGGTATCGTGTTCGGCTCGGGGCAACTGCGCTACCTCGGCGCCTGGCCCGACGCTGCCTTGCTCGACCGGCTGATGCGACGCATGGCGCTGGAGGCCGACCTAAAGCTCACCCCCCTGCCCGCCGACCTTCGCGTGCGCCGCACCGATCGCTGGTGCTTCGCGTTTAACTATGGCCCCGAAGCGGTGCCGCTCACCCCGTTGGAGTTCGGCGCGCCCATGATCGGCGCCGACCCGCTCCCGCCCGCCGGTGTCGCGGCGTGGCCGATACGGGGGCGCAATGGTTGAAAAGACCGGCGCCAGACCAACGCGCACAACGACGCCATGTTCGCTCAGCCCACCCACTTCACCGCCGGCACCACAGGTCGCTGGCAGATCACCTCGATCGAGCCGATCATCGGCGGCACCCTGCCCCCGGCCGAACGGCTCGCGGTCGGCCCGCCGGGGCGCGGCGCCTGGCAATTGAGCGGCATCGCCAGCAATCTGCGCTACACCACCGCCGACGAACGCGACGCGCTGCAGCCGGTCTCCGCCCCGCTCGACCGGCGGGAGGCGCTTCACGGCGTGCTGATTCCGATCAGCAAGAGCAGCGCCTGGTGGGCACTGGCGCAGGACGAGCGCCGCGCGATCTACGCGCGCAGCGGCCATTTCTCGATCGGGCACGAGTATCTGCCGGAGGTCGCCCGAAAACTCTATCATTGCCGGGACTTGGGCGGCGAGTTCGATTTCCTGACCTGGTTCGAGTTCGCCCCCGAGCATGAGGGCGCCTTCGATAAACTACTTAAAAGGTTGCGCGAGACCGAGGAATGGCGCCATGTCGCGCGCGAAGTGGAAGTGCGCCTGGTCCGGTTGCCGGATGCGGAGGCGCCGAAGCCAGGGGAATGAGTCGCTAGATGTTGCTTGAACAGGATGCGCCTTCGCACAGCGGCACGCCGGAGGCCGCGCTGCCCGCGGTGTGGTCGTGGAACGAGTGGGATCCGCTTGAGGAAGTCATCGTCGGCCGGTTGGAAGGCGCGACGATCCCGCCCTATCACGTCTCGGTGACGCTCAACGTCCCGAGCTTCACCGGCCGGCTGCACCGGCTGGTCGCGGGACGCCGCTATCCCAAATGGATGGTCAAGCGCGGCCAGGCGGCGCTCGACAACCTGATCCGCGTGCTCGAACAGGCGAACGTCAAGGTCGTCCGCCCGGACCAGGTACCGCACCATCGCAGCTTCGGCTCGCCGCTATGGTCGAGCAAGGGCTTCTGCGTCGCCTGCCCGCGCGACGGCTATCTGGTGATCGGCGATGAGATCATCGAAACCCCGATGGCGTGGCGTTCGCGCTATTTCGAGGGCGACGCCTATCGCCGGCTGTTCAAGGATTATTTTCGGCGCGGCGCGCGCTGGACCTCGGCCCCGCGCCCGCAGCTGACCGACGAGATTTTCGACTATAACTATACCATTCCCAAATATGGCGAGCCGCTGCGCTTCCTGACGACCGAGTTCGAGCCGGTGTTCGACGCCGCCGACTTCGCGCGCGCCGGGCGCGACATTTTCGTCACCCGCTCGAACGTGACGAACGAAATGGGCATCACCTGGCTCGAACGCCATCTGGGTGACCGGTTCCGCATCCACCGGATGCCGAGCAAGTGCCGCAACCCGATGCACATCGATTCCACCTTCCTGATCCTCGGCCCCAAGCGCGCGCTGGTGAACCCCGATTATCTGGACATGGACGCGCTGCCCCCGGTGCTGAAGGACTGGGAGCTGCTGATCGCGCCGCGCCCTGATCCGGTCGACGACATCATGGAGAAAATCTCCATGTGCAGCCCGTGGACGAGCATCAACGTGCTCTCGATCGACGAGAAGCGCGTGATCGTGGAAGAGCGCCAGCCGAGCCTGATCAAGGCGTTCAAGGACTGGGGCTATGAGCCGATCCCGTGCGACTTCATCGCTTACGGTCCGTTCGGCGGCGCGTTTCACTGCGCGACGCTCGACACCGTCCGGCGCGGGCCGAAGCCCGAGGGTCTTTGAGGCGGCGGGCGGGTCAGCGTCCCCCCAATGAACTGCCCGTTACCCCGGCCATGAGCCGCGATCCCGCTACCTGGCGACAGGAGAAGAAGTGGGACCGCGGATAACGTCGGGGGTGACTTTGGTATCTATGGGTGCACGTCATTTTTGGGATGGCGCCCCCCTAAAACCCCAACCGAGCGCTCAGCCGCACGTCGCGCCCCGCGAGCGGCGCGAAGTCCTTCAGGAAGCTCGCATGGCGGCGCGCCTCGGCATCGAACAGGTTGTTCGCGACGAGGCGTAGTTGCAACCGGCTAAGGCGCGGCAGCGGCTTCCAGGCGAGACTCAGGTTCACCATCACAAAGCCGCGCGTCGGCGTTTCGAACGCGGCGACGCGGCTTTGCGGCGTGGTCCACTCAATCTCGGCGCGCCCGTCCAGCCGGGAGGCGGTGGCGCTCATCCCCGCCAGCAGTCGTAGCGGCGGGATGCGGGGAACCGGCGCGCCGCCGGCGAGCGTCGCCTCGGTATAATCGACCAGCGCGTCACCCGCGATGGCAACCCCGTGCCAGCGCGCGATGGGCACCCGGCCCTGCGCCTCGATCCCCCAATAACGCGCGGGGGCGACAGTGAAGGCGAACACCGGTAGCCCCTGCACCAACGCACCGGTCTCGGCGGGAAAAATATAGCTCGAAAAATCGGTGTAATGCGCGGCGATCGTCGCGCTGCCCCAGCGTCCCTGCCCGCGCAGCACCGCCTCGATGCCCCAGCTGCGCTCGATCGGAAGCGCGGGGTTGCCGATCAACTGGCCCTGCGTTCCGGGGTCTATGCCCTGGGTCAGCAATTCCTCGACCACCGGCGCGCGCTCCAGATAGCTGGCGTTGAGCGCGAGCTTCCATTGGGGCACCAGCGCATAATTGGCGCCGCCCGAAATCGCCCAGACGCCAAAGCCGCGCCCGAGCGGCGGGTTGCGCAGGATGGGATCGACCACCGCGCGCACGTCGCTCTGGTCGAACCGCACCGCGCCCTCCAGCTTCAGCCGGCCGAGATCGAGATCGTGCAGCGCGAACAGCGCATATTGTCGGGTGCGGTTGGGCGGCAGCAGCGGCGCCGCGCCCAGCACCTTGAAATCGCGATCGGCATAGGACGCGCCGAGCGTCGCGCGCCAGGCGTGACGGCCGAACACCGCTTCCACCCGGCTTTCATAGCCCAGATTACGGAACGCCGCCGAAATCGGGCCGCCGCGCACGATCTCGAAATGGCGGTAATCGGCCCAGGCGAAGCGGCCGCGCAGCGTGCTCAACGGCCCGGCGGGCAGATCGACCTCGAACCGGCCGTCGATGCGCAGCTGGTTGAGCGCGATATAGGTGTCGGGCTGCGGCGTCGCCGGATCGAGCGACAGCCGCGTCGGCAGGCCATATTGATTGCCGTAGTTCGAGAGCGAAAAGCCCGCATGGCCGCCGCCGAATACCGCGCTCAAGCCCCCGCCCACTTCCCAGGTCTGGAACCCGGTATTGGGGAGCGGCCCGCGCAGCCGTGCCAGCCGCGCGATCGCCGGATCGGGCGCGGCGGCGGCGACGGCGCGCTCGATCGGCGCGAGGATGAACCCGCCGGTCTCGACCGAATCGCCGCGCAGATACTGGCTGTCGAAATGCGCGACCCAGAGGCCGCCGAGCGGCGCATCGACGCGCGCGCCGAAGCTCGCCTCGGTCGCGGCGCTGCCATAGCCGAGCTGCGTCGTCGCCTCGATCCCAGCCGGCGCGCGGCGCGGGATGCGCCCGCTGACGGTGTTCACCACCCCGCCGTTCGATCCCGAAGCATAGAGCAGCGCCGCCGGTCCGCGCAGCAGTTCGATCCGGTCGGCGACCAGCGGGTTGAGCGCGACCGCGTGATCGGGACTGGTGTTCGATACGTCGAGCGTCCCCACCCCGTCGATCAGCAGCCGCCCGCGCTCACCCTGGAAGCCGCGCAGCACCGGGCGCGAAGCGCTGGGGCCGAAGGCGGTAGAGCTGATGCCGGGCTGGTGGGCGAGCGTCTCGCCGATCGTCGAGCGGGCGCGCGCGGCCAGTTCCTCGCCCGAAAGCACCGCGCCGCTCGCGACCAGGCTGGTCTGGCGGCGCACCCGCGCGCCGGTGACGACGATGTCGGGAGGCAGCGCCGCCATCGGCGCCATCCGTGTCACCTCGGTGGGCGTCATGCCCTCGATCGCGGGCATGTCGGGTGGTGACGGGGAGTGTTGTGCCAGGGCGGACGACGCAGTCGGGTCGGCGGTTGTCTGCGCGTCCGCCCCGGCACCGGCGGCGCCGGCAATCGCCAGCGCCGCGCTCAGGGTGGCCAGTTGGATAGGGGACAGGCTGGTCACCCGGCTCGGGACACGGTTGGGTTTAGTTGATGCGATAGACCACCGGGCAGTTGACCACGAACCCCACCGCGCGGAACGGCCCACCGTCCAGGCTCTTCAGGAAGCCGCGCGTATCCATTTCGGCGGCCTGCAGCGCGCTGGTGATGCGATAGCGATAGCCCTTCTGGATCGCCTCGTCGGTCCAAACCAGCGGGAAGATGCGCCACATCGGCGAATAGTCCAGATTGATCGTGGGGATGCCCCCAAGCACATTCAGCGGGCCGCCCTCGCCGCTCAGCGCGCTCACCAAGCCCTGGCGGTGCGGATTGTCCTTGCCGGTCGCGCCGTTCACCACGACAACGATACGCTCGGCTGATTCGCCCGGCGAGGCATCCTCGAGCGCGAACGGCAGATCCTTGAGCGCCGGCGCGTAGATGGCGTTTTCAAGCGTCGCGACCAACGGATCGTTCGCCTCGGTAGAGAGATACTGGATCGGCTTGTCGAAGGTATAGCCCAGCGTCAGCTTGAGCGTGACGGTTTCGTCACGCGGGCAGATCGCGACAACCTTGTCATGCACCTTGCTGTAATCGGCGTTGCCGTCGCACATCGTGTTGAGCTCGGCCTCGCTCGCCATCGAGACGACGGGGGCGTTGAAGATCACCGATTTGGCCGAATTGTCGATATAGACCATCGGCGTATAGGCAGCGTCACCCACCGCGCCCGGCTGGAAGCTCTTGGGCGGGAACGGCGCATTGGCCGGGCCTGGAACGATCGACAGCGCCGGCTTGAAGTCCACCGAGCCGGCATTGAAGGTGAAGGTGCCGTCCTTCTCGATCGTCGCGTGGCGGGTGGCGGCGCCCGTGAGGCCATAGGCCATTTTCGGCGAGTAGTTGACGCCGCTCAAATTGGCGAGGTTCTCATCGGTGGTGTCGGTAATTATGAACCAAACCGGGCGGCCATCCTTCAGCTTGCCCTTGCGCAGCGGCAGCGTCGCGGTGCCCTTCTCGAGATCGACATGGGCTGATTTCATCAACAGCACCGGCCCAAGAAATTCAGGCTTCACCTCCGAGGGTGAAGGTTGCGCGACGATCGTGCGCTGATCTTGATAAATCGAGGCCGGAGCGCGGCGCACCTCGTCGAGGGGCTTGCCCTCTTTGCCGCGCACAACGACTTCCCCTGCGAAAGCGCTTGTCGCGGTTCCGGTCAGTAGGATGCCGGCCAGGATCGCGGCCTTCTTCGTGATGGCTTTCGACAACATCGGTTTCTCCTGTTCAGCGACTTCCGCTCATCGCGCATCTATTGCGTGGCGGCGCCGAAATGCCGTGAATCGAGCAGGCACGCTTTCAGGTTCGCGGTCGCTTTTGTGGATGCTTGCCCGGTCGAGGGTGGCGCTCGACGATTATGTTCGAAAACCGACAAGAGGCATCTGACTCACAAAATTTCACGGCGACAATCGGTTGCCTACCTCACCTTGGCGGCTGGTTGGCTGTTTTCCGGCACTTCCGCTTTATTGCGGTTCTTCCGCCCGACCCCTTGCGCCTGTGTCACGATCGACCGAGCTAGCACCCACGGGTTGGCAGCAATGAAGCAGCAATGTGCTGCCGATACCCGGCGACCAGGGAGTCTACCGATGTGCAACGCGCTTAGGCCGAACGACCTGATGTACCACGGCGCCACCGGCAGCGCCGCCTATGATGCTATCCAGTTCTCGCTGCCGCCGATCGCCGAGTTGGTCTATTTCCACCAGGATCGGCTGAGCGTGGTGCGCCACCTCGGCGCGCGCGGCGACGGGCCGGTGCGCGTTCGCAGCCGCGACGGGGCCAACGCCGCGCTGATCGTCAACCTGGGGTCCCAAGGGCGCTGCCGCGGCCAGATCGGCGCCGAGCAAATCGATAAGCCGCTGCTGCGGCACCATGTCAGCTTCATGCCGCCCGGCATCGAAGCCGATCTCGAATGTCCCGCTGGCAATGGCGCGCTGATCGTCGCCATCCCCCGGGATTATCTGGCGGAGCTGATCCGCGAGTTGGGTGCCGAAGTGCCGCCGGCGTTCTATATGGAGCCGCATCAGCGGCTCGCGCAGCTGGTGATGATGATCGAGCAGGAAATGCGCGCCCCCAGCTTCGCGTCCGACCAGCTGGTGGAAGGGTTGATGCGTGCGATCGCCGCCGTGCTGGTGCGCAGCAACGACCCGAGCCCGCGCGAGCGGGTGCACCTGTCACCCGCCAAGCTCAGCCGGGTGCTCGCTTATATCGAGGCCAATCTGGATAGCGACATCAGCCTGAGCGCGCTGGCGGCGGTGGCGGGCCTCTCTCCCTTCCATTTCTCGCGCACCTTCAAGCTGGCGACGGGGGAAAGCCCCTATCATTATGTGAGCCTGCGCCGCCTGGCGCGCGCGCAGCAGCTGCTGAGCGACAGCCAGTTGCCGCTGGTGCAGATCGCGCTCGAATGCGGCTTCGCCAGCCAGTCGCACTTCACCTCGGTCTTCAGCAAGGCGCTGGGCACCTCGCCAGGGCGCTATCGCCGGGATTATATACGATAACAGCGCAGAGATCCGCAATAGACATCCGAAACAGAGAATATTCTTCGCGCCCACAGCCATATTTAGCATGAGCCGATTATAAAAGGGCTCAACTATGGCTGTTAACGTCAAAGGCGGTTTCTTCGCCTTATCTATCGCATTGCTTGCATCACCTGCAATCTGCCACGCCGATCCGATCGACTCCGCCGCCGCTGCCCCAGCCGAGCCGGCCACCGCCGAACCGGCGATCGCGCTAGCTCAAGTGGACCCGGCGCCAGCGCCGCGCGAATGGACTCCGCTGAAGTTCGGCAATTTCGGCAAGGAATTCACCGAGCGCTGGATTCCGGTGCCCAATGGCACCAGCGGCGCGCCGCGCCAGGGCTGGCTGGCGACCGCGGACGGCTTCTTCACCCGCGAATTCCACCTGGCCTATGATTACACCGACAGCCGTGGACCCGATGCGCATGAAGTGCTGGTGCGCTTCAACTATCCCCTGTCGCGCCGCTTCTGGGCCGGGCTCGAAGTGCCCTTTTATCAGCGCTTGACCAATGGCCGCGACAATTTCGGCGACATCACCCTGTCGACGCTCGTGATGCTCGCCGAAACGCGCAACCTGTCGATCAACGCCGGGGTCGGCTGGCGGTTGCCGACCGGATCGGTGCTGCTAGGCAACAACCGCTTCTCGCCTACGCCGCAGGTCAACGTCTTCACCGACATCGGCCACGGCTTCTCGCTGCGCGGACGCGTCGGCTATCAGATCGGCGATCGGACCGATCCCGATGCGGTGGTGGTCAACGCGACGATCGGCCAGACGGTGACCCCGCACTCGAAGACGCCGTTCGGCGATCTTACATGGTATGTCGCCGCCAATTGGTCCGAACCGGTGACGCGCAACGCGCCCAGCTTCGTCAGCATCACGCCGGGCCTGCGTACCCATCTTGGCGGCAATCTGTTCCTGCTCGGCGGCGTGACTTTCCCGGTAACGCCCTATCGCAACTCGTTCCGTGAACGGTTCATCGTCCAGATCGTGCAGGGCTTTTAACCCCGCCGCCGCCGCGCCTTATCGACAGGCGCGGCGGAACTCGGCCGGAGTATGGCCAATCAGGGCGCGGAAGCGCTCGCTGAACCGCGCGGGGCTCGAAAAGCCGGTCTCGACCGCGATCTCCGCGATGGTACGCTCGCCCGCGCGCAGCGCATCCACCGCCGCCGCCACCCGCTCGGCGATCACAAAGGCATAAGGGGTGAGGCCCGTCGCCGCGCGAAACGCGCGGATGAAGTGATAGCGGCTCATCCCACCCTCACTGGCGAGCGCATCGAGCGTGATCGGCGTGGCGAGATGCGCGCGGACATAATCGCGCACCCGCGCGACCCGTGCCGGCGGCAAGGGTGCATCGCCCAGCGCCCGCAGCGTCGCCCCGGTAAGCGTCGCCAGCCGCAGGTTGAGCCGCGTGAGTCGCGCCTCCGCCGCGAGCGGATCGGTGCCGCTATCGGCGAGCAATAGTTCGAACAACGCCCGCACTATCGCATCGCTACGCCCGAGCTGGTCGGCGAAGCGGACCTGATCCGCCGCGACGCCATAGGTCTCGGCGATATCGCGCGCGAAGCGATCGGGGTGGAGGAACAGGTGCGCGAAATCGATCGGCCCGGCGGTGAGCCATCGATAGCTGCTGCCCGCCGGCACCATCGTGAAGGCGCCGCTGCCGATATCGACATGCGCCGTGCTCAGGCCGCCAGAACGGACGATCCGTTTCGGGCCGCCAAGGTGCAGCACGAGCAGGTGATGATCGAGGGGCGGCTGCATCATCGCGGGCGCCGTGCTCGACCAGCGCTGGATCAAAGCGCCTGACAGATGATTGCATACCGCGACAGGCGGCCGCCCCTCGGCCCACTCGGCCCAGGCATTGGGCGGCAGCCAATCACGCCCGCGCAGCCGGCGCTGACGACGCGAGCCGCCCGCGGCATGCGGCGGTGGGGGTGTTCCCAGCGATAGGCGATTGGCGACGGTCACCAAACTATCCCTTTGATCGCGCGTGCCCTCGCGCCGATTGCTGCCACTGGTTTCCAGACTAACCCCAAGCCGGCACGGCGGGGTGTATCGTTTCGATGCGTGGCGCAGCGTACACCAGTGATGCATAAAGGCACGCTCCGTACCATCAGGGCTAGCACGGAAAGGCCAAGAACTTGAACGACGTCGTTCGAGAACTCGATAGAGTGGCCGATTCGGCAATCGCTCTCGACGCGCCGCTCGCTGAAAAACTGGCGGTCGTCACCCAAGGCCTGCTCAGCGCAAGCCCCCGATTTGCGCGGGCAATTGAACAGCTTATCACACGCCTGGAACGCGCGGGCGCCGGACTTCAGACACCTCGCGCGGGGCAGCTCATGCCGGCGTTCCGCTTGCCGGATCATGCGCATCGGCTGGTCTCGCTCGCCGAGTTGCTCGATCAGGGGCCGGTCGCGATCGTTGTCGTACGCGGCCATTGGTGCCATTATTGCCGGGTTCAGGTCGCCGATCTCGCGTCGGCGGCGGGCGCGGCGCGGCTCGTGTTCATTTCCGCCGAAACCCATGGCCCCGCCGCCGCGCTACGCCAGAAAATTGGCGACGACGCGGTGTTCCTATGCGATGTCGGTGCGGGCTATCTGCTATCGCTGGGCCTCGCGGTTTGGATCGATCCGTCGGTCGCGCGACAGATCGAGGCGGCAGGAATCGATGTGCCGAGTTACCAGAACGGCGCCGGGTGGATCGTGCCGATTCCGGCGGTGTTCGTCGTCGACCGGGACGGCGTGATCCGCCTCGCCCATGTCGATCCGGACTATCGCCGGCGGCTCGATCTGCGCGCGGCGCTCGCCACGCTCATGCCGCCGCCGGGGCCGCCACCGCCGACCAGTCCGCCGCCCGCAGCAGGTTGACGAGCGCCGCCGCCTCGCGCGGCTGCGGTCGGCCGGTCACCGCATAAATCGCGATCGTGCGCGAAAGCGGAAGACCAACGCCGCGCCGACGCCGCAGCTGGGTAACTGCCAGGCCGCTGGCCGGCACAACGCCCACCCCCACCCCGGCCTCGACCAGCGCGATCATGTCATCGCAGCGATCGACCTCGTGCGCGCGGCCGGAATCGACTCCCGCGGCTTCCAGCGCCGCGACCGCACCACCAATCAGCCCCGCCCCGCGGTGCAGCACAAAAGTCTCGCCCGCCTTCGCCGCCGCCGCCACCGGCACGACGCCGGCCTCGGCCGCCAGCGGATGGTCGGCGGGGAACAGCAGGTCGAAACCCTCGGTAAAGATCGGCCGCGCCTCGAACCGATCCCACTCATCCTCGAGCAGCGCGCAGATCGCCAGATCCGCCTCGCCGCGCTTCAACATTGTCGCGATCCCGTCCGGGGCGGCGCGGCGCAGCTTCAGCCGCAGCCCGGGATAGACCCGACGCAGCTCGCGCAGCATCGGCATGATCAGCTGTAGATCGAGCACCGGGGTAATCGCCAACCGCAGCGTCGTCGCCTCCCCCGCCGTCACCGCCGCCGCCACCGCCTTGGCCGAGACCGCGCTGTCATAGCATTGGCGCAGGATCGGGAGCAGCCGCGCGCCCAGTTCGGTCAGATGGGTAAGTCGCCCCTCGCGGCGGATCAGCTCATCGCCGAGCTCAGCCTCGAGCAGCTTGATACCGCGCGTCAGCGCGGGCTGGCTCACCTGGCACTGCGCCGCCGCACGGGTGAAATTGAGCGTCTCCGCCACCGCGAGAAAATAGCGGACCTGTTGCATTTCCATGTGGTTGGCCTCCCGTCAGTGCGCGATGTTCTGCTTTGGGTTCGCGGCGAAGCGTATGGCCGTTACAAGGGGGAGGCGGCGGCAACAGGGCTGGTCGACGTTCATCTTCATGTAGCTATGCCACTCGTAACGCGGTTTCGGTTCGGTGACGATTGCCAAGGTTGGTGAACGAAGCTTTCGGGAAGTTGCGCTAGCCGCCGGTTGACGCCTCGCCCGCGACTGTGCCAAGGGGCCATCAGCTCGCGGGTGTAGCTCAATGGTAGAGCAGAAGCTTCCCAAGCTTACGACGAGGGTTCGATTCCCTTCACCCGCTCCACATCCGCGCTGAACCCGCAGAAATCCGCCATTCCGGCGTCGGAACCAGCTCTGCGGGACACGCGTCTGTGCACCAAGCTGCGCACACGCCACACCGTCCGCCTGCGAAAAGAGCCGGTGCCGCCGACCGGAGCGAGGCTCGGAAGTGGCGACGATATCGTATCTCACGCGGCGTGGCGCACGTTACCATTATCGCCGCAGGCTCTACCGGCGGAAATTCGTAAACCGTCCTATAACCGTTCCGTTGAAGACCGCCGACCCCGTCGAGGCACGCCGCCTCGTCTGCCGGCTGTCGGTCCGGTGGGATGCGATGACGATGATGATGAACGAGCGGATCGAGCGCGGCCTTATGACCGCAAGTGAGGCCGTTGCTCCGTTTAAACGCGGCCTCGACGAGGAGCTCGGTCTGGCAACCGCCGCGCGGCTCGACGGAGATGGGCGGAGCGATCCACGCGCCGCTCAAGTGCTTGAGGCGACTTATCGCATCGCCGCCCGCCTCGCCCCAGATGCGGACACGATATCGATCGAGCTTTTGAATAGCTTGACGGAGGGGTTCTTAGACGCTGACCGCCATGCGGTCGTGCTGATGCTCAAGGCGTTGGCACCGCACCGGGCGGCCACAGCAAGTGCGCGCGCATGCCTCGCGTCGATCGAGGCCCCGATCAACACCGCCACAAGCCGAGACGCCAAGGCACAAATCTTGCCGGCCAAAGCCGAAGCTCAGACCAGGGCACAGCTTCTTGATCGCGCTGAAGTTGCAACCGGCGGTAATCGGATGTCGATTCTGCTCGACGACAACTTGGTCATGCAGCTTCGGGTCGATGTGAGCGAGACAGCACGAGCGGCGCCCGCGCCTGTCGAGGCACCAATCCCAACGCCGTTCCTGACGAACGACACGCGCCGCCTCTCGAATGTCATCGACGACATCGTCGCCGATATCCAAGCATCGGGGGATTGGAACGAAGACGTGGCGCAACGCGTGCGCGTCATCCGCGGTTTCGCTTGGATCACAGGTAACAAGCGGCTGTGCGACTATCGGCCAGGCGAGGCACAGCACTTTGCCGCCACGCTTCGACAACTACCGACAGATTTTTAATGGGGCACCGTCGAGAAGGGCAACATGAGCTGCCCGTTTGATGAGGTGATAACCGAGGTCTCGAAGAAAGCCGGTAAGAAGCGCGATATTCGAACGGTTAACCGTGACCTAACCACGCTCAGCAGACTCGGCCGAGAGTTGAGGAAGACCGCGTGGAAGCCTCGCTATGGCAAGGATCCCGTGCTCGACTTCACGGCCTTAACAAGCGCCAGCCCGATTGATAATCCCGACGATCCCGATAGAATGCCTTGGACGGATAAACATTTGCGTCAGTTTTTCTCATCGCCGATCTATACCGGCGGCGGTGGATGCGGTCGGCGCTTCAAGATCACCAATAACCAATGATCTGGCACGATGCGGCATATTGGGCGCCTCTCCTTCTCAATTCCAGTATTATTTCACAAGAGCAATTATGCGGATTGGAATGCGAAGATTTCGCCATCGACGTTGACACACTGTTTTTGACGATCGCCGAAAACATGACAAAAAGCAAAGATGGCGAGCGGCCGCCAGGCTTAAAGCGTCCTTCGCGACGTCGCATGGTCCCTCTCCATCCGGAGCTGTTGCGGCTTGGTCTACGAGATTATGCCAAGGCCATTGAGACCGAGGGGCATGTCGAGGCATTTCATGAGCTGTATCAAAAGAATCTCGTAAATGTCGGCGGGAAGCGGTTCTACGCATCGGCGGGCCGGTACCCTCTCGATTATGTTGACGGTTTTCTCCCGCTACCGGGGACATCGGAGGGCAAGCGCGCCGACCTTCACTCCCTTCGAACGACCGGAGGCAGCGCTTCGGATGCGTCGGATGCCAAGCAACTTATCGTTGACGACATCCTGGGTCATGCGCGCGAGGGGACGGGCCCAAGAAAATATTCGAAGGCCTGATTCATGAAAGGCAGCGCCCCAATCCTAGCCAAGCGCCTGGAAGTAATGGTCGCAGCCTTGCCGGCTGTGACTGATCACCTTGATCCCGCACCGGTCCGCCTTCTGCCAGTTGAGCAGCGGTCACGCACCGGGTCAGCGGCCGGGTGTGCCGCCCGAAAAAAGGCTTGATACTGCTGGTGGGCGAGCACGGTTTCGTCATTGGCCAGAAAACCACAAGTGCGTTATCCGTCAGAACGCAAACGCATAGCTGCTCTCGCCGCCCAGCCTGAGCAGCACCGCAACGTACGAATGACGCACATCAGGAAGTGATTGTGTGGTGGGGAAGCTAGGAATTCTGCCGTTCTACACCGTGAAACGGCGGAAAACGGTTGATGAGAGAGGATTCGCAACCGTTTCTTACGGTGTGCGACGTTCAGCGGCGAAAAACGGCGGATAACTGCGCCTGCGGCCGCATGAATTGCGTCTGGCCGCGAGCCCTTGGCACCCGGCGCAACAGTGTCGCAACAATCTGACAATGCCGGGGAAACAACGGCGTGGCATCGACCAGCCCGAGCAGCTGTCGACGTTCGCTATTGCCACCACTCGATGTCGCGACGCCCGCACCCGCGAGCGCGCCTTACCCAATACTCGCGGGGAAACGATGCGCGCTATATCTCTTCGTCACATCTTGTTAGCGCTCGTTGCTCTGGTGTCTTGGACCCAGCCGGTGGATGCCCAGGCGCCAAACCTGCTGAAGAACGGGGGCTTCGAAGGCGCCGCGCCGACAGCACCCGATCTGCCCGAGAGCTGGCGCCCGGACCGTGCCGAGGCGGGCTACGCCCTCACAACCGCGCAGGTGCATGGCGGCGCCAATGCAGTGGCGATCACTTTCGACAAGCAGACGAGCAGCGCCGGCTATGCCGGGATCATCCAGGGGATAGCGGCGGAGGGGCTGGAGGGCCGCCCCATCATCCTCTCCGCCTGGCTCCACCGGGGCAACCCGAAGAGCAAGGCGGGCCTGTGGCTGGCGTTCGTCGATGCAGCCGGCAAACGGCTCGGCTATCTCAATGATTATGACGCGCCCTGGCGCGATGCCGCCTGGAACGAACGCCGGCTGCGCGCGGTGGTGCCGGCGGGCACGAAGCGTATCGCGATCGGCATCTCGGTGTTCGAGGAAAGCGGCACGCTGGTTATAGATGATGTTTCGCTCGAACAGGCGCGCGAATGACGGGGGTGATGTGATCGAGGAAGCCAGCCGCACGATCGACAACGCGCTGCGCGGCGTGAAGGTGCTGATCGCCGAGGACGAACCCGAAATCGCCGAAATCGTCGAGGCCTTCTTCAAGAAGGAGGAGGCGCAGTGCCTGATCGCGACCAGCGGTACCGACGCCATCGACGCCGCGCGGTGGTGGTGCCCCGATCTGCTGGTGCTCGACATTCGCCTGCCGGGGCGCGACGGGCTATCGGTGCTCGCCGAGCTGCGCTCGACCGGCAAGGCGACGGGCGTGCTGATCGTCAGCGCGCTGGGCGATGATATCGACAAGCTCACCGGCTTCCGGCTGGGGTGCGACGATTATCTGGTGAAGCCGTTCAACCCGCTCGAACTGATCGCGCGCGCCAAGGTGCTGCTCGGGCGCGCGGCGCGGCAGCCGGAGCATCGCACGCTCGGCTTCGGCAAGCTGCGGGTCGATCTGGAGGCGTTCCGGGCCTTTGCCGATGGCGTGCCGCTCACGCTCACCCCGGTCGAGTTCCGCCTGCTCCGCCTGTTCGTCGAGCGCGGCGGCCGGCTGGTGAGCCGCGCACAGATCGTCGATCATGCGCTGGCGGGGGATGCATATGATCGCTCGGTCGATCCGCACATCAGCCGGTTGCGCCAGAAGCTGGAAAGCGCGGGAGCGGGCGTGCGGCTCACCAGCATCCGCGGCGAGGGCTATCGCCTGGATCTGGTGGCATGACGACGAGCCTTGGCACGCGCATCGCGCTGAGCGCGATCGTGATCAGCGTGGTCGCGGCCCTGGTCGCAGCCTTCGTGCCCGATTACATCTACCTCATTCGCGACAAGCTGTTCCTGGCGAGCCTGTCGGCGCCCGATCAGCAGACGCTTTCGCGTTTGCTCGCCGATCACGGCCAATGTTCGCCGCAGGTGCAAAATTTCAAGCTGGCGCATGGCTTTGCGCCGTGGCGGCTGAACTATAATTGGGCGCTCGGCGCGCTGATCGCGCTGACGGCGGCCATCTGCGGCGCGCTCGCCATCGGCTCGGCCCAGCGCATTGCCCGGCCGATCGCCGCGCTTGCCGATTGCGCGCGCGCGGTGGCGCTCGGCGGCCGCGAACCGCCGCCGCCGCTCAGCAGCAGCGCCCCGCGCGAGATCGCGACGCTCCACCGCGATTTCACGACGATGGTCGCAGCACTCGATGCCGCCGATAACGATGTCCGCCTGCGCTCGGCAGCGATCGCGCATGAGCTGCGCACCCCGCTCGCGGTGATGCGCGGGCGGCTGATCGGCGCCCAAGCCGGCGTCTTCGCGTTCGACGCGGCAATGCTCGAAAGCCTATTGCGACAGATCACGCTAGTCGATCAACTGGTGGCGGACCTCAACCTGCTCGCGGCACGCCAGCAGGGCGAGCTGCGGCTGGAGATCGAGGACGTGCGGCTCGACCAGACCGCCCGTGCCGTGATCGAGGCGTTGCGTCCGGAAGCCGAGGCGGGCGGCGCGACGCTGATCCCCGAGGTTGCCGCGATCACTACCCGTGCCGATCCCGCCCGGATCGAGCGGGCGCTGCTCAATCTGGTGAGCAACGCGATCCGTTATGCGCCCGGTAGCACCATCCGCCTCTCGGTCGGCAGCAGCGGGGGCAGGATCGTGCTGGCGGTCAGCGACACCGGCCCCGGCTGGCCGGTCGCCGATCCGCAGGCGCTGGCGGGCGCTTTCGTGCGCGGCGACGAGTCGCGCTCGCGCCAATCGGGCGGATCGGGGCTGGGCCTTGCAATCGTCGAGGCGGTGGCGCGCGCGCATGGCGGCGAATTGCAGCTCAGCGCCAACCAGCCGCGCGGCGCGCGCGCCGAGATGATCCTGCCGGCGGATTGAGCCGCGCGGCACCGCCACCGCTTGGTCGATCGCAACAATCCGGCAAGCAACCGCCAACCAGCCCGCACCAGGCACATGCGACCCAGCACGATGGAAGCTGGGGAGGATCAATGAAGCTGGGATCGGTCAGTCTGCTCGCCGTGCTGTGCGCCGGCATCGTTTCAGCGCGCGCCGCCGCCGCCGAGGGCGCGACCGCCAAGGCCAGCTATCCCGCCGCCTTCTTTGCCGATGTGCAGCCGCAAAATGCGCTGGATATGCTGATCCGCGTGCCCGGCTTTACCTTGGTGGAGGGGAATGGCGCGCGGGGCTTTGGCGATGCCGCGGGCAATGTGCTGATAAACGGCGCGCGCCCGGTGACCAAGGATGTCGCGCTCGCCGAGTATCTCAAGCGCATTCCCGCCGCCACGGTCGACCGGATCGAGCTGCTCGACGGCGCCTCGGCGGGGCTGCAGGGCGGCGGCAGCCGGCTGATCGCGAACATCGTGCTGAAGGCGAGCGGTGGCGGCAGCTGGCGCCTGCGCGGCGAAACGGTGGGCGACAGTCGCGTCGCCCCCACAGGCGCCCTTTCCTGGAAAGGTGCTATCGCCGGGGCGAGCGTTTCGGCAAGCGTTGACGGCGGGGTCGACACGCTGATGCGGCTTGAAGGGCGCGAACGGCTGATCAACGCGGGCGGCGCAATCGTGGAGGATGGTCCGCTGGTCGATAACCGGCGCAATCAGGCGGTCGCCGGGTCGTTCAGCATCGCCGGGAAAATCGCCGGCGTGACGACCACTTTGTCCACCGCGCTGCGCACCTCCGAATTCACCCGGCGGTCCCAGTTCGACGTGTTCACCATCGGCCAGCCCGAGCTGACGCGCCTCGATCTGGAAAGCGATACCAGTCGCGATCGCAGCGCCGAGCTTTCGCTGGAGCTGAAGTGCCCGATCGGGCGGGGCGAAGCCAAGGCGATCGTGCTGCAAACCTGGTCGGGATCGCGCTTCCTTTCGGGCATCGAATCCCGCTTTCCCGATGAAGACTTCGCTGCTTCGCGGTTCGAATCGAAGCAGACTCGATCGGAAACGATCCTCCGCGCGGGCTGGGCGCCGCGCTGGTCCAAGCTTTCGGGCGAGATTGCGGTGGAGGGCGTGCGGACGACGCTGGGCGCCGCCACCGCTTTCTTCGGCACCAGCCCGGCGGGACAATCCCTGCTGGACCAAGGGACCACCGATGTCGGCGAATGGCGTGGATCGGCGGCGATTTCCGCCACCTATAGCGGCATCAAGCAGTTGAGCATCGAAGCCGCGCTCGCCGGCGAAATCTCGCGGATCGAGCTCGCCGCGCCGTTTCGCGGTGCGAACACCTATCGCTTCCTGAAGCCCCGGCTGGTGCTCAACTGGGCGGCGGGCGCGCGCACATCGGTGAACCTGCGGCTCGAACGTCTGGTCGGCCAGCTCGATTTCGGCGATTTCGTCGGCGCGCAGCAAGTGTCCGACGGATCGGCGACCCAGACCAACGCCGCGCTGCAACCGCCGCAGACCGACGCCGCGCGGCTGACGATCGAGCGCCGCTGGGGCAAGCGCGGCAGCGTGGCGGTCACGCTGGTCGGTGAGCGCGCGCGCAATATCGTCGACGTGATCCCGGTGGCGGGCGGCCAGGGCATCGGCAACATCCCGAGCGGCACCGCCTATGGCGTCGATCTGCTGGCGACGCTGCCGCTCGATTTCCTGCTGCGCGGCGCCGAGTTGACGGTGAACGCCGCCTGGCGGCGCACGATGGTGACCGATCCGTTCAACAGGCAGACCCGCCCCTTCCAGAACAGCGAGTTCGACCCCAGCACCATCAGCTTCCGCCACGTCGCCTCGCGCGACATCACCTATGGCGCACGTTTCACCTATGAGCCGCCCAGCCGCACTTTCCGCAGCGCGCTGTTCAGCGATTACCGCCCCGGACCGGCGGTTTCGGTCTTCGGCGAATTCGTGGTGCGCAAGGGGTTGAAACTTTCGCTCGAAGTGAACCGCTTGTTCGACCAGGCGGTCGACCGCGACCTGTTCCGCTATGCCGGGGTGCGGGGCGAGGTTCCCTTCTCGGTGATCGAATCGCGCCGACGAATGTCGCGGCGGCTGTTCGCGCTACAGATCGAGGGAGGTTTCTGAGGGTAGCCGATGGCGCCATTAAGCAGACTTTGGGAGCCACTGGCCGCTACGCGCCACTCTTTCGGCCGTTCAGGGCGGCCGTTCGTGATCCCAAAATCAGCGGCGTCTTTTGGCTCTTCTACCGAAGATTTGGGGGTGGCGACCGTGTTCGCGCAGGCTCGCTTGGAACACCGCCGCCACCAGATCAATCTTTCATTACCACAGCGTATCCTATGCACCTGATCCACAATAATCAGGAATAGATGTTAACGCCCTACCGCCCGGTCGAAGCTGTCGAGTTCGCGACAAGATAGGCGATGATCGCGGCTCTTTGGGTTGGATCGGGAATGGTGAGGAACATTTTCGATCCTGGCGCCAGCTTCTGCGGACCTTGCAGCCACACGTCGAGCCGGGCCGGGGTCCAGACACCGGCGAGCTTTTTGATCGCGCTGGAATAGGGATAGCCCGGTGCGGTCGCGATCTTCCGGCCGACGACGCCGCGATGCGCCGGGCCGATGCGGTTGGCGTCCAGCGAATGGCAGCCGCCGCATTTTGCCTGATACAGCGCCTGGCCATCCGCCGGCGATTGCGCCGCGGCGGGCGTGGCGGTCATCAGAACCGCCATCGCCACGATGATTGAAGAAGGGCGCATCGTTGATCACCCGAACAGATAGGGTTCGGCTGGAACGCTGTTGCCCAGCGCACCGCTCAGTACCGCCCAATGAACCGCTTCGTCGGTCGAGAGCTGCGCGAACAAATGGCCGATCGACCGGTCCTGCAAGGCGGCGACCTGACCGACATAGGCGTTGGCGGCGCCCTGCTCGAGCGCTGCGGCGAGCTTCACCACATCGCCCTCCGATTTCAGCGCGCCAAGGTTGAGATTGGCGGTATATTCGGCATCGGTCTTGGGTTCGACCGGCTTGCCGCCCGCCTTGATGATCAGATTGGCGAGCGAGTCTCGGTGCGCCTTGTGGTGGCCCAGAAACACCAGCGCCACTTTGAGCGTGCCGGGAGTCAACAAGCCGCTGCCGCCAGCGATGGTATAGGCGGCGATCCCCTCCATTTCGAGCGCGAGCGCGCCCTGTAGAATGCCGACATCACCCTCACCCGCCGTCTTGAGCTGCCGCTTGACCGCGGCGGCGGTGGCGGGGCCACTCAGAAAGTTGAGCGCGCTGATCCCGGCGATAGCGGCACCCCCGCCGAGCATGAAATTCCGCCGATCGGTCGCGCGTTCAGCCGTTTTCAGCCGGTTCTTTTCAATCATCGTCATTCTCCCTCTGCTCGGGGCGCGATTGCTTCAGGGTTGCTCGCGCCTAAGGAAATGGTTGAAGTCGCCGATCTATTTTGGAACGCAGGCGCTTGCCGGTTCCGTGATCCACGAAAAAACGGCATGGGGAACGATGTTCCGGCGATAAATCGGCGATTTGATTACGCGGTACGGAAGTTTTGGGCGGCGGACCGGCCCCATTTAAACGCGCTGGGGGATCGGGATCGCGGTCATCAACAGGCTTGGCCGGCTAGGCTGGCGGGCAGCGCAGCGGCTGAGGTGGGTGCCGTAATCAGGCTCACGGGTTCGCCTTCCGACGGCTTGTTTGCTATTAGATACCGCTCGGGCGCCTGCGTTACCGATGACATCGAACCATCGCAGCAATTTTGGACAATAATGCAAAGAACAGAAAAGTTCTCTGTCGATTGAAGTTGCGGACGCGCGCTATATTTTTGGCGATTATAACGATATAACGCCGACATTTCCACAAATAATAGTGCGGCAATTAAGGGTTCTTTGTAAGATAATGGATCACGGATGGGGGTTTTATAACGGAATTAAACGAGAATATTCACGAAAGCTGGCGCATGGAGTTCTTGTCGGGATGCCGGCGAGCAGAGGTGTCTCGCCCCGCCGACCCCGGTGATGTCGCGCCTATAGATCGGTTTTAGCGCCGACCGCTTGCGCCGGCGCACTGCGGACCAGCCGAATGTCAATCTCTCGGTCGACATAGGTCCATTCTTCACTTGCGCGCAGTTCCACTAGCAACTGCTCGAACAGTGCTTCATGCTGCGGCGCATATTCGAACCAGGTGAGGAAATCGAACGGCTGGCCTATATCGCGCGAGTGGTGCAGACGCCGGGCGATCTGCGGCAGGAAGCGCAAGCCGATCGAGGTGTGGCCCGAGCGCTCCTCGAATATCGCGCGCCGATCGTCCTGGGGCAGATCCCACCAGGCCTGTTTCTTGCGGATGGGAATAAGCGATGCATAGATCGCCTCGGGCCGCGCGAGGGGCGCCTGCGCGCGTCGCAACTCGGCGACTTCTTGGTTTGTCGTGTAGCGCAAATTGCTGATCACACCGTCGAGCGTCCACACCGCCCCGGGCACGGCGGGGACCGCATTGAGCTGGACGGTCAAGCCGGCAACCTTTGGCAAGGACTCCCCGGTCAGGGTGGTCTGGCTTCTTACCCGCCACTCCCCGCCCGCGCCGCCCGCAAAGCCGATCCGGTTGACGCCCCCCGCCGCGGCGGCTGGCGCGGCAGCGGCGGCGGCAGCGTCGGCTGAGAAACCGAGCGCGCCGATCCCGGCAAGCGCGCTGCCCCCGGCCAGCATGAAATGACGCCTATTGGCGATCATCGCTCTTGCCGCAAGCCCGTCTCGATCGGTCATCCTGGGGTTCCTTATTTCTCAAGAGGCGATGGTCACGATCTGCCGCATAGGCGCGCCAGCCCGGCGAAGCGGGCGATTACACCGGGACGCGGCGGCGCGTTTCTAAAGGGCTGCGATTTTCGAGCCGCCTTGCGCTGGCGCCCGAGCTGAAATCGGGCGGCGCTATAGCGGGTGAAACACAGGGCCAAAGACGGATCACGGGGGGCAAATCCAGGGAGCATGGCGCTTAGATGCCCAAGCGCCCTTTGGCGTTTCAGCATCGCGCGAAGAAACGCGGCGCGCTTGCCCTGCTTCGTTTAACCCGACAGCGTCGCGCGGCCCGGCGCCGCGTCGCGGTGCGCGGCGATCAGCGCGTTCACCCGCTCGGTAAGCGCCACGCAGATCGCGCCGCCAAACAGCAGCGACCCATCGAGCACGTCGCGCGCGACCGGCGCGAGATCAGCCTGTAGCATGCGCCGCGCCCGAAAATGCCGGATCTTCACCGTTGCGGGAAGAACATTGAGCGCGGCGGCGACTTCATCCACCGTCATCCCCTCGATCTCTCGGAGAACAAACGCGATGCGGTAGGTAACCGGCAGCCGCGCGATCGCCTGTTCCAGCAACACGCGCAGTTCGGCTTGCTCGGCAAATTGGTCCGGGGTCGGCGGCGGCGTTGTGCCAAAGAGCGTGTCAATGTGGCGCGCCGCCGCTGCCATTTGCTCCGCGCGCGCCGCATGGCGCCGCGCCGAGCGCAGCCGGGCCAGGGCCTCGTTGATGACGATGCGGGTAAGCCAGGTCGAAAGCTTCGACCGGCCCTCGAAAGTCTCGATCGCGGCAAAGGCTTTGAGCCGACATTCTCCAAGTGGCCTGCCGCTTGACTTCAAGATCGCCTGATTTTGCTCGCTGGGCAAGCGTTTTTCGCCCC
>NZ_JAIERS010000008.1 GCF_019746665.1 Sphingomonas sp. | reverse complement strand
CTTGGCAGGCATTCGTCGTCCCTTCCTTGATCCAGACTCTCATAGTCGATGGACCACTCAGAAGGGGGCAGCTCAGCGACGCGACCAGCGCGATTAGCAGCACCCCTGCCTTGCCGGTGATCAGCCCCACCATGCCATACGCCGCCCCCAGCAGGTTGAGCCCGGTGAGGCCCGCCAGCACATATTTGGCGAGCAGATTGCCGCGCCGCGCGATCAGGTACCACAGCAGCACCTGCGTGATGAACGGCAGCGCGACCGCCGCCCCGCTCAGCCGCCCCACTATGCCGTCCGACCCGGCCATGATCCCGCTCAACGCGGCGCTGGGGAATATCCACAGCGCGATCACGCTGTTCACCAGCCCCAGCAGCATGTGCGCCCAATAAAAGCGTTCGAACCGCCGGATCGATGCCGGTCGCTGCATTACCGCCCTCCAGGCCCGTTGCCGATCGTCAGGCTAAACGAGCCCGGCGGCTTAATCGAGTGTGAAATCGAGCCCGATATCGGCCGCGGGTGCTGATTGGGTCAGGCGGCCGACGCTGATATAGGTCACCCCCGTCTCGGCGATCGCGCGGATCGTCTCGAGCCGCACCCCGCCCGAGGCTTCGGTCGGCACCCGCCCGCCGACGATCGCCACGCCCTCGCGCAGCACCGGGGGCGGCATATTATCGAGCAGCAGATGGGTGGCGCCGGCGGCGAGCGCGGGTTCGATCTGATCGAGCCGGTCGACCTCGACGATGATCCGCGCGATCCCGGCGGCCACCGCGCGCGCGACCGCTTCCTCCACCGATCCCGCGACCGCGACGTGATTATCCTTGATCATCGCCGCGTCCCACAGCCCCATGCGGTGGTTGGTCGCCCCCCCCATCCGCGTGGCGTATTTCTCCAGCAGCCGCAGACCCGGCAGCGTCTTGCGCGTATCGAGGAGCGTCGCGCCGGTGCCCGCGATGGCATCGACATAGCGTCGCGTGAGCGTGGCGATGCCCGACAGATGCTGCACCGTGTTGAGCGCCGACCGCTCGGCACTGAGCAGCGCGCGCGCCTGGCCCTTCAGCCGCATCAGCGCCGCGCCGGGGGCAACCTGCGCGCCCTCCGCCACCAGCCGCTCGACCTGGACGCCCGGATCGAGTGCCCGGAAAAACCCTTCCGCGAGCGGCAGCCCGGCGACGGTGATCGCCTCCCGGCTGTTCATCAGCGCGGAGAAGCGCGCGTCGGGCGGGATGACGGCGGCGGCGGTGACATCGCCCGCGCCGAGGTCTTCGGCGAGGGTGGCGGCGATGAAGGCGGGGAGGTCGAAGCCGGGGATCATGCGGGGGCTATTGGCATGAGGTGGGGTGTTGGGGGAAGGGTGGAGGGGATGGAAGGTTCGCGCGCCCCATGCGGTCGTTAGTCATCTAGCGCGGGCAGCGGAATCGCTGCCGTTGCCTAGAAACGCGAGAAGGCTAACACTGATCCTCGTGGAGATTGTCTGGGAGGTATCTGCCGGTGGACACGTTTCGAGAAGCTCTTGCACCACTTTCCGCCCGAACGGTGCGCGAGCATCAGGTTCTCCATATCGCCGCCGACCTGCCAAGCGAAGATGGCGCATTCGGTAGAGCGCGTACCGAAATTCTTAGGTGGGCGCAAAAGCGCAGCGGTGGCCAGCTTTCCCACGACGCCATGGCAGGACGGAGCTTTGAATTGCTTGCGGCTGGTCGCAACAGCAGTGCGGTCGAGGTTGATCTGCCCGAAATTCACGCTTGGGCTCTTCGTCAGGAAGACCCTGACAAAACGGTAGCAGGTCGCATCTGGACCTCAGAGGCAATCCTATGGCGCGCGCCAAACAAGTCGCCGCGCTTCGCTGCACGCCTGACAGTGGGTAGCGGGGAGGCTGAACTTGAAGTTTCTCCCGCCGCACCCGGATATGTCCTGCAATTGACCAATACCGTTGGTCTGACTAGCGGCGGCCGGGCCCTGTCGTCAGCTCCATGGTACATCGGGGATGAGGAGGCGCAGGACGAGCTTCTACGCCTGTTGGCCGCCCCATCACGCCGACTGCCGGTAGTTGTCTTCTCGGTAACAGACAGAGCTAATCCGGCGCTAACGATTGATCTAGACAAGCTGGCATCAGGCCTTTGCGGGCTGGCCGATATTGTCGCGATCCTGCCGGAAACATCTTGGGCGCTTACCGACCGGTTCGGCAAGCGCCTGTCGGTGTTCGATCGCGGGGTGCGCATCTACATGCCAAGATTTGATGTCGACGCAGACCCCTTTGCGCACCCGCTCTGGCTTGGCGCAAGGCTGGCGAGCATTGAAGATGCGGCCCTTGTCGATCGCCAAATCAGAGCGCGCATAGCGCAGTTCAGCACGCGTGCGGTCCGCCTCGGAGAGGATATCTTGCCATTCGCGCAACTGCGCAGCTTTGCGCGGAAGGCGGAGCAGGACCGGCTGGCGAGCAGCGGCGCCAGCGATGAGCAGCAACTGAAGGCAGCAGCCTCCCGGATTCAAGCCCTTGAGGCTGAGCGGGACGAGGCTAAACAGGAGGCTAAAGGCTGGACCGATGAAGCAGAAGCCGCCCTGTTGCGGGCCGAAGAGGCCGAGCGACGCGAACGAAATGCGATCATACGTGTTCAAAGCCTGTTAGCAAAACTCGCCGATGCGAGTCCCGCCGACGGGGAGTTGCAAGGCTTGCCACAACAATGGGCCGACTTCGAGGACTGGACTGACTCGGCACTGGTGGGACGAGTGGCGCTCACCGGAGCGGCCCGACGCACCTGCAAGAAGGCTCTATACGCGGATGTGGAACAGGCGGCACGTTGCCTGCTGTGGCTGGCCGGAAAATGTCGCCAGCGCTTTTTGGAAGGCGGCGGTTCGCTCCGTGACGAGCCTGTCGAGGATGGCATCCGCAACGCTCCTTGCGGCCACGACACATTCGCATTCGAGTGGCAAGGGCAACGACTGAACGCCGATTGGCATGTGAAGACCGGTGGGAACACTCGGGCACCGGAGCATTGCCTGAGAATTTACTATGGCTGGGATGAGCAAACGCAGCAGATTATCATCGCAGATATGCCGGCGCATCGGCGAACTGGGGCCAGCTGACAATCATGCGCTGAATGGCAGCTTTTCAAGCTTTGCCATCCGCGATCAGGCAGTCCCCTCCCGGCCCAGAATCCGTCCTCACCCCCCATATCCCGGATTAACCCGGTCCAGCTTGCGCAGCAGCGCCGGCCAGGCCAGCCCCTGGGCGAGCATCGCCATCCCCGCGCCGCTCGATTGTTCCTTCACCTTATGCTCCACCCCTTGCGGCGGGTTGTTCAGGCCGTCGCGCCCGGCGCTCAGCATGTGGACCTGTGCCTCGCAGGCGCGCTCCAGGAAGTATAACCGGATGAACGTCTGGGCGACGCTCGCCCCCACCGCGAGCGTGCCGTGGTTGCGCAGGATCATCGCGTTCTTTTCGCCCAGATCGGCGACGAGCCGCTCGCGCTCGCCCAGGTCGGTCGCGATGCCTTCATAGTCGTGATAGGCGATGTCGTGCGCGGCGATCATCGCGGTCTGGGTGTGCGGCAGCAGCCCGTCCGCCATCGCCGACACCGCCTGGCCATAGGGCGTGTGGAGGTGCATCACCGCCTGCGCATCCTCGCGCGCCATGTGGATCGCCGAGTGGATCACGAACCCCGCGCGGTTCACCGGCGCCGGCTCGCCGAACACCTGATTGCCCTCGACATCGATCTTGACGAGCGCCGAGGCGGTCATCTCCTCGAACATCAGGTTATAGGGGTTGATGAGGAAATGATGCTCCGGCCCCGGCACGCGCGCGGAAAGATGGGTGAAGATCAGATCGTCCCACCCGTAAAGCGCCACCAGCCGGTACGCGGCGGCGAGATCGATGCGCAACTGCCACTCCTCGGGGCTGACCTGGTCGCGGACGCTGGCGGGCTTGAGCAAGGTGGCCACGGGCTGTTCTCCTATCGGGCGGCGCCGGCGGGGGCGCGCCAATGGCGGCAGATTAAGCGCGCGGGCGGGTGGGGACAAGCGGGGGCGGGCGCGCCTGGGGCGGCGCTTTAGGGGTTCACGCGGAGGCGCGGAGACGCGGAGGAGAAGAATGGTTTGTGCAGAGGCGCAGAGGCGCAGAGAACGCAGAGAGGACGCGGGGGACGATGCGCGCGCGAAGCGCCTTCAATCCTCGTTCCTTGAAGCGCCTGCGGCGCGGGCCAAAGTGCCACGCCTCCCTCCGCGCCCTCCCGCTGCGTCCTTTGCGCCTCCGCGTGAACCAAAAAACCCTCCGCGCCTCCGCGCCTCCGCGTGAACCGAAAACCTAACCCAAGCCGGCCAAAGCCAGCACGCGCTCCGCGTCGGCCAGATGCAGCCGCTCGACCATCCGCCCGTCGAGCCGGATCGCGCCCTTGCCCGCATTCTCGGGCAACGCGAACGCCGCGACCACGCTCCGCGCCCGCGCGACCGCTTCGGCACTCGGGGAGAAAGCCGCGTTGCACGGGTCGATCTGCGCCGGGTGGATAAGCGTCTTGCCGTCAAAGCCCAGCGCCGCGCCCTCGCGCGCCTCGGCGGCGAAGGCTGCCAAATCGCTGAAATCATTGCGCACCCCGTCGAGCACCAACGCCCCCGCCGCGCGGCCCGCCGCGACCACCAGCGGCAGCACCGGCGCCAGTGCCGCACGCCCGGCGCAGCGCAGCTCGAGCGCGAGGTCATTGGTGCCGACCACCAGGCCCCCGCCCGCCCCCACCGCATCGGCGATCGGCTGGAGCTGGCTCAGCGCCCGCGCGGTCTCGATCATCACCCACAGCGCCGGCCCGGCGAGCGCGCCGCGATACCGCGAGGCCTCCGCCCCATCGCGCACCTTGGGCACGAGCACCGCGTCCACCGGCAGATCGAACGCCGCGGCGAGGTCGTCGGCACCCCAGGGCGTGTCGAGCGCGTTGATCCGCAGCACCGTGCGCCGCGCGCCAAACCCCGCGCGGCACGCCGCCACCGCCGCCGTCCGCGCGTCCGCCTTGGCCTCGGGGGCGACCGCGTCCTCCAGGTCGAGGATCACCGCGTCACACGCCAGCCCCCGCGCCTTCTCGATCGCGCGCGGGTTGGACGCGGGCAGGAACAGGGCCGAGCGGCAGGGACGAGTCATGCGCGAACAGTGGCGGGAAGTGCCGCGTGGATGCAACCCACCCCCTTCCCCGGCGAAGGCCGGGGCCCAGTATCAGCGCGGGCAGCCATGTTGCTTGAACCGGGCATCGGCCGCCGCGACTGGCCCCCGGCCTTCGCCGGGGAAGGCGGGAAGGAACCGCTCGCGCTCCCCATGCCCGCCGGGGCGAAGGCCGGAGCCCAGCCGCCAGCGCGCCCCTGCGCCCTCCCGGCGCTCCGTGCGCTTCTCCCCCTAGACACGCTCCGCCCCACACGGCATCGCACCCATCAAGGAGAGACGAGATGACCGCGATGAGCAGGTTCGATTGGGCCGACCCCTTCTTCCTCGACGATCAGCTGAGCGACGAGGAGCGCGCGATCCGCGACACCGCGCAGGCCTTCGCCCAGGACGCGCTCGCCCCGCGCATCATCGACGCGTTCAACCATGAGACGACCGACCCCGACATCTTCCGCGACATGGGCCGCGTCGGCCTGCTCGGCCCGACCATCCCGGCCGAATTTGGCGGCGTCGGCGCGAGCTATGTGTCCTACGGCCTGATCGCGCGCGAGATCGAGCGCATCGACTCGGGCTACCGCTCGATGATGAGCGTGCAGTCGAGCCTCGTGATGTTCCCGATCCATGAATACGGCTCGGACGAGCAGCGCCGCCGCCACCTGCCCGGCCTGGCGAGCGGCGAGAAGATCGGCGCCTTCGGCCTCACCGAGCCCGATGCCGGCTCCGACCCCGGCGGAATGCTGACCCGCGCCGAAAAGATCGACGGCGGCTATCGCCTGTCGGGCACCAAGACATGGATCTCGAACGCGCCGATCGCCGACGTGTTCGTGGTGTGGGCGAAGTCAGACGCGCATGGCGGCGGCATTCGCGGCTTCGTGCTGGAAAAGGGCATGAAGGGCCTGTCGACGCCCAAGATCGAGGGCAAGCTGAGCTTGCGCGCCTCGATCACCGGCATGATCGTGATGGAGGGCGTCGAGGTCGGCGAGGACGCGCTGCTGCCCAATGTGCAGGGGCTAAAAGGTCCGTTCGGCTGCCTCAACCGCGCGCGCTACGGGATTTCGTGGGGCGCGATGGGGGCGGCGGAGTTCTGCTACCACGCCGCGCGCCAATATGGCCTTGATCGCAAGCAGTTCGGGCGCCCGCTGGCGGCCAACCAGCTCTATCAGAAGAAGCTCGCCGACATGGCGAGCGAGATCGCCTTGGGCCTGCAGGCGAGCCTGCGGGTCGGCCGGCTGATGGACGCGCACAAATTCGCGCCCGAGATGATCTCGATCGTCAAACGCAACAATGTCGGCAAGGCGCTCGACATCGCGCGGCAAGCCCGCGACATGCACGGCGGCAACGGGATTTCGGCCGAATATCAGGTGATGCGCCACCTGATGAATCTCGAGACGGTGAATACCTATGAGGGCGCGCATGATGTTCATGCGCTGATCCTCGGGCGGGCGATTACGGGGATCGGGGCGTTTTAGAGGGAGAAGAAAGGCCCTCACCCAAACCCTCTCCCGTAAACGGGAGAGGGCTTTTGCAGCGATACCTCGCTACTTCTTAGCCCTCTCCCGCGTGCGGAAGAGGGTGGGGTGACTTGTTCAATTCCGCCAACACCACCTGCAGCACCCCTTCCCAGTTCTCCACCACGTCATTGTTCCAGAACCGCATCACGCGCCAACCCAGTCCTTCGAGATAGGCGGTTCGCGCCGCGTCCGCTTCCTGGTCATGCTGCCCGCCATCGAGTTCCACGACCAGGCGGCGCTCGATGCAGGCGAAGTCCGCGACGAACGGCCCGATCGTCACCTGCCGGCGGAACTTGAACCCACCCAGCCGCCGATCGCGCACCGCGAGCCAGAAGCGCTGCTCGACGTCCGTGGCGTCGCGCCGGAGCCGGCGTGCGTTGGGGTTGGTGCGGCCGATGGGCATGGGTGAGGAGTTAACAAGGAGAAGGCCCTCACCCAACCAGTTCCAGGTCGGATCGTCCCCCGGACGATCCTAAACCGTGCGGGGCACGGTTTACCTGGAACTCCCGCCAGCGGGAGAGGGCTTTTTAAGCGCGAGGTGTCTACCCGTTAGCCCTCTCCCGCTTGCGGGAGAGGGTTGGGTGAGGGCTCTTTCTTCTTGACCCCGCCGCCCCTCAAGACGACCAAGCCCCCATGCCCCGCCCCCTATCCGGCCTGAAAATCATCGAACTCGCGCGCATTCTCGCCGGGCCGTGGTGCGGGCAGCTGCTCGCCGATCTGGGCGCCGAGGTGATCAAGGTCGAGCGCCCCGGCGCGGGGGACGATACCCGGCATTGGGGGCCGCCTTTCCTCACCGGCCCCCAAGGCGAGAACCTCGACGCCGCCTATTACCACGCGGCCAATCGCGGCAAACGCGCGCTCGCGATCGACATCACCTCGCCCGAGGGGCAGCAACAGATCCGCGACCTGGTCAAAGACGCCGATGTCGTGATCGAGAATTACAAGGTCGGCGGGCTCGCCAAATATGGGCTCGATCATGCGAGCCTCAGCGCGATCAACCCGCGCCTCATCACCTGTTCGATCACCGGCTTCGGGCAGAGCGGCCCTTATGCCCACCGCGCGGGCTATGACTTCATCATCCAGGGCATGGGCGGCATCATGTCGCTGACCGGCGAGCCCGATGGCGCGCCGCAAAAGTCGGGCATCGCCTATGCCGACATCTTCACCGGCGTTTACTCGGCCGTCGCGATCCTCGCCGCGTTGCGCCAGCGCGATGCGACCGGCCAGGGCGCGCATATCGACATGGCGCTGCTCGACACGCAGGTGGCGGTGCTCGCCAACCAGGCGCTCAACTGGATGGCGAGCGGCCAGGTGCCGCACCGGATGGGCAATGGCCACGCGAACCTCGTCCCCTATCAGGCCTTTGCCTGCGCGGATGGCGAGCTGATCGTGGCGGTGGGGAATGACGGGCAGTTCGCCAAGCTGTGCGGCGTGCTCGGCCTGCCGCTCGCCGCCGATCCGCGCTTCGCGACCAACCCCGCGCGCGTCGAAAACCGCGCCGCGCTGATCGCCGCGCTCACCGCCGTGATCGTCACCTGGCGCAAGGCCGATCTTTATGAGGCGCTGGAGCAAGTCGGCGTTCCCGCCGGGCCGATCAACAATGTCGCCGAAGTCTTCGCCGACCCGCAAGTTCGCGCGCGCGGCCTCGCCATCACCCGCGACGGCCTGCCCGGCGTCGCCAGCCCGATCGTGATCGACGGCGCGCGGATGGTGAGCGACCTCCCCAGCCCGAGGCGGCCATGACCAAGTTCACCGTCAACAATCAGCCGGTCGAATATAAGCTCGATCCGCGCACGCCGCTCCTCTGGGCGCTGCGCGACGCCTCCAACCTCACCGGCACCAAATATGGCTGCGGCACCGGCGATTGCGGCGCCTGCACGGTCGAGCTCGATGGCGAAGCGGTGCGTGCCTGCGTCACCCCGATCGGCGCGATCGAAGGCAGCTTCGTCACCACGATCGAGGCGCTGTCGCGCGAGCGCGATCATCCGGTGCAGCAGGCGTGGATCGAGAAGAACGCGGTGCAATGCGGCTTCTGCACGCCCGGCATGATCATGGCGGCGGCGGTGCTGCTCAAGAAGAACCGCGACCCGAGCGAGGAGGAGATCGAAGCCGCGATCACCAATATCTGCCGCTGCGGCGTCTATCCCCGTGTGATCGAGGCGGTGCAGCTCGCCGCGCGCATCCAGCGGGGGGACGAAACCGTGCAGGGGCCGCCCCGCCCCAATATCTCGCCCGAGGATGCGGCGAAGCTGGTGCCCGCGCTCACCCCGCCCAAAAAGTGATTCTGTCGCAAAGCTGACACCGCAATTCAGCCACGGCTCATCGCGGCGGGCGCATTGCCGTGGTCATGGCCCGAGCCTGGGCCTTGGAGAAAGACGATGCGTAAGCGGATCGTGGCGTTGATGTTGGGCCTGGCGCTTCCCAGCGCCGCGCTCGCGCAAGGGATCGAGGACATTCAGATGTCGGACAGCGACGGCGCCCGGCGCGGGCTGCCGCGCACCGAGGTGCCGCGCGGCACTTTCGAGGGCGGTGGCCGGCCGAGCTTCCAGCCGCGCTTCGATGCGCCGCGCCCGCAGCCGGTCGCGCCGCAGCCGCCAGTTGCCTTCCAGCAAGCCCCGCGCGCGCCCGAGCCAGCCGAGCGCGGCCCCGCTTTCCGCCCCAATCCGGGCGAGGGCGGTGGCTTCAATGGCGGTGGCTTCAACCGGGGCGGCGGCTGGCGGGATCGCGGCGCGGGCGGCGGCGGTTTCGCCGGCGCGACCCCACCCACGCCGCCGGCGGGGGGTGGCGGCTTTGCCCCCTCCACCCCGCCCAGCCTCGGGCAACGCGATTTCGGCCAACGCTGGCGCGACCGGGGCGGTTTCACCCCGCCAGTGACCCGGCCAGGGGCCGGCCAATCGACGCCGCCCGCCAATTTCGGCCAGCGCGACGGCTGGCGCGGGGATCGCGGCCCCGATGGCAATGCCGGCCGGCCACAGTGGAACGGCAACCGCCCCGACTGGAACCGCCCGGATTGGAACCGCAACCCGCGCCCCGACTGGAACGGCAATAACGGCCGGCCCGACTGGAACCGGGATCGCGGCGACTGGAACCGCAATCGTGATTGGAACAATCGCGACTTCAACAATCGCGACTGGAACAACCGCGATTTCAACAATCGTGGGCGCGGCCAGGGCTTTGGCCAGTTCGACAACAACCGCCGCTTCTACGATCGCGGCTTCGGCAATGGTTATGATCGCGGCTTCAACAACGGCTATCGCGACTGGAACCGCGATTGGCGGCGCGACAACCGCTATGACTGGCGCGGGTGGCGGAGCGACAACCGCTTCATCTTCCGCCAGCCGCCCTATCGCGCGCCCTATGGCTGGGGCTATGGCTATCGCCGGTTCAGCGTCGGCATCACGCTGCAACCCTTCTTCTTCGATCAGCAATACTGGATCGGCGACCCCTATTACTACCACCTCCCGCCGGCTTATTACCCCTATCAATGGGTGCGCTATTATAACGACGCACTGCTGGTGGACGTGGATACGGGCGAAGTGATCGACGTGATCTACGATATCTTCTGGTGAGCGCTGGGCGGGAATGCGCCGCTGGCACATTCTCGGCCCCGGCCCGCTCCCCCGCCCGGCCACCCAACGGCAGTATTATATAGGTGGCCGGGTGAGGGAGCGGGCCGGTACCGCCAACCAAAGACGCCCCCCGGCCAAGCTTGCATTTTGGCCGGGCGTGGCGAAAATCGGGGGCGATGCTCAACCCGTTCAAACCACGCGCCAAAGCCGCCCCCCAAACCTCCCCCTTGCGCGCGCATATCGGCGCGCAGGTCGGCGCCCGGCTCGACGCCGATCCCCGCGTCACCCGGATCGAGGTGCCGGGGGTGCAGGCCTATTATGCCGAGAACTGGCTCGATCCGGTCGGCTGCGCGCAGCTGATCGCGCTGATCGACGCCGGCCGCCGCCCCTCGACCGTGCTCAGCGACAATCCGCAATATGGCTTCCGCACCTCCGAAAGCTGCGACCTCGATCGCTATTCGCCGCTCGTCCAGCCGATCGACGAGGCAATCTCGCACCTGCTCGGCATCGATCTGGCGAGCGGGGAGACGATCCAGGGCCAGCGCTATGCGCCGGGCCAGCAATTCCGCGCGCACCATGATTATTTCTTCGAAAGCGAAGGCTATTGGGAGCGGGTGAAGCAGGATGGCGGCCAGCGCACCTGGACCGCGATGATCTATCTCAACGATGTCGAGGAAGGCGGCGCCACCTGGTTCCCCCAGGCCGGCATCCGCGTCGCGCCCAAGGCGGGCCTGCTGCTGATTTGGAACAACATGGCCGCCGATGGCAGCCCCAACGGCCTGACGCTGCATGAAGGGATGCCGGTCGTCGCGGGGGTGAAATATGTCGTGACCAAATGGTTCCGCGAGGGGCGGTGGCTACCTTATTGAACCAAGCATGAAGGGGGGACGAAATGCGCCAATATCGGATCGCGTTGATCGCGCTGGGAATCGCCGTACCAGCCGCCGCCGAGACGATTTCGATCACCGGCCGCTTTCCCGCGCCTAATCGCGAGGCGGGCTATATCCGGCGCATCTCGGTCGATCGGGTGACGGGTACCGACGGCCGCGCGCTCGCCTTCGCGCTCGAACGCGCGCTGGGGAGCGCGGGGCGCGAGGTGGTGCTGGGCGGCGCGCCCGCCGATGCCGGCATCAGCGGCGATGTCGCGACCGAGATCAACGAGGGCCGGGTCGAACAGCAGCGCGAGCAATGCACTCAGAAGAACGGTGACCAATGCACCAAGCGCGAGCAGGTGAAGCTGATCTGCAACCGCCGCGCGGTCGATCTGATCGCCGATCTGCGCATCGCCGACACGCGCCGCGGCGACGTGCTCTATTCGGCGCGCAAGACCCGGCATGACGAGGTGATCTATTGCCCGGGCGACAGCCGCCCCGGCCCGATCGAGGGCGTGGTGCGCGGCATGGTGGACGATATCGCCGGCGAGGTCGCGCACGACATCACCCCCTATACCCAAACGTACAGCCTGCGCTTCTACGAAAGCCGCGACGGGCTGGCGAAGGAGGTGGGGCAGCGCTTCAAGGAGGCGATTTCCCAAACCAAGCGCGACATGCCCGGCGCCTGCGCCGCGCTCGCCGCGCTGGACCGCGAGGTGCCGCACTTCGCGGTGGCTTACGACACCGGGCTCTGCGCCGAGGCGGCGGGCGATTATCGCGGGGCGCTGGCCGCCTATCAACGCGCCCGCGATCTGCGCCCGCGCGACGCGGTGGACTTCAACACCGGCATCGACCGCGCCCAGCGCCTGATCGCCCGCGCGGAAGACGACAAGGCCGGGCGAACGGCGGTGCGGTAGGGCGTTGGACCATAGGAAAACCCCCTCCCTGAAAGGGAGGGGTTGGGGTGGGTCAAAGCAACCAGGGCACCGCGCTGATCGCCCTCACCCCAACCCCTCCCCCAAGGGGGAGGGGCTTGACGGCGCCTTGATGCTTGCCCGTCAAGCCCGATTCCTGGGGATAACCCCCGCCCCGCCCCTCGCTCATCCGCCGCGCCCGCGCTAAGCTCGGACGACGATGCACGTCCTCAACATCACCCAATCGCTGCTCGGCCAGGCATGGCGCTGGCGCGCGCTGGAGGTGGACGCGCGCGCGGGGGTAAGCGGCGACGATCTCGTCACCCAGCTCCTGCTCGCGCGCGGCGCCCCGCGCGACGCGCTCGCCGACCACCGCGCGCCGAGCATCCGCGCGTTCATGCCCGATCCGTCGATCTTTCGCGACATGGACCGCGCCGCCGAGCGCCTTGCCGCCGCGGTGATCGCGGGCGAGCAGGTCGCGGTGTTCGGCGATTATGATGTCGATGGCGCCACCTCGGCCGCGCTGATGATCCGGCTGCTCCGCGCGCTCGGGTTGCGGCCGGTCGCCTATATCCCCGATCGGCTGATGGAGGGCTATGGCCCCTCGGGCGCGGCGCTGGTTCGGCTCGCGCGCGAGGGGGCGAGCCTGATCGTCACCGTCGATTGCGGCGCGCAGGCGTTCGATGCGTTGGAGATGGCGCGCGGCGAAGGCGTGGACGTGGTGGTGGTCGATCACCATCAATGCGCCCCGGCGCTGCCGGCGGCCTATGCGCTGGTAAACCCCAACCGGCTCGACGAGGCCGAAGGCGCGGCGCATGGGCATCTGGCGGCGGTGGGCGTCGCGTTCCTGCTGGGCGCGGCGCTGCTGCGGACGCTGCGCGCGCGCGGCTTTTTCGTGGACCGCGCCGAACCCCGGCTGATCGAGCTGCTCGATATCGTCGCGCTCGGCACCGTCGCCGATGTGGCGGCCTTGCGCGGGCTCAACCGCGCGTTCGTGGCGCAGGGGCTGAAGGTGATGGCGGCGCGGCGCAATATCGGGCTCGCCGCGCTGATCGAGGCGGCGCGGCTGACGCGCGACCCGAGCTGCACCGATCTCGGCTTCGCGCTCGGTCCCCGGATCAACGCCGGCGGGCGGGTTGGCCAAGCCGATCTCGGGGTGCGGCTGCTCACCACCGATGATCCCGCCGAAGCGCGCGCGATCGCGGCCGAGCTCGACCGGCTGAACGAGGAACGCCGGGCGATCGAGGCGGCGGTCCAGGCCGAGGCCGAGGCGCGGCTGACGAGCGGCGCGGTGGCGCTGGTCGCGGGCGAAGGCTGGCACCCCGGCGTGATCGGCATCGTCGCCGGGCGGCTGAAGGAAAAACTTGGGCGGCCCGCAATCGTCATCGCGGTCGATGAGGCGGGCATCGGCAAGGGATCGGGGCGATCGGTGCCGGGGGTCGATCTCGGCGCGGCGGTGCTCGCGGCGAAGCAGGCGGGGCTGCTGGTGGCGGGGGGCGGCCATGCGATGGCGGCGGGGCTCACCGTCGCCGCCGACCAGATCGCGGCGCTGTCAGCCTTTCTCGAGGAACGCCTCGCCGAGGGCGTCGCCCGCGCCACCGCCGAGCGCGCGCTGCTGGTCGATACGCTCGTCGCGCCGCGCGGGGTGACGCCGGCGCTGGTCGAGGCACTGGAGGCCGGCGGTCCCTATGGCATGGGCTGGCCCGCGCCGCGCGTCGCCGCCGGGCCGGTGCGGGTGGTGAAGGCCGACGTGGTGGGCCAGGGCCATGTCCGCGCGATATTGGCGGGCGATGACGGCGCGAGCGTGAAGGGCGTCGCCTTCCGCCAGGCCGATAGCGCGCTCGGCCAGGCGCTGCTCGGCGCGCCGCGCGACCGGCGGCTGTGGGTCGCGGGCCGCGCCCGGATCGACGACTGGTCGGGCCGCGCCAGCGCCGAGCTTCACGTCGAGGACGCGGCCTGGGCGGGATGAGGCAGCAGGGTGCTTGACGGCGCCGTCGCTTTTCCCTAACCGCCCGCCCACGCCATTCGCATGGCCCCTTCGTCTAGCGGTCTAGGACGCGGCCCTTTCACGGCTGAAACACGGGTTCGAGTCCCGTAGGGGTCACCATCGGCGTTCATCAGACAAGCACCGATGCCTCGCCCGGTCATACCGCCCAGGGCTGGCTTTGGCCGATCGTCTCCACCAGATAATCGACATAGGCCCGGACCCGCGTCTGCGGGGCGATGTCGGCGCGGTAGAGCAGGTTGATCGGGCTCGGCGCGGGCGCCCAGTCGGGCAGCAACCGCACCAGCCGCCCGGCGGCCGCCGCGGGCGCCGCGATGAAGCTGGGGATCACCGCCACCCCCACCCCCGCTTCGGCGGCGAGCGCCACCGCGTCGGGATCGTCGATCTGAACGATGGGCCGATAGCGGACCGGCACCGTCTCCTTGCCCCGGCGCAGCTCGACCTGATGCGCCTTGCTGGGCGGCCCCAGTTCGATCATCGCATGGTCGCCAAGCGCATCGGGCGTGGAGGGCGTGCCATGCTCGGCGACATAGCCAGGGGACGCGACCACCCAGAAGCCGACCTCGCCAAGCTTGCGGGTGACCAGATCGGGGCCGCCCGAGGCCCGCAGCCGAACGGCGACATCGACCTGCCCTTCCCCCGATCCCACCTCGATCCGCGCCGGGGTGAGCCATATCGCGAGCTGGACATTAGGATGACGCGCCCGGAAGGCGGGCAGATGCGGCACCAGGAAGCGCCGACCGATGGTCGCGGTTGCCGATACCGTCAGCAGCCCGCTGGCGCCCATCGTCTTCGCGCGCAGCAGGTTCTGCGCTTCGATACCATCGTCGACCAGACGTCGCGCATGGGGCAGGAACTCATGGCCTGCCGGGGTGAGCGCGACCGTTCGTGTCGTGCGGCGGAGCAACTGGCCGCCAATCGTGGTTTCGAGCCGCTCGATCTGGCGCGTGACCGAGGATTTGGGCATTTTCAGCCGCCGCGCGGCTTCGCTGAAGCTGCCGCTGCTCGCGACTTCCAAAAACACCCGCGCGTCGCCCAATTGGATCATCGTTCGCGATTCCGGCACAATCCAGGGCGGTTTTGCGGCGTTGAACCGGTTCGCACAATCCCCCTATCGTCGCCGCGACGCAACCGCAGGGGATCACCATGGCGCCGTCGTCCTATTTCCACCTCGTCGGCTATGGGTTTGGCTTCGCCGCCTTCGCGATGCTCTATTGGGGCGTGCGCGCGTCGCTCGTCGCGCGGGGCCGCGACGCGCATCTGAAGGCGCTGCTGCCGATCCATTTCTTCCGCTTCTTCGGCCTCACCGCGATGCTGCCGGGGGTGTTCAATCTGGCGCCGGCGGGATTTTCGGAAGGCTATCTGTTCCAGATCATGGCGGGCGACGTGCTGGTCGCCGCGCTCGCGCTGGTAAGCTTCGCGCTGTTCCAGCTGGGCTCGCCGCTCAGGATCGGCTTCGCGTGGCTGTTCAACCTGGTCGGCACGCTCGATTATCTGAACGCCGCCGCGCGAGTGACGCCGAGCATCCATGACGCCAATATCCTGGGGCCGTTCGGCTGGATCATCCTGACGGTGATGCTGCCCGCCTGGCTCGTCAGCCACGCGGCGATCTTCGCCGTGCTCCTCTCCAAACCGGCAAGGACCACCGCATGAGCATCACCAAAGGCTGGGGCGTACAGGATTATGGCGCGGTCGAGGATCTCGCGCTGATCGATTATCCCGTCGCCGATCCGGGGCCGGGCGAAATCGTGATCGATGTCGAGGCGATGGCGCTCAACCCGCTCGACCTGAAGATCATCAGCGGCGCGATGCGCGAGATGATGCCCGCGCCGATGCCGTTCGTGCCCGGCAGCGATGTCGTCGGCACCGTGGTGGCGGTGGGCGATGGCGTGGGCGATCTGGCGCCCGGCCAGCGGATCATCGCGAGCACCTGGAATGGCGCGCTCGCCAAGCGCGCGCTGCTCCCGGCGAGCGCCCATGTCGTCGCAGCGCCGAGCTGGGCGGACGCGACCGAATTGGCGGCGCTGCCGATGGCGGGCCTCACCGCGCTCCACATCCTGCGGCAACTGGGCGATGTTTCGGGCAAGCGGCTCGCGATCCTGGGCGCGACCGGCGGGGTTGGGCTGGCGCTGATCCAGCTCGCCTCGGTCGCGGGCGCCCGGGTGATCGCCTCGGCGCGGGGGAGCGACGCGGCGGTGGTGACGCTGAACGGCGCCGCCGAGGCGATCGACTATAGCAGCGAACCGTTCGCGGCGACGGTCGCGCGGCTCCATCCGGACGGCGTGGACATATTGGTCGATCTGGTCTCGATGTTCGACGCGCTGCTCGCGAGCGCCGCGATCGTCGCCGAGGGCGGCGTGCTGCTCTCCACCCTGTTCGGCCCGGACCCCTCGCGGTTCGGCGACCGAATCAAGGTGATCTTCAGCCGGATGAAGGCCGAGCCCGGCGATCTGCAGCGGGTGGTGGAAGCGTACCTTGCGGGCACGCTCCGCGCCAATGTCGGCGCGCGCTTTGGCTTCGATCAGGGCCGCGACGCCTGCCTCGCGCTGCGCGACGGGCATGTGGTGGGCAAGATCGTCGTCACCGCTGGCGATTGATCGGCGCGGACGGGCGCTGGCGCTTGGTGATCGATATGGCGTCGCTCCCGGTGGCGGCCTGAACTTCCGCCACGCGCAGCGCGCGCAGGCGGCGGAGCAGGTTGGCGATGATCAGACCATGCGCGGCGACCGCGACCGCCAGGCCGAGCGCGTGCTGCGCGGGGGTTGCGGGGATCAGCATGAGACTCGCCAGCGCGAGCGGCAGGAAAAGGGCCGCGCTGGTGCCAACCCCGGGATTATAGGCGCGGTGTCGCGCCGCCGCCCCAAGATGGCTGAGCGCGTTCACCAGCATCAGATAAGGGGCGATCAATCCCCAGCCCGGGCCGACCCACGCGGCGACATATAGCGCGAGCAGATTCACGCCCCAAACGCCCGCGAGATTGATCCACAGCACGTCGAGCGTCGTCAGCCCCTCGCGCCCGCCCAGCACCACCTGGTTGATGTATCGCCGGAATCGGTCGCCGGCATGTTCCTCCACCTGATGGAGCATATAGCCCGGCCCATGGAGGAAAATCAGGAGCAGCGGCAGCGGCCAGCCGGGGATGAGCAGCGGGAGCAGCAGCAACAACGCAGTCGCCATCATCGCCGCGCCCGACACCCAGTGGCTTGCCAGCCAACGGTAGAGCGATCGCCCCATCGGCCCCGACATCACCGTCAGCCGGCATCGCGCGCAAGGGCGAAATGACGGGGTGAAATGGCGGAGAGGGTGGGATTCGAACCCACGGTACCCGTGAAGGCACAACGGTTTTCGAGACCGTCCCAATCGACCACTCTGGCACCTCTCCGCTGGTGCCCCGATCACTTCGGGGCCGAGGTTGGGCGCGCCGATCAGCGCCGCCTGTGTCGATCAGAGCGCGCGCCGATAGCGCTTTCGCATCGCGGGCGCAAGCGGGCGCTTGTGCCGCGCGCAAAGCGCACTAGATTGCTCGCCATGGCGCTCCCTTCAAATCAGGCTTCTCCCAAATCCGGCGTGCCGATGCCGCCCGTTTCCCACGCCAGCTTTTCGATCGGGGATGTCGTGCGCCACCGCGTGTTCGACTTTCGCGGCGTGATCTTCGACGTCGATCCGGTGTTCGACAATAGCGAGGAATGGTACACCGCCATTCCCGCCGATATCCGCCCGCGCAAGGACCAGCCCTTCTACCATCTGCTCGTCGAAAATGGCGAAAGCAGCTATGTCGCTTATGTCAGCCAGCAGAATCTGGTGCTCGACGATAGCGAGGAGCCGATCCACCATCCGGCGATCGCGGGGCTGTTCACCGGCTATGAGTCGGGCCGCTATCGGCTGCGGCGCGAGCACCGCCACTAATCAAGCGCGTTTCCGGCGCGGAACCGATTGACGCGCCCCCGCTCCCACGCTATGCGCGCAGCCTTTCCGCGACGGGTTCGCCCGGCGCCAACCGATTTTTTGGGAAGAGACTAAAGGCCATGTTCGCAGTCGTGCGCACGGGCGGCAAGCAATATCGCGTCGCCGCCGGAGACAAGATCGTCGTCGAAAAGCTCGCCGGTGAAGCCGGTGAGACGATCGCGCTCACCGATGTGCTGCTCGCGGGCGAAGGCGCCGAGCTGAAGCCGGTCGACGGCCTCACCGTCTCGGCCGAAATCATCGCCCAGGCCAAGGGCGAGAAGGTTATCGTGTTCAAGAAGCGCCGGCGCCACAACTATCGCCGCCGCAACGGCCACCGCCAGCAGCACACCATCCTGCGCATCACCGGCATCGGTGAGAGCGGCGCGGCGGCCTGAGGGAGTTTAGACAATGGCACATAAGAAGGCTGGTGGTTCGTCGCGCAACGGTCGTGATTCGGCCGGTCGTCGCCTGGGCGTGAAGCGCTTTGGCGGGCAGGAAGTGCTCGCGGGCAACATCCTCGTGCGTCAGCGCGGCACCAAATTCTATCCCGGCCGCAATGTCGGCATCGGCAAGGATCATACCCTGTTCGCGCTGGTCGACGGCCGCGTGACCTTCCATGCCGGTAAACTTGGCCGAACCTTCTGTTCGGTAGACGCGATTATGCCGCTCGCGGCCGAATAACACGGGCAACCGGCCGGGTTGCCCACCAGGGCGATCCGGGGTTTTCCAGCAGGAAACTCGAACCAAAGGGAGCCGGATCGCCCCGGCTCCCTTTTTTCATGCTCCCTCGACCCGAAACTGTCTCCGCGCCGTCATTTCACCGTGCCACGGCGCCGCGACCGAGAGAGGAGAGTAGCCATGTTCGCTCGGACACCCCGGTTGACGTTACGGCCCGGCTGGGCGGAAGACGCCCCCGCGCTCGCCAAGGCGATCGCCTTTCCCGAGGTCGCGTTCTGCCTGGCGCGCCTGCCCTGGCCCTATGGCGAGGCCGAGGCGGCGGCGTTCCTCGCCATGCCGACGCCCCCGCGCGAGTTGCGCCTGCTAATCCTGGCGCATGAGGGCGGCGCGCGGCCGCGTCTGGTCGGCGGGATCGGCATCCATGCCGGCGAGAGCGCGCCCGAGCTCGGCTATTGGCTCACGCCCGACGCCTGGGGGCGCGGCTATGCGACCGAGGCGGGACGCGCGGTGATCGGCATGGCGCGCCACGCGCTGGGGCTGCGGCGGCTCGAATCGGGGCATTTCATCGACAACCCCGCCTCGGGCCGAGTGCAGGCGAAGCTCGGCTTCCGCCCGCTCGGCCGCGTGGTGTCGCGCCACTGCCTCGCGCTGGGGCAGGACAAGCCGTGCGCGCTCTCCGCGCTCGATCTCGCGGAGAGCGATCCAGCCCCGATGCTGATCGCGGCCTGAACCCAGCCCTTAACCGCCCGGTGTACCATTGCACCCGGGCGGTTTTGCGTGGAAAGATCGCGACTTTAATCCCAGGAACCAACTTCAGCATGTCGCTCGCCCGCCGCCGCCTTTCCCCCGAAGCCTCGCGCGATATGGCGATCGAGGCGGCGCGCGCGCTGTTGCTGGAGCATGGCCCGCAGGCGGTGACGCTGAAGGCCGTCGCCACCCAGATCGGGCGGACGCACGCCAATCTGCTCCACCATTTCGGCTCGGCCGAGGGGCTGCAACGCGCGCTGATGGCGCATCTGGCGGACGACATCGTCGGCACGATCGGCGCCGCCGTCGCGCGCGCCCATGCGAGCGACCATGATCCGCGCGAAGTGGTGGAGCTGACCTTCGACGCGTTCGATCGCGGCGGTGCTGGAGCGCTCGCGAGCTGGATGATCCTCTCCGGCAATCGCGATGCGCTCGACCCGATCCTGGAGGCGATCCAGCGGCTGGTCGATCAACTGATCGCCGCGCATCAGTTCGATTCGGCCAAGCTGCATGAGGAAACGCTGATGCTGGTGCTGATGGCGCTGGGTGATTCGCTGCTCGGCGCGCCGATGGCGAACGCGCTGGGGCTGGAGCGCGGCATGGCCCGCGCGATCGCCACCCGCCTGCTCGCCGCCGCGCGCGACGAGCTGGAAAAGGCCGGCGCCTAGCCGCCCCTCGCCTTCCGCCGCCCTTCGTTCTAGAGACCCCCATGCATTTCCTCGACCAAGCCAAGATCTTCCTGCGTTCGGGCCATGGTGGCCCCGGCGCGGTGAGCTTTCGGCGCGAAAAATTCCTCGAATATGGTGGCCCCGATGGCGGCGATGGCGGCAAGGGCGGCGACATCGTGTTCGAGGCGGTGCCCGGGCTGAACACGCTGATCGACTTTCGCTACACCCAGCATTTCCGCGCCCCGCGCGGCAAGGGCGGGGCCGGATCCAATCGCACGGGCGCGGGTGGCGACGATCTGATCATCAAGGTGCCGGTCGGCACGCAAATCCTGTCCGAAGACAAGGAGGAAGTGCTCGCCGATTTCACCGAGCCGGGCGTGCGCACCGTGTTCCTGCGCGGCGGCGATGGCGGGCGCGGCAATGCGAGCTACAAAAGCTCCACCAACCGCGCCCCGCGTCAGCACGGCACCGGCTGGCCGGGTCAGGAAATGTGGGTGTGGCTGCGGCTGAAGCTGCTCGCGGACGCGGGGCTGGTCGGGCTGCCCAATGCCGGCAAATCGACGTTCATCAACGCGGTGACCAACGCCAAGGCGAAGGTCGGCGATTATCCCTTCACCACCGTGCGCCCGCAACTGGGCGTGGTGCGCCACCAGGGCCGCGAGTTCGTGCTGGCGGACATCCCCGGCCTGATCGAGGGCGCGGCCGATGGCGCCGGCATTGGCGACCGCTTCCTGGGGCATATCGAGCGGTGCAAGGTGTTGCTCCATCTTGTGGACGCGACCGCGGACAAGCCTGTGGATAACTACCGGATCGTCCGTGGAGAACTTGAAGCCTATGGCGCGGGGCTGGAGGACAAGCCCGAGGTGATCGCGCTCAACAAGGTCGACGCGGTCGAGCCCGCCGAGGCGAAGAAGCTCGCGACCAAGCTCAAGCGCGCGTCGAAGGCGGAAGTGCTGCTGCTCTCGGGCGCGGGCGGCGACGGGATCGAGACGGTGCTCGACCGGCTGACGGCGCTGATCGCCCCGCCCGAACCAGCAGGGACGCCTGACATGGCGGAGGATGCGCCCTGGTCGCCGGTGTGAACCGCACGCCATGCTCCTGAATGCCCCGCGCCTGGTCGTGAAGATCGGCTCGTCGCTGCTGATCGGCGAGCGTGGCGGGGTGCGGCGCGATTGGCTCGCGACCGTCGCCGCCGATGTCGCGGCGCTCGCGGGCCAGGGGCAACAGGTGGTCATCGTTTCCTCGGGCGCGATCGCGCTCGGCGCGCGGCGGCTGAAGCTCGCCAAGGGCGGGCGGGCGACGCTGGAGGATGCGCAGGCCGCTGCCGCGACCGGGCAGATCGCGCTCGCCCGCGCCTGGGCGGAGGCGCTGGGCGCGGAAGGCCTCACCGCCGCGCAGTTGCTGCTCACGCTCGACGATCTCGAGGATCGGCGGCGCTATCTGAACGCCGCGACCACGCTCGCGCGGCTGCTGTCGCTCGGCGTGGTGCCGGTGATCAACGAGAATGATTCGGTCGCGACCGAGGAAATTCGCTTCGGCGACAATGATCGCCTCGCCGCGCGCGTCGCGCTTGCCGGCGGCGCGCAGGCGGTGCTGCTGCTCTCCGACGTGGATGGCCTCTATGACCGCCCGCCAGAGGAGGCCGGTGCCGTGCTGATCCCCGAAGTCACGGCGCTCGACACGCTCGCGGCGCGGATCGGCGCAGTGGGCGCGATGGGCACGGGCGGGATGGCGGCCAAGCTCGCCGCCGCCCGGCTCGCAACCGGGGCCGGGGTGGCGCTCGCCATCGCCTCGGGGCGGGAGGAACACCCCCTCGCCCGCTTCACCGAGACCCGGCGCGGTACGCTGTTCACGCCCGCCGCCGACGCCGCACCGGCGCGCAAGGCCTGGCTCGCCGCCGGGCTCACCGCCAAGGGCCAGCTGGTTGCCGACGCGGGCGCGGTCGTGGCGCTGCGCCAGGGCAAGAGCCTGCTCCCCGCCGGCGTCATCGGCGTGCGCGGCAAGTTCCTGCGGGGTGATCTGGTCGTGATCCTCGATGATCGCGGCACGCCGATCGCGCGGGGGCTGAGCGAATATGACGCCGAGGAAGCGGCGCGCATCGCCGGCGAGCGCAGCGAAAGCGTGGCGGCGATCCTTGGCCACGCCCCGCGCGCGGCGCTCGTCCACCGCAACCATATGGCGCTGCTATGAGGCTCGCGATCACCGGCGGCACCGGCTTTGTCGGCGCGCGGCTGATCGCGGCGGCGCTCGTCGCCGGCCACCAGGTGCAGGCGCTCGCCCGCCGGTCGCAGCCGCCGCAGCCGGGGCTCGATTGGGTGGCTGGCGCGCTCGATACGCCCGACGCGCTCGCCCGGCTCTGCGCCGCCGCAGATGCGGTGATCCACGTCGCCGGGGTGGTGAACGCCCCCGATCGCGCGGGGTTCGCGGCAGGCAACATCGCGGGCACCGAGGCGATGCTCGCGGCGGCGCAGGCTGCTGGGGTCAGCCGCTTCGTTCATGTCTCCTCGCTCGCCGCGCGCGCGCCCGAGCTGTCGCTTTACGGCTGGTCGAAGGCCGAGGCCGAGGCGCGGGTGATGGCGAGCGCGCTCGACTGGCGGATCGTCCGCCCGCCGGCGATCTATGGCCCGGGCGATCTGGAGATGATCGACGTCTATCGGCTGGCGAAACGCGGCTGGGCGCTGCTGCCCCCGCCCGGGCGGCTCTCGCTGATCGCCGCCGACGATCTGACGCAATTGCTGCTCGCGCTCGCCGCCGCCCCTGGCGCGCCCGCGCTCTACGAAGCCGATGACGGCACGCCCGGCGGCTGGAGCCATGCCGACTATGCCCGCGCGATCGGCACCGCGCTCGGCCGGCGGGTACACCCGGTCTCGCTCCCCGCCCCGGCGCTGCTCCTCGCCGCCCGGCTCGATCGCCTCACGCGCGGCGGCAAGGCCAAGCTCACCCCCGATCGCGCGCGCTACATGGCGCATCCGGATTGGACGATCGACCCGGCCAAACGCCCGCCGCCCGCGCTGTGGCGCCCGGCGATCGCGACGCCCGACGGTCTCGCCGCGACCGCCGCATGGTATCGCGCCCAAGGCCTGCTATAGCCACGCCCGAAAGCCGCCTCATTTGCTTGGCAGGGCTGGCTTCACAACAAAGGACCAATTCGTGACCGATCGCGCGCAGACCTTCGAGACCGTCGCCCGGCTGATCGCCCCCTTCAACAAGAAGGGCGTGGCGCTCACCGAGGCGACCAGCTTCCAGTCCGACCTGGAGTGGGACAGCCTGACGGTGCTCGATTTCGTCGCGAATATCGAGGACGAGTTCGACATCATCATCACCATGAACATGCAGGCCGAGATCGAAACGGTCGGCCAGCTGGTCGATGCGGTGATGAAGCTGACCGCAAAGGCATGATGATGACCCAGACCGCGCTTGCCGAACCCCAAACCGCCGATCTGATGGCGAAGTTCGACGGCCTGATCGCCGAACGCGCCGCGCTGCTCGCCGCCGGCGTCACCGATCCGTTCGCGATCGTGATGGACGAGGTGCGCTCGCCCACCGAAGCGGTGATCAAGGGGCGCGAGACGATTCTGCTCGGCACCTATAATTACATGGGGATGACGTTCGATCCCGACGTGCTCGCCGCCGGCCATGCCGCGCTCGACGCGTTCGGCTCGGGCACCAACGGCAGCCGGATGCTCAACGGCACCTTCCGCGATCACATGGAGGCCGAGGCCGCTTTGCGCGACTTCTACGGCACCAGCGGCGCGATCGTCTTCTCCACCGGCTATCAGGCCAATCTCGGCATGATCGCGACGCTCGCCGGGCGCGGCGATTATGTGATCCTCGACGCCGACAGCCATGCCTCGATCTACGATGGCTGCTCGATGGGCACCGCCGAGATCGTGCGCTTCCGCCACAATTCGGTCGAGGATCTCGCCAAGCGCCTCGCGCGCCTGCCCGCCGAACCCGCCAAGCTGGTGGTGCTGGAGGGCGTCTATTCGATGCTCGGCGATGTCGCGCCGCTGAAGGAGATGGTCGCGGTCGCCAAGCGGCATGGCGCGATGGTGCTGGTCGACGAAGCCCATTCGATGGGCTTTTTCGGCGAGCATGGCCGCGGTGTTTACGAAGCGCAGGGGCTGGAGGGCGAGGTCGATTTCGTCGTCGGCACCTTCAGCAAGTCGGTCGGCACGGTCGGCGGCTTCTGCGTGTCGAACCATCCCAAGTTCGAGGCGATCCGCCTTGCTTGCCGGCCCTATATCTTCACCGCCAGCCTGCCGCCATCGGTGGTGGCGACCGCCGCCGCCTCGATCCGCAAGCTGATGCACGCACACAATAAGCGCCAGCATCTTTGGGAGAATGCCCGCGCGCTGCATGGCGGGTTGACCGCCTTGGGCTTCAAGCTCGGCACCGAAACGCCCGAATCGGCGATCGTCGCCGTCATTCTGGGCGATCAGAACCAGGCGGTGGCGATGTGGCAGGCGCTGCTGGAAAGCGGCGTCTATGTGAACATGGCGCGCCCGCCGGCGACGCCCGCCGGCACCTATTTGCTGCGCTGCTCGCTCTGCGCCGAGCATACGCCCGAGCAGATCAAGGCGGTGCTCGCCCGGTTCGAGGCGGCGGGCAAGGCCGTGGGCGCCATCTAAAATCTTCCCCGAAGCTGCGCTTCAGGGAAGATTTTGCGACCATTTCTCTACTGACGCCCGCTTGGCCAGCCCCTATAGGCTGGCATTTCCTATGCTTGAGGGCCTCGCTTGACCTCGCTCGATCGCTACCTCGCCCGGCTGATCGCGATACCCCTGATCGCAACGCTGATCCTGTTCGCGATGCTGCTGGTGCTCGATCGCATGTTGCGGCTGCTCGAGTTCGTCGCGAACGAAGGCGGGCCGATGAGCGTGGTGTGGCGGATGCTCGCCAACCTGCTACCCGAATATCTGGGGCTTGGCATTCCGGTGGGGCTGATGCTGGGGGTGCTGCTCGCCTTCCGCCGGCTCGCGACCTCCTCCGAGCTCGACGTGATGCGCGGCGTCGGCATCAGCTATAATCGGATGCTGCTGGTGCCTTATGGCTACGCGGTCGCGCTGGCGGCGGTGAACCTGGCGATCGTCGGCTTCATCCAGCCCGATGCGCGTTATGCCTATGAACGGCTGCGCTATGAATTGCGCACCGGCGCGCTCGGCGCGTCGATCAAGGTCGGCGAGTTCACCAGCTTCCCCAACGGCGCGACCGTCCGGGTCGAGCGCAGCCATGACGAGGGGCGCCGGCTGGAGGGTATTTTCGTCCACCGCGCGAGCGACAATGGCGGCTGGACCGCAGTGACCGCAGACAGCGGCCGTTTCCTGGCGACCGACAACCCCGACGAAGTGATCTTCCGCCTTTCCAAGGGCACGCTGATCAATTCGGAGCCAAGCTTCACCGCCCCGCGCGTGCTGCGTTTCGAATCGCACGATCTGCCGATCCCGCTGCCGCGTTCCGAAGCGTTCCGCGCGCAGGGCGAGGGCAATCTGGAGCTGCGCCTGCCGCAATTGGTGAGGATCGGCCGCGATCCGCGCGAAACGCCCAAGCGCCGGCTGGAGACGCGGGCCGCCTTTCACTTCCGCCTCGTCGAGGTGGCGACGATGTTCCTGCTGCCGATGCTGGCGGTCGCGCTCGGCGTACCGGCGAAACGTTCGGGCTCGGCGCTGGGCGTGTTCCTCGCGATCGTGATGATCGTGACCTATCACAAGATCAACGAATATGGGCAATCGATCGGCGCCCTTGGCATCGTTGATCCAGCCATCGCCTTGTGGGGGCCGTTCCTGTTGTTCGCGGCGCTGGTGCTGCGGATGTATTACACCATCGCCTATGTGCCCGGCGGCCAGCCGATCGGCGTGCTCGATCGCCTGTCGGGCAAGGCCGGGAAGCTCGTTGGGCAACTGCTGCGGCGGCCGACGCGGGAGGCACGCGCCTGATGGGTCCGCGCTTTTTCCCGTCGCGCACCGTCGCGCTCTACATGGCGCGGATGTTCCTGATCCGCACCTTCTCGATCCTGGCGGGGCTGGTGCTGGTGCTGCAGACGCTCGACCTGCTGGGCGAATCGGGCCGCATCCTTGCCCATGCCGGCAATGGCGACGCCGAGGTGTGGCGCTATCTTTCGCTGCGCGTGCCGGAGATCATCGCCCAGTTCCTGCCCTTCTCGGTGCTGCTCGGCACGATCTTCACGCTCAGCACGCTCAACGCCAATAGCGAGGTGATCGCGTTGAAGGCGTCGGGGCTGTCGGCGCATCAGGTGCTCGCGCCGCTGCTGCTCACGGCGCTGGCGGTCGCGGGGATTTCGTTCGCGTTCAACGACCGCGTCGTTAGCCGCGCGTCGGCGACGCTCGCCGAGTGGAAGCGGGTGGACTATGGCCCGCTGCCGGTCGACCGTGGTGACCGCAACAACGTGTGGGCGCGCACATCGGACGACTTGATCCACGTTCGCGCGGTCAACGGCCGTGGCGACGCGGTGCGACTAACCGATGTCACCATCTATGATCGGCAGGGCGGCGCGCTGATCGCCGTGATCCGCGCGCCCAGCGGCACGCGCGCGGAGGATGGCTGGCGGCTGGAGCGCGCGACACGGTTCGATGTGCAATCGGGTGCGCAACAATCGCTCGGCACGATCATCGCCGCGCGTGGCGTTGGGCCGGATCAGTTCATGCTCGCCCGGGTCGATGCCGACGGGCTGTCGTTCATGCAGCTTTACGACGCGATCGAGACGTTGAAGGCCGCCGGCCGGCCGACAAAGGCGCTGGAAGGCGATTTGTGGCACAAGATTTCGAAGCCGCTGTCTTCGGTGCTGATGCCCCTGCTCGGTGCGGTCGCGGCGTTCGGCCTCGCGCGCTCGGGCAGGCTGTTCATGCGCGCGGTGATCGGGATGATGCTCGGCTTCCTCTATTTCGTCGCCGACAATTTCGCGCTGGCGATGGGCAACCTCAACGTCTACCCGCCGCTGCTCGCGGCCTGGGCGCCGTTCCTGCTGTTCCTGCTGATCGGCGAGGTGGTGCTGGTACGGACCGAGGAATAGGGGTCGCCGGGCTCAGCGCATCGTACGCTTCACCAGCCGCTCGACCAGCCCCGGCAATCCCTTGTAGCTCGCCTTGTGATAGGGCGAGGCGGGCTCCAGCACCGCCGAAAGGCGGCGATGCGCCTCGCCGAGCGCGTGATAGGGCACGCCGGGCAGCAGATGGTGGAGCGCGTGGTAGCGCAGGCCGACCGGCGCCCACAGCACCGGCAGCAGCGCCGGCGGCGGCACGTTGACGCTGTCGAGATATTGCGCCGTCACGCTCATCGCCGCGCCGTCCTCATTCTCCCACAGATGCGCGACCAGGGTACGCACCTGGTTGACGACCGCGATCACCGAAACCACCGCGAGGAAGATCAGGAACGCCTTCAGCGGCACCACCCCGCTCGCGACCAGCGCGATCAGCGTCAGCGCCCAGAGCGAGGTCACCGCTTCCAGCCGCAGCCACAGCGCGCGCGCCTCCCCTTCCGGGATGCGGCGGCGGAATTGCGGATTGATCGCCAGACTCGACCAGCGCTCCTCCAGCAGCACGCGCAAGCCCGGCACGACCAGCGACAGCGGCACCAGCACCGCCGAGCGGAACAGGAACGCGATCGGCGCGAGCATCGCCGCGCCCAGGAACAGCGGCAGCGTCCACGGCTTCATCGAGGCGAGCGGCAGATATTCCGGATCGTCGACCGTGCCATAGCGGGTCTTGGCGTGGTGCTGGTTATGGACGCCTTCGTACATGAAGCTCGGCGTCATCAGCGGCACGCCGACCAGCAGGTTATAACCCGCGCGGAAACCCGGCAACGCGCTGTGCTTGATGTGGCTCACCTCGTGGATGAACATTTCCGCGCGGTATAGGGCGAGCGCGGCGACCACCCCCGCCACCAGCGCCAGACCGACGCTCGGTGCCAGAATCGCGGCGACGAGCGCGCCCCAGCCGAGCCCCGCGGACAGCAGCAGATCGGTCCAATAATGGCGCGGGCTCGGCGTGTGGAGATCGCGCGAAAGCTCGGCGGCGGTGCGCAGCATCGCCATGTCGTCGGCGATCGGCGCGCGCGCGACGCGGGCATAGGCCTGTTGGCGGGCGAAGGTGAAACTGGTTGCCATGGTGAACGCTCTTGCTGAAAATCGTGGCCGCAGCGTGGCAGCCATGCCCCCTCGCCATCAGGCGTACCACTGGCTAGGAACGCGCGGATAACCGATAGGAGCCAATGCCTTGTCCAGCCCCGCCGTGCTGCACCTTGTTACCAGCGCCGCCGATCGCAAGGCGTTCGTCGCGCTGGCGTATCGCCTGAACGGCGGCGATCCCAACTGGGTGCCGCCGCTGAAGAGCGAGGCGCTGGAACTGGTGACGCCCGAGAAGAACGGCTGGTTCAGCCATGCCAAGGCGCAATTGTTCCTGGCCCGCCGCGATGGCCGCGACGTGGGGCGGATCTCGGCGCATATCGATACGCTCGCGCTGGAAATGCCGGCCGAGGGCGGGTTTGGGCCGGGCACCGGCCTTTGGGGGCATCTCGACGCCGAGGATGAAGCGACCGCGCATCAGTTGATCGCCGCCGCCGAGGATTGGCTGCGCGGCCAGGGCATGACGCGCGCGCTCGGCCCGGTGAGCATGTCGATCTGGGAGGAACCGGGGCTGCTGGTCCAGGGGCATGACCATCCACCAACGATCATGATGGGGCACCATCTGCCGCGCTATCAGGGTTGGATCGAGGCGGCGGGATATGCCCCGGCCAAGAAGCTGATGACCTATGAGCTGGACATCAGCAAAGAGTTCCCCCCGATCGTTCAGCGCATCGTCGCGGCGGGCGAAAAGAACGCACGCATCCGCATCCGCGAGGTGACTAAGAACAAGTTCGACGAGGAAGCGGCGATCATCCTTTCGATCTTGAACGATGCCTGGTCGGATAACTGGGGCTTCGTCCCCCTCACCCCGCCCGAGATCGCCGATGTCGGCAAGAAGCTCAAACCCATCGTGTTCAACGACCTGATCCGCATCGCAGAGCTGGACGGCGAGCCGGTCGCCTTCATGATCACGCTGCCCGACCTGAACGAGGTGATCAAACCCCTGAAAGGCAATCTCCTCCCGTTCGGCTGGGCCAAGCTGCTGCTGTGGCTGCGTCGGCCAAAGGTGCGGACGATGCGCGTGCCGCTGATGGGCGTGGTGAAGAAGCTGCAGGCATCGCGCCTGGCGAGCCAGCTCGCTTTCATGATGATCGAATATATCCGCCGCGCATCGGTCACCCATTACGGCGCGACGCGCGGCGAGATCGGCTGGGTGCTCGACGACAATCAGGGGATGAACGCGATCGCCGATGCGATCGATAGCAAGGTCAACCGCGTCTACCAGATCTACGCCAAGCCGCTGTAGCGCCCGCCCCCGCCGGTTCGGGAGCGGGCGCGGGCGCTTATTCCTTCGGATAGTTGATGTGGGCGCCTTCTTCGAGGTCCCATTCGGCGCGGGTCTTGCAGACTTTTTCGAGGATGCGGCTGCCCGTCCGCTCCGCCATCAGGCAATAGCGACGGCGGTCGGTGGTCGCCGGCTTCGCCTCGTCGGTCGATTGCGCGGCGGGGGCCGGCTCCGGACGGGGCTTGGCGGCGGCGGGGTTGATGCTGGCGACGAGCAGGCCCGAGACGAGCGCGGCGCTCGCGCTACCGATCACACGATGAATACGCATTTGGCTTCTCCTGCTTACTCAAGACATTGTGGGTCACTTGGGGTGCGGCCTTGCCCGACCGCGAAGGGTCAGGGATCGGGTGCGGTTAGGCCCGCTTATTGGCGATCGACATCGACGCCCCAGGCCGACCAGCCCTGGCGGGTGCGGCACAGCTCGCGCGCGACGAGCTTGGCCGGGGGCGTGAAGCGATAGCAGTAGAGGGGCTGACCACGCGCATCGTGCTTCAGCGCGACGGCGAGCCGCTCGGCGCCGGGATCGGGCGGGGCGAGCGGATGCGGACTGCGTGCGGACGCCGGCACCGCCAGCGCGAGCGCGCCGACCGCCCCGACGATCACAAATTTGGCGATCATAAAAACCTCCCAAACCAATGACCGGTATCGGCCATATCGGGAGTAGTGCATTACCCGTGCCAATCACTTAGATGATTGATATATCTATGTTTTCTTTAACTTGAGCACGAGTTATCTTGGCGGTAACGGCCAATAGCTAGCGTATTACGCCAATAATACGGCAGAGAGCCTAACCGCGCAGGCGCACCCAGGTGGGGGCATGGTCGCTCGCCTTCTCGCGACCGCGATACTCCTTGTCGACGCCGGCATCGACCAGCCGGTCGGCGGCTTGCGGGCTGAGCAGCAGATGATCGATGCGGAAGCCCGCGTCGCGCTGCCAGGCGCCGGCCTGATAGTCCCAGAAAGTCCATACCCCGCCGCGCGGGTGGCGGGTGCGCAGCGCATCGGTCCAGCCTTGCGCGACGAGCGCACGGAACCCGGCACGGCTTTCAGGCTGCATCAGCGCGTCGTCCGCCATCGCGCGCACCGAAAAGGTATCATCGTCATTGGGGATCACATTGTAATCACCCGCCAGCACCACCGGCCGCTCCTCGGCGAGCAGGTCGCGCGCGCGGGCGCGGAGGCGGTCGATCCAGCGCAGCTTATAATCGAATTTCGGCCCCGGCACCGGATTGCCATTGGGCAGATAAATCGAAGCGACGATCACCCCGCTCACCTCGGCCTCGATATAGCGGCTATGATCGTCCTCGCTCTCGCCCGCGAGACCCCGCTGGCGCTCGACCGGCGCCGCCCCGCGCGCGAGGATCGCGACGCCGTTGAACCCCTTCTGCCCGTGCCACACGCCGTGATAGCCGGCGGCTTCGACCTCGGCGATCGGCAGGCCCTCGTCCGCCGATTTCAGCTCTTGCAGGCAGACAATATCGGGCTGCTGCTCGGTAAGATACTCGATCAGGCGCGGCAGCCGCGCCTTGATGCCGTTCAGATTATAGCTGACGATCTTCAAGCGCGGATCAGATCGCGAAGCTACTGCCGCAACCGCACCCGGCGGCCGCCATCGGGTTCGCGACCTTGAAGTGCGCGCCGCCCAGATTGTCGACGAAATCCACCTCGGCGCCGCGCACCAGATCTAGGCTCATGCTATCGACCACCAGCCGCGCCGGCCCCGCCTCGACGATCACGTCGTCCGCCTCGGGCGCATCGGCCAGACCGAAGCGATATTGAAAGCCCGAACAGCCCCCGCCTTCCACCGACAGGCGCAGAATCGCGGGCTTGCCCTGGCGCTCGGCGATCCAGGCGACACGAGCAGCGGCGGCCTCGGTGAAGGTAACGTCGGTCATGCCTGCGAAAATAGGACGCCGGGGCCGCGCGCGCAACTCAGTTGGCGGCGTCGGTCCCGCCCTCGACCAGCGGATGCTCGACCGGGGTGCGGCCCTTCAGATAATCGACCGTCTGCAGGAATGGCATCGGGTTCACCGCCTGGCCGTCGATCCGCACTTCATAGTGCAGATGACTGCCGGTCGAGCGGCCGGTCGAGCCCATCAGCCCGATCAGCTGGCCGCGCGTGACGCGGGTGTTGGGCGCGACGATGATCTTCGACAAATGGCCATAGCGCGTCGCGATACCGCGGCCGTGATTGACCTCGATCAGATTGCCATAGCCACCCGAACGCTCGGCGCGGCTGACGATGCCATCGGCGGTCGCGTAGATCGGCGTGCCGACCGAGCCCGGAATGTCGACCCCGGCGTGCATCGCGGCGGTGCCGCGAAACGGATCGCTGCGCACGCCATAATAGCTGCTGAAATTCACCTTCGGCACCGGCTGGCTCGCGGGGATCGCGATCACCGCCTTTTCCAGCGTTTCCAGCTTTTTCCAGGTGAGGAACAGCGAACGGAACTGCGCATCGGCATTGGCGTCGGTGGTGCCGGTGGTCGCGACCGGCTCATAGGGGCCGCCCTGCCCGCCGCGCACGAAGCGTTCGGGCGAAAGGCCGAGCTTGCGGAAATGCGCCGTCGCCAGCGCGTAGCGACGCTCGGCAAGCTCCCGCGCCTTGGCGGCGAGCTGGCGCTGATGCGCTTCAACCTTGGTGAGCGGCGCGACGACATCGCCGGCGACGCGCGCCGCATGGGCATCGAGCGCCGGCGCGTTGAGCGCGAGCTTGGCGCTGCCATCGCCCGCCAGCACCGCGGCGATCAGCGCCTGACGCTCCTCGACCCGCTGCGCCTGGATCTGCGCCGCCTGCTTGATCGTCGCGACCTGCGCCTGCATCGCCGCGACCTTGGTCTGCAAGCGAGCCAGCTTGGCCTCGGCGCTTTCGGGCGCCGCTTGCGGGGTAAGCCCGACGATCGACGCCGCCGCAGCGCCGGCATGGGCGACCCCATAAGCAGTGAAGCACAGGCTCAAAGTCGCGACCCCCGCGAGCGCCGCCTGGGTACGGCCCGCGATGCTGAAGCGGCGCAGCGCGCGGCCATCATGGAAGATGAAATCGCGGGTCTTGAAGTTCTGCGCGACATGCGCCGCGACCTGCTTCAGCCGAGCCGTATCAATAGCGATCATGAAACCCCAATGCCTGCGATGAACGAACGCTGCCCACGTTCGTTACTGCCGGTCCGTCAGCCCCTCCCTCCGGTCCGGCGATCGGGTCTTGGGCCAACTGGGCGTATTTCGGCAATAGCGCCGCCACAATAGCAGGGCGGGCTGCTCCCGTCGCGCGATGAGTCGTTCAAGCGTCGCAAATTCGCAACCGGGCGAGACCGTTACGCCCGTAGGACTCCGGGGCAGCGATTCGCCGCTCAGCCGAGCGCGGTCGCCGCCTCCAGCACCGCCGCGGCATGGCCCGGCACCTTTACCTTGGGCCAGGCGCGCGCCAGCCGGCCATCGGCGCCGAACAGGAAGGTGGAGCGCTCGATCCCCATATATTTCTTGCCGTACATCGATTTTTCGACCCAGGCGCCGAACGCCTCCAGCACGGTGCCCGGCTCGTCGCTCGCGAGCGGCACGGTGAGCGCGTATTTGTCGATGAATTTCCGGTGCTTATCCGGCGAGTCCTTCGACACGCCAAGCAGCCGCACGCCGGCCGCGTCGAACGCCGCGCGGTGCTGGCTGAAATCCTGCGCTTCCTTGGTACAGCCCGAGGTATCGTCCTTGGGATAGAAGTACAGCACCAGCTTCCGCCCGACGAAATCGCGCAACTTGATCGTGTTACCGCCGCTGTCGACCAATGTGAGGTCGGGGATCATCTCGCCTTCAGTGAGCGCCATCTTCCACCTTTCCGATTGCATGCCAGAGCGTTGCGATCTCCTGCCGCAGCGCCTCGACCCGCGCAACCACCTGGTCGCAGCCCGACATCTGGAGCACTTGCGCGAGCAGCGCGCAGCTCGCCGGGCCGGGCAAATGCCCGCCCGGGGCGATCAGGCGCATCGCGACGAGCAGCCGGGTGAAGAAATCATGCGCCGCCCCCAGCGTCGGCGGCAGCAGCCCCTCGCCCGCCAAATGCTTGATCGCGTTGCGTAAATCAGGGTCGAAGCCAGTGCGGTGGACGAGCTGCGTCACATGCACCGCGAACTCGAGATCGACCAGGCCGCCGGGGAGCAGCTTCACGTCGAGCGGGCCGGCGGGGGGCTTGTGGCGAGCAATCTCGGCGCGCATCGCGCGCGCATCCGCGGCAATGTCGCGCCCTGGCCGGGCACCGCCGAGCACCGCCGCGATCTCCCCAGCCACCGCCGCGCGCGCGCCGGGCGATCCGAACACCGCCCGCGCCCGCGCCAGCGCCATATGTTCCCACGTCCACGCCTCGCCGCGCTGATAGGCGGCGAAGCCGGCGAGCGACACCACCAGCGGCCCCTGGGCGCCCGAGGGACGCAAGCGGGTGTCGATCTCATACAGCGCCCCCGCCGGGGTCGGGACCGAGAGCGCGGCGCTCACCCGCTGCGCCAGCCGGTTGTAATAGAGCACCGCGCCGAGCGGCTTCTCGCCATCCGATTCCGCCAGGTGATCGCCGGTAAAGAGATAGACCAGGTCGAGGTCCGACGCATGAGTCAGCAGCCCGCCGCCGAGCCGCCCCAGCGCCAGGATCACCAGTTCGCTGCCCGGCACCTGGCCGTGGCGCTTGGCGAATTCGGCGACGCTCGCCGCCGCCGCCACCTCGATCGCCGCCTCGGCGAGCCGGGCATAGCCGCCGGCGATTTCGAGCGGATCGCTGCTCGCCGCGACCAGTTGCGCGCCAAGCGCGAAGCGCCGTTCGTTGACCCCAGCGCGGAGGTGATCGAGCAACGCCTCATAGGCGAGCGGCTCGGCGGGACGGAGTTGCGCGACGAGATCGGCCACGCTCCCCAGCGGATCGAGCGCGGTCGCGTCGATCAGCCCGTCGAGCAGCGCCGGGCGGCGCCCCAGCGCCTCGGCAAGCGGCGGCGCATGGCTCAGGATCGTCCCCAGCAATTGCGCGAGCCCCGGTTGGGCCTCCAGCAGGCGGAACAGGTTGAGCGCGCTCGGCAGCCCGGCGAGCATGTCGTCGAGCCGCAGCACCGCCCCCGCCGGATCAGGCGCCGCCCCCAATGCCTTGGCGAGCGCGGGGAGCGCGGCTTCGAGCGCGGCTTGCGCGGCGGCGCTGCGCAGCGCCGGATAAGTGCCGCCGCGCCAGCGCGCGACGCGATCGGCGGCGAGCGCGGCATGATCGCCGAACCCCAGCTCGGCCATCGCCCCGGCGAGCTGGTCGCGGTCGATCGGCAGGCCGGCGGGCGCCTCGGGCTCGAGGCTCGCATAGATCGCCGCCGTGCGCTCGACGGGCGGCGCGAGCTGCGCGAGCAACGCCGCGCCGTCCTCAAGCCCGTGCAACCTTGCGACATTATCGAGCGCTTCGCCTGCGGGCAGGGTATGCGTCTGGCGGTCGTCGATCATCTGCACACGGTGCTCGATGGTGCGGAGCAGCGTATAGGCATCACTCAGCGCGGCGGCGTCGCCCGCATCGATGAAGCCACGTTGGGAGAGCGCCGCCAGCGCGTCGCGGGTCGCCGGCGCGCGTACCGCCGGCTCGCGGCCGCCATGGATCAGCTGGTGGATCTGCGCGAAGAACTCGCACTCGCGGATGCCGCCGCGCCCGCGCTTCAGGTCATAGCCCGGGCCGAACGCCTGCCCCTGGGCATGGTGATCGCGAATGCGCTGCGAGATCGAGCGGATCTCGCGCACCGCGCCGAAATCGAGGCTGCGCCGCCACACGAACGATCGGATCGCGGCAAGAAAATAGTCGCCGAGCGGCTGGTCGCCCGCCGCCACGCGCGCGCGGATGAAGGCGGCGCGTTCCCAGGGCAGCGCGGCGGACTCATAGTGCGAGATCGCCGCTTCCACCGGCAGCACGATCGGCGTCACCTCGGGGCTTGGCCGCAGCCGTAGATCGACGCGCAGCACATAGCCATCAGCGTCGCGCGCCTGGAGCAGCTCGATCACCCGCCGCCCGATCCGCACCGCCGCCTCTTCAGGCGCCTCGCGCGGGCGGCGCGGGAGCGTGGCGGGATCGAACAGCAGCAGCGGATCGATGTCCGACGAATAGTTCAGCTCGCGGCTGCCCTGCTTGCCGAGCGCGATGCCGACCAGCCCGCGCGGCTCGTCGCCCGGCGCGCGCTCGATCAGCGCGGCGCGGATCGCGGCGTCGAGCGCGTAATCGGCGAAGTCCGTGAGCTGCCGGGTGACGGCGCTCAGGTCCAGCACGCCCGCCAGATCGCCAATCGCGACGCTCAATGCCTGGCGGCGGCGCTCGATCCGCAACCGGGTGGCAATGGGTAACGAGTCGTCGGTGTCGCGCAGCGCGGCGGGGGAAGGAAGCGCGCCCTCTGCCAGCTTTGCGACCAACGCCCGCTCGCGCGCGATGAGTTGCGCAAGGAAGGGCGAATACCGCTCGGCTCGGTCTAGCGCGGCGGCAAGTTTTTGCCTATCCTGCGGCGACTGGAACACTCCCCACGATAAATCGCGTATTAGCAGCTTAAGCCAAGCGCTTGCGGCGGCAACAAAACCGTCATTAGGCCGTTATGCGCATCATGTCGACCATGCGATATAAGTTGAACGAGCAGCGCCAGCCGGCCGCGGTGACGCTGCGCGCCCCGCGCGCCGGCGACAGCGTCGCTTTCGCGCTCAACGCGGCTTATGACGTGAACCAGGAGATGCCCGAAGATTTCGCGGCGATGCTCCGCGAACTCGACAAACACAGCGGACCGAACGCCTGAGCGCGGCGCCACTTAAGATGGGTCGTCACGGGAGCCTGTAGCAGACCCCGGCCCTAGCGACGCAGGCCGGATCAGCCAACCTGCTAAAGTCTAAGTCGCTGATGCTGGCGTGCACCCCTTGATTGGCAAGTGCTTGCACATACGATCAAACCCTTCTTCCCCGGCGAAGGCCGGGGTCCAGTATTCTCCGATCGCAGGGGGAGCGCGCCGCATCAATCGCCGCCCTGCTGGACCCCGGCCTTCGCCGGGGAAGGCAGGAAGATAAGGAGCGGACACAAAGCGCATCCCATCCAACACTTGCCGCGCGGGAGGTGAAAACCGATCGCTCACCGATCCCGGCTCAACTCATCGACATCGTTCATGATCGTGTCGAGCGCCGAGCGGCCGTTGGGGTTTTGATGGCTGCGGCGCGACGACAGCATCCCGCCCGACAGCAATGCCTCCAGCGCGACCCGTCCACGCGCGACGCGACTCTTGATCGTGCCCACCGCGACGCCGCAAATCTCGGCGGCTTCCTCATAGGCAAAGCCGCCCGCGCCTACCAGGATCAGCGCTTCGCGCTGTGGCTGCGGCAGGTGCATCAGCGCGCGTTGCATGTCGCCGAGTTCCACCTGCTTGTCTTGCCCCGCCGGCGCGGCGAGGATGCGGTCGGCGACCAGATCATCCCACTCGCCGCGAAAGCGCGAGCGTCGCATTTGCGAGAGATACAGGTTGCGCAGGATGATGAAGGTCCAGGCGCGCATGTTGGTGCCGGCCTGGAAGCGCTTGCGCGCCGCCCACGCCTTCATCAGCGTTTCCTGCACCAGGTCGTCGGCGAGATCGCGGCTGCCCGAAACCGAACGGCCGAACGCGCGCAGATGCGGGATCACCTGTGCGAGCTGCGCCTTGAACTCGACATCGGACAGCGCGATGCGCTCGCCGTCGGGCGGGGTTTCGGCAGGGGGCGAGGAAGTTTCGGTCACGCAGTCTCCGTCATCGACCGATCGGCGGTCCGGCGTCGCATCGGCAAGCAGCACCATCAGCGGCTGCCCGCCCAGAACAAGGCGCCAAACGCGACCACGATCAACACGAGCGAAATCGCCAAGATGTAGCGCGTCATGTGCGGCGTCGCGCCGGCGCGGGCGCGGGTGGCGTTGAGCCGGGTTTCGTCACGGGGATCAGCCATGCCCACCCCAACGCGCCATTGCCGTTTTGGCTCCGTAAGCGTGGGAACTTTGCGTTTCCCCCGCTTTTTCGGTGGCTTGGATCACACCGCCGGCAGCGTGGCCTCGTCGAAGAACAGCGCCTGGCTGATCGCCGCCTTCACCGTCGATCGCTGGAACGGCTTGGTGATCAGGAAGGTCGGTTCGGGCCGCTCGCCCGTCAGCAGCCGCTCCGGGAAAGCGGTGATGAAGATCACCGGCACCTGAAACTCCGCCAATATGTCCTTCACCGCGTCGATCCCCGAACTGTCGTCGGCGAGCTGAATGTCGGCGAGTACGAGCCCCGGGCGGTCCTCCATCGCGAGCGCGACCGCCTCGTCGCGCGTTATCGCGACCCCGGTCACGTCATGGCCCAGGTCGCGGACGATGGTTTCGATGTCCATCGCGATGATCGGCTCGTCCTCGATGATCAGCACGCGCGCGCGGGTCTGCTTCTCGATCTCCGACAGCGCCTCCGCGACCAGATCCTCCACCTCGTCGGGGGCGACGCCGATCAGATAGCCGGCGTCCTCGGGGGTGAAGCCTTCCATCGCGGTAAGCAGCAGCGCCTGGCGCGAGAGCGGCGTCATCCGCGCAAGCCGGGCGCGCGCGATCGCCTCGGCGTCTTGAACCTCCGGGCCGTCCGATGCGTTGTCGGGATTGGCGGATGTCCAGATCGCCTGGAAGGTGCGGTACAGTCCCAGCCGGGGATCGACATCGCGGGGGAACTGATCGGGCGCGGCGACGATCGCCTCCAGCGCGGCGCGGACATAGCGGTCCCCCTGCGACTGGCTGCCGGTCAGCGCGCGGCCATAGCGACGCAGGAACGGAAGATGCGGGGCAAGTTGTTGTCCTAGCGACATGATCCTGGGTATCTCCCTGCCGCGACGAAGCGAGTCGACACTGCACCCCCCGCCCGGCCATTGCAATGGTTGTGTGCGCCCCCTGCCGCTCAGCAGAATTTGCACTGGGGGTGGAACTATCGAGCCCGGTTTTGGTTTCACCACTCTAAGCCGGTGTTTCATTTGTTGCGTATCCGGCCAGTTTGACGTTTGTTGCCACCCGCCCCAGCGATACGTTCCAGGGGCATGGCTCGCTTGGGGGACGAGGTTCTTGAACGCCGATCAGCACGGATCGAATCAGCCGCCAATGCCACCGCGCAAGCCCAAGGCGCGCGGCGATCACAAGGATGTGGGCGATTCGCTGCGCGCGGCCTATCAGGAGGCCGTGAACGAGCCCGTGCCGCCGGAAATGCTCGATCTGCTCGGCAAGCTCGACTAAGGCTCGACCATGGCCGCGGAGCCCGAGCCGCAGCATCCCCGGCGGTGGCGTTTCGCATCCCTGCCAACGGGCGCCAAGCTGTTCCTGATCCTTACCGCGGCGCTGATGCCGCTCGCGCTGATCGCGCTGCTGGCGGCGATGCAGAGCAACCGTATCGCCGACGCAGAGACCCGCGCCCGGCTGCGCGTGGCGGCGAGCGAAAGCGCGCGCGCGCTCGGGATCGAGCTGGTGGGCGACATGACCGCGATCCGCGTCGCGCTCAACGCGCTCGACCAGGACCCTGAGGACGCGCCGAGCTGTGCCCGCGTCCAGGGTGTATTCGCCGATCAGTTGGCGAGCGGCGCGCGCTTCGCGATCGTCGGTGGCAACGGCCAGCCGCTGTGCAGTTCGATGCGGCGCCCCGATCTGCGCATCGTCTACCCGCCAAGCGACGGGCCGATCAGCGCCGCGATCGATCCCGCGCGCGGATTGGCGCTGGGCCTCACCGCGCCTTCGGGGCGGCTGCACGCGGTCGCCCAGTTCGGCGGCGACGCGCTCGCCCAGATCGCCCGGCCAAGCGGTTTCCTGCCCGCCTATTCCTCCGTGCTGACGCGTGGCAATGATCGCCTGCCGCTGGAGGGCTTGGCGGGGCTTGGCCCGCTCGATCGCACCGAATCGCTCAGCGTGCCGGTCGGCGTCGATAATCTGAGCTTCGAGATGACGGTGCGCAGCGCGCCGATCACCTCGCCGTTGATCGTCGCGATGCTGCTGCCGGTGCTGATGTGGGTGGCGGCCGCGGTGATTGGCTGGTTCGTGGTCGATGCGCTGCTCATCCGCCCATTGCGCACGCTCCGCCGCGAGGTCGCGGCCTATCGCCCGGGCGAGGTGATCACGCCCCCCGCCGACGCCGCCGCGCAGGAAATCCGCGAGCTGGGCGACACTTTCCGCGCGATCAGCCAGACGGTGGTCGCGCACGAGGCCGGGCTCGCCGAGGGGCTGGTGCGCCAGACCAAGCTGACGCGCGAAGTCCACCACCGGGTGAAGAACAACCTTCAGGTGATCTCCAGCCTGATCAACCTGCACGCGCGCGGCGCGCATAGCGGCGAGGCGCGCGGCGCCTATGCCTCGATCCAGCGGCGGGTGGATGCGCTATCGGTCGTCCACCGCAATCACTTCGCCGAGCTGGAGGAAACGCGCGGGCTGCAGCTGCGGACGATGGTGAGCGACCTCGCCTCGAACATCCGCGCGACCGCGCCCGAGGATACGCATCTCACCATCACTCTCGATATAGACGGCTATCTCGCCAATCAGGACATGGCGATCGCGATGGCGTTCCTGCTGACCGAAATGATCGAGCTGGCGATGATGGTGCAGGCCGACGCCGCGCTGCGCGTATCGCTGCGCCCCGCCCCCGACGGCACGGAAGGCCGCGCGCTGTTGCGCGTCAGCAGTCCGGCGCTGGTGGACGGCGACCGGCTGCGCGATCTGCTCGCCGAACGCTATGGCCGGGTGATCGAGGGGCTGGCGCGCCAGCTACACTCCAAGCTCCATTACGAACCGCTAAGCGGGGCCTATGAAATCCTGGTGTCGGTAACCGGACGCGGCTGACACGAAAAATCGGCGGTGGGCGAATTTTTTGGCGGATGCTTGGAACTAGCTTCGCGCCTGCCCGTTTTCAGCTTCGGATAGTGAATTTTTGCCCCCCCGCTCTCGCTATCCACCAAATGGGCCCGGATGCGCTTACCCCCTCCCCCCCGGTTGCGCATCCGGGCCTTATTGCGTCCGCGCTTCGTTCGCGGGGTATGGATGACGTGCTCGCCTCGCTGGGAACGCTTTGCCCCCGCCCGGCATTGTCGGTGCGGAAAATGCGGCAAAGGAGAAACATCATGCGTAAATTCATCGGCGGCATCCTGCTGGCCAGCGGCCTGTTGCTGGGCGCGTGCAACACCGTGGAAGGCGTCGGCAAGGACGTTAAATCGGCGGGCGACACCGTCGCCAAGACGGCGGACGGCGCGAAATAGGGCTGGAGCAGCTTGTCGGCCTTTAGAGTCGCCCGCAGAAATTACGGGTCGCCCCGTGCTCGACACGGGGCCTTGCTGTTTTTCTGGCGCAAGGCAGCCAAGCCACGGCTTTCGCCGGGGCGACGCGGATCGATGTAGCGGCAATCTGCTCTAAGCCCCACATCACTTTCGGCGTCACCCCGGTCTTGATCCGGTGCCCCGCTTTTCTCTGGACGGAAGAAAGCAACGAGGCCCCGGCTCACGGCCGGGCTGACGGGCACCGCGGGGCGGCATGGCTCGAAAGAGGTGGTCGGACCAGGGCAGGCATCAAGTTTCGATAACCAGGCGAATTGCGCTTATGCCGCCTCGGCCTTGGCTTTCCCGCGCCCGCGCTCGCTGATCCAGATGCCGATGATCGCGAGTTCGTAGAGCAGAATCAGCGGCACCGCGAGCAGCAGCTGCGATCCGATGTCGGGCGGAGTCAGGACCGCCGCGATCCCAACCGCGAGCACGATCGCGTAGCGACGGAACTGGATCAGCTGGCGCCGGGTAACAATCCCCGCGCGCTCCAACAGCATCAGCAGCACCGGCAGCAGGAACGAAATGCCAAAGCCGAACATGAACTGCATGATGAAGCCCAGATAGCTGTTCACATCCGGCAGCGCGCGCTGCTCCACCCCGCCCAATTCCCCCTGAAAGCCGAGCAGGAATTTAAGCGCGATCGGCACCGCGACATAATAAGCCATTGCCGCGCCGGTCGTGAACAGCACCGGGGTCGCCAGCAGGAACGGCAGCAGCGCGCGCCGCTCCTGGCGATAAAGACCGGGGGCGACGAACTGCCACACCTGGTTCGCGATCACCGGCGATCCGATCATCACCGCCGCGAAGAACGCGACTTTCAGCTGGACGAAGAAGCCGCCGAACACATCGGTGTTGATGATCTCCTTCTGCCCCGCGACCGCGAGCGGATGGACAAGCAGCGCCAGAATCTCGCGCGCGAAGGCGAAACAGCCGGCGAAGGCGATCGCCACCGCGAGCAGGCAATAAATCAGCCGCCGGCGCAGCTCGACCAGATGCTCGATCAGTGGCGCGCGGCTGGCCTCGATCTCGTCGAGCGGCTCAGCGTTCATGGCTTCGGCTCGCTGGGGATGCCTTCGGCGACGGCGATATCGTCGTCGCTCGGCGCGTCGTAAGCGGGTGCGGGCGGCGTCCAGACAACGGGTTGCGGCGTCATCACCGGCGGCGCATCGGCGGGATCGGCTCCGGCGAGCATCGCCGGCTGGCCCGCCGGGAATTGCTGCATGATCCGCTCATTCTCGGCTGCCCATTTGGCCTCGAGCTCCTTCAGCTCGGCCTCGCGCAGCATCTGGTCGAACCCCTCGCGAAACTGGCGCACGGCACCGCGCGCCCGGGCGACCCATTGGCCGACGAGCCGCATTACCCGGGGCAAATCCTTGGGGCCGATCACCACCAGCGCGACGATCGCGACCAGCAGCAGTTCGGAGGAATCGATACCGAACAAGGTCAATCCTTGGGCGCGGGCGCTTCCTTGGCGTCGATCTGCGCGGGCTTGGCCTCATCTTCCTCGGCAAGGCCCTTCTTGAACTGCTTCACGCCCTTGGCGACATCGCCCATCATCGCCGAGAAACGACCGCCACCGAGCACCAGAATCGCGACGCCGCCAAACAGCAGCCAGTGCATCAGGCTGAAACCACCCATCGCTTGTCTCCAAAAGCCGAAGTGGCGCCTATCTAGTCGTCTTCACCGTCCTTTGCCACCTCGATCCGTTCAAGCGCGAGATCAATCGGGTCGAGCAGGCCAGCGGCGCGCAGATCGTCGATCCCAGGCAGATCGCGCCGGCTGGCAAGGCCGAAATGGGCGAGGAATTCCGGAGTGGTGGCGTAAGTCAGCGGTCGCCCCGGGCTCTCGCGCCGCCCAGCGGGGCGCACCCATAGCGCCTCCATCAGCACGTCGAGCGTGCCCTTGGAGATGGCGACGCCGCGAATCGCCTCGATCTCGGCGCGGGTGACGGGCTCGTGATAGGCGATGATCGCCAGCGTCTCGATCGCCGCGCGACTGAGCTTCTTCACTTCCTCGCGATCGCGGCGGAGCAGATGCGCGAGATCGCCCGCGGTCTGGAAATGCCAGCGCTCGCCCCGCCGCACGAGCTCGAAGCCGCGCCCGGCATGGTGCGCGGCGATCGCGTCGAGCGCGGCGCGCACATCCCCCTCCCCGGCATGGGCGCGGATCGCCTCGACGGTGAGCGGCGCGTCGGCGGCGAACAGCACTGCTTCAACAGCGCGGACGAAGGAATCGGTCATGCCGGACCCCGCAGATAAAGCGGCGCGAACGGCTCATGCTGGCGCAGCTCGACCTTGCCCTGCCGCGCGAGTTCGAGCGCGGCGACGAACGACGAGGCAAGCGCCGATCGGCGGAACGGCTCGCTCACGCCCGCGGGCAGGAACGCCTGGAGCGCGCGCCAATCGGGAGTGAGGCCGATCATGTCGCGCAGCCGATCGAGCGCGGTTTCCAGCGTCATCACCGGGCGGTTGGCGACGACGTGCATCACCGGCCGGGTCCGCGCCGAGACCTGGCCATAGGCCGCGATCAGCTCGTAAAGCTCGGCCTGCCACGCCGCCTTGCGCCGTACCCGCAAGCCTTCGGGCGCGCCCCGGCGGAACACGTCGCGGCCCAGCCGGTCGCCCGCCATCAGCCGCCCGCCCGCCTCGCGCATCGCCTCCAACCGTTCGAGCCGCAATTGCAGCCGCAGCGCGAGCTCATCCGGGCTCGGCTCCTGCTCGGGGTCGCGCGGCAGCAGCAGCGCCGATTTCAGGTAAGCGAGCCAGGCCGCCATCACCAGATAATCGGCCGCGACCTCAAGCTGCAGCGCGCGGGCGCGCTCGATGAAATCCAGATATTGCTCGACCAGCTGAAGAATCGAAATCGCGCGCAGATCGACCTTCTGCGTGCGGGCAAGCGCGAGCAGCAGGTCGAGCGGCCCTTCCCAGCCATCAATATCGATCGTCAGCGTATCGGCCATCGCCGCCCAGCATAAGCGGGGCTTGGGTCAGCGGGAAGGGGATGGTGCCCAAGGGCGGGATCGAACCACCGACACTGCGATTTTCAGTCGCATGCTCTACCAACTGAGCTACTTGGGCGCTGCCGGGTCGCGGCAAGAGCGGGCCTCTTAGTCGCCTTCCTCCGCGCTGTCCAGCCCGGGATTCATGCCTGGCGGAGTCGGGCGGCCGGGCAAGCGATACCCCTCGCCAAGCCATTGCAACAGATCGCGATCCTTGCAGCCCCTGCTGCAAAAGGGGCGGAAGGCGGGATCGGTCGGGCGCTCGCAGATCGGGCAGCGGGGATCAGCCATCATTGTCTTCCATAGGTCGCGCGGGCATCGCGGCAACGCCCGTCTCGATCACCCGGTTCACGCTGCCGTGACCAATGGGCGTCGCGTCGGCGTGCCAGCGCACCGGCGTTCCGCGCCGCCGGGCGAGCTCGGCGTCTTCCGCCGCGCGTCCGGCGGCGGTCGCGGGGTTGGCGGTGAAGACGATCGACCCCGGCAGCGGCTCGCGCTCCGCCCGGCGATAGAGCGCGAGCGCCTCGCTACGCGCGGGTTCACCCTGGATCAGCTCGATCAGCGAGGGGCGGCGCTTCCTCATCACGACATGGAGCAAGCCGAAGCCGTTCACCGCCGTCCGCTCGACCTTGCTCAGCATCGCCGCGTCGAACGCCTCGGCCGCCGCGAGCCGCGCCGCCTTGCTATTCGCGGTCGGCAGGTCGATCGCGATCGAGCCGGCGAGGTTCAGCCGCTCGATCGCCTCGGCCGCCGCGCGCGCGCCCGCCACCGCGAGCTTCTCGGCATCCCCGCCCCCATCGACATCGATCACCGTCATCGCCTCGGTGAGCTCGATGGTGAGCCGTCCGCCGGGGATGTCGACCAGGCCGGTGCGCGCCTCTTCGAGCAGTTCGCTCCAGCCGGCTTCCTCGAGCGCATCGGCATCGACCGCGCGCAGCATCCGCACCGGCCAGGGGGTGGCGGCGATCGCCTCGGCGAGGCTCGGCCCGTCGCTCAAGGGGATGTCGGGGTGCACGATCCGCGCCTTGATCCGCTTCGCCCGCCCACCGCGCGGGCTGTGCTGGCGCAGGATTTCGAGCCGCGCCGTGCTGCCCGGACTGAGCGCGCGGGGCACGCCCTCGACATAGGCTTCCAGCCCGTCCGCCAGCATGAAGCTGCCGCCCCCGCTCCACTGCGCGGCATAGCGCGCCGCGACCACAGCTCCGGCGCGCGGGCCGAGCCCCGGCCGCTCGATCCGCGCCTTCAGGATGCGGCCCTCATCGATCAGCGCCGCGCGCGCCTCGCCGATGCCGTCTTCATAGAGCCACTTAGCCAAGCGGCACGCCGGCGGTGCGAAGCAGCGCGCGGGTTTCGTAAAGCGGCAGGCCGATCACGCCCGAATGGCTGCCGGCGAGACGCTTCACCAGCGCTTCCGCGCGCCCCTGGATGGCATAGCCGCCCGCCTTGCCCAGCCCTTCGCCGCAGGCGACATAGGCGTCGATCTCGTCGGCTGACAGCCGCTTGAAGGTGACGACGGTATCAGCGAGCCGCAGCCGCGCCGTGCCCACGCCATCGATCACGCACACCGCCGCGAGGCAGTGGTGGCGCCGGCCGGAGAGGAGACCCAGCAGCTCGCGCTGCACCGCTTCGGTTTCGGCGGGCGGCAGGATGCGGCGGCCCAGCGCGATCGTCGTGTCGCCCGCGATCACCACGTCACCGGGATCGCACGCCACCGCGCGAGCCTTGGCCTCGGCGAGGCGCAGCGCATAGGCGCGGGGTAGCTCGCCGCGCGCGGGGCTCTCGTCGATATCGGGCGCGGCGATCCGATCGGGCACCACCCCCAGCCGCGCGAGCAAGTCACGCCGCCGCGGCGAGGTGGAAGCGAGGATCAGCGCCACTTACTTGAAGCGATAGGTGATGCGCCCCTTGGTGAGATCATAGGGCGTGAGTTCCACGAGCACATCGTCGCCCACCAGCACGCGGATGCGGTTCTTGCGCATCTTGCCGGCGGTATGGCCGAGGATTTCGTGATCATTTTCGAGGCGGACGCGGAACATGGCATTGGGCAGCAGTTCCACCACCGTGCCGCGCATTTCGAGCAATTCTTCCTTGGCCAAACAACCCTCTTTACAATGTCAGGAAAATTGGGCGCGGCCATAGCCCAGGCGGGGGGAAAAGGAAAGCGGGGGTGGCAGTTGTCCCGTGCTACAGCCCGTCGAAGAACCCGGCGTCGATGTCGACCTCCTCGACGACGACCTGCCGCACGGTAACGCCCAAGCCGCGTTCCTTAAGCAGCTGGCAGAGCAGTTCGCCGTCGACCAAATCGATCGCCGGCGCCCCGTCGCGTGTCGCCTCGCGCTTGGCGTCGGTCGTGAAAGTGCCCGTGGTGATGATCAGCCCCTTGTCCGCCCGGCCCTGCATCGCGCCGCGAAAATCCCGCACCGTGCCCGCCGAGACTGAGCCAGCATAGCGCTTGCACTGGAACAGTACCTGGAACGAGATGAGGTTCATCCGCAGCACGCCCACTCCATCGATGCCGCCATCACCGGCCTTGCCGGTCACCTCCACCTTCACAAAGCCGCTCTCACGCAACAGCCGCTGCGCGAGCCGCTCGAACGCAGCGGGTTCGATTGATTTGAGCTTGGCGAGCAGCCGGTCGGACCAGTCGGCTTCATCCTCGGCCTTGTGTGCTTCGGCATTGTCGATCGCGGACTTTTTCTGCCGCTCGGCATTCAAGCGCCGATAAGCCTCGTTCACTTTCTTGCGGAGCTGATCCGCGTTCAGGGACAGCGCTTCGCGGCCCGCATCGGTCAACACCCAGACGCCCCGCCCAGCGCTTGCGAGGAAGCCGGGCATCTTCAGATAGCTTCGCGCCCAGGAGAGGCGGTCCACAAGGACCGGTGCCCCGCTCTTCTCGTAAACAACGTCGAGCTGAGCTTGACTGAAACCTTGCCCGGCAATCACTGCATCGTTGATCTCGTCATTCGAGCCGGAGCCGCCCAGTTCGTCGAGCACTTTTAACGTGGGTAGCATCAAATCTTCATGCCTGGGCAACGTGACGCTCACATCAATGCTCCGGATCAAGAACTTTCGCGGACAAGCCGTGCGGTATTGGGCCGCTCTGGCACGAGGGCAAGCCATCCTGCTGCTCTACCAGGCGCAAGAAAAGGGCGGTGAGACACCCGTTGGTGCCCCACCGCCGCTTGATGTTCATACGGTTAACCCGCCCCCCTCACCCCGCCGCCAGCGCCGCCAGTAGCAGCAGCGCGACGATATTGGTGATCTTGATCATCGGGTTCACCGCCGGGCCGGCGGTGTCCTTGTAGGGATCGCCCACCGTGTCGCCGGTCACCGCGGCCTTGTGGGCGTCGCTGCCCTTGCCGCCGTGATTGCCGTCCTCGATGTACTTCTTGGCATTGTCCCACGCGCCGCCGCCCGAGGTCATCGAGATGGCGACGAACAGGCCCGAGACGATCACCCCCAGCAGCATCGCGCCGAGCGCCGCGAAGCCCTCGGCCTGGCCCGCCACCAAAGTGATGATGAAATAGACCGCGATCGGTGAGAGCACCGGCAGCAGCGAGGGCACGATCATCTCGGCGATCGCCGCCTTGGTCACCAGGTCGACGGTGCGGGCATAATCGGGGCGGCTGGTGCCTGCCATGATCCCGGGATTGTTGCGGAACTGGTCGCGGACTTCCTCCACCACCGCGCCCGCCGCGCGGCCCACCGCCGTCATCCCCATCGCCCCGAACAGATAGGGGAGCAAGGCGCCGAGCAGCAGGCCGACGATCACGTACGGGTTGGAGAGCGAGAAATCGACCGTGAGGCCGCTGAAGTAGGTCCGCAGGTCGGTCGTGTACGCGCCGAACAGCACCAGCGCGGCGAGCGCGGCCGAGCCGATCGCATAGCCCTTGGTCACCGCCTTGGTGGTGTTGCCCACCGCGTCGAGCGCGTCGGTCTTCTGGCGCACCTCGTCGGGCAGGCCGGCCATTTCGGCAATACCGCCGGCGTTATCGGTCACCGGGCCGTAAGCGTCGAGCGCCACCACCATGCCGGCCTGCGCCAGCATCGCGGTCGCGGCGAAGGCGACGCCGATCACCCCCGCCAGCTGGAAAGCGGCGATCACCGCGATCACGATTACCAAAGTCGGCAGCGCGGTCGCCTCCAGGCTGATCGCGAGGCCTTGGATCACATTAGTGCCGTGCCCCGTCACCGAAGCCTTGGCGATCGAGCGCACCGGGCGGAAATTGGTGCCGGTGTAATATTCGGTTATCCACACCATCGCGCCCGTCACCGCGAGGCCGATCAACATGCACAGGAACAGCGCGTTGCCGGTGAAATTGCCGATCCGCTGCCCCTCCACCAGCTCGGGCGTGCCGCCCGAGAGGAAGGCGTTGCCGCCGACCGGCGCGCTCATGTCCCCCAGCGCGTACGCAGTCGCGGCATAGATGAGCGGCACCGACAGGATCGCCGAGGTCCAGAAGCCCTTGTAGAGCGCGCCCATGATGCTGCCCTTGCCGAGCCGCACGAAATAGGTGCCGATGATCGAGGTGAGGATGCACGCGCCGCCGACGATCAGCGGCAGCGCCATCAACTGCGGCAGCTTGTCCGCCTTGGGCAGCAGCAGCGCGACCGAAATCATGGTGACGCCGAGCGTCACGACGTAAGTCTCGAACAGATCGGCCGCCATACCCGCGCAGTCGCCGACATTGTCGCCCACGTTATCGGCGATCACGGCGGGGTTGCGGGGATCGTCCTCGGGGATACCGGCCTCAACCTTGCCGACAAGATCGGCGCCGACATCCGCCGCCTTGGTGAAGATGCCGCCACCGAGCCGCGCGAAGATCGAGATCAGCGAGGCGCCGAACGCAAGCGCGGTGAGCGCCTCGACGATCGTGCGGTCGGCGGGATTGTCGATCCGGTGCCCGGCGACCGCGACGAGATACCAATAGAAGCCCGCGATCGCGAGCAGGCCGAGCCCCGCGACCAGCATCCCCGTGATCGCCCCCGAGCGGAAAGCGAGCGTCAGCCCCGCCTGCAGCGAGGTCCGCGCCGCCTCCGCGGTGCGGACGTTCGCGCGCACCGAGATGTTCATGCCGACATAACCCGCCACGCCCGAGAGCACCGCGCCGATCAGGAACCCGACGGTGGAGATCCAGCCGAGCGTGAATACCAGGATCGCCGCGACCACCGCGCCGACGATCGCGATCGTGCGATACTGCCGCCCGAGATAGGCCTGTGCGCCTTCCTGCACCGCGGCGGCGATGTCCTGCATCTTCTCATTGCCCGCCGGCGCCGCGATCACCTGCCGCGCGGTGATGAAGCCATAGAGCACCGCGATGAGGCCACAGACGATGGCCGCATAAACTATCTGCATCCCCTAATCCCCTTTTCGCCGGGTTGGCCGGGCTTTTGTGGTTGTGAAGGGGAGCCTAACCGCTTCGCGCGCCAGCGCAAGCGGGTTGGCGGGCGGGTGGGACAATAGCTTGGGATGATCGGCTTCCCGACCCCGCTATACCCGTCGCCCCGGCCGAAGAGCCGGGGCTTGGCTGCCTTGCGACCGCTGAATAAAAGCCCAGCCCCGGCTCTTCGGCCGGGGCGACGAGGGTATATTTTCGCTGCAGGGTTGTCCTAACCATGCTCGAACCCCAGCCGCTCGGGCAGCGGCACCGGCTCGCCGTGCTCGGTGAGGATGAGACCTGCCCCCGCTCGCAGCGCACCGATGCGCGTCGCCGGCACTGGCAGCACCGCATCGGCGGGCGCGGCGAACAGCAGCTGATAATCGTCCCCCGCTGTCGCCGCCGCGAGCCGGGCGGCGCGGTCATCGCCCGCGAACGCGCGGTAGGCCGGCGAGAGCGGCACGGCGTCGAGCGCGATCTCGACGCCGAGCCCGCTCGCCGCCGCCAGCCGGGCGGCGTCGATCAGCAGCCCATCGGACACGTCCATCATCGCGCTCGCGATCCCGCCGAGCGCCCGCCCCTCGGCCAGCCGGGGCTGCGGCCGGCGATAAGCGGCGAGCAACGCCTCTGGCCCAACCTCGCCGCGCGCGATCCGCAAGCCGGCGCCGGCATCGCCGATCGTGCCGGTAACGTAGAGCGCCTCCCCCGCCCGCGCGCCGCTCCGCGCCGGGGGCGCCGCCGTGCGGCCGATCGCGGTAAGGCTCAGCACCCGGGGCGCGCCCGCCGGCAGCGAAACCGTGTCGCCCCCCAGCAGCAGCGTGCCGAGCGCGCGGAGCGCCGCGTCGAGCCCGGCGAGGAACGCGGCGTCCCAATCGCCACCGCTCAAGGGATAGTTGAGCAACACTCCCTCGGGCGCCGCCGCTTTCGCCGCCAGATCGGACAGGTTCACCGCGAGCAGCTTCCACGCGACGTCTTGCGGCGGGTCGGCGGGCAGGAAATGGACGCCTTCGACGAGGGTATCGGTCGTCAGCACCAGTTCACCGAGCCGGGCGGCATCGTCGCGCAGATCGCCTGCCCCCCGGTGCAGCGGCAGGGCGCGCAGGGCGGCGAGGAACTCGGCCTCGGTCAACCGCCCCGCACGTCCTTCGCGATCGCGTCGAGCAAACCGTTCACGAAACCTGCCTCGCGCTTTTCGTAAAAGGCGTGGGCGACATCGACATATTCAGTGATCACCGCCCCCATCGGCACATCGGGCCGGGCGAGCAGTTCATAGGTGCCCGCACGCAAGATTTCGCGCATCGGCTTATCGAGCCGCTCCAGGGTCCAGCCCTTGGCGAGCTTGGCGGTGATCAAGGCATCGACCTCGCCCCCGCGCGCGAGCGTGCCGCGGACGAGATCGTTGAAGAAATCGACGTCGGCCTCGGCATATTCGGCCTCCTCGATCGTCGCGCCCAGGCGATGCTGATGGAATTCGTGCAGCAGCGCCGGCACCGGGGTGGCTTCCATCGCATGTTGATACAGCGCCTGAACGGCGGCGAGCCGGGCGGCGGCGCGGGCCTTGGAACGAGTCATGGCGCGCGATGTAGCGGCTGAGGGCGAGATTGCTAGCCCGCCGCGCGCAGGTACGCGCCCGTGGCCAATCGCGGCGGGCTGTGACACACTCGCGCCAGGGGGGGTGCGATGGGAAGAGCCAGCATCGGCGTTTGGGCGATGAAGCCGTTGCCCTGTCGACCCTTTAGCCCACGGAGGCGGGGCTGACCCCGCTCCAATATCTGCTCGGCGCCGCCTCGGGCGGGCTGGTCGGCTTCACGCTCGGGCTGGTGGGGGGTGGCGGATCGATCCTGGCAATGCCGCTGATGGTCTATCTGGTGGGGGTGGCGAACCCGCATGTCGCGATCGGCAGCTCGGCACTCGCTGTCGCCGCCAATGCCGCGAGCGGCCTTGCCCAACATGCCCGCGCGCGCAACGTGCGCTGGGGCGCGGGGATCGCGTTCGCGGCGGCGGGCGTGCTCGGCGCGCTGGCGGGATCGACCCTGGGCAAGGCGGTCGACGGGCACCGCCTGCTGTTCCTGTTCGCGCTGCTGATGATCGTGGTGGGCGTACTGATGCTGCGCCGGCGCGAGCAAGCCGGAGTCGTCGGCGGCGGCCTCACCCGCGCGACCGCGCCACGCCTGATCGTGCTTGGCGGGGCGACGGGGCTGCTTTCCGGCTTCTTCGGGATCGGGGGCGGCTTCCTGATCGTTCCTGGACTGATCGCGGCGACGCGGATGCCGATGATCAACGCGGTCGGCACCAGCCTGGTCGCGGTGACCGCGTTCGGGCTGACCACCGCGCTCAACTATGCAGCATCGGGCATGATCGATTGGTCGCTCGCCGCGATCTTCATTCTGGGCGGCATCGCCGGGGGCGTGACCGGCACCAGACTAGCCCAGCGGCTGTCCCGGCGCGGCGCGCTCACCCCGGTGTTCGCCGCGCTGATCTTCGCGGTGGCGGGCTATATGCTGTGGAAGAGCGGACCGGTGCTGTAGCGCGCTTGTGCGCTCGCCCCGGCTGCGGCTAGGCTCGGTGCCAAATTCGGGGGGACCAACGATGGGCGACAAGATGATCGATCGGCGCGCGATGATCGGCGTGGGCGGGCTGATGGGCGCGGCGGGGGCTATGCCCGCGCTCGCTCAGACGCCGGCCGCCGCCGGTGCCACGCCCTGGCGCCCGGCGATGGAAGAGCAGGACGCCTGGATGGACCGCCCCGGCACCCGCCACCGCCTGGTGCTTGATACCACCACGATCGATTCGGGCACGGCGGCGATGTTCTACGCCGACAATTTCTACGCTCAGAACAAGGCGGGGTACGGCATCGGCCCCGAAGCGCTCGGGATGATCATCGTCTTCCGCCACTTCTCCACCCCGTTCGGCTTCAACGACGCCATGTGGGCCAAATATGGCGCGACCATCGCCGACAAGATGAAGATGCAGGGCGAACAGGCGATCCGCGCGATCAAGGGCAATCCGAACCTCTCGGCGCCCGCCCCCGCCAAGCCCACGCCCGCCGCCAAGAAGGGGGATGACGAGCCGCCGGTGACGCTGGCGGTGCTCGCCGAGCGCGGCGCGCGCTTCGCGGTGTGCGGCATCGCGACGGAGGGCATGGCGGCGCAACTCGCCCGGGCGAGCGGCGGCGATGCGAAGGCGATCAACGCCGAGCTGCGCGCCAACATGATCCCCGGTGCGGTGATCGTGCCCGCCGGCATCGTCGCGGTGAACCGCGCGCAGGAGCGTGGCTATAGCTTCATCAACATCGTCGACTGAGGCGATGCGGTATCGAACGGTGCTGCTGGCGTTCGGCGCGGTGGTGCTCGGCGCGTGCCAGCCGCGTGCGGCGGCACCACCGGCCAAACCAGCCGCCTTCAGCCCGCCCGACGAGTCGGCCATCCCATCAGGCCCCGATGGCGACGCGATCCGGCGCGGCCGCGACCTGTTCCTCGCGACCGCCCGCCACGCGCCACGCTATGTCGGCAACGCCCTTGCCTGCGGCAATTGCCATTTGGACGCAGGGCGCAAGGCCGATGCCGCGCCGATGTGGGCGGCCTGGGTGAGCTACCCCGCCTTCCGCAAGAAGAACGGCCGGATCAACACCATGGCCGACCGGATTCACGATTGCTTCCTTTACTCGATGAACGCGCCGGCCGCGCCGGCGAAGGGGCCGCCGCCGCTCGACGACCCGATCTACCGCGATCTGCAGAGCTATTTCGCCTGGCTCGCGCAAGGGGTGGCGGTGGGCAAGCCGCCGCCGGGGCGCGGCTATATCGCGCTCGCCAAGACCACGCTCGGCCATGATCCGGCGCGCGGGAGCGCGGTGTTCGCCAACAAATGCGCGGCATGCCACGGCGCCGACGGACACGGCACGCCCGATGGCGCGGGCGGCTACGTCGCGCCGCCACTTTGGGGGTCGAAATCGTTCAACTGGGGCGCAGGGATGGCGCGCGTCGCGACCGCAGCGGGTTTCATCAAGGTCAACATGCCGTTTGGCGCCGGCAATAGTTTGACCGACCAGGAAGCCTGGGACGTCGCCGCTTTCATCGACAGCCACCAACGTCCGCGCGATCCGCGCCAGACGGGCAGCATCGAGAACGCGCGGGCGCAGTTCCACGAAAGCGGCGACTATTACGGGCAGACGATCGCCGGGCACCTTTTGGGCGGCGGCACCGAATAGCAGCCGTTCCCTCAGCCCAGCGCGCGCGCCATGCGCAGATGGCGACGCAGTGCCGGCAGCGTCTGCCGGGCAAGCGCGCGGACATCGCCCGGATCGCGGATCGCCGCCTCACGGCTGAAGGCGGCGATGTCCTTGCGGTGATCCTCGACCATGTAGCGCGCGAATTCGCGGTCGAATGACGGGCCGCGCAGCTGATCGAGCTTCGCATATTCCGCCTGCGCCTCGTCGGTCATACCGTCTGGAATGGCGACGCCGTGCCGCCGCGCCACCGGCAGCGCCGCGCGCCGGGCGGTGCCGTGATCGCGCGCGAGCGTCGCGCCAAAGCGCCGCACCGCCGTGCTTTGGCCATGCGTCTGGGCGAGCTTGCCGAGGCGCATCTCCGCGTTATCACCCTTGATCGCCTTGGCAAGGAAAGCGCCGGGCGCCGCGAGCGCCGGCGACACGCCCGCCATGCCAAGCGACAAAGCGAGCAGGCTCCAACTGATCCGCATATCGGTCTCCGTGAAGCGCTCAAGGCAAGCGCATGCGGCGGCCGAAGGTTCCGGCGGATCAGGATGCGCCCTCCCCGTCCAGCCGCGCCAGCGCCCACCCCGCCGCCTCGCGCACGACAGCATCCTCGTCCCCAAGCAGCGCCCGCAGCGGCGGCACCAGCGCGCGGTCCCCACTGTTTCCCGCTGCGATCGCCGCGTTCCGCACCAGCCGGTTGCGGCCGATGCGCTTGATCGGCGAGCCCGCAAACACCGCGCGAAAGGCCGCGTCATCGAGCGCGAGCAGATCGGCGAGCGCGGGCGCGGTCAGTTCCGCGCGCGGCAGAAAAGCGCGGTGGGCGGCGGCCTGCGCGGCGAACTTGTTCCACGGGCACACCGCCAGGCAATCGTCGCAGCCATAGACACGATTACCGATCGCTTCGCGCAAATCGGGCGGGATCGGCCCCTTATGCTCGATCGTCAGATACGAGACGCAGCGCCGGGCATCGAGCCAGTAGGGCGCGGGGAAGGCGTCGGTCGGGCAGGCGCGCTGGCAGGCGTCGCAGCGGCCGCAACGGTCGCGCCCCGGCGCGTCGGACGGCAGCGCGAGCGTCGTGTAGATCGCCCCCAGGAACAGCCAGCTGCCATGATCGCGGCTGACGAGATTGCTGTGCTTGCCCTGCCAGCCGAGCCCGGCGGCCTCGGCGAGCGGCTTTTCCATCACCGGGGCGGTATCGACGAAAACTTTCAGCGCCCCGCCCTCGGTCTCGACCATCCAGCGCGCGAGCGCCTTCAGCGCGCGCTTCACCACATCGTGATAATCGCCGCCTTGCGCATAGACCGACACCCGCCCGCGATCGGGATGCGCGGCGAGCGCGAGCGGATCGCGCCCCGGCGCGTAGCTCATGCCAAGCGCGATCACGCTTTCGACCTCCGGCCAAAGCCCGCGCGGGGCGGCGCGCTGGTCGGCGCGCGCTTCCATCCACAGCATCTCGCCGTGCATCCCTTGCGCGAGCCACTGGCGCAGCCGCTCGCTGGCGCGCGGCGCGGCGTCGGCACGCGCGATGCCGCAGGCGACGAAGCCAAATTCGGCCGCCTTCGCCTTCAATCGCACCGCGAAAGGCTTGTCTTCGTTCATCCTTGGCCGCTACCCATGGCCCAGCACATAAGGGGGAGCGCTTGGAAAGTAATCTCGCGATCAGCGCGCACGGCCTGGTCAAGCGTTTCGGCGAGCGGCGGGTGGTCGACGGCGTCGACATCGCGGTGCCGCCCGGCCTTATCTACGGTGTGCTCGGCCCCAATGGCGCGGGCAAGACCACGACCTTGCGGATGCTGCTCGGCATCATCGAGCCAGATGCGGGGAACCGCACCCTGCTCGGCCGCGCCATCCCGCGCGAGGCGAGCGACGAGGTCGGCTATCTACCCGAGGAGCGTGGGCTCTATCCGGCGATGAAAGCGCGCGAGGCGATCGCCTTCATGGGCGCCCTGCGCGGCCTGCCCTGGCATGTCGGGCGCAAGCGCGCCGACGCGCTGCTGGAGCAAGCCGGGCTCGGCTATGCGGCGGACGAGAAGATTCGCAAGCTCTCCAAGGGCATGGCGCAGCTGGTGCAACTGCTTGGCTCGGTGGTGCATCAGCCGCGCCTGCTGGTGCTCGACGAGCCCTTTTCGGGGCTTGATCCGGTTAACCAGGAGAAGCTGGAGGCGCTGATCAAGGCCGAGCGCGATCGCGGAGCAACGATCCTGTTCTCCACCCACATCATGAGCCATGCCGAGCGGCTGTGCGATCGGCTGGCGATCATCGCCGGCGGCAAGCGCCGGTTCGAGGGCACGGTGACGGAAGCGCGCGGCACGCTGCCCGCGCAGGTCCGTTATGCCCCCACCCGGCTGGACCCGGCGATCGACGCGCTGCTGCCGGCGGACGCGCGGCATGAAAATGGCGGCTATGTCTTCACCATGCCGCAACAGGGGATCGAAGCGTTGCTGGTGAAACTGATCGAGGCCGGACACGGCATTTCGGGGCTGTCGATCGAACGGCCGAGCTTGCACGATGCCTTCGTGGAAATTGTCGGCCGCAAGGCGCTGGAGGCCGCACAATGAACCGCCGCCTGATCCGCCAGACGCTCACCATCGCCCGCCGCGATTTCACCGCGACGGTGTTCACGCCATTGTTCCTGCTGTTCCTGCTCTCGCCCCTGATCATGGTACTGTTCGGCGTGCTTGGCGGGCTAGGCGGCGCGAACCTTGCGCGCGCCGGCGAGAATAAGGCAGTGCTGATCGCGATCGTCCCCGCCGCCGAAGGCCAGGCACTGAGTGCCGCCGACGCCAAATTGCGCCGCATCTTCCGCCGGGGCGATGCCCCGCCGCCCCTGATGATCGAGGCGCCCCGCGGCGATGGCGGCGCGCAGGCACAGGCCGCGTTCGATCGCGCCGACAAGGAGGTCGCGACGGTGCTCACCGGCCCGCTCGAGGCGCCGCACATCCTGTTCACCCCGGCCGGTACGCGCACCGCCGATTATCTCACCCAACTGGCGGAGACGGCGCTCAGCGACATGAACGCGCCGGTCGCCTCTTCGCCGGTGCGAATCCCCGTCACCCGCAAGGCGCCGAGCGTTGCCGGACGCAACCAATCGGCGTTCCTCGCCGTGCTCGGCATCTTCTTCCTGACGCTGTTCTTGTCGGGCCAGGCGGTCGGCACGATGGCCGAGGAGCGCAGCAACAAGGTGATCGAGATCCTCGCCGCTGCGGTGCCGCTCGAATCGGTGTTCCTCGGCAAGCTGCTCGGCATGTTCGGTGTCGCGGTGCTGTTCGTCGCCTTTTGGGGGACATTGGCGAGCCAGGCCGGGCATTTCGTGCCGCCGACCGGCCCGGGCCGACTGTTCACCGATCTCGCCCCCGCCGTCGGCACGCCAGCCTTCGCGCTGCTGTTCGCGGGCTATTTCGCGATGGCCTATATGCTGCTGGGCGCGGTGTTCCTCTCGGTCGGTGCGCAGGCGCAGACGATGCGCGAGATCCAGATGCTGTCGCTACCGATCACCATCACCCAGATGCTGATGTTCGGCCTCGCCTCCGCCGCCGCCGCCGATCCGGGTTCGACGACCGCGACCATCGCCGAGATTTTCCCGCTCTCCTCGCCCTTCGCGATGGCGGCGCGGGCGGCCAACAGGCCCGAAATCTGGCCGCATCTGGCCGCGCTTGCCTGGCAGGCCCTTTGGGTTTCGCTCACCATCTGGCTGGGCGCGAGCGCGTTCCGGCGCGGCGTGCTGAAAACGGGCAGCGGGCGCAAAGGGCTGCTCGCCCTGCTCGGCATCGGCGCCGCCACGTCCGCTATTGACAACAATGTAAATTAGCGTTGTTCTCTCCGCATAAGGAGAGGAACATGGCGACTCTGGCCCCCGAAATGTCCGCGCAGGTGGACCCGCTCGATGTCACCCGCCCGGAACTTTATCGTGACGATCTGTGGCAGGCGCCATTCCGTGAGCTACGCGCCAAGGCGCCGGTGTATCGCTGCGAGAACAGCGATTTCGGACCCTATTGGTCGATTTCCATCTACAAGCCGATCGTCGAGGTAGAGTCGCTGCCCGATCTTTATTCGAGCGAGATGGGCGGCATCGTCGTCGCCGATCTGAAACCCGAGCGCGGCGACATCAAGGCGCCGATGTTCATCTCGATGGACCGCCCCAAGCATACCGGGCAGCGCCGCACCGTCGCCCCCGCCTTCACGCCCAGCGAGATCGAGCGCATGGGCGTCGACGTGCGCCGCCGCACGATCGAGGTGCTCGATGGCCTGCCCTGGGGCGAAACGTTCGATTGGGTCGACAAGGTGTCGATCGAACTGACGACGCAGATGCTCGCCATCCTGTTCGACTTCCCCTGGGAAGACCGCCGCAAGCTGACCTATTGGTCCGACTGGGCGGGTGACATCGAACCGTCGAAAAGTGATGAACTGCGGATGCAGCGCCAGAACATCATGTTCGAATGCGCCGCCTATTTCAAAACCCTGTGGGACTCGAAGATCGGCAAGGAGCCGACCCCCGATCTGATCTCCATGATGATCCATTCGGAAGCGATGGCACATATGGACGACATGGAGTTCCTGGGCAATCTGATCCTGCTGATCGTCGGCGGCAACGACACGACGCGCAATTCGATGACCGCCGCGGCCTATGGCCTGGACCTGTTCCCCGAACAGCGCGCCAAGCTTGAGGCGGACCCGAGCCTGATCCCGAACGCGGTGCAGGAAATCATCCGCTGGCAGACGCCACTTGCGCATATGCGCCGCACCGCGACCCAGGACACGGTGCTGGAGGGTCACCAGATCAAGGCCGGCGACAAGCTGGTGATGTGGTACATCTCGGCCAATCGCGACGAGAGCGTATTCGGGCCGGACGCCGACCAGATCGTGGTCGATCGGCCTAATGCCCGCCGCCATCTGGCGTTTGGCCATGGTATCCACCGCTGCGTCGGCGCGCGGCTCGCCGAATTGCAGATCGGCGTGCTGCTCGAAGAAATGGCCAAGCGGCGGATGCGCGTGAATGTGGTGGGCGAGCCGACTCGCGTCGCCGCCTGCTTCGTCCACGGCTACCGGGCGCTGCCGGTGCAACTGAGCAAATATTAAGGTCCGTCGCGTTCACGGGGAGGATTTTTTGCCTCCCCGCGTAACCCTTTGCCGCCTTTGCTCCGTATCTTAGGGCAAAGGAGTGGAGCATGACCGATCGACGTCAATTTCTGTCGCTCGCCGCGCTGGGCGCTGGCGTGGCGGCATTTCTCGGCTGGCGCAGCCAGCCCGCCGAGGCCAAGGAACAATTCGAATATCAGCTGAGCGACGCGCAGTGGCGCAAGAAGCTGTCGCCGGCTGCCTATAGCACGCTGCGGCACGAGGCGACCGAATATCCCTATTCGAGCCCGCTCAACGCCGAACATCGCACCGGAACCTTCAGCTGCGCGGGCTGTGCGCTGCCGCTCTTCTCGTCCAAGACCAAGTTCGACAGCGGCACCGGCTGGCCAAGCTTCTATCAGCCGCTCGCCAACGCGGTCGGTAGCAAGACCGATTGGGCGATCGGCGTGCCGCGCACCGAGGTCCATTGCCGCCGCTGCGGCGGGCATCTCGGCCATGTGTTCGATGACGGCCCGCCGCCGACTGGCAAGCGTTACTGCATGAACGGCGTCGCGCTGCACTTCGCGCCCGGCAAGGCGTAGGGACAGGTCGAGCGGCGGCGCCTGGGCGCGGCCGCTCGCCCCTCAAGCGGTGGCGGCGTGGATCGTCGCGACCGCCTTCAGGATCGCGGCGAACCGCGCACCGTGCTGGATCACCTCGGCGGTGACGCCAGCGGCCTTCAGCACTTTCTCATGGCTGTCAATGCACATGCCGCAGCCATTCATCGCCGAGACGGCAAGGCTGAACAGCTCGAAATCGGCCTTGTCGATCCCCGGCGCGCCGATCACATTCATCCGCAGCTTGGCGGGCATCTTGCCATATTCGGGGTTCGAGGCGAGGTGGGTGAAGCGGTAATAGACGTTGTTCATCGCCATCACCGCCGCCGCCGCGCGCGCCGCATTGGCTGCCTCGGGACTCAGTTTCGGCGCGCACTCCGCCTCGGCCGCCGCGACCAGCGGCTTGTGGCCGGTGCCGTGCGCGCAGGCGAGGATCAGGCCGTATTTGCGCTGATCGGTGAGCGACGGCTCGGTGAGCATCGAGCCGACATTCAGGCGAATGTCCTTGGCGAAATCGGGCAGGGCCGCCGCGAAATCCTTGAGCGACATGGGAAGCTCCTGTTTCTTCAACAACAAAAACCCCTCCCCTTCCGGGGAGGGGATAGGGGTGGGGTCGGTCCTGGCGCGACGTTCCGCCCCGGAAGCCCCCACCCCAACCCCTCCCCCGCAGGGGGAGGGGCTACATTGACGTATTCAGGCCGCGACCTGCAGCACCTCGTCGCCCTTGTTCCAGTTGCACGGGCAGAGCTCGTCGGTCTGCAGCGCGTCGAGCACGCGCAGCGTTTCTTGCGGGTTGCGGCCAACGTTCAGGCCGTTCACCTGCACCGCCTGGATCACGCCATCGGGATCGATCGTGAAGGTAGCGCGATAGGCGACATGCTCGTTCTTATCGAGAATACCGAGCGCCGAGGCGAGGATCGCGCCATTGTCGGCGAGCCAGGGGAAATCAGCGGCCGCCAGATCGGGGTCCGACTTGCGCCACGCCAGATGGACATGGGCGGTATCGGTCGAGGCGCCGATCAGCACCGCATCGCGGTCCTCGAAATCGCCCTTCAGCTGGCTGTAGCCGACGATCTCGGTCGGGCAGACGAAGGTGAAATCCTTGGGCCAGTAGAACAGCACCTTCCACTTGCCGGGGAAAGCGGTGGTCAGGTTCAGCGTCTCGCCGGCAGGCAGCGCGTTGGTGCCCTGCTGGACGGGAACGGTGATATCGGGAAACTTGTCGCCAACGGTCAGCATCTGTGCCTCCTATAAAAATCGAGCCCTGCGGCTCCTCTCCCCGCGCGGAGCGTGTGCCATCACACCCCGTTGCTGCAGTGCACATAGGGACTGCTGCGCCTGCGAACAAATCGTTTGTCTGTCGCGGATTGATCGAATATCTCAATGAAAGTGAGCATTTACCTCCCTACGCTGAAGCAGCTGCAATATCTTGTCGCCCTGCGCGATCACGGCCATTTCGGCCGCGCGGCAGAGGCGTGCTTCGTCACCCAATCAACGCTTTCCGCCGGGCTGCGCGAGCTGGAGACGCTGATCGGCGTGACGCTCGTCGAGCGCACCCGCCGCGTCGTGCGCTTCACCCCGCTTGGCGAACGCATCGCCGACAAGGCGCGCCGCGTGCTGCGCGAGGCCGATGAACTGGGCGATCTCGCCCGCGCCGCCGGCCGGCCCTTGTCGGGCGAGATGCGGATGAGCGTGATCCCAACGATCGCGCCATTCATGCTGCCGCGCATCCTGCCCCGGCTGCGCGCCGATTATCCCGACCTGAAGCTCTATCTGCGCGAGGAACCGAGTGGCGCGGCGTGCGAAGGGCTGCACAATGGCCGCAGCGACTGCGTGCTGCTTGCCCTGCCCTATGCTTGCGGTGAAGTGGCGAGCGCGCCGTTGTTCGAGGATGCGATGTTCGTCGCCTATCCTCAAAGCGATCCCGCGCCACCGGGCGAGATGGTCGCCGCGAGCGACATCGACGAGAACCGGCTGCTGCTGCTGGAGGACGGGCATTGCCTGAAGGAACATGCGCTCGCCGCGTGCAACCGGCCGGAACTGCGCGCCGAGGCGACGATGCTCGGCACCTCGCTCCACACCATCGTCCAGATGGTCGATAACGGGCTGGGGGTAACGATTTTGCCGGAAATGGCGATCAAGGCGGGCATCCTGCAGCACACCTCGGTCGCGGCGCGGCCGCTCGCCGCTGACAACCCGACGCGCACGATCGCGCTGGTCTGGCGCCGTGCCTCGCCGCGCGAGCGCGATTTTCAGCTATTGGCGCAGGTGCTGGCGGCGGCGGCATGAGCCGCGTCACCCCGACCGCGCCACGCTTCGTCCTGAAAGGCGCTTGCCTCCCGGCACGCTTCGCCGCAACCGGGATTGGGGTTTGTTCGTATTACCCTTGAAGGGCTGACAAGGACGCCCGCTACGAAGGAGTGGAAGATGAATTTATTGAAGTCGTTGACGTTGGGTGTCGCGGGTGCGGCGCTGATGCCGGCCGCGCTGCTCGCGCAAACGGCCCCCGCCGGCACCGCTCAGCCGGCCCCCGCCGGCCAGGGCCAAGCGACGGCGGGCCAGGCGCCGGCCGCCGACGCCAACGCCCCGATCGTCGGCGGCGCGCCGATGCTGCCGAGCCGGACGATCGTGGAGAACGCCGCCGCCGCTTCGAACCTGACGACGCTCGTCAGCGCGGTGAAGGCCGCAGGGCTCGACACGGTGCTCGCCGGCCCCGGCCCGTTCACCGTGTTCGCGCCCGATAACGACGCGTTCACCCGCCTCGCCCCAGGTACGCTCGACACGCTGCTGAAGCCGGAGAACAAGGCGACGCTCGAAAAGCTGCTGAAATATCACGTGGTCAGCGGCACTATCCTGCTCGCCGACCTGCTCAAGCAGATCGACGCGGGCGGCGGCAAGGCGACGCTCACCACGGTGGAAGGCCAGCCCATCACCGCCGAGAAGGAAGGCCCGGGCATCAAGCTGACCGCAGCGAGCGGCAATGTCAGCTATTTGCAGCTCGCCGACGTCAAGCAGTCGAACGGCGTCGTGCATGTGGTGAACGGCGTGCTCATTCCCAAGCTGCAATAACCGCGCGGGTTCATTGTCGAGGGCGCGGGGGCGGATGGTCCCCGCGCCTTTTTTTGTTCACGCGTGCATCCACGCCCTGCTGGCGACCGTAGCTACGGCACGAAAGTGCCGAGGAGACGATGATGTTGGGCCGAAATGGTGAACCCTGGCAGGCGCTGCGCGCCAACCACCTGCTCGCCGGTCTCGCCCCGCAAGACGCGCTGCTGATCGCGCCGCATCTGCGCCGACGCACCCTGCCGCCGGGACCGCTCGATCTGGTCGAGGATGGCCGCGCGCGGGTGCTGTTTCCCGAAAGCGCGGTGATCGGCGCGGCGATCGGCGGCAAGGCGGAGACCGCGCTGATCGGGCGCGAAGGCCTCGCCGGCTGGCCGTTGTTCGGCGCCGAGCAGCCGGTGCGGCTGACGGTGCGGTTGAGCGGCGGCAGCGTTCTCAGCATTTCGGCGGCGCGGCTCGAGGCAGCGACGCTCGCCAGCCCCAGCCTGTTCGCCAGCCTGATCGCGCACAGCCAGCGCTTCCTGGCGCAGACCGGCGCACTGCTCGCCTCGGGCCTGCGCGACAGCGCCGCGCAGCGGCTCGCGCGGTGGTTGGTGATGCTGCACGACCGGATCGAGGGCGATACGCTCGCCATAACCCATCAGGAGCTGAGCGAGATGCTCTGCCTGCGTCGGTCGAGCGTTACCGAGGCGCTGCATTTACTCGAGGGCGAGCGCGCCTTGCGCTGCACGCGCGGGCGGATCACGGTGCGCGACGGCGCGGTGCTGCGCGCCTGGGCGGCGGGCGAACCGCTCCCCGCGCCGCCGCCAATGGCGCCGGTGCGGTTACCGTTAATGTTCGCGACGCGGCAATAGGTGAAGCAGGGCGACGATCACCGCGCCGATCGTGAGCCCAACCACCGCCGATCCCGCCGCATAGACCGCCCAGTTGACCGCGCCGCCGAGCGGCAGCGCGTACTCGGCCTGTCCGGCCCAATGGTGCAGGCTGTGTCCGGGCTCGGCCACGCCAAAGCTTTCGAGGGCGTGGATCACGATCCCGCCGCCGACCCACAGCATCGCCGCGGTGCCGATGCCGGCAAGCCAGCGCAGCAGCACCGGCATCGTCTTGACCAGGCCCCGCCCCAGCGCCTGCCGCGCCGATGATCCCCGCGCGGCGAGCGCGAGACCGATATCGTCCATCTTCACGATCAGCGCGACGACGCCATAAACCCCGGCGGTGATCGCGATCGCGACCAGCACCAGCGAGACGGCCTGAGCGACAATGCCTTGGCCGGCCACCGCCTCCAGCGCGATGGCCATGATCTCGCCCGACAGAATGAAATCGGTGCGGATCGCGCCCGAAACCTGGCGCTGTTCAAGCTCGGTGGGATCGGTGATTTCAGCGACCGCATCCTCGGCATGGCCGTGGCCGGATATCTTCTCCCAAAGCTTCTCCGCGCCCTCGAAGCAGAGATAGCTGCCGCCCACCAGCAGCAGCGGCATGATTCCCCACGGCGCGAACGCGCTCAGCAGCAGCGCGGCGGGAAGCAGGAACAACAGCTTGTTGCGGAGCGAACCGAGCGCGATCTTGCCGATGATCGGCAACTCGCGCGCCGGCGCCAGCCCGACGACATAGCCCGGGGTGACGGCGGTATCGTCGATCACCACCCCCGCCGCCTTGGCGCCGGCCTTGCCCGCCGCGCCCGCGACATCGTCGAGCGAGGCGGCGGCGAGCTTGGCGATCGCCGCCACGTCGTCGAGCAGGGCAACCAGACCGCCGGGCATTGCTTTCCCCCAAATTCTCGCTGGCGGGTTAGCGCAGCGGCAAGAGCGGGCGCAAGCGCACCGCGAGGCAAATGACGAGCGGCCAGAACAGCGTGTTCGCCACATCCGAAAGCGTATCGGGCCAGCGCCACGAGCCAAAATGCAATCTGTCCATCACCTCGTTGAACGCCTCCGCCGCCACCACGCACGACAGCGGTACGAACGTCCCGAGCGAGCGTCTTGTTATCAACCGGGCGAGCATCAGCACGATCATCCCGGCGTGGATGTGCAGGATCGTATCGGGCAAGCCGGTGCCGTCGCCGATCCAGTCGATGAAACGATGGTAGAGCGCGGGCAGGTCCATGACGGGCTTTCGTGGGGAATGTCGCGGTGCGGTAGCGGCAGAGCGCAGAGCGCGCCATAGGCACGGCGATAATGGGCTCCGCCCTGCGCCGAAGCAGGAAGTATCGCGGCGGCGGTTAGGCGGCGAGCAATGCCTCCGCCCCGCTCAGATCGACCGAGACGAGCCGGCTGACCCCCTGCTCGACCATCGTCACCCCGAACAGCCGGTGCATCCGGCTCATCGTCACCGCATTGTGGGTGACGATCAGATAGCGCGTCGCGGTTTCGCGGGTCATCACTTCGAGCAGGTCGCAGAAACGCTCGATATTGGCGTCATCGAGCGGGGCGTCGACCTCGTCGAGCACGCAGATCGGCGCGGGATTGGTGAGGAATAGCCCAAAGATTAGCGCAACCGCGGTCAGCGCCTGCTCGCCGCCGGAGAGCAAGGTGAGCGACTGCAGCTTCTTGCCCGGCGGCTGCGCCATGATTTCGAGGCCAGCCTCGAGCGGATCATCCGAATCGACCAGCGCCAAATGCGCCTGGCCGCCGTTGAACAGGGTGGTGAACAGTCGCTGGAAATGGCCGTTCACCGCTTCGAACGCCGCCAGCAATCGTTGTCGCCCTTCGCGGTTCAGCGTGCCGATCGAGCCGCGCAGCCGGTTGACCGCCTGCACCAGTTCGTCGCGCTCGCCCTCGCTGGTGCCGAGCGCCGCCTCGATTTCGGCGAGCTCGCTTTCGGCGACGAGGTTGACCGCGCCCAGCCGTTCGCGCTCGGCTATCAGCCGGTCGTGGCGCGCGCTTTCCTCGGTCGCGCCACGCACCTCGTCGGCGCGGAAGCCCGCGCGCTCAGGGAGCAGGGGTGGCGGGCATTCGAAGCGCTCGCCCGCCAGCCGCGCCATCTCGACCCGGCGCAGCGCCTGATTCTCGGCGCGGGCGGCGGCGGCGGCGCGGGTCTCGCGCGCGGTGGCGAGCGTTTCGGCGGCGGCGGCGGCGAGGCGTTCGGTCTCGCGCAGGCGGCCTTCGGCGGCGCGCTCCTCGGCCATCGCGACGTCGGCGGCGGCGCGCGCGGCTTCATGCTCGGCGGCGAGCGCGACCAGCCGCGCCTCGATCCCGGCGGGTTTGGCGGCGAGCACCGCGATTTCCTCGCCGAGCGCCTCGGCGCGCTTCGCCATGTCGGCGATGCGACGGGCGGCGTCGCCGGCACGCTGGCGCCAGCTCTTGGCCTCGGCATCGGCCCGACCGCGCAGGCCCCGGTCATTCTCCAGCGCCCGGTCGAGCGCGAGCCGCGCGCTGCGCGCCTCCGCGACCCGCGCCCGCGCCGCCTCCGCGGCTTGCTGGAGCGCGCCGACCTGCGCCTGTGCCGCGCGGCCATCGGGGAGCGTGGCATGCGCAGCCTCGGCACGGGCGAGATCAGCAGCGGCCTCGCCGGCTTCGCTCGCCACCCGCGCCTGGCGCGCGGCGAGATCGCGGCGCTGCGCCTCGAGCCGTTCGAGCGCGGCGCTCGCCCGGTCCTCGGCGCGGGCGGCGTCGCGCGCGCGCGCCTCGGCCGCATCGATCAGCCGACGTGCCTCGATCCCGCGCTGGCGCGCCTCGGTGACCGCTGCGTCGATCCGCGCCAGTTCGGCCTCCGCGCCTTCGACCGCACGCACCGCCGCCGGCCGTGCCGCCTCCAGCGCGCGCAGCCGGCCGAGCCGTTCGAGCCGCTCGGCCGCCGCCGCCCCGCCCGATCGCGCGACGAACCCGTCCCAGCGGCGCAACTGCCCCCCAAGCGTCACCAGCCGCTGCCCCACCGCGAGTGGCTGCCCGCCGTCAGCCTCCACCACGAACACCTGCGCCAGCCGCCGCGCGAGCGCCGCCGGCGCCGCGACCCGATCGGCGAGCGGCACCGCCCCCGCCGGGGGTGGCGGATCGCTCGGCAGCGGCGCGGCTCCCGCCCAATGGCGTTCAGCCTCGCGATCGAGCCCCGCCTCCAGATCGTCGCCCAGCGCGGCGGCGAGCGCACGCTCATAGCCCGCCGCCGGGCGCAATTCATCGAGCACCCGCGCCTTGCCAGAGGGGCGCGTCGCCTTGGCGAGCGCCGCGCTTTCGCTGTCGAGCGCGGTGAGTTCGGCATGGGCGCGCGATCGTTCGGCCTGCGCGTGATCGCGGCTCGCCCGCGCGGTGCGTTCGGCCCCTTCCGCCTCGCTCAGCGCCGCGCGCGCCTGTTCGGCATGAGCGAGCGCCTGGGCGCGCTCGGCGGCGGCGCGGGCACGCTCGGCATCGATCGGGCCGGCATCGGCGAGCGCGCGCGCCTCCGTCGCCAGTCGCGCGGCATCGGCTTCCGCGCGCTGCGCCCGTGCCCGCGCGGCCTGGAGCGCGGCGGCCGCCACCCGCGCCTCCGCCGCTTCCGCAGCCTGCGCCGCCATCGCCTGGGCAAGCGCGACTTCGGCATCGCGCGCGCCGCGTTCGGCGTCCACCAGCGCGGCGTCGGCCTCGGGCACGCGCTTGACCGCTTCGGCGAGGCGCGCGTCGATCTCCTTGGCTTCCGCCGTCAGCCGGGCGAGCGCCGCCGCGGCATCCTCGGCGAGTTCGCCCTCGCGCGCGCGATCGGCGGCGAGCCGGCCCTGGGCTTCCTGTGCTTCCGCCAGCCGCCGGGCGACACTCTCGCTTTCCTGGCGCAGGCCGCTCAGCTGATGGCCAAGCTCGCTCGCCCGGTCGCGCGCGGCGAGCGCGGTTGCCCGGGCTTCCGCCAGCGCCCCGGTCGCGGCGGTCTGGTGCGCGGCGGCCGCGCGCTGCGCCTCGGCTGCTTCGGCGACGCGCGCCTCGGCTCCTTCCGCCTCGGCGCGGGCGGCATCGGCGGCGGCGGCGGCATCCTGCCAGCGAGTGAAGATCAGCCGCGCCTCTGCGACGCGGATCTGGTCGGAGAGCGCGCGGTAGCGCTCGGCCTGGCGCGCCTGGCGCTTGAGCGCGCCGATCCGCGCCTCCTGCTCGGCCATGATCTCGCCCAGCCGGGTGAGATTGGCTTCGGTCGCCCGCAGCCGCTGCTCGGCATCGCGCCGGCGGACATGGAGGCCCGCGATCCCCGCCGCCTCCTCCAGCATCGCGCGGCGCTCCGCGGGTTTGGCATTGATCACCGCCCCGATCCGGCCCTGGCTGACGAGCGCCGGGCTATGCGCGCCGGTCGCGGCATCGGCGAACAGCAGCGCCACGTCCTTCGCGCGCACGTCGCGCCCGTTGATGCGATAGGCCGAGCCCGCGCCGCGCTCGATCCGGCGGACGACCTCGGTCTCACCCTCGGCGCCCTCGATCAGCATCGCCACTTCGGCGAAATCGCGCGCCGGGCGGCGGGTGGTGCCGGCGAAGATCACGTCCTCCATCCCCGCCCCGCGCAGCGACTTGGCGGAGGACTCACCCATCGTCCAACGCAGCGCTTCGAGCAGATTCGATTTGCCGCAACCATTGGGGCCGACGATGCCGGTGAGGCCGGGCTCGATGCGCAGATCGGCCGGATCGACGAAACTCTTGAAGCCGCTCAGCCGCAGCCGCTTGATCTGCACTTATGCCCCCTTTGGGGGATATTGCTTGAGGCGGAGCGCCGATGTCGAGTCCTTTAGCCCGCTGTAGGATGATTGTCGCGGTCTGAGCGGTTGCACGAGGCAAAGGATTTGGCCACGTCACTGCTCGCCAATTGTTAAGTTTACGCCGAGCATCACGTCGACGCCCTCCGCCGATTCACCGTTTGTCAGGCGGGGCGCCACCCGAGCAGCCGCAAGCCCCTCCTGCGCGTCGCGCAGGGTGAAGAACAAACCGCGCACGCGACTGGAGAGGTCGCCGTCAACATCCTGCGGGTTCGACAGATCAAGCGGATCGACGGATCGGCAGTCGAGGACGTCGCTCCCCACGCGGCAGGCGAACCGAAAATGCGCCCCGTCGCCATGCCGCAACGTCCGAGGCGAAAGCGTGATGCGCAGCGGTGCTGTTAACGTCACGTCGGACATCTTGACCGTGGCGCGCGGTTCTAATCGGGCAGGAATGTCCGCCACACTGATGCTTTCTTCTACCGTGAACAGCCGCGCCTTGGCGGTCGGAAGGTCGGACGTGTCATTCAACACGGCGACGCGAAGCCAAGCGGTTCGGCGAAGCCGGTCTTCCGCAGTGACCAACGGGCGCGCCAACTCCGCTGCCGCGACAGCGTCTAGCTGAGCCGGGTCGTTAACCTTGTCGGCTGCATCGGGTACACAGAGCGGCGGCGCGTAGAACCGTGGATTCGCCTTAAAGACGGCAGTGCGGCATTTGAAGCGGAAGCGGCGTGGCTCACTCGGCAAGTCAGCCACGACCACACGGGCAGTCTCCTCCCGAACGATTGCGGCGAAATTAGCAGGGGTGGCAGCGACCGACCCGCTCGCTACCGAGAAAAGTGCGACAGTCAGCACCGCGAGCGCTCCGACCTCTCCCGCAAAGTCGCCCCCCCCCTCAACCTCCCGCCGCCTTCAGCGCCGGCTGCAGCTGCGCCCAATCGCCCACATTCTCCAGCTTGCGGCCGTTGAGGATGAAGGTCGGGGTGCCGCTTACATTATATTGCTGGTTCGCCGCCTGATAACGATCGGCGATCGCTTGGATCGCCTTCTGGTCGGCGAGGCAGGCGCGCGCCTTGGCCTCGGGCAGGCCGCGCTGCTTGACGAAATCGAGATAGCCGAGCCCTTGCGCGAAGCCGAGCGCGGTCTGCGGCGCGGGCTGGCCCTGCAGGCCGCGCGCCACTTGCTCGGCATTGGCGAGCAGTGTCTGCTGGTTGCTCATCATCTGGTCGAGCATCGGGAAGAAGGCGTCGGGGTCGACGCAGTGGCCGAGCAGGGTCGGCGCCAGATCGAGCGCGCCGTGGATCGGATAGTCGCGGAACTCGTATGACAATTTGCCCTGCTTGATCAGCCCGTCCTTGAGCGCGGGGTAACCTTCCGCGTCGAACTTCGCGCAATAGGGGCAGGCGCGCGAGCCATATTCGATCAGCTTCAGCGGCGCGTCGGGGTTGCCCATGCGATAGCCGCCCTCGGGGGTCGCGCTCACCACTTCGGTCCACTGCTTGCCCGCGGGCGGCGCCTTGCCGGCAACGGGCGCGGCAGCGGTCGCGGTGGTGCCGCCGGTGGTGCCCTGCTGGCCACATGCCGCGAGCAGGATCGCCCCGCTCAGTATCAGCCCCTTGCGCATCTTGCCTCCTTAACCCTTGAGTTTTGCCTTGAGCAGCGGCTCGAGCGTGGCCCAATCGCCCGCCTTCAGCTTGTCGTCACCGATGAAGAAGCTCGGCGTGCCCGAAATCTTCTGCCACGCGGCCTGCGCCTGATCGGCGAGCTTCTGGTTCGCCTCGCGATCGGTGAAGCAGGCGGTGAGCTTGGCCGGGGTCGCGCCATAACGGCCGCCGATCGCGCTGAGGCCGGCGGCATCGGCGAGCTTCTGCAGCCGCTCTCCGAGCGAGCCCTTCAGCTTCGTGCCCTCGCCCTGGGCGAAGGTGGCGCCCTTGTCGAACCAGCTCGACTGTTCGGCGAAGATCGTGTCGACCGCCTCGAAATAACGGCGCGGTCCGACACAGCGCGCGACGATCGCGGCGGCGAGATCGAGCTGATCGCGCAGCGCGGGGCGCAGCTCAAGGCTGACCTTGCCCGAAGCGATCAGCGGCGCGAGCGCGTCCTTCGCCTCGCGCGAGAAAGCGGCGCAGTGCGGGCAGGTGAAGCTCGCATATTCAACCAGCTTCAGCTTCGCCGCCGGGTCGCCGCGCACGAAATAGCCCTCGGGAGTGCGCGTGGTCGCCACCGTCGTCGTGGCGGACTTGGCGGCCGCCGATTTAGCGACCGGCTTCTTCGCCGCCGGCGCCGCGAGCGCCATCCCGCCGGCGAGCACCGCCAGCACCCCGAACCGAAAGATCATTCCTGGATTTCCCGCTTGCTCGACTCGATCACCGGGGCGCCTTGGCTGGTCGCGACGCCCGCCGCAAGCGCCGAGAGCACCGCGCGCAGCTCGGGGTCGGCGATCGCGCGCAGACTGTTTCCCATTTCGAGCGGCACCGGCCGGAGCTGTCGCGCGGGGGTCGGCGCGGGCTTGGCCGGCAGCTCCCCGCTACGGATCGCGACCTTGGCGACCGCCTCGTATCCGAAGAAGCGGTTCACCCGCTCCATGATCTCGGGCACGATATGCTGCATCATCGGCGCATGCGCTCCGCGCACCAGCAGATGCAGCGTCCCACCCTGCTTTGCCCCGCGCGGAAAGCGGATCGATTCGGGCACCGAGACAGCGGCGAAGCGTGGCCCCACGATCTCGCCCCAGCGACTGACAACGGAGCTTTGCACGAAGCCGAACTTGCGGAAGGCGGCCCCCCCCACCTGCGGCAGCAGATCGGCGAGCGCGCGCGCCGGCCCGCCCCGGGCGGGATCGATCGCCTTAAGATTGCCGCCGCTTTTGCTCATCGCCCTGCCTCATGCCATAGCGCCCCCGTGCCCGCCAAGCCGCTTGATCCCGCCAGCATCGCCCCCGCCCTGCTCGCCTGGTACGATATCCATGCGCGCGACCTGCCGTGGCGGGTGCGCGGTGGCGCGCGGCCCGATCCGTACCGGGTTTGGCTGAGCGAGGTGATGCTCCAGCAAACGACGGTGGCGACCGTCCGCCCGCGCTTCGCCGAATTCGTCGCGCGCTGGCCGAGCGTGGAGTCGCTCGCCGGGGCGGAGGATGCCGAACTGATGTCCGCCTGGGCAGGGCTCGGCTATTATGCCCGCGCGCGAAACCTGTTGGCGTGCGCGCGGGCGGTGGCGGCGCGGGGCGGTTTCCCAAGCGACGAGGCAGGGCTGCGCGAGTTGCCGGGGATCGGTGACTATACCGCCGCCGCGATCGCCGCGATCGCCTTCGGCGAGCGCGCGGTGGTGGTCGATGGCAATGTCGAGCGGGTCGTCACCCGCCTGTTCGCTTGCGCCGAGCCGCTCCCCGCCGCCAAGCCCACGATCCGCGCGCTCACCGACCGGACCACGCCGAACGAGCGCGCGGGCGATTTCGCACAGGCGATGATGGACTTGGGCGCGATGCTCTGCACGCCGCGCGCGCCGGCCTGCGCGCTGTGCCCCCTCGCTTTCGCCTGTGCCGCCCGCGCCGAAGGAGCGCCCGAGCGCTATCCGGTGAAGCAGCCCAAGGCCGCCAAGCCGCAGCGTTACGGCACCGCCTTCTGGCTGGAACATGCCGGCCGGGTGCTGCTGGTACGACGCCCGCCCAAGGGGCTGCTCGGGGGGATGCGGGCGCTGCCGACCGGGCCGTGGGAGGCCGCGCCGCCCGGCCTTGCTGCCGCGCCGGTGCCGGTCACCTGGGCGGTGCGCCCCTCCCCGGCGCGCCATGTCTTCACCCATTTCCGGCTCGATCTGTCGCTCGCCGTCGCGACGCTTGCGGAGAGGCCGCCCGATTTGCCATCAACCGCCGAGTGGTGGCCGATCGACGCGCTCGACTCGGCCGGGCTGCCGACGGTCTTCGCCAAGGCCGCCGCGCTGAGGAGACAAGAATGACCCGCCGTTTCACCGTCCGCACGCTCGCCCTCGCCCTGCCGCTGGTCGCTTTGCCCCTGGTGGCGGTCGAGGCGCGCCAGGCGCTGCGCCAGAGCGCGCCGGTACCCGCCCCCGCGGCGCTCACGCAGTCGCGGGGCGTCGTCGACAGCTATGTCCGCCAGAACCGCGCGCCGGGCGTCGTCGCCGCCATCGGACTGGGGCAGACGACCACGATCCTCAAGGCCGGCAAACTAAGCTTCGAGGGCGCCGCCCCGACCGCCGACGAGAACACGCTGTGGCGCGTCTATTCGATGACCAAGCCGATCACCGCGATGGCGGCGATGATCCTGATCGAGGAAGGCAAGCTCAAGCTCGATCAGCCGATCAGCGATTTCTTCCCTGCTTACAAGAATATGCGCGTGCTGACCGATCCCGACAAAAGCCTCGAGTCGGTGCCCGCCAAGAACCAGATCACGGTGCGCCATCTGATGACGCACACGGCGGGCCTCGGCTATACCATCGTCACCAAGGGGCCGCTGCTGGCGGAGTATGAGAAGAACGGTATCACCCCCTTCACCAGCACCGTCGGCGCCGAGGTTCAGGCGCGCAAGGTCCGCCCGCCGAGTCTGCGAGCCTTCGCCGAGCGCGTCGCGACACTGCCGCTGATCGCCGAGCCCGGCACCAAATGGAGCTACTCGATCGGGCTCGACGTGCTGGGCGCGGTGATCGAGAAGGCGAGCGGGATGCCGTTCGACAGCTTCCTGCAAACCCGCATCTTCACCCCGCTGAAGATGAACAGCACCTATTTCCAGGTGCCGGCGGCTGACGCGAGCCGGCTGATCACCGGCTATGCTTTCTTCGGCGAGAACCCGATTCCGATCGATCCCGGCGCACAGAGCGCCTATCTCCAGCCGCCGAGCTTCCCCTATGGCGGCGCAGGGCTGGTGATGTCGGCGGCGGATTATGACCGCTTTCTCCACATGCTCCAGAATGGCGGCGAACTGGATGGCGCGCGGGTAATGAAGCCGCAGACGGTCGCGCTGGCGCTATCGAACCTGCTGCCGGCGGGTGTCACTTATCCCGGCGCGGTGCCCAACACTGGCGGCGCGCCCGGCCCGTCGCAGGGCTTTGGCGCGGGCGGCTCGGTCTATCTGGTCGATATTCCCGGCGGCCCGAGCAAGGGCACTTATGGCTGGGGTGGTGCCGCCGGTACCATCGCCTGGGTCGATCGCGCGCGGCAGCTGCGGGTGACGGTGATGGTGAACTACATCCCCGGCGAGCGCTGGCCGCTGCGCAGCGATTTCAGCAAGGCGTTCTACGCCGATATCGCGCGGTGATCGCGCCCGGCTTTACCGGCGGCACGCTCGATCGTGCCGACCGGTTGCGCCACGATGCCGAGGCGCTCGCGGCGGCGCAGAGCGATTGGCGCGCGCGGCTGCTGGTGCTCGATGCGTTCGATCCCGTGCTCGACGGCGAGGGCCGGCTGAGCTGGACGAGCCTCGCCGATGCGCCCGACGGCGCCGAGCTGGTGCTGCTCGGCCTCGGCGAGCGCGAGCGGCCGCATTTCGCGGCGTTGGTGCCCGGCGCGCGCGTGCCGCCGGGTCGATCGTTGCGGCTGTTCGCGATGCTGGGGGCGATGGCGCCGGGCGAAGCGGCGACCTATGCCGCCGCGCGCAGCCTGCTCGATTGGCACGGCCGCCACGGCTTTTGCGCCAATTGCGGTCAGCCGACCGCGATGTTCCGCGCCGGCTGGGCGCGGCGCTGCGATGGCTGCGGGACCGAGCATTTCCCGCGCGTCGATCCGGTGGTGATCATGCTCGCCGAGCATCAGGGCCGCTGCCTGCTCGGTCGTCAACCCGCCTGGCCCAAGGGGCGCTATTCGGCGCTCGCCGGGTTTCTGGAAGTGGGCGAGTCGATCGAGGAAGCGGTGGCGCGTGAGCTGTTCGAGGAGGCGGGCGTACGTGTCTCGGGCGTGCGCTACATCGCCAGCCAGCCCTGGCCGTTCCCCAGTTCGCTGATGATTGCGTGCGTCGGCGCGGCCGAGGACGACGCGATCACCCTCGACACGCAGGAATTGGAGGATGCCTTCTGGGCGACGCGGGACGAAGTGCGCGCGGCGCTCGCCGGCGATCCGGGCGCGCGCTTCCTGGCGCCGCCGCCTTATGCCATCGCCCACACGCTGCTGACCGCCTGGGCGGAAGCCGGCTAAGCCGGATCGCCACCTGCATTGCCTCGCCGCCGCGCGCCGCCTAAAGCCCGCGCCATGCGCATCACCGACGCCGAGATCGAGCTTGCCGAGCGCTGCGCCGAGGCGGCGCGCAGCGTTATCCGCCCCTATTTCCGCGCCGCCCATGGGCTGGAGGTAAAGGGCGATCAATCCCCCGTCACGCTCGCCGATCGCGAGGCCGAGGCCGCGATCCGCCGGCTGATCGAGGCACGCTTCCCGGATGACGCGATCATCGGCGAGGAATATGGCACCAAGCCGGGCTCGTCGGGGCGCGCCTGGGTGCTCGATCCGATCGACGGCACCCGCGCCTTCATCGCCGGGCGACCGATCTTCGGCACGTTGATCGCGTTGGTGGTGGAAGGCTGGCCGCTGCTCGGCGTGATCGACCAGCCGATCCTCGGCGAGCGCTGGCTAGGGGTGACAGGCCGACCGACTCTGTTCAACGGCAAGCCCACCGAAACCCGGCCCTGCGCGGCGCTCGGCGAGGCGCTGCTCGCGACCACCTCGCCCGCCCTGTTCAACGACGATCAGCTCCACGCCTTCGAGCATCTTGATGCGAAGGTCTATTCGACGATCCTGGGGGGCGATTGCTATAATTACGGCACGGTCGCCAGCGGCTGGTGCGACATCGTCGTCGAAGCCGGGCTGAAGCTCCATGATTTCGCGGCGCTCGTCCCGGTGGTCGAGGGCGCGGGCGGGCGGATGTGCGACTGGTCGGGCGATCCGCTGACCGAGAATAGCCGCGGCGAGGTGATCGCGGCGGGTGACCCGGCGCGGATCGAGGAAATCGTCGAAAGCCTCGCCTGCCGGGGCCATTGACGCTACCCCTACCCTTGCCTTTCCCGCGCGTTTCGACTAACGGCGCACGCTTCCCGCGATATTCGAGGAACGGACCGGCGAATCTGGGCTGCCGTGGCCGTTCGTAATCGTCGCGACAGTACAGGAGACGAAAATGCCCAAGCTCAAGACCAAGAGCGGTGTGAAGAAACGCTTCAAGATCACTGCCACCGGCAAGATCAAGCACGGCGTCGCCGGCAAGCGCCACCGGCTGATCAGCCACAACGCCAAGTATATCCGCCAGAATCGCGGTACCAGCGTGCTGTCGGACGCGGACACCAAGACCGTGAAGGCCTGGGCGCCTTACGGCCTGAATTGAGGGAGACGCAGTAAATGGCACGCGTGAAACGGGGTGTTACCACCCACGCCAAGCACAAGCGGATCCTGGATCAGGCCAAGGGCTATTATGGCCGCCGCAAGAACACGATTCGCATCGCCCGCCAGGCGGTGGAGAAAGCCGGGCAGTATGCCTATCGCGACCGCAAGGTTAAGAAGCGCTCGTTCCGGGCGCTGTGGATCCAGCGCATCAACGCCGGCGTGCGCGCCGAAGGCCTCACCTACTCGCAGTTCATGCACGGGCTGAAGCTCGCGGGCGTCGAACTCGACCGGAAGGTGCTCGCCGACATCGCGATGCACGAGGGCGAGGCGTTTAGCGCCCTGGTCGCGCAGGCGAAGGCGGCGCTGCCTCAGGCCGCCTGAGCCACAGCCACGCGACACGGATTTGAGGCGTCGGTGGGCAACCACCGGCGCCTTTTTCTTGGGCCGAAGGCTTGACCCCGCCCCCCGAACTGGGGTTCGAGCCGCACAGCAACAGGACCACCCGCATGACCGACACCGAAGCCCTGCACGCCGCGCTGCTCGCCCGGATCGACGCCGCCCAAAGCCCCGAGGCGATCGAGGCGGTGCGGGTGGAGGCGCTCGGCAAATCGGGCAGCGTCACCGCGCTGCTCAAGACGCTGGGCGCCCTCTCCCCCGAGGAGCGCCAGAGCGTCGCCCCGCGCATCCATGCCTTGCGCGAGGGCGTCACCGCCGCGCTCGCCGCCAAGAAGGACGTGCTCGATCGTGCCGCGCTCGACGCCCGGCTCGCGGCGGAAACGCTCGACATGACGCTGCCGGCCGAGCCGCAGCCGATGGGCAGCATCCACCCGGTGAGCCAGGTGATGGACGAGCTCGCCGAAATCTTCGCCGATTTGGGATTCGCGGTCGCGACCGGTCCGGAGATCGAGGACGACTGGCACAATTTCACCGCGCTCAACATCCCCGAGACGCACCCCGCGCGGGCGATGCACGACACCTTCTATTTCCCCGATCGCGCCGGCGACGAGCGCCGTTGGCTGCTGCGCACCCACACGAGCCCGGTGCAGATCCGCACCATGCTCAACCAGAAGCCGCCCATCCGCATCATCGCGCCGGGCCGCACCTATCGTTCGGATTCGGACGCGACCCACACGCCGATGTTCCATCAGGTGGAGGGGCTGGTGATCGACAAGGGCATCACCCTTGGCCATCTGAAATGGACGCTGGAGACCTTCCTGCGCGCCTTTTTCGAGCGCGACGACGTGCAGCTCCGCCTGCGCCCCAGCTATTTCCCGTTCACCGAGCCCTCGGCGGAGGTCGACGTGAGCTACAGCCTGGTCAACGGCAAGCGCGTGATCGGCGGCGGCGGCAATGGCGGCGGCTTCATGGAAGTGCTCGGCAGCGGCATGGTCCACCCCAAGGTGATCGCCGCCTGCGGGCTCGATCCCGATGAGTGGCAGGGTTTCGCCTTCGGCTGCGGCATCGATCGGCTGGCGATGCTGAAATATGGCATGGACGATCTGCGCGCCTTTTTCGACGGCGATCTGCGCTGGTTGAAACATTATGGCTTTGGCGTGCTCGACGTGCCGACGCTTTCGGGAGGGGTTGGCGCATGAAGTTCACGCTTTCCTGGCTGAAGGAGCATCTGGAGACCGCGGCGCCGCTGGCGGCGATCGTGGAAGCGCTGACCCGTGTCGGGCTGGAGGTGGAGGGGATGGAAGACCCGGCGGCCGCGCTCGCGGGCTTCCGGATCGCGCGCGTGCTCTCCGCCGAGCGCCATCCACAGGCGGACAAGCTGCAAGTGCTGATGGTCGAGACCGGCGAGGGGGCGCCGTTGCAAGTCGTGTGCGGCGCGCCCAATGCCCGTGCCGGACTGGTCGGCGTGCTGGGGACGCCGGGCGCGGTGGTGCCGGCGAACGGTATGGTGCTGAAGGTCGCCGCCGTGCGCGGGGTCGAATCCAATGGCATGATGTGCAGCGCGCGCGAATTGCAGCTGGGCGAGGATCATGACGGGATCATCGAGCTTCCCGCCAATGCGCCCGTCGGCACCGCGTTCGCGGATTATGCGGGTTTGGCCGATCCGGTGATCGACGTGTCGGTCACCCCTAACAAGCAGGATTGCATGGGCGTGCGCGGCATCGCCCGCGATCTGGCGGCGGCAGGGCTCGGGACACTGAAGCCGCTGGCGGTCAGCCCGGTCGAGGGGAGCGGTGCGGGGCCGGATGTGCGCACCGATGATCCAGACGGCTGCCCCGCCTTCTTCGCGCAGGCCGTGCGGGGCGTCAGCAACCGCCCGGCGCCCGATTGGATGGCGCGGCGGCTGAAGGCGGTGGGGCTGAACCCCAAATCGGCGCTGGTCGACATCACCAACTATGTGATGCTCGATCTCGGCCGCCCGCTGCACGTGTACGACATGGCTAAGCTCAGCGGCCCGCTCGTCGCGCGCAAGGCGCGCGAGGGGGAGAGCCTCGTCGCGCTGAACGGCAAGAGCTATGCGCTCGACACGACGATGACGGTGATCGCCGACGACGCGGCGGTTCACGACATTGGCGGCATCATGGGCGGCGAGCATTCGGGGGTGAGCGAGGGCACCGCCGATGTCCTCATCGAATGCGCCTATTTCGACCCCGAGACGATCGCGCGCACGGGGCAAAAGCTCGGGCTCACCAGCGATGCACGCCAGCGCTTTGAGCGCGGAGTCGACCCTGCCTTTCTGGAGGACGGGCTGGCGATCGCGACGCGGCTGGTGCTCGATCTGTGCGGCGGTACGGCGAGCGGCGTTACCCATGCCGGCCAGCCGCCCGCGCTCGCGCGAACGATCGGCTATGATCCCGCGCTCGCGGAAAAGCTGGGCGGGTTGGCGGTGGCGGAGGATCGCCAGCGCGAGATATTGGAGTCGCTCGGCTTCTCGGTGGCGCCTGATTGGCAGGTGACGGTGCCGACCTGGCGCCGCGACGTCGACGGCCCCGCCGATCTGGTCGAGGAAGTGGTCCGCATCCAGGGGATCGACCTTGTTCCCTCGACTCCCCTGCCCCGCGTGCCCGGCGTCGCCAAGCCGACCGCGACGCCCGAGCAGAAGCTCGAACGTCGCGTCCGCCGCGCCGCCGCCGCGCGCGGGCTGAACGAGGCGGTGACGTGGAGCTTTCTCCCCGAGCGCGAAGCGGCGGTGTTCGGCGGCAGCGCCTGGGTACTCGCCAACCCGATCAGCGAGGATCTGAAGGCGATGCGCCCCTCGCTGCTCCCCGGCCTGTTGAGCGCCGCCGCGCGCAACCTGAAACGCGGCGCGACGGGCGTGCGGCTGTTCGAGCTGGGCCGGCGCTATCTGGCCGAGGGCGAGCATCCGACGCTCGGCCTGGTGCTGGCGGGCGAGGCCATGCCGCGCGGCTGGCGCCAGGGCAAGGCGCGCGGCTTCGACGCGTTCGACGCCAAGGCGCTCGCGCTCGCGCTGCTGGGCGAGGCCGGGGCGCCGGTCGACAACTGCCAAGTGTTCGGCGAGGCGGGCGAGGCCTGGCACCCGGGGCAATCGGGCACCTTGCGGCTGGGGCCGAAGACCGTGCTCGCGCGCTTCGGGATGCTGCACCCGCTGACGCTGAAGGCGTTCGACCTGAGCGGGCCGGTCGCGGCGGCCGAGCTCTATCTGGATGCGATCCCCGCCAAGCGTGGCGCGGGCGGTTTCATGCGGCCGGCCTATGCCCCGCCCGCCTTGCAGGCGGTGACGCGCGACTTCGCCTTCCTGGTGCCCGCCGAGCTTACCGCCGACGCGCTGGTGCGCGCGGTGAAGGGCGCCGACAAGGCAGCGATCACCGCGGCGCGGCTGTTCGACATGTTCGCCGGCGCGGGCGTTCCCGAAGGGCAGAAAAGCCTCGCCGTCGAAGTAACGCTGCAACCGGGCGAGAAGAGCTTCACCGATGCCGAGCTGAAAGCGATCGCCGACAAGGTGGTGACGGCGGCGGCGAAGCTGGGGGCGGTGCTGCGGGGGTAGAGGCCACCGCGTGCCCCCACTTCCCCGTCACCCAGGGCTTGACCCGGAGTCCCGCTTCTTCTTCGGTCGCGAGACAGCAGGACTCCGGCTCGGGGGCCGGGGTGACGGCAAACTGAGGTTCGGGGGCGCGAGGAACATGATGACCGACTGGATCACGATCACCTCCGGCGCGCTCACCGCCGCGATCAACCCGCTGGGTGCCGAGCTGTCGTCGCTTCGCGACGCGGACGGCCGCGAGCTGATGACCGACGCCGACCCCGCCTTCTGGACGGGCCGCGCGCCGTTGCTCTTCCCGGTCATCGGGCGCTGCCATGATGATCGCATCGTAATAGACGGTCGGGCCTATCCGATGCCCAAACACGGCTTCGCTCGCCGCAGCGCCTTCGCGCTGATCGAGCACGGCGCCGACCGAGCGCTATTTCGGCTGGAGGACAGCGCCGAGACGCGCGCCGCCTACCCCTTCGCCTTCCGGCTCGACGCGAGCTTTGCCATCGAGGACGCGACGCTCACCACGACGATCAGCCTGCACAATCCCGGCGACCGCCCGCTGCCCGCGGGCTTCGGCTTCCACCCCGCCTTCGCCTGGCCGCTGCCCTATGGCGCTGCGCGGGAGGCGCACAGCATGGTATTCGACGCGCACGAGCCCGGCCTGCTCACCCGGATCACGCCAGAGGGCTACAGCACCACGCCGGTTCGCCCCAGCCCGGTCGAAGGCGACACGCTGCCGCTTGCCGACACCCTGTTCGAGGACGACGCGCTGGTGTGGAACCCGGTCGCATCGCGCGGCCTGCGCTATGGCCCGCCGCAAGGGCCGTGGCTCGACATCGCCTGGGATGCGCCCCGGCTGGGGGTGTGGACCAAGCCGGGCGCCCGCTTCGTCTGCGTCGAGCCTTGGCATGGGCTCGCGGACCCGGAAGGGTTTGGCGGCGAGTTTCGCGAGAAGCCGGGCGTGTTCGAGGTGGCGACGGGCAAGACTTGGCGGTGCGCGATGCGGGTGGAGTTGGTCGCGTAGCAGAACAAGGCCCTCACCCAACCCTCTCCCGCACGCGGGAGAGGGCCTTAAGGTAGCTCTTCTTTCTAGCCCTCTCCCGTTTACGGGAGAGGGTTGGGTGAGGGCACCTCCGTCCTCCCCCTAGCGCGGCCCCACAAATCCGCTATCGCAACGCGCCATGACCTCCCCCCGCCGCACCTTCGCGATCATCTCCCACCCCGACGCCGGCAAGACGACGCTCACCGAAAAGCTGCTCTATTTCGGCGGCGCGATCCATCTGGCGGGCGAGGTGAAAGCGCGCGGGCAAAACCGCCGCGCCCGTTCCGATTGGATGAAGATCGAGCAACAGCGCGGCATCTCGGTCACCAGCTCGGTGATGACCTTCGAGCGTGACGGCATCACCTTCAACCTGCTCGATACGCCGGGCCACGAGGATTTCAGCGAAGACACCTATCGCACCCTCACCGCCGTCGATTCCGCCGTGATGGTGATCGACGCGGCCAAAGGGATCGAGCCGCAGACGCGCAAGCTGTTCGAAGTATGCCGGCTGCGCTCGGTGCCGATCATCACTTTCGTCAACAAGGTCGATCGCGAAGGGCGCGATCCCTTCGCGCTGCTCGACGAGATCGCCGACATGCTCGCGCTCGACGTCTGCCCGATGAGCTGGCCGGTGGGCATGGGCGGCACCTTCCAGGGCATCCTCAACTTCGCGACCGGCGCCATCGCCCGACCCGAGGGCGACAGCCGCAACTTCCAGGGCAAGGTGGAGGCCGGCGCCGCGCTGCCCGAGGATGTCGCCGAAGCGGTCGAGCTGGCACAGGCTGGCTATCCGGAATTCGACGCCCAGGCTTATCGGCATGGCGACCTGACGCCGGTTTATTTCGGCTCGGCGCTCAAGGATTTCGGCGTCGCCGAACTGATCGAGGCGCTCGCCACCCATGCACCAGGGCCGCGCCCGCAACCAGCCGAACCCGCACCCGTCGCACCCGAGTCGCCCCAGGTAACCGGCTTCGTCTTCAAGGTGCAGGCGAACATGGACCCGCAGCACCGCGACCGCATCGCCTTCATGCGGCTCTGTTCGGGCACCTTCCGCCGGGGGATGAAGCTAACCCCCACCGGCCATGGCAAGCCGATCGCGATCCACTCGCCGATCCTGTTCTTCGCGCAGAATCGCGAGCTAGCCGACGAGGCCTATCCCGGCGACATCATCGGCATCCCCAATCACGGCACATTGCGCGTTGGGGATACCTTGTCCGAACGCGCCGATGTGCGCTTCACCGGGCTTCCCAATTTCGCCCCCGAAATCCTGCGCCGCGTCGCCCTGAAAGACCCAACCAAGACCAAGCAGCTGCGCAAGGCGCTCGACGACATGGCCGAGGAAGGCGTGACGCAGGTTTTCTACCCGGAAATCGGCTCCAACTGGATCATCGGCGTGGTCGGGCAGCTGCAATTGGACGTGCTGATCTCGCGTCTGGAGGCGGAGTATAAGGTCGCCGCCGGGCTGGAGCCCGCGCCGTTCGATACCGCGCGTTGGGTCTCCGCCGAAAGCCCGGCCGATCTGGAGCATTTCGCGAGCCTCAACCGCGGGGCGATGGCGAAGGACCGCGACGGCAATCCGGTCTTCCTGGCGAAATCGGCGTGGGAAGTGGGCTATGTGCAGGATCGCTATCCCAAGGTGATGTTCGCGGCGACGCGCGAACGCTGATCGCCTTTAGCATCCCCCGATCGTTAGAAGCGCATCATGCGCGCGCCCCTCGCCCTGCTGCTCCTCCCCGCCCCCGCACTGGCGCAGGAGGAAGTCGTGGTGCTCGGCACGCCGCTGCGGGCGCCACCGGGCAGCCCGGCCTATGGCGCGGTCACCATCGCGCGCGAGCGGCTCCGCGACGAAGCCTCGGGCCGGGTCGAGAACGCGCTGCGCGATGTCGCGGGGTTCCAGCAATTCCGCCGCAGCGACAGCCGCTCGGCCAACCCCAGCGCGCAAGGGGTGACGCTGCGCGCGCTCGGCGGCAACGCGACCAGCCGCGCGCTGGTGCTGCTCGACGGCGTGCCGATCGCCGATCCGTTCTTTGGTTACATCCCGTTCAGCGCACTGGTGCCGGACAGCCTCGCCCAAGTCCGGATCACGCGCGGCGCGGGGACCGGACCGTTCGGGGCCGGCGCGGTCGCAGGCGTGATCGAACTCGAAAGCGCCGGCCGCGCCGATCTCGACAGCGTAAGCGGTGCGGCGGAGGGCGGCAGTTCCAACAGCCTGCGTCTCACCGCCACCACCGCCCCCGGCCTTGGGCGTGGCTTCGCGGTGCTGGGCGGGCGATGGGAGCGCTCGGACGGTTTCTTCACCACGCCGCCCGAGCAGCGCGCGCCCGCCACCGCCCGCGCTGCTTATGAGGATTGGAGCGCGAGCGCGCGCGCCGTCACCCCGCTCGGCCCCCGAACCGAATTGCAAGGCCGGCTCACCCTGTTTCGCGATGATCGCACGCTCCGCTTCCAGGGCGCGACGAGTTTCGCCGAGGGGCAGGATGCGAGCGTGCGCGTGCTCCATCGCGGGCGGTGGCAGGTGGATGCGATCGCCTATCTCCAGGCGCGCGACTTCGGCAATCGGGTGATCTCCGCGACCAGCTTTCGCCTGACGCTCGACCAGCGCCATACCCCGGCAACCGGCTATGGCGGCAAGCTGGAGCTGCGCCCTCCCGTCGGACGCGACCATCTGCTGCGCATCGGATTCGATCTGCGCGGTGCCGAGGGGCAGCTTTACGAGGATGCCTATGCGGCGAGCGGCGCGGTCACTGCCCGGCGCACCGCGGGCGGGGGCACACTCACCCTTGGCGGCTATGCGGAGGATGATTGGACGCTGGGCGCGCTTGTGCTCACCGGCGGGGTACGGCTCGATCGCTGGACGATCAGCGGCGGCTATTTCCGCGAGCAAGGCATCACCGACACCCGTTTTCCCGCGCGCGAGGGCACCGAGCTTACCGGGCGCGCGGGGCTGTTGTGGCGCGTGGCGTCGCCGCTCGCCGTGCGCGCGGCGGGCTATACCGGCTTCCGCCTGCCGACGCTCAACGAGCTTTACCGCCCTTTCGTCGTCTTCCCGGTGACGACCCGTGCCAATCCCGATCTCGCGCCAGAACGGCTGCGTGGCGGCGAGCTGGGACTGGAGCTGACCGCCGGTCCACTGCGCGCGGGGCTCACCGGCTTCTATAACCGGCTGGAGGGAGCGATCGGCAACGTCACCCTCTCCCCCACCTTGCGCGAGCGGCGCAACCTGCCGGCAATCGCGACGCGCGGGATCGAGGCAAACTTCAGCGTCGTGCGCGGTCCCTGGTCGCTCACCGCGAGCTATGCCTATAGCGATGCGCGGGTAGAGGCGCCGGGCACCGCGCTCGACCGCCGCCGCCCGGCGCAAAGCCCGGTCCACGCCGCGAGCGCGACGCTCGGCTGGGCGCGCGCCGGATGGGGGCTGAGCACCACGCTGCGCCATCTTGGCGCGCAGTTCGAAGACGATCTGGAATCCGACCGGCTGCCGCCCGCGAACACGATCGACGCGGTGGCGCACGTGCCGATCACGCGGGGGGTTTCGCTGGTGCTGCGCGGCGAGAACCTCGCAGATGCCCGCGTCGTCACCCGCAATTCGGGCGGGAGCATCGATCTGGGCACCCCGCGCGTGCTCTGGCTGGGGGTGCGCGTCGGGCGCTGATGCGCGCCCGGCGCGCGACCGCCCTACCCGGCCATTGCCGGCAACAGCTCTTCCAGCTGCGCCAGCTGTTCGCTCCAGCCGCCGGTGCTGCCCGAGGCGATGGCTTCGTCCAGCGCTGCCTCGCTCGGGTAGAGGTCACGCACCGTGACCAATGTCTGGTCGCCGCGCGCCTCGAAACTGGCGGTGGTGACCGGCCCGGTCTCGCTCTCGTCATTGGTCCAGACGATCCGTTCGAGCGGAACCACCTCCTGATAGGTGCCGAAAAAGGTCATCGTCTGGCCGGAGGCCTGATGGTGCATCTCCAGCCGGTAGCTGCCGCCCGTGCGGATATCCATTTCGAAGCCCAGAATGGTGATGCCGAACGACGCCGGTATCCACCAGCGCCGAAACAGCTCGGGCGTGGTCCACGCCTTGAACACCAGCGGCAGCGGGCCGTTGACCAGCCGCGTGACGACCAGCTCCCGCGCCCCCTGGCGCTCGACATGCGTTTCATTCGTCTCGCTTGTGTCCATTGTCCTGCTCCTTTTTGAGTTCCCCGACCAAGGCATCGAGTTGCCCGAAACGCGCTTCCCAGATCTGGCGCTGCGCCTCGATCCACGCGGCCGCGGCTTCGAGTCCCTGCCCGCTCACCCGGCAGGTGCGCACCCGCCCGCGCTTCTCGCTGACGACGAGCCCCGCCGCCTCGAGCACGCGGACATGCTTGCGCATCCCCGTCAGCGTCAGCCCGAACTGCGCCGCGAGCGCGGTGATCGAAGCGTCCGCGCGTGCCAGGCGCTCGAGCACGCCCCGCCGCGTGGCATCGGCCAGCGCGGCGAAGGCGGCATCCAGTGGCAAGGGCAAAGACTGAACCATATGGTTCACTATTAAAACCGACTGCCCGGTGATGCAAGCGCACCGAGCGGCTGGCTGGGAAGCGGGCGCCAAAGAAAAGGGGCCCGGTCGCCCGAGCCCCCCTCCTTTTTCAGCCGAAGCCGAAGCGCTTAGAGCGATTTCGAGGCAGGTGGAATCACCTGCCGGCTCGGAAATCGCGGATAAACAAAAGCCTGGAGCGGCGATCCGATTTGATCGGATCGAAAACCGCTCTAGTCGCGGTCGCCCGTCAGGAAGGCGGGGGCGAATTCGGGGGCCGGCGCGTCGTCGCCGTCACGCTCGCGACGGGGGCCACGGCCCTCGCGACGACGGCCACCGCCCTCGCCGCGCTCGCCACGGTCACGACCGCCACGATCACCCCGATCACCGCGACCGCCCCGGTCACCGCGATCGCCACCCTCGCGCGGCGCGCGCGCCGGGCGCGAGTCTTCCAGCTCGGCGCCGGTCTCCTGATCGACGACGCGCATCGACAGGCGCACCTTGCCGCGCTGGTCGATCTCCAGCACCTTCACCTTCACCTGCTGGCCTTCGCTCAGCACGTCGCTCACCTTCTCCACCCGCTCGTTGCGGATTTCGGAGACGTGGACCAGCCCGTCGCGCCCGCCCATGAAGTTCACGAAAGCGCCGAAATCGACGAGGTTGACGACCTTGCCGGTGTAGATCTTGCCGACCTCGGGCTCCTCGACGATGCCCTTGATCCAGGCGATCGCCGCCTCGATCTGCGCGGCGTCGGACGACGAGACCTTGATCACGCCCTCGTCGTCGATATCGACCTTGGCGCCGGTGGTCGCGACGATCTCGCGGATCACCTTGCCGCCGGTGCCGATCACGTCGCGGATCTTCGACTTGTCGATGGTGATCGTCTCGATGCGCGGCGCGTGCGCGCTCAGCTCGGTGCGGACTTCGCCCAGCGCCTTGGCCATTTCGCCAAGGATATGCGCGCGACCGTCCTTCGCCTGGGCGAGGGCCTGGCGCATGATCTCTTCGGTGATGCCGGCGATCTTGATGTCCATCTGGAGCGAGGTGATGCCCTCGCTGGTGCCGGCGACCTTGAAGTCCATGTCGCCAAGGTGATCCTCGTCACCCAGGATGTCCGACAGGACGGCGAAGTCCTTGCCCTCCAGGATCAGGCCCATCGCGATGCCCGATACCGGGCGCTTGATCGGCACGCCGGCGTCCATCAGCGATAGCGAGCCACCGCACACCGTCGCCATCGAGGACGAGCCGTTCGACTCGGTGATGTCGCTGGTGACGCGGATCGTGTAGGGGAACTCTTCCTTCGACGGCAGCACCGCGTGCAGCGCGCGCCAGGCGAGCTTGCCATGGCCGATGTCACGCCGCGAGGGCGCGCCGAAGCGGCCGACTTCGCCGACCGAATAGGGCGGGAAGTTATAGTGCAGCATGAAATGTTCATAGCTGATGCCGTTCAGCCCATCGATCATCTGCTCGGCGTCCTTGGTGCCGAGCGTGGTGGTGGCGATGGTCTGCGTCTCGCCCCGGGTGAACAGCGCCGAGCCGTGCGCGCGGGGCAGGAAATGCACCTCGCACTCGATCGGGCGGATCTGCGTGGTGGTACGACCGTCGATGCGGCGACCGTCCTTCAGGATCGCGCCGCGCACGATTTCCGCCTCGAGCTTCTTGACGAGCTTGATCGCCGCCATCTGCTCCTGCGGGGTCTTGTCCGCCATCGCCGCCTTGGCTTTCGCGCGGGCCGCGTTGAGCATTTCGGCGCGATCGGACTTGAGCGTGGTCTTGTAGGCAGCGGCGATATCGTCGCCGATCAGCGCGTTCAATTCGGCCTTCACGCTCGCGGTATCGTCGGCGAGCTTCAGCTCCCACGGATCCTTGGCGGCCTGTTCGGCGAGATCGATGATCGCGTTGATCACCTGCTGGCTCGCCTTGTGCGCGAACATGACGGCGCCGAGCATCACCTCTTCCGACAGCTCCTTGGCTTCGGATTCGACCATCATCACCGCGTCCTGCGTCGCGGCGACGACCAGATCGAGCTGGCCGGCGGCGACCTGCGTGTCGGTGGGGTTGAGCAGATAGTCGGTGCCGTCATAACCGACGCGCGCGGCGCCGATCGGTCCCATGAAGGGCACGCCCGACAGGGTGAGCGCGGCGGAGGCGGCGATCATCGCCAGAATATCGGGCTCGTTCTCGCCATCATAGCTCAGCACCTGAGCGATGACGTTGATCTCGTTGTAGAAACCTTCGGGGAACAGCGGCCGCACGGGGCGATCGATCAAGCGGCTGATCAGCGTCTCGCGCTCGGTGGCGCCGCGCTCACGCTTGAAGAAGCCGCCCGGGATGCGCCCGGCGGCCGAGAATTTTTCCTGATAATGGACGGTCAGCGGGAAGAAGTCCTGGCCTTCCTTCACGCTCTTGGCGGCGGTGACGGCGCAGAGCACCACCGTTTCGCCGAGCGTCGCGATCACCGCGCCGTCAGCCTGACGGGCAACCTTCCCCGTTTCGAGTGTCAGCGTCTTGCCGCCCCACTCGATCGATACCTTCTTTGCATCAAACATCTGATTTCCTTCCACCCGGCGGCCCTATGCCGGCCGGGGCCTCTCAAGTGACGGGCTAGCCGGCCCGTCGCGGTTGCGGGATAATGTCCCCGATGGGCGGCGCCGGATTGCGCCACCTCACGCCTGCCCGCCGACACCATGTCGCGCGGACGGCAATTCCTTAAAACAGCCAAGGCCCGGCTTGAAGCCCGGCCAATGCAAAAGGGGCGGCCGGAGCCGCCCCTTGGGGTTACTTGCGAAGCCCGAGCTTCGCGATGATGTCGGTATAACGCGGCCCGTCCTTCTTGCGGAGGTAATCGAGCAGCGCCCGGCGCTTGTTGACCAGCATCAGCAGGCCGCGACGCGAGTGATTGTCCTTGGCGTGCGTCTTGAAATGCTGGGTCAGGTTCTGGATGCGCTCGGTCAGGATCGCGATCTGCACCTCGGGGCTGCCGGTGTCGCCCTCGATACGAGCATGTTCCTTGATCAGCGCTTCCTTGCGCTCAGCGGTAATCGACATCGTCTTTCCTTCGGCATCACAGGTTGAAGCCGCGCAGCACGCGCCCAGCACGGGCGGTGACCGCGATCAGCGCGACGGGCGTATCGCCCAGCAGCGCGAGATATTGGCCATCGGCGGCGGCGAGCCCGATCACTTCCCGCCCCTGGCGGAGCGCCCCTGCCTGATCGGGCATGAGGGAAAGAGCCGGGATACCGTCCAGCCCCGCCCCCAATGGCAGGAGTGAATCTTGAAGGCGCGCCGCCTGCCCGAATTCGGCGAGCTTGTCCAGCGAAATCGCGTGGGACAGGTCGAACGGCCCCGCCTGGGTGCGGCGCAGATAGCTGACATGGCCGACCGTGCCAAGCGCGCGGGCGATGTCACGCGCGAGGCTGCGGATATAGGTGCCCTTGGAGACATGGGCGGTGAGGGTGATCGCGCCCAAATCCTCCCCGTTCACGGGGAGGATTTTGAGGGCGTGTACCGTCACCGCACGCCGCGCCAGTTCCACCGTCTCCCCCGCCCGCGCCCGATCATAGGCCCGCGCGCCATCCACCTTCAGCGCCGAATAAGCCGGCGGCACCTGCTCGATCGTGCCGGTGAAATGGGGCAACACCGCTTCCACCTCGGCGCGGGTCGGCCGATTGTCGCTCGTCGCGATCGCGCGCCCTTCGGCATCGAGGGTATCGGTCTCGACCCCGAAGGCGATGGTGAAATCATAGACCTTGTCGCTATCGAGCAGCCGCCCGGCAAGCTTGGTCGCCTCCCCCAGCGCGACCGGCAGCACGCCCGACGCAAGCGGATCGAGCGTGCCGCCATGCCCGACCTTCAGCTTGGGATAGCCGCCCGATCGCAGCGCGCGCTTCACCGCAGAGACGGCCTGCGTCGAGCCCAGCCCGAGCGGCTTATCGAGGATCAGCCAGCCGTGCATCGGGGACTAAAGCGTTTCGATCGGCAGCGGGCTGGCCGCAGCTGCCACGCGAGCGACCTTCTGGTCGAATGTTACGAAGGCATCGGCACTGCGCGAGCCATGGAGATGGAGCATATCGGCGAAATCAGCCCCTGCCGCGAAGCGCTCGATCGCCCAGCACAGTCCATCGGCATCGCCGACACTGACCGAGGGCAGGTCGATCAGATCGCGTAAGGTCGCGGCCACGCTCGCCCGGTCCATCGCATAGCGCGAGCCGAGCAGCCAGGCGGTTTCGAGCAAGACCGTGTCGGCGATAAAGCAAGACGCCTGCAGCAGCTGCGCCGCGCGGGCGCTCTGCGCCGGATCGTCGCCCACGACGAAGCGCGCGAGCACGTTTGTATCGACTGATTTCATCCGTCCCAGCGCGGTCCACCGCGCACCCACATTTCGGCGAGGGCCTCGTCCATCTCCTCGATCGACACCGCCGGCCCCTGATAGGCCACGCGCCCCCGGATTCGCGCCGCGATCGCTTCGAAACTTTCGCCCGATTTGCGCGCCTGCTTACGCAGCAGCACCCCATCGGGCCGCTCGACAATCTCCAGCCGATCGCCGACCGCGAGGTTCAGCCGCTCTCGCACATCCTTGGGGATGACTACCTGTCCTTTGGCCGAAAGCGTCGTCCGGGCGTTCATCTCGGTAAGATGCGTCTTACCATGGCAGCTGTCAATCGCCGCCGCCCGATCCCGCCAGTGCCGCGTTGAAATGCTTGCGGCACAGCGCGACGTAGCGCTCATTCCCGCCGATCTGCGTCTGCGCCCCTTTCGCCAGCGCGCGGCCCTGATCGTCGACGCGCAGGTTCATCGTGGCCTTGGCGCCGCAGGCGCAAACCGATTTGATCTCCTCCAGCACATCGGCGATCGCGAGTAGCCGCGCCGAGCCGGGGAAAAGCGCGCCCAAAAAATCGGTGCGCAGGCCATAGCAGAGCACCGGCACCCGGCGCTCATCGACCAGCCGGGCGAGCTGATCGACCTGCGCCGCGCTCAGGAACTGCGCTTCGTCCACCAGCACACAAGCGAGCGGAGCGGCGTCGGCGGTAACGCAGGCGTAAAGATCGGTCGCCGCGTCGAACATGATCGCCGGCGCGCTCAGGCCGATCCGCGAGCCGATCACTCCCGGCCCCGCGCGCGTATCGATCGCGGCGGTGAACAACATCGTGCGCATTCCGCGCTCGCGATAGTTGAAATCGGCTTGGAGCAGCGTGGTCGATTTGCCGGCGTTCATACTGGCATAATAGAAATAGAGCTTGGCCACCGCGGGTTAGCGCCCTCAATCCCCGCCCAAGTCGCGGGCGACTGCCGGCGCGCGCAGCAGCGCGTCGATCTTGCCGCCTTCGTCGAAGCTTTCATCGAGCAGGAAGCGCAGCTTGGCGGCATATTTCAGCTGCACCCGCCGCGCGACCTCGCTCTGGAGATAGGCGGTGTTGGTGCGCAGCGCCTTCAGCACCACCGCTTCATCGCGCCCGAGCAGCGGCTTCACGAACGCGGTCGCGGTGCGCAGATCGGGCGCCATGCGAACCTCGGTGACGGTCACGGTTGCGCCGCTCAAGACCGGATCATGCACCTCGCCGCGCATCAGGATTTCCGACAGGGCGTGGCGCACCTGCTCGCCGACGCGCAAGGTGCGGTGCGAGCGCGCTTCACCGCCCATGCTCACGCCTCCGCCGCGGCTACCGGGGTGTAGAACACCAGCCGGTTGTGCGAGGGATCGTGGACGCCGAGTTCGATCATTCCCCAGTCTTGCGTCACCGGCGCACCGGGCCTGGCGTTCTCGAACGCGCGCGATTGCAGCTCGGCGGCATAAGCGAACACATCGTCCACCGCGATCCGCACCGCCATGCCGGGCGCGCCATCGCCATAATGTTCGGACAGATGCAGCGCGCACCCGCCCCGACGCACCTCCATGTAGAGCGGCATATCGGGGGCGAAGCGGTGCTCGAAGCCGACCTCGAACCCCAGGAAATCGAGGTAGAAGGCCTTGGTCCGCCGCTCATCGAAGCTGCGCAGGATGGGGATCGGCGCACCGAACCCCATCACTACAGCGTCCGCGCGCGCAGTTCGACCTCGAACGTCTCCAGATAATCACCGGCCTTGATGTCGGTGAAGTTCTGGCTGAACGTCACACCGCATTCGAGGCCCGCGCGCACCTCCGCCACGTCGTCCTTGAAGCGGCGCAGCGAGGCGATCTCGCCCTGGTAGATGATCACGTCGTCGCGGGTGATGCGCGCCTTCAGCGCCTTGCGGATAACGCCTTCCACCACCAGCAGACCCGCCGCCTTGCCATGCTTGCCCGCCGGGAACACCTGGCGAATCTCGGCGCGGCCGACCACGGTTTCGAACGCTTCCGGCCCAAGCTCGCCTGCCATGCCGGCGCGGATTTCGTCGATCAGATCATAGATCACGTCATAATATTTGAACGCGACCTTCTGCCGCTCGGCGATCTCGCGCGCCTTGGCGTTGGGGCGGACGTTGAAGCCGATGATCGGCGCGCCCGAAGCCGCCGCCAGCGTCACGTCGCTCTCGGTAATGCCGCCGACGCCCGAATGGAGCACGCGGGCGCGAATATCCTCGCTGCCGATCTTGTTGATCGACCCGACGATCGCCTCGACCGAGCCTTGGGTGTCGGCCTTCACGACCACCGGATATTCCTTGGCCTGCTTCTCCTTCAGCGCCGAGAACATCGATTCCAGGCTCGCCGGCGCCTGGGCGGTGCGCTTGGCGTTGATCACGCCCTTGCGATATTCCGCCACTTCGCGCGCGCGCGCCTCGCTCTCGACCACCTGCAGTGGATCGCCCGCCATCGGCACGCCCGAAAGGCCGAGCACCTCGACCGGCACCGCGGGGCCGGCTTCCTTCACCTGGCGGCCCTTGTCGTCCACCAGCGCGCGCACCTTGCCGCTTTCGGCGCCGACGACGAAGGTGTCGCCCACCTTCAGCGTGCCGCGATTGACGAGGATCGTCGCGACCGGACCCCGGCCCTTGTCGAGCTTGGCCTCGATCACCGTGCCCTCGGCGGCGCGATCGGGGTTGGCGCGCAGTTCGAGCAGTTCGGCCTGAAGCTGAATCTTCTCGATCAGATCGTCGAGCCCGATCTTCTTCAGCGCCGAAACCTCGACATTCTGCACGTCGCCGCCCATTTCCTCGACGACCACCTCATGCTCGAGCAGGCGCTCGCGCACGCGCTGCGGGTTGGCGCTGTCGAGGTCGATCTTGTTGATCGCCACGATCATCGGCACGCCCGCCGCCTTGGTATGGTTGATCGCCTCGATCGTCTGCGGCATCAGCCCGTCGTTCGCCGCGACCACGATCACCACGATATCGGTGACGTTGGCGCCGCGCGCGCGCATCTCGCTGAACGCTTCGTGGCCCGGCGTGTCGAGGAAAGTGATCCGCGACTTGTCCTTCAGCGTCACCTGATAGGCGCCGATATGCTGGGTGATGCCGCCGGCTTCGCCCTTCACCACGTCGGTGCCGCGCAGCGCGTCGAGCAGGCTGGTCTTGCCGTGATCGACATGCCCCATGATCGTGACGACCGGGGGGCGCGGCTGGAGCAGATCGTCGGCTTCCTCGCTCGCGTCGAGCTGGATGTCGATGTCGGACTCCGAAACGCGCTTCACGTTATGGCCGAAATCGGTGACGAGCAGTTCAGCGGTGTCCTGGTCGATCGTTTGATTGACCGTCACCATCATGCCCATCTTGAACAGCGCCTTCACCAGATCGGCGCCCTTTTCGGCCATGCGGTTGGCGAGTTCCTGGACGGTGATCGCCTCGGGCACCACCACGTCGCGCACCTGCTTGGGCTGCGCCTCGCGCGGGCCGAGGTGACGCTTTTCCTTTTCGCGCGCACGCTTCAGCGCGGCGAGCGAGCGGGCGCGCGCGCCGCCATCGTCGTCGAGCGCGCGGTTGACGGTGAGCTTGCCCGATTGGCGGCGATCGTCCTGGCTCTTGCGGTCGCGCTGCGGACGCGCGGGTTCGGGCGCGCGGCGCGGCGCGGGACCGACGCCAGCCGGGCGCGCGGGGGCGCTGGGCGTCGCCGCCGGGG
>NZ_JAIERS010000014.1 GCF_019746665.1 Sphingomonas sp. | reverse complement strand
GGGGTTCCGGGCGCGGCGGGCAGCGTGACGCTCGTTTGCCTTACCGTCCGATCTGCCCCTGATCTGTGATACGCTCCTTCTCGGACCAGCGCTTGTGCCGGTTGTACAGCGTCTTGCAGGGGCCATAGATCGCCGGCGCGTCCTTCCAGCGGCAGCCCGACTGCAACACATGCACGATGCCGCTGATCACCCGCCGATCATCGACCCGCGGCACACCGCGCGGCTTGTTCGGCAGCAACGGCCGCAGCCGCTCCCACTGCTTATCGCTCAACCAAAACTCACTCGACAACGCTCACTCCCGATCAATCGGGAGGCTGAATCACATTCCCGCCGCCATAGAAACCCTGTTTATGGGTCCCGGACCTAGGGTATATTGAACAATGATCAGTGAAAAGTAAACACCGTTCAATAAAGGGGTTCAGGTGGGCCGCAGATCGGATCACAGCCGCGAAGAACTCAGGGAAATCATCATTTCCGCTGGGCATCGCCAGATGCTCGAAGTTGGCTTTTCACACTTCTCTGCGCGGGAGGTCGCGAAGCGCGTGGGGTATTCGATCGGAACGCTTTACAACGTCTTCGGTAGCTACGATGGGCTGATCCTCGCGATCAACGGGCGCACCTTGGATTTATGGCGTGGCCACCTCGAAACACGGCTGAAAGCCGTCGAGGATGGCGATGATCGGCTTGCAGCGGCGATCAATGCCTATTTTGAATTCGCCATCATCAATCGGCATGCCTGGACAGCACTATACGATTTCCGATTACCCGACGATATCGAGCCACCAGATCGTTACAGGGAGAAGGTGGCGGCTATCATCAAGGTAGTAGAGCGCGAAATCGCCGCGACCTTGCCAACGGCGAGGAAGACCGATGCGCCAGCGCTTGCCCGGTCGCTGCTGGCAACGGTCCATGGTCATTGCTTTTTTGCGCTGAACGGGACTTTCCGCATGCTCGGCGAAGACAACCCTCTCGAAGCCGCACGCGAACGTGTTGCAGATGCACTTGCTAAATATCTCTGACACAAGACGCTTTGGCCAGAAACGTCACCGCGTAGCTGCGAACGGCGTCCGCCGTGTCAGGTCAAGCCACTGCGTTTAGCCCGCTGCGCTGAATAATGGACAGCAACCGCAGCGCGGGACCTCCCGGCTTCTTCGCTCCGCGCTCCCAGTCCGACACAAGGTTCTTCGACACGTTGAGATAGCGCGCAAAGACCGGCTGCGAGACATTCTCTGCCTCTCGGATCGCCTTGATCTCATCGGGCGACAGGACGGGCGCAGGCGCAAGGCAGGCGTCATCGAACTCGCGCATGGTGCGCTTGTCGATGCTGCCTGCGTCGGACAAGCCTTCCATCATTTCGTGGACGGCGGCCATCGCCTCGCTCTTGTAGGTCTTTGCCTCAGCCTTGCTCATCGTCTTTCACCTCGACCAATCGGCCTGCTTCAACTTCAGTTTCGATCTGGTCATCGCCCAGCTCCAGCATGATACTGGCCGCGCTGCGATAGACCTTCAGCTCTGCCGCACTCAGGTTCGCCTTGTCACTCTTGGCAAAGGCAAACACGAATATGGCCCGCTCGCCGGAGCGGAAGATCAGGATCGAGCGATAACCGCCCGACTTGCCTCCGCCCTGGCGCGCAATGCGTTGCTTTATGAGGCCTCTGCCAAGATCGGCATCGATCAGGCCGCATTCGGCCCGACGCACGGCATCAGCAAGCGAGGCATCGCTGATCTTTTCCTTTGCCGCGAACTTGGCGAACCAGCGGTTGGCGTAGATGCGGATGCGCGGGTTCTCAGTCATGCAGCAACGGCCCACTATCATACTTAGTGTTACGGCTCAATGAATATGAGCCGTTCATGTTTTGCTCTATCCGATCGCCGATCCGCTGCGCTGCCTCGATGACGTGGCCATCATCAAGATGGGCATAACGGGTCGTGGTCCGAACATCGGCATGGCCAAGCAGCTTGCCAATCATCGGCAGGGTTTCCGAATGGGCGGCGGCATGGCTGGCAAAGCTGTGCCGTAGATCGTGAATGCGGACGCCGGGCAGACCAGCCTCGTCGCGCAGCTTGCTCCATAAGTTGCCGATGTCGGTAATCGGGCGCTGGGTGGTCGGGTTCCAGAAGACATAGCGCTGTGTCTCCCGGCGCGGCAGGGCGTGGAGGATCGTCGCTGCCGCCTCGGCCAGCCAGACCGTGCGCGGGCCGGTCTTGCTGTCGGTCAGCAGCAAGCGCCTTCCCCGTACCTCGCTCCATTGGAGGCAGGTGATCTCCGACTTGCGGCAACCGGTCAGGATCAGCAGGCTGATTGCCGCGCAATGCAGCGGGAAGATTTTGCCGTGCCGGGCGAGCACTTCACCGATCCGCCTGAACTCCTGATCAGACAAAAAGCGCTCGCACTTCCGCCCCTTGTTCTTGCGGATGTAGAGGCAGGGGTTCGATCCTTCGGGCCGCAAGCCCCATTGCTCGGCCTTGTTGAACATGGCGCGCAGGATTTCACCGCAACGATTGGCAGCACCGGGTCCGCCCGTGTTGGTAATCCGGTTGAACCATTCCTGCACATGGCGTTCATCGATCTCGTCGAGGAACAGGCCCTCAAATGCGCGGTCGAGATACTTCCGCTTGTAGTAGCGGTGCGTGTAGAGCGTGGACGGCTTCCATTTGGGCGACACACGGTCCCAGTAGGTCTTGAGGAAGTCCCGGTAGGATGGAACCTTGCGCAGCCGCTTGCGCTCCTCCGCCGGGTTGTCGCCGGTCTGGGCGCGAAGCAGGACACGGCGGGCGACATCCATTGCCTGCGCACGGCTCAGTACCTTGGCGTTGCCGAGCGTCACCGTGCGGGTGCGCCCTTCCATCTGCGCCTGGACGATATAGACCTTGCGCCCGCTGGCATAATGCCGCGTACCGAAGCCGGGCAGTTCGCGCGTCCAGCAGGTCTTGCGCAGCTCACCCAGGCCACCGCACTTGCCGATGACATGGAGCCGGAGACTGCCCAGTTCTTCGGCGACGATCCCCCGCAGGGTCAGCGCGTTCATTGCCCGACTCCGATCAGACGGGCGATGGAGCCGGATACGCGCTCCGCAGCATCGGCGACGATCTCGTCGGACAGGTGAGCATATCGGGTCGTCGTTTCTGCCAGCGCGTGGCCCAGCAGCTTGCCGATCACCATCAGCGAGATGTTGTCGCGGATTGCGACCGAGGCGAAGCTGTGGCGCAAATCATGGAGACGCACATCTGGCAAAGCTGCACGATTGCGGATTTTCGACCAGTGAATGCCCAGCGTGATCGGCTTGTCGGGATTGCGGAACGAGGGAAACAGCAGGCCGGTTGCTTTCCGGCCCGGTATTCCTGCGATCACATCCACAGCCTGCCGGTTGAGATAGACGATCTTCGCCCCGGTCTTGCTGTCCGGCAGCATCAGGCGCGGTTCCTGCACCCATTCCCATCGCAGTTGCTCGATCTCGCCGCAACGCGCCCCAGTGTAGACCAGCAGACGGATCGCCGCGACATAGAGCGGCTGCTCCGCCTCATAGTCCCGTAATGCCGTGGCAAGCCGCGAATATTCATGTGGCGACAGAAACCGTTCCATCGCCTTGCGCTTATAGCGCGGCGTGCCCTTGCAGGGATTGGAGCCGCGCGGACGCAGGCCGAGGCGTTCGGCATAGCCCATCATCACAGAGAACACCGGCAAGGTGCGATTGAACACGCCGGGGCGCTCGACGAAACTGTCGCGCCAGAACAGGATGTCACCCTTCGCCAGGTCGTCAATCCGCCTATCGCCGAACGCTCCGAGGATATCCTTGAAGATGGCGCTTTCGTTGCGCTTGCGGGTCGATGGTTTCCAGTGTCGCGAATAGTCAGCCCAGAATCGCTCGGCGTAATCACGCAGCAGGGGCGCATCGCTCTTTTGCGCGACGCGGGCCTTCTTGCGCGTAGGCAACCCATCGAGCGCCACCTCGGCCAGCTTAGCCCGCGCGAGGCGGCGAGCCGTGGCGGGCGAGATGTCACGGGAGGTTCCCAGCGACACGCGCCGCAGCTTGCCGCGCTGGCGGAACAGGACAAACCATGTCCGCCTGCCGCCGGGATTTACCCGCAGGCCAAAGCCCGGCAGGTCAACATCCCAATACTCGCGGATGCGCTTGCCCGGTTTACGCCGAACGATGTTGCCATTGAGCCGTACCCGGTTGCTCGGCTTTGCCTTTTCACCACTCCCACGCCCATCACTGGATCGGGCTTGGGCATGATTCGTGGCTCTATTCGCTGGTAGCAGATAGCCATTTGCTTGCATTGACTTGCTCCTCTTTGTAGAGGAACAACTTCGCGTAATCTATTGCTTAACAATCTCTTTCTGCCGCATTGCGGCGTAGGGTGTGCTCTGCACTGTACCCAGCTTTTGAGATTCAGGCCGACCATTTTCCTGCAACAGGCTAGGCGGCACTGAATCACGTTCCTTAGGAGTTCGGAGCCGCTGCGGCGCCTGAAGCAGGTTTTGTCAGTGCTTGAAACAATGCTCTCGATGCCAGGCCAGGAAGGCTGGATGCGGGCGCTCTAGCGGTCGCTGTGGTGGGATGGCGAAGCCGGTCCTGTTGATCAGCGAGCGGATGCTGTCGGGGTCGTTCGCCTGCCGGCTGACGAGAATCTCAAGGTCGTCATTCAATCCGATCATGCCCCTATCGAACATCCAGTGGACGGTTCCTGACAGGGCAATCCCGTTGGTCACGATGTCCGGCCCGCCACGATCAACGGGACGGATATGGGCCGCCTCAACCTCGGCGCGGCCGCCGCCATTGATCAGCTTCAGCCCGGTTACCGCGCAGCGGGCATCATAGGCCTCGACAACACGACGGCGGAACAGGCGGTCACGGACCAGTCGTGAACCGAGATTTGCCACGCGGTCGCGTTCGATCTCGAACTGGAACGGTGAGCGCTCCTCGCGCAGCAGGTTCTCGGGCGTCTCATCGATCCTCGGCAGGAAGCTGTCATCTTCCGCGAGGCCAAGGTCGATGATGCGGTTGAAGTCCTCGATGGATAGCGGCCGGACTGCGGATTGGGCGCGCCCCGAAATCTTGCCCTGCTCGTTGAGAACTCCGCGTTCGACTAGTCCCAGGAGACCGTTGAACGGGACCGGGTTGGGGAAGTCCAGGTAGGTCCCGGGTTCGATCAGGGCGAGATACATGTCCCTGGCGGTCGGGTCCGGCACGACTTGAGCTACTTTGGCCACCGCGAAGTATCCGCGCGTGTCGCGGATCTTGCTTGGCTCGTAGTAGATGATCCAATCGCCAATGCAGGCGCTGACGCGGGTCAGGTATTGGCGCGGGAACTGATACTGCTCCGCCGGGCTGTCGTCGTAGATCGAGTCGGTGCGATGAACGAAGATGCCTTTGGTCATGACGCTCCCGCTTCCCTGTCAGCAGAATAGGCGCTTGCGCCTATCGTCGGTACGTCGTCTGTCGGCACTTCAGCGGTGTCGGGCAGGCCTTCCTGTCCTGCATGCGCCCTGACTTCGGTTGCCCGTACCTCGATCTCCTTTGCGAAGACCTCCAGCATCGATGGACCTGCTGGCCTTGCTGCCACCTCCTCGACCGCTCCTGGCAGTTCGCGCAGCAACCGTGCCGTCACCTGTTCCACCCGCTGCACCGTTCCTCGCGCTGCCAGTCCTGCGGCTTCGGCCATGCGCCGCCAGTGCCGACCGTAGATGTGGCGGCCGCGGCGCTGCTCGCCGATCGCTTGGGCGTGGTTCTGGGTGATGTTGGTCCAGGCGAGGCCCGACATCAGGTCGTAGAGCGGGGCAAGCTGCGGGGCACCGGGGCCGAGCAGGATCGAGTAGTTTTTCGCGTGCGAGTCGACGTTGCCGATCGCGATATTGAAGATCACGGCGTCGAGCAGCCGGGTGATGTCGCGCGCGGTCATATGCTGGCGGATAAGGGCGAACATGTCGGCGATCGAAGGGCCGCGCGTGCCGGTGCCGTTGAACTCATATTTGGCGGCAGGCGGGCGGCCGAGGGCCTGGCAGAAATCCTCCTGATGCAGGCGGCGGACATTGTTGCCGATGCCTGTCCGATCATAGCGCTCGACAAGCAGATAGCTGCGTTGCCCTGCTATGCCTGTCGTCACCGGCGCGACATTGAGTCCGATGCGGCGGGCGAGAACCATGCAGAGCGCTTCATTCTGGACGCTGCCGGGCAGGCGTGGATTGTCGGGCTTGATGATATGGGTGGATGGCGCGCCGTTGATCGGCACCGCAATCTGGCCGTCGATGACAGCCACCGGCAGCTTTTCCTGCGCGCCGGCGAGGCTCATCGAGACGCCGTCTTCTCCCACCAGGAAGGGCCGCGCGGGCAGTTCCTCGATGATCCGCTCCAGTGCGTCGGCATCCGGGATCGGACGATAGCCGGGCTCGCCACGCTGTTGCTGCGGCGCGATACTGAGCGCGCCTGCCAGATCGTTGCCGGTCTGCGCGATCAGGCCGAGTGCGTCCTCCGGTGCCGCGCCGAGCGCGCGCGTCATGGCGCGCAGCGGTTCGCCCTCGGGCAGGAGGTTCATCAGCCAAGGGAGGACCTGTTGTCCCTCATAGGGCTCTGGCCGGATCGGCATGGCCAGCGAGGCCGGGAAGCTCTCAGCGGATGAACTCCACGCATCAGCATAGGCAAGGCGGGTGGCCTGCGCGTCGGCGCTGATCGTGGCGACCAGGCGGTCTTCGTAGTGAACCGGAAGGTCCACCGTCAGGCCTGCGAAATGCCGGTTGCGGTAAGCCGCAAGCCGACAGCCTTGGCGGCGGCGAGTGCCTTGCCGAGTTGCGCAGTGGGCTTTCCTGCTTCCAGATCGACGATGAAGCGCTCACCGCTGTTGATGGCGAGCGCCAGCTCCCGCTGGGTAAGGCCAAGGGCCTTGCGGGCCGAGGCGACGGCTGCGCCGAATTGGGTTGCGTTGTCGATCATGTCATTCTTACCGAGCGGGAAGTTCTCATATGTGCTGTAGACTTTCAAGAGTACTTCTTCCCGATCGGGAAGGATGCCCCTTAGTATCGAGGCTTATCCGGAAATTCTTACCGCTCGGTAAGTTAATTGGTGGCCTGGGTGGACGTTCCGTGCTATCGAGGGCACGTTGAAGTCAGTGGATCTGTTCATGTCGATCGCCAACGCTCAGTACGACGATGACGAAATACTGGCCATGACGCGGGCGGCCGCTGCATTGGTCGCGCGCTGGGGCGCTCAAGATGAAGCAGCCGAGCGGCTTCTCAACGGCGAAGGGCGGGCTGCAGCGCTGCTCGGCATTCATCGCGCATTGCGATGCATGTTCGCTGACAGCGATAGAGCTGCGCGGTGGATTGGTGCGCCTAACGAAGCATTCGCGGGAGCCAGTGCGCTCGATCTCATGCTGGCAGATGGCCTCGCAGGTATGCGGCGCGTCGAGGCCTATCTTGATGCGGAAATCGCCAGCTGAACGGATTGGTGCCAGATCCTGAGTGCTGCAGCAGGATCAACCGGGCAATGCGCTTGCAGCGCCCGATGGCTTGCGGAAGCTGCCTTGCAGCACCTTTGCACCGGACCTGAGCTGGTCAAGGTAGTCCGCCCAGCTCTGCATCATCCTGATCCGCTCATCCCAGTGCTCGCCGCGCGCATAGGCGCGGCGGACGTCATCGGTCTCGGCATGGCCGAGCTGGCGCTCGATTGCGTCGGGATTCCAGCGGCCCTGTTCATTCAGCAGCGTGCTGGCCATGGCGCGGAAGCCGTGCGCGGTCATCGTGGTGCCATCGAATCCCATCCGACGCAGCGCGAGGTTGATCGTGTTTTCACACATTGGCCGGTCGCGCTTGCCTTGGGCGGGGAACAGGTAGCGGCGATTGCCGCTGATCTCGCGCAGCTCTTCCAGTATGGCGAGCACCTGACGGCTGAGCGGCACGCGGTGCGCGACGCGCATCTTGGTTTTGTCGGCGGCGATGGTCCAGATGTTTCGGGTAAAGTCGAACTCGCTCCATTCTGCCTGCCGCAGTTCGCCAGGGCGCACGAAGACATAGGGAGCCAGCCGCAGCGCTGCGTGAGTGACCGGATAGCCTGAATAGGCGTCGATGGCCCGCAGCAGTTCGCCCGCTTCCTTCGGTGTGGTGATGGCGGCGCGGTGCGTCACCTTGGGCACGATCAGTGCGCCGCGCAGGTCTGCTGAAACGTCCCGGTCGGCGCGGCCGGTGGCGATGGCATAGCGGAAGACCTGTCCGCAGGTGCTACGCAGCCTTCGTGCGGTTTCGTAATGCCCGCGCTTCTCGACCGCGCGCAGAACGGCCAGCAGTTCGGGGGCCTTGATCTCGCCGACCTTGCGGTCTCCGATAATCGGGTAGGCGAATTCTAGCAGCCATGTCAGCTTGCCCACGGTCACATCGGCACGGCCCTCGCGTCGGGCTTTGTCGAGCCACTCTTCGGCAACGGCCTTGAAGCTGTTCACATTGGCAAGCGGGCCGGTGATCTTGTCGATCTTGCGCTTGGCGGCGGGATTGATGCCCTCTGCGATCTGTTTCTTGATCTCCAGCCGTTTGGCGCGCGCCTCGGCGAGGGTGACAGTCGGATAGACGCCCAGCGCGGCTGTCGCTCGCTTTTCTCCAAAGCGATAGTCGACCCGCCAGCACCGCTGACCGGCCTTGGTGACCAGCAGGTACAGGCCGCCCCCGTCAGAGAGCTTGTAGGGCTTGTCGCGCGCGACTGCCTTTCGAACTGCCAGATCGGTAAGCATGAAGCCACCTTTTTGCCGGTTTCGATACCGTCAAAAATACCGTCGGATACCGTCAATTGCAACGATTTCAGCCGGATCGCGGTGGACACCAGATCCGTGAAAAGCCTTTGATTTCTTGGATTTTTCCGGACGCTTGCGGATGCGTCCGGAAAGAAAAATGGTGCCCAGAAGAGGACTCGAACCTCCACGCCCTTGCGAGCGCCAGCACCTGAAGCTGGTGCGTCTACCAATTCCGCCATCTGGGCACGGGGTAGGCCGCGCGCTCTAATGAAAGCGTTGGCGGCTTGTCAAGCGCTGCTGCGATCGGCCCCTGCCGCCGGCGCGCTTGCCCCCAAGCGGCGGGCGCGGCATGGAGCGCGCGAAGGTTTGATCGAGCAAGAGGCTGACGATGCAGGGCAAGCTGGTGACGCTGATCGGCGGCGGCGGGTTTCTGGGGCGCTATGTCGCCCAGGAGTTGCTGCGGCGCGAGGCGCGGGTGCGAATCGCGCAGCGCGATCCCAAGGAAGCCTATTTCATCCGCCCGCTGGGTGGGCTGGGGCAGACCCAGTTTGTCGCCGCCGACATCCGCCGCCCTGAAACACTCGCCCGGGCGATCGAAGGTAGCGACGCGGTCGTCAACCTGGTCGGGGTGCTGAATGGCGATTTCCCGGCGTTCCATGTCGCCGGCCCCGCCAATCTTGCGCGCGCCTGTACCGAAGCGGGGGTGCCGGCGCTGGTGCATGTTTCCGCGATCGGCGCCGATCCGCGCTCGCCATCGGCCTATGGTCGCTCGAAGGGGGAGGGCGAGGCGGCGGTAAGCGGGGGCTTTCCGGCGGCGACCATCCTCCGCCCCTCGATCGTGTTCGGGCGCGAGGATCAGTTCGTCAACCGCTTCGCCGGGATGATCGCCGGCGCGCCGGTGGTGCCGATCGTCCGCGCCGGGGTGAAGTTCCAGCCGGTCTATGTCACCGACGTCGCCGAGGCTGTGGCCCGCGTGCTCGCCGAGCCAAGCCATGCCGGGAAGACCTATGAACTGGGCGGCCCCGATGTGATCACTATGGGCGGTCTGCAGCGCTGGATCACCAAGGCGATCGGCGCCAAACCGCAATTCGTCGAACTGCCCGATGCGGTCTCGGCGATGATCGCGCGCGCGGGCTTCCTGCCGGGCGCGCCGATCACCTGGGACCAATGGCTGATGCTCCAGCGCGATAACATCGTCGCGCCGGGGGCAGAGGGGCTGGCGGCGTTGGGGGTGATACCGACCCCGCTCGAAACCGTCGCGCCCGGCTGGCTGGTGCGCTTCCGCCGGCATGGGCGATTCACGCCCGTGCAGGCGTAGCCGCACGCCGCAAAGAACAAAACCAAGGGCTTAAGGGGAAATTGCGTGCCCGAATTGCTGACCATCATCATCCTCGGCATCGTCGAGGGGGTTACCGAATTCCTCCCCGTTTCCTCGACCGGGCACTTGATCCTCGCGAGCCGCTTCCTGGGCTATGACCCGTCTTATTGGGAGCTGTTCAACATCGCTATCCAGCCCGGGGCGATCCTGGCCATCGTCGCGCTCTATTGGCGCACCTGCCTGACCGTGTTGGGCGGCATGATGCGTGGCGAGCCCGGCGCGTGGCGCTTCGTACGCAATGTGGTGGTGGCGTTCCTGCCGGCGGCGGCGCTCGGGGTGGTGCTGCACGACCGGATCGAGGCACTGCTGGGGAGCGCAGAGACGGCCGCCTGGGCGCTGCTGGTCGGTGGGCTCGCGATCCTGGCGGTGGAGCGGGTGGCGAAAGAAGGATCGGTGCGCGGCATCGCCGAAATCCCGCTCGGCACCGCCGCGGGGATCGGCGCGGTCCAGTGTCTGGCGCTGATCCCGGGGGTGAGCCGTTCGGCCTCGACGATCCTGGGCGGGCTGCTGCTGGGCGTTGAGCGGCGGACGGCGGCCGAGTTCAGCTTCTTCCTGGGGCTGCCGACGCTGACCGGGGCAACGCTCTACCAACTCTACAAGCATCGCGACGCGCTGGCGAGCGGGCAGGGCGTCGGGCTGGGCGGTATCGCGATCGGCGCGGCGGTATCGTTCGTCGTCGCGGTGGTGGTGGTGCGGTGGTTCATCGGCATCGTCGGCAAGCGCGGCTTCGCGCCATTCGCCTGGTATCGCATCGCCCTGGGCGGCGGGGCGTTGATCTGGCTGCTTGCCCGATAGGACCATACCGGACCTTTATTTCTGCCGTCAAGGGGCTTTCTTGGCGAAGGTAAGGCGAAGCGAAGCATAACCGCGCCGAGAAAAAGACAGCATTACTGACATAAAGCAACTTTCTTGCGTGACTCTGCGGGGTCAGGCGCCTAAAACTGCGCCATGCTTGACTTCGTAATCCGTTCGCAGGCCTATCCACCTAAGCGCCCCGCCGATGCACGCGCGCGCGACTTTCGGGAGATCGCCGCCCCCTTCGTGCCCGAACAAGGCGCCGAACAGGCGGCGCGCTGTTCGCAATGCGGGGTGCCTTATTGCGCGGTGCATTGCCCGCTACACAATCACATCCCCGATTGGCTTCGCCTTGCCGCCGAGGGCCGGTTGCGCGAGGCGTTCGAGCTTTCCAACGCCACCTCGACCATGCCCGAAATCTGCGGCCGCATCTGCCCCCAGGATCGGCTGTGTGAGGGCAATTGCGTGATCGAGTTTTCGGGCCACGGCGCGGTGACGATCGGCGCGGTGGAGAAATACATCACCGACACCGCCTGGGCCGAGGGCTGGGTGACGCCGCTGGAACCCGGCCCCGCGACCGGCCGCTCGATCGGCATCATCGGCGCCGGCCCTGCTGGGCTGACGGCCGCTGAATATCTGCGCGCGGCGGGCCATGAGGTGCATGTCTATGACCGGCATGACCGCGCTGGCGGGCTGCTCACCTATGGTATCCCCGGTTTCAAGCTGGAAAAGCCGGTCGTCGTCCGCCGGCTGGAGCGGCTTGCGGCGGGCGGCATCGTGTTTCATCAGGGCTTCTCGGTCGGCCGTGACGCCGATCTCGCGGCCTTACGCGCGCGCCATGACGCGCTACTGATCGCGACCGGCGTCTATCGTCCCAAGCCGATCGACCTGCCCGGCGCCGAGCGCGAAGGCGTCGTCGCCGCGCTCGATTACCTGATCGCGTCGAATCGCGCCGATTTCGGTGCGCCGCTGCCCTCCACGTTCGACGCGGTGGGTAAGCGGGTGGTGGTGATCGGCGGCGGCGACACGGCGATGGATTGCGTCCGTACCGCGGTGCGTCAAGGGGCGACCTCGGTGCAGTGCCTCTACCGCCGTGATCGCGCCAACATGCCCGGCAGCCAGCGCGAGGTGGCGAATGCCGAGGAGGAGGGCGTCGAATTCATCTGGCTGTCCGCGCCGACCGCGTTCGAGGGCGATCCGGTGCGCGCGGTGCGAGCGCGGGCGATGCGGCTCGGCAGCCCGGACGCGAGCGGCCGCCGCCGGCCCGAGCCAGTGCCCGACGGCGATTTCACGCTTGAAGCCGATCTGGTGATCCAGGCGCTCGGCTTCGATCCCGAGGATCTGCCGCTGGCGTTCGGCGCGGCCGAACTGCGCGTCACCCGCTGGGGCACGCTGATCGTGGAACCCGCGACGATGATGACGAGCCTGCCCGGCGTGTTCGCCGCCGGTGACATCGTCCGCGGCGCGAGCCTCGTCGTCTGGGCGATCCGCGACGGGCGCGATGTGGCGGCGAAGATGCACGCTTGGCTCGCCGCGCAGGCCCCGTTGGAGCGCGCCGCATGAGCCAGGCCGACTATCTCGCCACGCACGGCATGTACCGCCCCGAATTTGAATCGGATGCCTGCGGTGTCGGCCTTGTCGCCTCGGTCGAGGGCAAGCCGAGCCGCCGGGTGGTTCAGGCAGCGATCGAGGCTTTGCGCGCGGTTTGGCACCGCGGCGCGGTCGACGCGGATGGCAAGACCGGGGATGGTGCCGGGCTCCATCTCGACCTGCCGCGCGCCTTTTTCGAGGAAGCAATTCTGCTTTCGGGGCACAAGCCGCTCCCCGGTCGGCTCGCGGTCGGCATGGTGTTCCTGCCGCGCACCGATCTCGCCGCGCAGGAAGCCTGCCGGACGATCGTTGAATCGGCGATCATCGAGGCGGGCTACACGATTTATGGCTGGCGGCAGGTGCCGGTCGATGTCTCGGTGATCGGCGTCAAGGCGCAGGCGACCCGCCCGGAAATCGAGCAGATCATGATCGCCGGCCCCGATCCCGCCACGATGAGCGCCGCCGCGTTCGAAAAGGCGCTTTATGTCGTTCGCCGGCGGATCGAAAAGCGCGTGATCGCGGCGCAAATCCAGGGCTTCTACATCTGCTCGCTGTCGTGCCGTTCGATCATCTACAAGGGGCTGTTCCTGGCCGAGAGCCTCTCGGTCTTTTACCCCGACCTGCGCGACGCCCGGTTCGAAAGTCGGGTCGCGATTTTCCACCAGCGTTATTCGACCAACACTTTCCCGCAATGGTGGCTTGCCCAGCCGTTCCGGTGCCTCGCCCATAACGGCGAGATCAACACGGTACGCGGCAACAAGAACTGGATGCTGAGCCACGAGATCAAGATGGCCGCGACCGGCTTTGGCGCCAATGCCGAGGACATCAAGCCGATCATCCCGGCCGGCGCGAGCGATACCGCCGCGCTCGACGCGGTGTTCGAGGCGATCTGCCGTTCGGGGCGTGACGCGCCCACCGCCAAGCTGATGCTCGTGCCCGAAGCCTGGGGCGAGGATGGCGAGATGCCACCGGCGCACCACGCAATGTATCAGTATCTAGCCAGCGTGATGGAGCCGTGGGACGGACCGGCGGCGCTGGCAATGACCGACGGCCGCTGGGCGGTGGCGGGGGTCGATCGCAACGCTTTGCGCCCCTTGCGCTATTCGCGCACCGCCGATGGCTTGCTCGTGGTCGGCTCCGAAGCCGGCATGGTGGTGCTTCCCGAGACGAGCATCATCGAAAAAGGCCGGCTCGGTCCCGGGCAGATGATCGCGGTCGATCTAGAGGAGGGCTGCTTCTACCCTGACCGCGCGATCAAGGATCGCGTCGCGGGCGAGGTTGAGTATGCGGCAATGGTCGCAGGCTTTCTTACCGCTGCCGATCTTCCGCCAGCGACCGCCGATGCGCTCCCCGGCTATGATCGCGCTGCGCTGATCCGCCGCCAGATCGCCGCCGGGCAGACGCTCGAGGAAATGGAATTGATCCTCGCGCCGATGGTGGAGACGGGCAAGGAGGCCGTCGGCTCGATGGGGGATGATACCCCGCTCGCGGTCATCTCCAATAACTCGCGCTCGATCAGCCAGTTCTTTCGCCAGAATTTCAGCCAGGTCACCAACCCGCCGATCGACCCGCTGCGCGAGCGCCGGGTGATGACGCTTAAGACGCGCTTTGGCAATCTGGCGAACGTGCTTGACCCCGCTCACGCGCAGAGCCGGGTGCTGGTGCTCGATTCGCCCGTGCTATCCAGCGCCGGCTGGGCACAGCTGAAGGCGCATTTCGGCGCGCAGGCCGCCGAGATCGATTGCACCTTCGCCGCCGGTGCCGAACCGGAGGCGTTGCGCGCCGCCATCCAGCGCATCCGCCAGGAAGCCGAGCAGGCGGTGCGCGCCGGGCGTGGCGAACTGTTCCTAACCGACGAAGCCGCCGGCCCCGATCGGGTCGCGGTCGCCGGGGTGCTGGCGGCGGCCGCCGTCCATACGCATCTCGTCCGCAAGGGGCTGCGCGCTTATGCCAGCATCAACGTTCGCGCCGCGGAATGCCTCGATACCCATTATCACGCGGTACTGATCGGCGTCGGCGCGACGACGGTGAACGCCTATCTGGCAGAAGCCGCGATTGCCGATCGCCACGCGCGCGGGCTGCTGCCCGGGATGAGCCTGGACGAAGCGCTTGCCCGCTACCGCCATGCGCTCGACGAGGGGCTGCTCAAGATCATGAGCAAGATGGGGATCGCGGTGATCTCCAGCTATCGCGGCGGCTATAACTTCGAGGCGGTGGGCTTGAGCCGATCGCTGGTGAACGATCTCTTCCCCGGCATGCCCGCCAAGATTTCGGGCGAGGGCTATAAGTCGCTCCACCTTTCGGCGCGGATGCGACATGAGGCGGCCTATCGCGCCCCCGCTGGCACTTTGCCGATCGGCGGCTATTATCGCCAGCGCATGGGGGGCGAGGCGCATGCCTATTCGGCGCCGCTGATGCACGCGCTGCAGACGGCGGTCGCGCGGGACAGCTATTCGACCTATCTGCAATTCTCGCGCGGCGTCGCCGATCTCCCACCGATTTATTTGCGCGATCTGCTGCAACTCAACCAGCCCGAACAGGGCGTGCCCGTCGAGCAGGTGGAGGCGATCACCGCGATCCGCAAGCGCTTCGTCACGCCCGGCATGAGCCTGGGCGCGCTCAGCCCTGAGGCGCATGAAACGCTCGCGATCGCGATGAACCGCATCGGGGCCAAGGCGGTGTCGGGCGAGGGCGGCGAGGATCCTAGCCGCTACACCCCCTATGAAAATGGCGACAACGCCAATTCGGTGATCAAGCAGGTCGCGAGCGGACGCTTCGGGGTGACGGCGGAATATCTCTCCGCCTGCGAGGAGATCGAGATCAAGGTGGCGCAGGGCGCCAAGCCCGGCGAGGGCGGGCAGCTGCCCGGCTTCAAGGTGACCGAGTTGATCGCGAAGTTGCGCCACGCAACTCCGGGCGTGACGCTCATCTCGCCCCCGCCGCACCACGATATCTATTCGATCGAGGATCTGGCGCAGCTCATCTACGACCTGAAGCAGGTGAATCCCCGCGCGCGGGTGTGCGTGAAGCTGGTGTCGTCGGCCGGCATCGGCACCGTCGCCGCCGGGGTGGCGAAGGCCCATGCGGATGTGATCCTGATTTCGGGCCATGTCGGCGGCACTGGCGCTAGCCCGCAATCGAGCATCAAATATGCCGGCACCCCTTGGGAAATGGGTCTGTCCGAAGTCAATCAGGTGCTCACGCTCAATGGCCTGCGCCACCGGGTGAAGCTGCGCGTCGATGGCGGCCTGCGCACCGGGCGTGACATCGTGATCGCGGCGATCCTGGGCGCCGAGGAGTTCGGCATCGGCACGCTCAGCCTGGTCGCGATGGGCTGCATCATGGTGCGGCAATGCCATTCGAACACCTGCCCGGTGGGGGTGTGTACCCAAGACGAGGCGCTCCGCGCCAAATTCGGCGGCACGCCCGAAAAGGTGATCAACCTGATGACCTTCATCGCCGAGGAAGTGCGCGATATTCTCGCCCGGCTCGGCTGCCGCAGCCTGGATGAGGTGATCGGTCGCACCGAACTCCTCCGCCAGGTGTCGCGCGGCGCCGAGCATCTCGACGATCTCGACCTGAACCCGATCCTCGCCAAGGTCGATGCGACCGACGCCGAGCGCCGCTTCGCGCTTTCGACCTTCCGCAACGAAGTGCCCGACAGCCTTGACGCGCAGATGATCGCCGATGCCGCGCCCGTGTTCAGCCGGGGCGAGAAGATGCAGCTCACCTATAGCGTGCGCAACACCCACCGCGCGGTCGGCACCCGGCTTTCGGGTGAGATCACGCGCACCTTCGGGATGAAGAAGCTCGCGCCCGGGCATGTCCATGTCCGGCTGCGCGGCTCGGCGGGGCAGTCGCTCGGCGCGTTCCTGTGCCAGGGGATCACGCTCGAGGTGTTCGGTGACGCCAACGACTATGTCGGCAAGGGGCTGTCGGGCGGCACGATCATCGTGCGGCCCGTGGTCAGCTCGCCGCTTGCGAGCCAGGAGAATACCATCCTCGGCAACACCGTGCTCTATGGCGCGACGAGCGGGCGCCTGTTCGCCGCCGGGCAGGCGGGCGAGCGCTTCGCGGTGCGCAATTCGGGCGCCGAGGTGGTGGTGGAAGGCTGCGGCGCCAATGGCTGCGAGTATATGACCGGGGGCACCGCGGTGGTGCTGGGCACGGTTGGCGCCAATTTCGGCGCCGGCATGTCGGGCGGGATGGCGTTCGTCTATGATCCGGACGGCGGCTTTCCCGCGCGCGCGAATGGTGAAACGATCGTCTGGCAGCGCCTGGCCTCTACCCATTGGGAAGGCGTGCTGCGCGAACTCATCGCTAGCCATGCCGAGGCGACCGACAGCAAATGGGCGGCGCGGCTGATCGATGAGTGGCCGCAGGTGAGGGGTGATTTCTGGCAGGTGGTGCCCAAGGAAATGCTCGCGCGACTGCCGGCGCCTCTCAATGATCAGCCGGAGGTGATGGCGGCGGAATAGCGCTGAGGGCCTCTGCAAATTGAAGAGTTGCATTAGCGAGCAAAGCCGCCTTCCCGCACGCCCCGCCTTCGCTTATCGATGACGTCATGTGGCAGCTTCATCAATTTCCGCTCTGTCCCTTCTCGCGCAAGGTACGCCTGCTGCTCGGCGAGAAGGGGGTCGGTTATGAGCTGGTCCGCGAATCGCCCTGGGCACGCGGTGACGAGTTCGTCCAGCTCAACCCCGCCGCGCAGACTCCGGTGATGGTCGATCGCGAGCGCAACATCACGCTGATCGATTCGCTCGCGATCTGCGAATATCTGGAGGAGACGGTGGACAAGTCGGCGCTGATCAACGGCACGGCCGCCAATCGGGCCGAGACGCGGCGGCTGGTCGCCTGGTTCGATCAGTTGTTCTTCCGCGACATCACCGCGCCCTTGCTCCACGAACGGATGATCAAGCGGCTCGTGCATCGCACCACGCCCGACGCCCGCGCATTGCGCGAGGCGATGAAGGCGGCGGTCGCGCATCTCGATTATGTCGATTATCTGCTCGATCACCGCACCTGGATCGGCGGATCGACCATGACCCTCGCCGATCTCGCCGCCGCCGCTCAGATTTCGGTCGCGGATTATCTCGGCGGGATCGACTGGAAGAACCACGAACAGACCGCGCGCTGGTATCGCGGGTTCAAGAGCCGTCCAAGCTTCCGCCCGCTATTGTCCGAGCGGATGGAGGGCATTCCGCCGCCCGGCCATTATGACAATGTCGATTTCTGATGCATCTGGCGCCGGATCCCGCCGCGCCGCCCGCGCCCCAGATCGGCTTCGACGATTGGTTGTGCGTCGATATCCGCGTCGGCACGATCGTCGAGGCGCTGCCGTTCCCCGAGGCCCGCAAGCCCGCCTATAAGCTGCTCATCGACTTCGGGCCCGTCATTGGCCAGCGCAAAAGCTCGGCACAGATTACCGAGCACTATCGGCTGGAGGATCTGCCGGGGATGCAGGTGGCCGCCGTCCTCAACTTCCCGCCGCGCCAGATTGGCAAGTTCATGTCGGAGGTGCTCACGCTTGGCTTTCCCGATGCGGCAGGGCGCGTCGTGCTGGTCCAGCCGAGCGCGCCGGTGCCGGACGGCGGGCGGTTGTTCTGATCGTCAGGCGCGACGCGCGATCCACCCCGCCGCCCAGCCGAGCAGCACCGAGAGCGCGACCGCTGTCAGCCCGTAACCGAACGAGCGCCGCTCAGCCTGGCGAGCAACGAAGCGCTCGAACCCGGTCTTGCGAATGTCGAGATCGCGGACCGCCACCGCCAGCACCCGGCCGCGCCGCAGCAGGAAGGTCTCGGCGGTGAAACGCCCGACGGGCACCCGCGCGGGAATCGCGATGCGGGCGCGGTAAAGCACACCGTCGGTGATTTCCACCGCGCCGGGCGCCTCGTAATAAAGTCCCGCACGCTGGCGCAAATCGACCAGCCCGCGCGCGAAGCGATCCCGCGCCTCGCTTTCCCCGCCGCTCGCCGGCGACAGTTGCAGGCTGTCGAGCCCCAGTTCGTAAATCGCTCGGCTGCGTTCATCGAGCAGGCTGGCGATCGGCTTGGACGAGGCGATCGCGTAGAAGCTTGGTGCCGAGAGATAGCGCATCGATGCGGCGTTGACCCAGATGCCCGCGATTTTCTGCTTCTCGCGCACCAGGATCGGCTGCACCGGCCCCTTCACCACCACGACGATATCAGCGTCGCGCTCCGCCGGCACCCGCCCGCCGGGATAGAGGATCGCCCCGAACAACAGAAGGTCGGCGCCGGTAAAGCTGTACTTGATGTCGATCTGGCGCTGCGAGACGTCCGGCACCAACACAGGCTTCGGCGCGGGCGCCTGCGCCATCAGGACCGGCGCGGCAAGCCAGACGTAGCGCCTCACCGTGCCAGCTCGACCGAGTAGATCTCGTCGGGGCGGAAGCCCAGCCCCAGGGCGACGCGGATCGCGAGCGTCAGCACGATCAGCGCGAGGATCAGGCGAAGATATTCGGGCTTCACCTTGCTCGCGAACCGCGCGCCGAGCTGCGCGCCGATCACCGATCCGATCAGCAGCAGCGTGGCGAGCACCAGATCGACCGCCTTGGTGGTGAGCGCGTGGACCAGCGTCGCGGCGGCGGTGACGAACAGCGTCTGGAACAGCGAGGTGCCGACCACGACGGTCGCCCCCATGCCGAGCAGGTAGAGCATCGCCGGCACCAGAATGAATCCGCCGCCCACGCCCAGCAGGATCGTGAGGATGCCGACGAGGAAGCCGAGCAGCAGCGGCGCGAGCGGCGAGATATAAAGGCCACTCGCGTAGAAGCGCGTCCGCAACGGGAGGGCGGCGACGAGCGGATGGTGGCGCCGCTTGCGCGCCGGCAGCGGTCGGCCCGAACGCAGCGCGACGATAGACTGGATGGATTCGCGCGCCATCGTCACGCCGATGAATCCCAGCATCAGCACATAAAGGATCGCGATCACGGTGTCGCTCTGGCCATTGGCCTGGAGCAGGCGGAACAACACCGCGCCGACCAATGATCCGAGCACGCCGCCCGCGACCATTACCAGCCCCATCTTCACGTCCACCCCGCGCCGCCGCCAATGCGCGAACACGCCCGAGACGCTCGCTCCCGTCACCTGCGTCGCGGCCGAGGCGGCCGCGACGGTCGGCGGGATGCCATAGATGATCAGGAGAGGGGTGGTCAGGAACCCGCCGCCTACGCCGAACATCCCCGACAACAGGCCCACCCCACCGCCGAGCAGGATGATCAGCAGCGCGTTGACGCTGAGATTGGCGATGGGGAGGTACAAGTCCATGCTGCCGCCACCCTAGCCAGCGGCGGCGGCCAAGGCACCTAGAAATCGGTGCCGATCGCGAGCGCGGCGCCAGAACCGGGTGCCGCGACGCCCGCGACACGCGCGCGCCAATCGAGCGTCAGCCGCGCCGACCGGGAGCCCATTGGCAGCTTCAACCCCAATGTCGGGCCGAGATCGAGCCGCTCGGCGCCGGTTTGCGCGGCGCCCCACGCGCCGACCCCCACGCCCATCGTGACCTTGCCGCGCCGGACGACCGGCGCCTCGATCCGCGCCGCGCCATCGGCGTAGTAGATGCCACGATCGCGCCCGATCACCCCCGCCTGGCCATAGGCTTCAAGCCGGAAGCCGCGCAGCGCGGTCGGGCCGATGCCGCCGACGACGCCGAACGCCGGGCCGCCGCCCGCGCCGTCGATCGCGATGCGCTGCTCGGTGACGACGCGTAGCTGCGGCGCGACCCGCCACTCGAAGCCGAGCGCCGCTTCGCTCCCTGGTCCTTGCAGCGGCGCCGCGACCCGGCCGATGAGCGCGATGCGGTCCGCGACATGATAAGCGATCCGCGCGCCCGCCTGGCTGCCGCCCAATTGTCCGCCCTGCGGCCCCGCGCCGAGCCCCGCGCCGCCGCGCGCGATCAGCCAGGCCGAACCAGACCAGGGCGCGGCGCCTGGCCGCGGGGCGGGGTCGCGCGCGGGTGTCGCTGGAAGCCCCTGTGGCGGTGCCGGCGCGGCAGGATCGAAGCGGGTCAGGGCGAGCAGCGCTACCGCGACGCGGCGTGGATCGACGCCTGGACGCGCCGGCCGTGGTTCGGGCGGCGGCATCACCAGGGGCGCGGCGCTCACGCGGGCGGCGGAGCGCGGCGCCGGGCCGGTCGCCGGCAGCCACGGCTCCTGCCGCACCGCGCCGAGTGCCGCCAGTTCGGGGTAGCGCAACACCACGTCATTTTGCGCGTCGTCGCTTTGCGGCACGGCCAACGAGGCGCGGGTCGCGTCCAGATGGATGACGGGCGGTGCCGGCCAGAGCATCACGACGCGCACCGCGATCCAGCCGCCGAGCACCACCCCCAGAAAGCGCAGCGGCCGGCCGCTCATGCACGCCCTTGCGGGAACTGGTGCGCGGTCTTGTCCCAGGCGAGCGGACGCCCACGCAGCAGGCCGATATACGTGGTAAGCGCCCGGCGCACGGCGAGCAACGCGATGTAGTTGCCAATGATCACGCGCGGCACGGCAGCGATCCCCTCGCGCCAGCCATAGATCGTGGTGGTGAAGCCCACCCGCATGATAAGCCGCCACAGCATCAGTGCGCTCGTCGCGATCAACAGCGCTTCGGGAAGCAGCGCGGGCTGTGGCGTGCCTTCGAGCGCGTGGCCGATCATGCCCGCGCCCCCCAGCAGCAGCCCGGCATAGGCAGCGGCGAGTACCACCACCGCGAGCGGCGCGCGACGATCACGCAGCCGCATCCAATGGTCGCGCCAGGCAAGCGGGTGGCCCCAGCCCAGCCGATCCCAGCCAGCGAGCGCGATTCCGACCATCCAGCGCGCACGCTGACGCACGGCGGCGTCGATCCGGTGCGGGAAATAGGCGCGCACCGCGACCGGGGTCCAACTGCCGGGCGCTTCGGGGACATGGACGAAGATCGTCGATCCGCCGGCGGCGGCGATGGCGAGGCCCAACTCATAATCCTCGGTCAGGCTGGCGCGATCGAACGGCCCGTCCGCCCCGCCAACCCGCGCGAGCACCTCGCGGTCCAGGGCGCAGCCGACCCCGGCCAGCGGCAGCCCGGCGCCCAGCGCCTCGCGCACCTGCAGTTGCTTGGCGTGGCTTTCAGCGAACTCGTCTGAATAGACGGCGGAGATCACCCGTCCTTGGGGATGGATGAGCGGCAATACCGGCAGCTGCACTGCTGCATGGCGCCCGATCAGCCAATCGAAGATACGCAACTCGGCGGGGTGCACCAGATCCTCGGCGTCATGCAGGACAACGGCCTTTACGCGGCCTCGGGTCGCTTCATGCTCCAGCATTGCTTGCCAAAGCGTGTTCAAGCAATCGGCTTTGGTGGTCGGACCTTCGCGCGGACCGATGACGAGCGTGACGCGCGCATCCTGTGCGGCGATTGCTGTCACGGCCTGGATCGTCGCAGCGTCATTGGGGTAGGCGCCGACATAAACCGCGTAGTTCGGGTAATCATATCGTGCGAGCAGCGCGGTGAGCATCGGCGCGATCACCGCCGCTTCGTCCCAGGCGGGTACGAACACCACCATTCGTCCCGGCTTTTCGGCGAGCGTGAAATCGGCGGCAGAGAATCGCGGGCCGCGGCGCAGCCTGCGGCGCAGCGCCCGCCAGATAAACAGCATGTCGATCAGCAGATCGTCGATCCCACCGATCAGGAAGCCGGCGGCGGCAAACAAGAGTGCTTCGCGTGCGCAAGCGTCCAGCGCTGCCAGCAGCACCATGCCCCTTTCCCCCGTTTTCAGATTGATTTTGCGCAGGATCATTCCCGGGATCAAGCTGGACTTGGCTTTCACGGCCCCATAGCCTGCCTTCAACAGCCAAAGGGGGTATGCGTGAGGCTTGCGATTCGGCTGGCGCTGCTGGCGCTCGCATTGGGGCCGCTTGGCGCTTCGGCGGAGAATGGCCCTCAGGTGGTGCTTGCGACCCCGGGCGTCAACAACGGCGCGATCACTCGTTTCACCGCGCGCTTCAATCAGCCGATCGTTCCGCTCGGCGATCCGCGCGCGACCGCGCCGTTTACCGTCGATTGTCCGGTCGGCGGCGACGGGCGCTGGGCCGATCAGCAAACCTATGTCTATGAATTCGCGGGCGCATTGCCGGGTGGTACCCGGTGCAGCTTCGAGCTGCGCGAGGGGCTGAAGAGCGCGGGCGGCTATGCGGTGGTGGGCCAGCGGCGCTTTACGGTCGATGCCGGCGGCCCCACCGCGCGCGCGGTGCTGCCGGCGCGCTACGACGGCGATATCGAGGAGGATCAGATCTTCCTGGTCGCAGCCAACATGCCCGCCGATCGCGGCTCGGTGGGTGCCAACGCTTATTGCAGCGTCGATGGCATTGGCGAGAAGATCCCGGTCGATGTGCTGGGCGCCGATCTGCCCGCGCGGCTGCTCGGCGAACTGGGCACCGACCGCTATCAGATCAGCAATTTCCTGGAGGAAGCAGGGCTTCCCACCAGCCTGCCCAAGGATGGCTCGGCGCGGGGTGCGGCGCTGAAGAGGGTCATCGCGCTTAAATGCCGTCGGCCGCTACCACCGGGGCGCGACATGGCGCTCGTTTGGTCGGGCGCCATACGCGGCGCGGGCGGGCCGGCGGCCGGCAACGATCAACGCTTCGACTATACTGTCCGCAAGCCGTTCACCGCGCGGTTCGAATGTTCGCGGGTAAATCCGCAGGCCGGGTGCTCGCCGGTCGAGCCGGCCTGGGTGCGCTTCACCGCGCCGATCCCGGCCAAGCTCGCGGCGGCGATCACGCTCAGCGCCGGCGGCAAGACGATCGCCCCCCAGCTCACCGCGAGCGATGATGCCGGACGCGGCGATATGCGCCAAACGGCGACGGTGAGCGAGGTGCGCTTCGCCGCGCCGCTGCCGCAGAATAGCGAAGCGACGCTGACGCTCCCCGCCGCGATCACCGACGAGAGCGGTCGCGCGCTCGCCAATGCCCAACGCTTCCCGCTGACGGTGCGGTTCGACGCACCGCCACCGCTGGTGAAGTTCGCGGGCGCCTTCGGCATCCTCGAGGCGAAAGAGGGCGGCGTGCTCCCCGTCACCGTTCGCGCGGTCGAGCCGGCGCTTGCCGGGCGTAATCTGCCGCTCGGGGGGCAGGCGCTGCGGATCGACAGCGCCGATGGCGAGGTCGCGCGCTGGCTGCGCACCGTCGACAAGGCCGATGCCTATGCCAGCCACGAAGAAAAGCGCGGGGCGGAAACGGTGCGGATCAACGACACCGGCGCCAAGCCGATCCTGAACGCGGGGAGCGGCCAGCCGCTCAAGCTCGGTCTGCCCGGCAAGGGGCGCGCGTTCGAGGTGGTGGGCATCCCGCTCAAACAGCCCGGCTTCTATGTTGTCGAGCTGGCAAGTCCGGTGCTCGGCGCGGCGCTGCTCGGCCGGCCGGCGCCGCGTTACGTCACCAGCGCCGCCCTCGTCACCAACATGGCGGTCCATTTCAAATGGGGGCGCGAGCGCAGCCTAGCCTGGGTCACCGCGCTCGACAGCGGCAAGCCGGTCGCCAATGCCGAAATTCGCGTAACCGATAGCTGCACCGGCCGGCTGATCGCACGCGGCGCGACCGACCGCGCGGGCGGGCTTTACGTCCGCGGCCTGCCCGAGCCGCAAACCTATGGCGGGTGCGAGGGTGAAGGCGACGCCCAGCACCCGCTAATGGTCTCGGCGCGCATCGGCGGCGATTTCAGCTTCACTCTAACCGATTGGGGCGACGGACTGCGGCCCTACGACTTCGATCTGCCCTTCGGCTACCAAGCGCAGGGCGAGATCATCCATACCGTGTTCGATCGCACCCTCGTCCGCCAGGGCGAGACGGTGCACATGAAGCACATTTTGCGGCAGCCCACGGCCGCCGGCTTCACGCTGGGCGCGGGGTTCAGCGGCACGCTGCGGTTGAGCCATGCCGGATCGGGCACCCAGTTCGACGTGCCGCTCACCATCGGCAAGAACGGCGTTGGCGAGACGAGCTGGACCGCGCCCCAAGGCGCGCCGATGGGCAGCTATAGCCTGCAGTTCGTGCAGGGCGACAAGGCGATCTACAGCGAGCAGAGCTTCCGTATCGACGAATATCGCCTGCCGACGATGCGCGCGAGCGTCACCGGCCCGAAGGAAGCGCTGGTGCGGCCCAAATCGGTGCCGCTCGATCTGTTCGTGGGCTATCTCTCGGGCGGAGGTGCGGCGCGGCTGCCGGTCGATCTGCGGATCGGCTGGGAAGCCAGCGACCGGGCGCCCGAGGGCTATGAAAGCTACCAGTTCGGCGGCACGCCCGTGAAGGAAGGCACCCGTACGCTGAACGGTGACGGCGAGGAGGATCAAACCCCGTTGCCGCCGGTGCAGACGTTGCCGGTAACGCTCGACGGCCAGGGCGCGGCGCGTCCGCTGGTCGAGGTGCCCGCTGGCTTGCAGGGCGCGGCCACCATGCGCGTCGAAATGGATTATCAGGACGCGAATGGCGAGATCCTCACCGCCGCCCGCGCGTTGCCGATCTATCCAGCGGCGGTGCGGCTGGGGGTGAAGACCGATGGCTGGCTGATGAAGGCCGACGATCTGCGGCTGCGCTTCGTCGCGCTCGACGTGAACGGCGCGCCGATCAAGGGGCAGCGCATTTCGGTCGCGCTCTACAGCCGCCAGATTCTGACCGCGCGGCGCCGGCTGATCGGCGGCTTCTACGCTTATGACAACCAGGCGAAGACCACCAAGCTCACCGCCGGCTGCACCGCGACCACGGATGCGCAAGGGCTGGCGCAGTGCGCGATCGACCCTGGCGTCTCGGGCGAGGTCTATGCCGTCGCCACCGCCAGCGACGCGAACGGCAACCAAGCGCAGAGCGTGCAATCGGTATGGCTGGCGGGCGACGATGACTGGTGGTTCGGCGGCGACAATGGCGACCGGATGGACCTGATCCCCGAACGCCAGAGCTACAAGGCGGGCGAGACCGCGCGCTTCCAGGTGCGGATGCCGTTCCGCGCCGCGACCGCGCTCGTCACCGTGGAGCGCGAAGGCGTGCTGGCGAGCAAGGTCGTCCAGCTTTCGGGCAAGGACCCGGTGGTCGAGGTAGCGATGCCGGGCGATTATGCGCCCGATGTGTTCGTCTCGGTGCTCGCGGTGCGCGGGCGGATCACGCCCGGCTTCTGGGATTGGCTAAGCGATGTCGGCGCCTGGCTGGGCCTTACGGCGAGGCGCGAGCCGGCGGGGGCGCCCACCGCGCTCGTCGATCTCGCCAAGCCCGCCTATCGCCTCGGCATCGCCAAGGTGAAAGTGGGCTGGGAGGCGCATCAATTGGCGGTGAGCGTCCAGGCCGATCGCGAGCGCTACGCCGCGCGCCAGGTGGCGCAAGTCGCGCTGCGGGTGAAGGCGCCCGACGGCAAGCCCGCGCCCGATGCCGACGTGGCGTTCGTCGCGGTGGATGAGGCACTGCTCCAGCTCTCCCCCAACGATAGCTGGGACGTGCTGAGCGCGATGATGGGCGAGCGTAGCCTGTCGGTGCTGACCGCGACCGCGCAGAGCCAGGTCGTCGGCAAGCGCCATATCGGCAAGAAGGCGGTCGCGGCGGGCGGTGGCGGTGGCGGTGACGCGGCGGCGCTCAACCGCGAGAATTTCCAGCCGGTGTTGCTGTGGCGCGGGCATGTGCCGCTCGACGCGGCGGGCCGCGCGCGCGTCGCGGTGCCGCTGTCGGACGCGCTCACCCGCTTCAAGCTCGTCGCGATCGCGACCCAGGGGGCGGGGCGCTTCGGCACCGGCGAGACGAGCGTGCGCGCGGCGCAGGACCTGTCGATCTTCGCGGGTGTGCCGCCGATCGTGCGCAGCGGCGACCAGTTCGGCGCGATCTTCACGTTGCGCAACAGCTCGGCCAAGCCGATGCGGGTGACCGCCGAGGTGACGCTGACCCCCGCGATCGCGACGGGGCGGCCGCAAACCGTGGTGATCCCCGCCGGCGGCGCCGTGCCGATTCTGTGGAGCCTCACCGCGCCCCCAACGCCGGGCACACTGCGCTGGCAGGTGCGGGCACGCGCCGAAGGCCAGCCGGCGGCGGACGCGATCAGCGTGACGCAACAGATCGAGCCGCTGGTGCCGATCGAAACTTGGGCGGCGACGCTCACCCGCGTCGGCGCGGCGCCGTTGCTGCTCGCGGCCCCCGCTGGCGCGCTGCCAGGGCGCGGCGGGGTGACGGTGCGGCTGGAGGATGCGCTCGCGCCGCCGCTCACCGGGGTCCGCGATTACATGGCGGCCTATCCCTATGATTGCCTTGAGCAGCAATTGTCGCGGATCGTCGCGCTTGGTGACGGTCCCGGCTGGGCCCGGCTCGCCGCCGCTCTGCCCACCTATCAGGCGCCCGATGGGCTGCTTCGCTTCTGGCCGTCCGACGGTCTCGAGGGGTCGGAGGCGCTTACCGCTTATGTCCTGTCGCTGGCCAGCGAGGCCGGACTCCCCATCCCCGATGCCACGCGCGGCCGAATGGTGGACGGCTTGCGTGCGCTGGTCGATGGGCGGCTGCGGCATGAAGATTATGGCGATGTTCGCCTTGCCCGTCTGAGTGCCGTCGCCGCGCTCGCCCGCGCCGGGGCCGCGAGCCCGGCGATGCTTGGCCAGCTGCGGCTGACGCCAGCGGAGATGCCCACCGCGCTGCTCGCCGATTATCTGATGGCGCTCGACAAGATCGGCGCGGCGAACGCCGCCGACCTGCGCCGCGCGGGGGAAGAAGAGCTGCGGCGCCGGCTGGCCTTTGAAGGCACCCGGATCGACCTGACCGACGACGCCCAGCCCTGGTGGTTGCTGGCGAGCGAGGACACCGGCGCGGTGAAGGCGGGGCTCGCCGTCCTGGGGCGCCCCGGCTGGGAGGCGGATGCGCCGAAGCTGATCGCCGGCATTTCCCTGCGCCAGCAGCGCGGTGCCTGGGATACGACCACCGCCAATGCCTGGGGCGCGCTGTTCGCCCGGCGCGTCGCGGCGCTCTATCCGCCGGGCGCGATCAGCGGGACGACGCGGCTGGTGCTCGGCCCCGCCGAGGCGACGCGGGGCTGGCCGCTCGCAGCGGAAGCGCGCGGCGTATCGCTTGCCTTTCCCCCGGCGCGCGCACCGCTGGTGATGACGCAGACGGGCGGCGCGGGGCCGTGGGCCTATGTTTCGGTGAGGGCGGCGGTGCCACTCCGCGCGCCGGTCGCCGCCGGCTACCGCCTCACCCGCACGGTCGAGGTGGTGCAGGCCAAGCATCCAGGGCGGCTGACGCGCGGTGACGTGCTGCGGGTGACGCTGACCGTGCAAGCGAGCGCGGCGCGCAATTGGGTGGTGGTGAGCGATCCGGTGCCGCCGGGCGCGAGCATCCTCGGCAACAACGCCAACCAATCGACGATTCTGGCGCAGGGCGAGACGGGTGGGCCGAGCTATGTCGAGCGCGGCGGTGTGGCGTGGCGCGGCTATTTCGCCTGGCTTGGCGAGGGCGAAACCAAGATGAGCTATACCGTCCGCCTGAACGGCACTGGCCGCTTCGCGCTGCCGCCGAGCCGGGTCGAGGCGATGTACTCCCCCGAACTCCATGCGGCGCTCCCGAACGCACCCGTCGTGGTAGCGGTGAACTGATGCCCCGTCGGTCGGGCGTCATCACCGCCGCGGTGCTGCTCGCCATCGCGTTACTTGCCGCGCTCGATTTCGCGACCCGGCCGCCGGCGCTGCCCGGCTATGTGAGCGTGCGCGGGCACTGGCGGCCGAGCGAGGCGTGGCTCTATGATCGCCATGGCACGTTGATCGACAGCCAACGAGTGAACTTCGCCGCGCGACGGCTCGCCTGGACGCCGCTTGAGTCGGTTGCCCCGGTCGTGCCCGCGACGATCATCGCCGCCGAGGACAAGCGATTCCGCGCGCATGGCGGCGTCGATCTGCTTGGCCTGGCGGGGGCGGTGCGTGACCGGCTGGCGGGTCGTGGCGGGCGCGGGGCCTCGACGATCACGATGCAGCTGGCCGCCTTCCTCGCGCCCGAACTCGCCGCCCCGGGCGCGCGCGGCTGGCGTGACAAGCTGCGCCAGATGCGCGCCGCCTGGGCGTTGGAAAGCGCCTGGCGCAAGGATGAGATTCTCGAGGCTTATCTCAACCTCGCCGGCTTTCGTGGCGAGGCGCAAGGGGTGGGTGCCGCCGCGCTCGGTCTGTTCGGCAAGACGCCCGATGCGCTTAGCCGGGAGCAGGCGGTGCTGCTTGCCGCGCTGCTGCCTGATCCGCGCGCGACGCCGGCGCGGCTCGCGGCGCGCGCGTGCCGCCTCAACGCCGGGCGCGACTGCGCCGCGCTCGCCAGCGGCGCCTGGGCGATGCTCGGCCCCGCACGGAGCCTCGCGCTCGATCCGGGGCTCGCGCCGCATTTGGCGCAGCATCTTCTCAACCGGCCCGGACTGAAATTGCGGACGACGCTCGACGCGCGGCTGCAGCGGCTGGCGACGCAGGCGCTGCGCCACCAGCTCGCGACGCTCGGCGCCCGCGCGCGCGACGGCGCGGTGGTGATCGCCGATGTGGCGCGCGGCGAGGTGCTGGCCTATGTCGGCGGTGGCGGCAGCAGCTCGACCGCGCCGGCGGTGGACGGCGCGAGCGCCTATCGTCAGGCGGGATCGACGCTCAAGCCGTTCCTCTACGCACAGGCGATCGAGCGCGGCTATCTGACCCCCGCCTCGATCCTCGACGATTCGCCGGTGCAGCTGGACACCGCCTCTGGGCTCTATGTCCCCCAGAACTATGACCGGGCGTTCAAGGGTCCGGTCTCCGCGCGAACCGCGCTCGCCGGCTCGCTCAACGTGCCCGCGGTGCGGACGCTGCTGCTGGTTGGGGTGGAGGCGTTTCGCGACCGGCTTTGGGACACGGGCTATCGCGGCCTGGTCGAGGACGGCGATTATTATGGCTTCTCGCTCGCGCTCGGCTCGGCGGAGGCGACCTTGCTGGAGCAGGTCGCGGCCTATCGCGCGCTCGCGACCGGGGGGCTGTGGGCGCCGCTACGCGTCACGCCCGCGCCCGGGCCGCGCGCCCAGCGCGTGCTGAGCCCGCAGGCGGCGTGGCTGGTCAGCGACATGCTGGCCGACGCCAATGCGCGTGCGGTGACCTTCGGGCTCGACTCGGCGCTGCGCCTGCCGTTCTGGGCGGCGGTGAAAACGGGTACGTCGAAGGCGATGCGCGACAATTGGTGCATCGGCTTCACCGATCGCTATGTCGTGGGGGTGTGGATCGGCAATGCCGAGGGCGACCCGATGCACGCGGTCTCGGGCACCAGCGGCGCGGCACCCGTCTGGCGCGATCTGATGCGCGCGCTCCATGCCGATGCGCCGCCCAAGGCGCCGCCCCCGCCGCCGGGAATCGAGGCGCGGCGGGTAACTTTCGCCGGCACCCCCGAGCCACCGCGCCGCGACTATTTCCTCGCCGGCACGGGCCAGACGCTGATTGCCGCCGCTCCCGCCGCCGCGCGTCGTCCTCGCATCGTGAGTCCGGTATCAGGCAGTGTCTATGCGCTCGACGCCGATATTCCGACCGCTAATCAGCGACTCGCCGTTCAGCTTTCCGGCGCGGCGGAGGGCCACCGGCTGTGGCTTGACGGGCGCGCGTTAGCTGCGCCGCTATTCTTCCCCACCCCCGGGCGCCACCTGCTGCGACTGGCGGACGCCGGGGGGCGGGTGGTCGATCAGATCGTGTTCACGGTGCGCTGAGCGGTCTTCAACGACAGCTCACCCGGTTGCGGTCGATCGAACCACCGAGCGCGGCGCCACCGACGATCCCCAGGATGCTCCCCAGCGTGCGCGACCCGCGCGGGGCGATCGCGTTGCCGAAGATACCACCTACCGCGCCGCCCACGATCAGCCCCGTGGTACCGTCGGTGCGGCGGCAATAATAGCGCCCGTCCGAGCCGCGATAGACGCGGTCGTCGGTGCCCAGCACGCGCTCGCTCTGCCCAGGACGGTAATATTGGGCGGCGTCGTAGCCATCGTCGTAGCCGCCGCCGCGATCGTCATAGCGCGGATCATAGGCGGGACGATTGGCCCGCGACCGCTGATAGCGATCGAATTCCTGCTGGAAGATGCTCAGCTCGTTCTGGAAACGCTGCTGCGCCTGCTGGAAGCGCTGCTCGTCCTGCGGCGATTGGGCCGCCGCCGGCAGCGCCGGCAGGGTGAGCCCGGCGATCAGCAGGGCGGCAAGAGTGCGGGTCATCAGCTGGTCTCCCTTATTAATCGGGCGGCAACAAAGCTTAGCGCGCTTTTACCCGCGCTGAACAGGCTCCATCATCGCCAACAACCCGGCGATCGGCACGAAGGCGAAGGCGACCGAGCTGTCCGCCACGCCATAGGGCAGGAACAGATCATCGCCGATCCGCAACCCGCCGCAGCTATAGACGACGTTGGGGACATAGCCTTCGCGGTCCTGATCGGCGGCGGCGAGCAGCGGCGCGGCGGTGCGACCGATCACGCGCGACGGGTCGGCCTTGTCGAGCAGCACCGCGCCAATCGAATATTTGCGCATCGCGCCAACGCCGTGGGTCAGGAGCAGCCAGCCCTCGTCAAGCTCGATCGGCGGGCCGCAATTGCCGATCTGGACCAGCTCCCACGAGTAATGCGGGGTCAGCAGCCGCGTTCCTTCGTCCCAATGCGTCAGCCGGTCGGAGGCGATCAGAAACAGATTCTCGCCATCCTGCCGGCCGATCATCCAATAGCGGCCGTCGATCCGGCGGGGGAACAGCGCCATGCCCTTGTTGCGCGCGGCCGCGCCGGTCATCGGCACCAGATCGAACCGGCGAAAGTCGCGCGTGCGCAGCAGTTCGGACTGGATCGCCGCGCCGTTATAGGCGGTATAGGTGCCGAGCCACTCATGGTCGTCGTCGCCGTGATCGAAGCGGACCAGGCGCAGATCCTCCAGCCCCTTGGCCTGGGCGGCGGTCATCGGGAAAATCACCGTTCCCGAAAGCGTTGAGTCGCGGTGGCGATGCACGGTAACCGCCCCGCTCGGCAGGCGCGCGCTATCCTGGTGCACGGTATCGGTCGCGGTCGCGAAAGGTGGCTCGGGCGCCAGCATCAGCTCGCGATCGGCGGTGATGATTCCCTCGCGGAAGGCAACCGAGCTGATATGGCCCTCGCCCACCGCGCGCAGCGACATCAGGATGCGCAGCGATCCCGCGCTCATGCCGGATTGATCGGGATGCGGCACGGCGCTGGGATTCATCAGCGCGGCGGCGGCATAGCTGTATTCGTGGCAGAAATAGGCGCCGATCAGCTGGCGGTGCTCGTCGTCGATCGCGGCGCCGTCGAGGCCGAGCTGACCGGCGATCTCATGATAGCGCGCCATGAAGATGCGTCGCGTCTGCCAGTGGCGCGCCTCGAAATCCTTGAGCACCACCGCCAGCTCGTCGCGCGCCTGGGTGGCGGTCATCGCCAGCACTTCGCGGACCAGCCGCTCGGTGCGGCTCGGCGCGTTGCCATTGGCCTGAAGCGCGAGCTGGAACGGCCGCACGACGACCCGCGCCGGATCGGCGCGAAGGCGCAGCGGGTGATGATAGACGTCGAGCACACGGCCCCCTTGGGTCTCAAGCGGGCCGGCTCTACGCAACCGGACGACGTCAAGCAACCGCGCGAACCGTTTCGCCTGCGGTAAGATATTGGCAAAGCTCGGCTATCGTGATCGAGGCGAGCTGCAGCGCCAGGATCGATTCGGCACCCTGGTTGCGGTTGAGCCCTTGTGGCGTCAATCCGTCGAAACAACCGCCATCCTCGGCGCTGGCGAGCGCGAGGTCGAGGTCATTCGCACCCAGGAACCAGCGATAGGCGCGCTGTGCTTCGGCGATCCAGCGCGCGTCGCCGGTCGCGGCAAAGGCGGCGGCGCACGCGTCGACTGTTGCCTGTGCTTCGAGCGGCTGCTGGTCGAACGGCAGCGGCGGGGCGTAGGCGCGCCCGAAACTGTCGGTCCCAACCGCGCGGAAGCGCCCTTCGGGACTCGTTTGGCAAGCGATGATCCAGTCCAGCGTCGTGAGGCCCGTGTCGACGAGGTCGCGACGTTCGAGCGCGAGTCCGGCGCGCAGCATCGCCTCGGGCAGGCGGGCATTGTCATAGGCCAGGACGATCTCGAACCATTCCCATTCGGGCCGCCGCGCCTCGGCGAGCAGGGCGAGGTGGTCGGCGCTGAACCGCTCCAATATCTCGCGGGCAAGCGCGTGGCCGGGATGGCTGGCGAGCATTTCAGCCGCGCCCAGCATCGCGAACGCTTGCGCGCGCGGGCTGCAGAGCGTGAGCGCGAGCCCGGCGGTCTCGTCGAACAGCCGCGTCGCCCAATCGCGATGCTTGTGGAGCGCGGCATGGCGGGCGACGGTGCCGAGTGCCCAAAGCGTGCGCCCGTTCGAATCCTCCGATCCCACGTCCTCGCACCAGCTTCGGTCGAACCGCATGAAATTGCGGAAGCGCTGCTGGTCGGGGTTCCAGCCGTGCTGGACGAAAGCGGCATAGATCGTCAGCCATTTGTCGCGCTGTGTCTCGTCGAGACCGGGCATCCGCGCCACCAGCATCAGGGCGCGGGCATTGTCGTCGATGCAATAACCGTGGCGACGATCGGGGACCGAATAGATCGAATGTTGGAGCATCCCGGTCGCATCGCTCATCCGCTCGACCGCGCTGAAATCGGGGGCGAGCGGCGCGAGCGGCGCGGCGTGCGGCAGCCGTGCTGGCCGTGCGGCCACTGCCGCCGAAAGTTCCGCCATGGCCGCTTCAGCGGCGCATGACCACAGCATCGTCCGCCCGCGCGCATAGGCACGCTCGGCGAGTTTCCGCCGGTTGCGGTCCGAGCCGAGCAGCGCGGTGATCTCGCGCGCGAAGGCGGCGCTGTCGCCGAAATCGACCAGCACCCCATGGCCATCGGCCAGGATTTCGGTCGCGTGGACGTAGGGCGTCGACACCACCGGCTTTCCGAGCGCGACCGCATAGCTGAGCGTGCCCGAGGTGATCTGGGCCGGGTTCACATAGGGGGTGACGTACAAGTCGGCCGCCTGAAGATAATCGAGCAACTCCTCATGCTCGACGAAGCGATCGATGAACTGAACATGCCCCGCGACCCCGCGGTCGGCGGCAAGCGCTTCCAGCCGTTCCCGATAGGCCTGGCCCTCGTGCGCGATCAGGTGCGGGTGGGTCGCGCCCAGCACGACGTAGAGCAGATGGGGAGCGGCGGCGATCACGGCAGGCAGCGCCTCGATCACCGTTTCGATGCCCTTGCCGGGCGAAAGCAGGCCAAAGGTTAGCACGACCTGCCGGCCGGCCCAACCAAAACGCGCCTTGAAGGCTTCGGTGGGCGCGAAGGGGCGATCGGGTACGCCATGGGGAATCACGCTCACCTGGCGACCGGCAATGCCATGGACGCGCCGCAGAATGTCGCGCCCGCGCTCAGCCATCACGATCACCCGCGCGGCGCGGCGTAGCAGCCGTTCCATCACCCGGCGCTCATCATCGCTTGGCTGTTCGAGCACGGTGTGGAGCGTCACGATCAACGGCAGGTTGGTGCGATCGAGCAGCGCGAGCAGATGCTCGCCGGCGGGGCCGCCAAAGATGCCATATTCGTGCTGCACCCAGATCGCCTGCGCGCCCGATGCCTGAATCGCGTGGGCGGCGGCCACGTAAGCGCCGCGATCATGCTGCGGGATCGCGGCGGTGACGGCGCTGGGATAGGCGTGTTGGCCGGGAAGGTCGTCCATCGCATAGACATCGACCCGCAACCCGGGGAAGCGCGCCCGCAGGGCGTGATAGGTGTCGGTGGTGAATGTCGCGATGCCGCACTGGCGGGGGAGGAAATTGCCGATCAAGGCGATGTGATCGAGCGGGCGATCAAGCTTCGTGGGGTTGGCGATCGTCATGGCTATCCTCTCGTGCGCCAAAGCCCCACGCGGCGCCGCGCGCGGGTCAATCGACGCCTGAATGAACAATGAACCCAAAACGATTGGGCGCGGGGTTGGTTGCGGCGATTGTGCGATGCACCAACGCACCCCGGCGACCATCCGCGCTTCGCGGGCGTCCCAGTGGCGGGACTGGGCGGGTAAAGTTAAGCCGGCCCGATCCGGCATGTGCGAGCACGATGGGCGGCGGCGCGGGGCGGTCGTCCCGGCCGAGAAATTCGTCGTTGAAATTTTATGTCCGTCCGCGCAATGCCGCTCGCGACCGTACCGCTTGAGGCGAGTCTGGTGAGGAGAGGTCATGGACGAGCGACAGGGCGATTCCCTCAACCAGGTGCCAGGGCGCAATCTGCCGCCGCTGCGGCTCCATGTTCCCGAACCGCGCTTCCGTCCCGGCGATCAGGTCGATTTTGTCGAAGTGGCGGTGCCGCCGGCGGGGGCGCAGCCCCGGCCCGATCCCGCCGCCGCCGCCGCTGAATTCACCGAGCTTGCCTATACTCTGGTGCGTGTGCTTGGCGAGGACCACCAGGCGCATGGCCCGTGGGATCCAAAGCTGCCGCCCGAAACGCTGCGCCGGATGCTGCGCGCGATGGCGCTCACCCGCGCCTATGACGAGCGCATGTTCCGCGCCCAGCGCCAGGGCAAGACGAGTTTCTACATGAAGTGCACGGGCGAGGAAGCGGTGGCGGTCGCCGCCGCCTTCGCGCTCGATCGTGACGATATGTGCTTCCCCAGCTATCGCCAGCAGGGGTTGCTGATCGCGCGCGGCTGGTCGCTGGTCGATATGATGAACCAGGTCTATTCGAACCGCGCCGATCGCCTGCAGGGCAAGCAGCTGCCGATCATGTATTCGGCGAAGGAAGCCGGGTTTTTCTCCATCTCCGGCAATCTCACCACTCAATATCCCCAGGCGGTAGGCTGGGCGATGGCCTCGGCGGCGAAAGGCGATACCCGGATCGCGGCGACTTGGTGCGGCGACGGCTCGACCGCCGAAGGCGATTTCCACTCGGCCTGCACCTTCGCCAGCGTTTATCGCGCGCCGGTGATCCTGAACGTGGTCAACAACCAATGGGCGATTTCCAGCTTTTCGGGCTTCGCCGGCGCGGAGGCGACCACCTTCGCGGCGCGCGCGGTAGGCTATGGCATCGCCGGCCTGCGCGTCGACGGCAATGACGCGCTCGCCGTCTACGCCGCGACCGCCTGGGCCGCCGAGCGCGCGCGGACCAACCAAGGCCCGACGCTGATCGAACTCTTCACCTACCGGGCCGAGGGCCATTCGACCTCGGACGATCCCACCGCCTATCGCTCGGCCGCCGAACCCAATGCCTGGCCGCTCGGCGATCCGGTGCGCCGGCTGAAGGACCATCTGATCGCGCTCGGTGAATGGGACGAGGCGCGCCACGCCGCGCAAGACGTCGAACTCGCCGAGCTCGTGAAGGCGAGCCAGAAAGAGGCCGAGGCCAACGGCATTCTCGGCCACGGGCTGCACCAGCCGTTCGAGACGATGTTCGAGGGCGTGTTCGAGCAACTGCCCTGGCACCTTCAGGAACAGCGCGAGCAGATGCGCGCCGAGGAAGAAGCCTCGGGCCGCTTCTGGAAAGCCAAGTGAGAGCGCGATGAGCGATGTGCTGAACGATCCCGCCGTCGCCGCCGAAGGCGAGACCGCGCGGATGAACATGATCCAGGCGATCAACTCCGCGCTCGACGTGGTGATGGCGCGCGATCCCGACGTGGTGGTGATGGGGGAGGATGTCGGCTATTTCGGCGGCGTCTTCCGCGCGACCGCGGGCTTGCAGAAGAAATATGGCAAGACGCGGGTGTTCGATACCCCGATCACCGAATGCGGCATCGCCGGTGTGGCGATCGGCATGGGCGCCTATGGCCTGCGTCCGGTGCCCGAAATTCAGTTCGCCGACTATATCTACCCTGCGCTCGACCAATTGGTGAGCGAGGCGGCGCGGCTGCGCTATCGCTCGGCGGGCGAGTTCACCTGCCCGATCACGGTGCGTTCGCCGATGGGCGGCGGCATTTTCGGCGGGCAGACGCATAGCCAGTCACCCGAGGCCATTTTCACGCATGTCGCCGGGCTGAAGACGGTGATCCCCGCCACCCCCTATGACGCCAAGGGGCTGCTGATCGCCGCGATCGAGGATAATGATCCGGTCGTCTTCTTCGAACCCAAGCGGCTCTATAACGGCCCGTTCAACGGCTATTGGGACAAGCCGGCGCAGAATTGGTCGCAGCATCCCGCCGGCGAAGTGCCGACCGGCTATTACCGCATCCCGCTGGGGCAGGCGAACGTGGTGCGCGAGGGCGAGGCGCTGACGGTCCTCGCCTATGGCACGATGGTACACGTCGCGCTCGCGGTCTCGGCCGAGCACGGCGTCGATGCCGAGGTGATCGACCTGCGCACGCTGGTGCCGCTCGACATCCAGACGATCGAGGCCTCGGTCAAGAAGACCGGGCGCTGTCTGATCATCCACGAAGCCACCCGTACCTCGGGCTTCGGCGCCGAGCTTTCTGCACTGGTGCAGGAGCGCTGCTTCTATCACCTGGAGGCGCCGGTGTTGCGCGTCACGGGTTTCGACACGCCCTATCCGCACAGCCTGGAATGGGCCTATTTCCCCGGCCCCGTGCGGATCGGCGAGGCGCTCAAGACGATTTTGAAGGACTGACCGATGGCGCGTTTCACCTTCCGCTTGCCCGATATCGGCGAGGGCATCGCCGAGGCCGAGATCGTCGCCTGGCACATCAACGTGGGCGACGAGGTCCGCGAGGATCAGCCGATCGCCGACATGATGACCGACAAGGCGACGGTCGAGATGGAAAGTCCGGTCACTGGCCGAGTGGTCGAACTGGCCGGCGAGGTCGGCGCGATGGTGCCGATCGGCGCGGCGCTGGTGGTGATCGAGGTCGCGGGCGAGGCGCCCGCCGAAGCCGAGGCGATCGCGGCGCCGGCGAGCGCCGAACAGGCCGAAGTCGCTGAACAGTATAAGGCCGAGAATCCCGACGCTCCCGCCCCCTCCAACGGAGTGGAGGAAACCGCATCTCTCGCGTCGCCGGCGGCCGAACCCTTCGTTCATCAGCCCGGTGGCGATGTTCCCGCGCCGCGCCTGGGCGCGGTGCGCCACGTTCTCGCCTCCCCCGCCGTCCGCGCCCGGGCGAAGGATCTCGGCGTCGATCTCGCGCTGGTGAAGGGTGAGGGCGATCGCGTCCGCCACGCCGATCTCGACGCCTATCTGCGCTACCAGTCGGGCCAGGGCTATCACTCCCCCCATGCGAGCCGCGCGCGCGATGATGCGGCCGTGAAGGTGATCGGCCTCAGGCGTCGTATCGCCGAGAATATGGCGGCGGCGAAACGCCACATCCCGCATTTCACTTATGTCGACGAGATCGACGTGACCGCGCTGGAGGCGATGCGCGCCGATCTGAACGGCGCGCGGGGGCAGCGCCCCAAGCTGACCATGCTGCCGCTGCTGATCGTCGCGATTTGCAAGACGCTGCCCGCCTTCCCGATGCTTAACGCCCGCTATGATGACGAAGCGGGGGTGGTGACGCGCTTTGGCCGCGTGCATCTCGGCATGGCGACGCAGACCGAGGCCGGGCTGATGGTGCCGGTGATCCGCGATGCGCAGGACAAGAATATCTGGCAGCTCGCCGCCGAGATTACCCGCCTGGCCGAGGCCGCGCGTACCGGCAAGGCCAAGTCGGAGGAACTGTCCGGCTCCACCCTCACCGTCACCTCGCTCGGGCCGCTCGGCGGAATCGCGACGACGCCGGTGATCAACCGCCCCGAAGTCGCGATCATCGGCCCCAACAAGATCGTCGAGCGCCCGGTGTTCCAGGGCGACGACATCGTCCGCGCCAAGCTGATGAACCTGTCGATCAGCTGCGACCACCGCGTGGTCGACGGTTGGGACGCCGCCAGCTTCGTCCAGGCGCTGAAGAAGCTGCTCGAAACCCCGGTGCTGCTGTTCGCCGATTGAGGCGGCACGGCGCTGGGCCTTCACTCTGCCCGGCGAGGCAATGGCCATGCACTTCGATCTGATCCAGTCGATGAGCCTCGCCGGGGACGATCTTACCCCGAACGACGATCGCGGGGGTAGCGCCGATGCGCTCGCGTGGGTGATCGATGGCGCGACCGATTTGGGCGAGCCCGGGCTCGTCGGCGCGCGCGGCGGCGCGGCGTGGCTCGCGCAAGAGGCTAATCTGGCCTTCGCCGCCGCCGGCGACGACACGATCGAGGCGATCTGCGACATGGTGGTGACGCGGGTTGCGCGGCGCTTCACCGCAGTGCGCCAGCGCGCGCCGCAGGGCGCGTGGGAGCTACCCTCGGCCAGCTTTCTCGCCGCGCAGGCGGTGCCCGGCGGCTTGCGTTTTGCTTGGGCTGGGGATTGTATGGCGCTGGTCAAGCGTGGCGATCGCGTCGAACGCGCCGGGCCGCGTGCCGATCGGCGCGACGATGAGGTCGCCCACGCGGCGGCCCTCGCGCCGCATGGGCTGGCGCGTAAGCAGCGTCCGGCGCCGATCCTCGCGAGCTTGCGCGAGCAGCGCGCCCGCCCGGGGCGCGCGGTCCTCGGTGTCGATCCGCAGGCCGTCGCGCCGCTGGCCTTCGCGACTTTGCCCGCCATGCCCGGGGATGAACTCGTGTTGATGACCGACGGTTTCGCCGCCTTGATCGACCAATATCGCGCCTTCGATCCCGCCAACCTGTTCGCCGCTCTCGCCGAGCAGGGGCTCGCGGGACTCGCCGGGCGGCTGCGCGCGATCGAGGGGGCGGATGCCGATTGCGCGCGCTACCCGCGGTTCAAGATTTCGGACGACGCCACCGCCCTGTGGCTGCGGTGCGCGGCATGAGCGTTACTCTCCCCACCCACGCCGAGCTGCTCGCCATGGTCGGCCCCGCGCGCGCCAAATGGGCGCACGCCCCGCGCCCGGTGCCCGAGCCGGTGGGGCCGGGCGAGGAATCGGTGTGGGACTATCCGCGCCCGCCGCTGGTTCGCCAGGGCAATGAGCATCTGCGCGTCCAGCACCATGCGCTGATCGTCGCCGACACGACATCGCCGGTCTGGGTGTGCGAGACCGCCGGCGCGCCGGTGCCCTATCTGGCGCCCGAGAGCCTGCGCGCGGAGCTGGTACCGACTGATTATGTCACGCTCTGCGAGTGGAAGGGCGCGGCGGTGCATTACGATCTCGTCACGCCCGCGGGGCGGGTGGTGGCGGCGGCGTATAGCTATCCCGATCCGCTCGACGATCTCGGGCGCGGCTTTGGCGCGATCGCGGGGCGGTTCGCTTTTTATCCCGCCAAGCTCGCTTGTTTCGTGAATGACGAGCGGGTTCAGCCGCAGCCGGGTGGCTATTATGGCGGCTGGGTGACGGCGCGGATCAAGGGACCGATCAAGGGCGCGCCCGGCACCGGCGCCTGGTAGCGCTGTCGCCTTTCGGGACGGCGTTTACCCTTTATCGCGCTTCCGTCCCGCGCCGCGCGGGGGGATAGCGGCGGGCGGAGGATTTATGCGTCCCTTGCCCCCGCTGATCGCCCTTGCCTTCGCCGCGCCGCTCGCCGCGCAGGAACCGCGCCCTTTCACCATCGCCGAGACCGGGCAGAGCTATGCCACGCTCGACCAGGCGCTGGAGGCGGCCAAGCCGCGCGGCGAGTTCACTTGGTCCACCATCGTCATCGCGCCGGGCCGCTATCGCCAGTGCGCGGTGCAGAATTGGGGCCGCACCGTGTTCAAGGCGCAGACCCCGGGGACGGTGGTGTTCGAGGGCACCGCTTGCGAGGGCAAGGCGGCATTCGTGCTGCGGGGTCGCGGGGCGGTAGTCGACGGGATCGTCTTTCGCGGCATCCGGGTAAGCGATGGCAACGGCGCCGGCATCCGCACCGAGATCGGCGACCTGACCGTCAGCAATTCGATGTTCCTTGATAGCCAGGAGGGTATTCTGGGCGGCGTTTCGGGCCCGCAGAAGATCGTGATCGATCATTCGACCTTCGCCGGCCTCGGCCAGTGCGACGAGACGCCCGATTGCGCCCATTCGATCTACCTCGCCAACCAGGGCCAGGTGACCGTCACCGCCAGCCGCTTCGAGCGGGGTCGCGGTGGCCATTATGTGAAGCTGCGTGTTCCCCGGGTCGAAATCAGCGGCAACAGCTTCGACGATACGCAGGGCGCCAAGACCAATTACATGATCGACCTCTCCGAAGGCGCGACCGGGACGATCAGCGGCAACACGATGGTACAGGGCCGCAACAAGGAGAATTGGACCGCGTTCATCAGCGTGGCGCCCGAGGCGCGTACTTATTCCTCGGCCGGGTTGCGGATCGAGGGGAACAGCGCGCGACTTTCGCCGGGAGAGACGCGCTCGCCCGCGTTCGTGGCGGACGCGAGCAAGCAGCGGCTCGCGATCGGCGCGAACACGCTCGGGCCTGGGGTGCGGCCGTATGAGGCGCGCTAGGGCCGGTTCGACAGCTGGACCGCGTTCCCGTCTGGATCGAAGCCGTCGCAGAGCTGCAGCGCGCCAAAGCTTTTGACCGGGCCGAATGACGCGGCGCCGCGCGCCACCAACATGGCCCGCATCACCGCCACATCCGCCGCGAAGAAGGCGAGTTTGATGGGTCCCTCGCCCATCTCCGCATCGGTCGCGTGCAAGGCAATTCGGGTGCCGCCCGCCTCGAAATCGACCCAGCCCTTGCTCGTTTCGATCACGGTGAGGCCGATCACGTCGCGATAGAAGCGTGTCATGCCCGCGAGATCGCGGGTGAAGATGATCGCGCGGCGCAGCGTCGGCGCGGTCATGGGCAGGTCGACCCGGCCCCCGCGTCGAGATCTAGGCAGCGGCCGTCGACTTCCGGCGCGCCCAGTTTCAGTCCGATCGTCGCCGCCAGAGTCGGCGCGATGTCGACCGTTTCCACCGGCAGCGGCTGTTCCATCGGCACCATGCCCTTGCGCCAGAACAGGATCGGCACCCGGCGATCATAGTCCCAGAACGACCCGTGCGTCGCGACATAGCCGCGCGTCGCATCGGGGATCGGGGTGATGTTCGGCTTCAGCGCGATCAGAAGGTCGCCCGAACGATCCGGGTTATAGCTCGCTTTGGCGCGCTCGATCAGGCTCCAGGCGGGCGGCGGCAGCGTGGCGGGGGTGGCGGCCAGGATCTCGGCGCGGCTGAACGCGGCGGCGACCTGCGGGTGAGCGCGGTAGAGCGCGAGCGCCTCGCGCGTCACCGCCGCCTTTTGCGCCGGGGTGAGCTTGGGGTCGATCCACACATCGCCCGAACCCGAATCGCCGAACAACACCTGTCCCGGCAGCTTGAGCTTGGCCGTGACGGCATCGCTGATCGCCTTGGTCGTCAGCTCGGGCGCGATCCGCGCGGCATTGGGGATCGCCTGCTCGCGCAGGCGTTCGGGCGCGTCATGTCCGCCATGATCGGCCGTGAGCACCACTTCATAGTCGATCCCCAGCGAATCGAGCTTGTCGAAGAAATCGCCCATCGTGTCGTCGAGCGCGGCGAGTTGCAGGCACATCTCGTTTCCGTTGGTGCCATAGGTGTGGCCGACATAATCGGTGGCGGAAGCGCCGACCGCGATCAGATCGGTCGTCTCCCCCTTGCCGAGCCGCATCTCCTCGATCAGCCCGGCCGCCAGGCTGAACACCATCCCATCGAACTCGGGCGAGGCGCGCAACGGGCGGGCATCGCCCGGCGCGCGCTGAAAGCGGCCAGTGCCGATCATCTTGCCCGCGCCGATGCTCACGGGGCGATCATGCGCGCGGCAGAAATCGGGCTCGTCGAGCGCTGGCTGGCCGGCGGCGACGCGCTCGACCGCGGCGGCGTTGGCGCGCTTCACCGCTTCGGGTTCGGCGCGGCCGGCATAGCTCGAAAACTTCTTGCCGTCCCACCACCAGAGCTGATCGACCTTGTGGCCGCCCATCATCACCGCCGCGCGGTCCTTCCCGGCGACCGAGACAATCCGCGCCGCCGGGTTCGCCGCCTTCATCCGCTCGCCGAGCGTCGGGACGAGCAGATGCTTGTCCGAAACGGTGTAGCTGGCGCTGGTGCTGCCGGGTACGCTCTCATCTTCGGCGCAATAGACGGTCTTGTCGGCGCGGGCCGTCTTCAGATCGGTCCAGCTGTTGGCAATGATGCCGGTGCGCGCGGGGTGCATGCCGGTGAGGATCGTCGAATGGCCCGGGCAGGTCTCGGTCGCGGCGTGGCTTTGATAGCCCGCCGGGAATACTGCCCCCTCCAGCAGCCGCTTGAAGCCGCCGGTGAAGCGGTTGCGATATTTCGCGAACAGATCGGCGGAGAATTGATCGACCGAGATCGTCACGATCAGCCTGGGCGCCGGGCGTGGCGCGGGCGCAGTGGCGGGCGCCGCTTCCTGCGCGAGCGCGGCGGGCGTAACCAGCGCGAGCAAGCTCGCGAAAGCAATTGCGTGCTTCATCGGCTTTTCTCCTTCTTGGCGCCGGTGAAAAGGGCTAACGGACGGCGGACATGCGGCGCTTAGGTTTCGTGATCGTGACGATGCTGCTCTGGCTCGGCCTTGCCGTGCCGGCAATGGCGCAATCGCCCGATCCTTATGCCAAGGGGCCGCATATCGCCATCACCCTCACCGCAGAAAGCACGGCGCCCGCGCCGGGCGGGACGGTGACGATCGCCTATGACGCTGTGCCGCAGCCTGGCTGGCATGGTTATTGGCAGAATCCCGGCGATGCGGGGTTTCCGGCCAAGCTTATCTGGACGCTGCCCCCGGGAGTGACGGCGGACGCGCCGCGCTATCCGGTGCCAACCACGTTGCTGATCGGCGAGGGGGCGGACGCGCTGCAAAATTATGTGTTCGACCAGCGCTTTACCCCGTTGATCGATCTGCACCTTCCGCCCGATCTCGCGCCGGGGACCAAGCTGCCGATCCGGCTGAAGGCGAGCTATCTCGTCTGCACCGATCAGATTTGCGTGCCCGAAAAGGCCGATCTCGCGCTCGATCTGGTGGTGGGGGACGGGGCGATCACGCCCGAGGCGCGCGCGCGCTTCGACGCATTCCGCCAGGCGCTGCCCAAGCCGCTCGGCGCCGCCGCCACTTATCAACGCGATGCCAAGGGGTTGCGGCTCGCAATCCCTTATCCCGCCGGCGCGCCGCTGAGCGACGCCTATTTCTTCGCGACCACCCCCAACCGCGTCGCCTATAACGCATCGCAGAAAGTAACGCGCGACGGCGATCGGCTGATCCTGGAGACACAAGCCTCCAAGCCCGTCGATGGCCCGATCGAGGGCGTGCTGCGGATCGGCAAGGCGCAAGGACTGCTGCTGCGCGCCGAGCCAGGGGTGGTGCCGGTGCCGGTGGGGCAGGCGCCGATGGCGGCGTGGCTGCCGGCGGCGCTGCTCGCGCTAGGCGGGGCGCTCCTTGGTGGGCTGATCCTGAACGTGATGCCCTGTGTCTTCCCGATCCTGAGCCTGAAAGCACTGCAGCTCGCGCGCGGCGGCGTGGATGAGGGCGAGGCGCGGCGCGAGGCCCTCGCTTATACCGCCGGGGTGCTGAGCGTGATCGTCGGCCTGGGCGCGGCGATCCTGGCCCTGCGCGCGGGCGGCACCGCGGTCGGCTGGGCGTTCCAGTTGCAGAACCCGGGCGTCGTCGCGGTGCTGTTGCTGCTGGTTGCGGCGCTCACCCTGAACCTCGCCGGGCTGTTCGAGATTCCCACCCCCCGTTTCGTCGATTCGGCGAGCGGGGCGAGCGGCGCGTTCGCGACCGGCGCGCTTGCGGCGATCATCGCGACGCCGTGCACCGGGCCGTTCATGGGCGCGGCGCTCGGCGCGGCGCTGGTGCTCCCCTGGTATGCCGGGCTGGGCGTGTTCGCCGGGCTCGGCCTTGGGCTGGCGCTGCCGTTCCTGGCGATCGGCTTTGTGCCCGCGTTGCGCCGCGCGCTGCCCAAGCCCGGCGCGTGGATGGCGCATTTCCGCCATTTCCTGGCGCTGCCGATGGGCCTGACCGCGGTGTGGCTTGCCTGGGTGCTGGGCGGCGAGGCGGGGGTCGATGGCATGGCGATCGGGCTGGCGGGCATCGTCGGGATCGCCGCCGTGCTGTTCCTGGTGGGCGAGCGCCAGCGGCGTGGTCTGGGCGCCGGACTGATCGCCCTAGTGGCACTCGCCGCGGTGACGGGCGCGACCGCCTGGGCGGTTAAGCCGCAGGCCAAGGCGGCATCCACGAGCACGGGTGCCCAGCCTTTCAGCGAGGAGGCGCTCGCCACGCTGCGCGCCAATCGCAAGCCGGTATTCGTCTATTTCACCGCCGACTGGTGCCTGACGTGCAAGGTGAACGAGCGCGTCGCGATCGACACGGACCCCGTTCAAGCCGCCTTCGCCAAGCACGGCGTCAGCACCCTGGTGGGGGACTGGACCAGCGGCGACGCCAAGCTCGGCCGCTTCATCGAGGCGCATAACCGCGCCGGGGTGCCGCTCTACCTCTATTACGCGGTCGGCGCGCGCGAGCCCGAGGTGCTGCCCCAGGTGCTGACCCCCGATCTGTTGATCGCCAAGGCAGGCAGCTGAGCCTTTTCTTTAACCGCCAACGCCTTATATCAAGGGCTGCCGGTTCGTCCGGCTATGGCGATAAACTGCGGCGTGAAATAGACGCAGCGGACCCGGGGGCAGTACCCGGCGGCTCCACCAAAACCGCTCGGCAGCGAGCGGGTTTGACGGGGCCGAACCAGGATCGACGTGTGTTGAAAGGCGCTGTTTTCGCTCGGAATGGGACCACCGCAACGGCCCATCACACAAGTGCCAACGATAACGAGGCGCTCGCGATTGCGGCCTAACCCAAGACTTCACGGTCTAGGTTAGTTTGACAAAAGCGCGGTTGGGGCCGCACCGGGCAACAGAAGCGGATTCCGGCGGTACGGGGAGCACCGAGCAACAGAAGCTCCCCACTTTCATTGCCAGCCCAAGGCTTTGCGCGCATCACGCGGCGATGCCGACGATCGCGCTGCTGCTCGCCTCCAACTTCTTCATGACGACCGCCTGGTACTGGCATCTGAAGGCGGGTGCCGGGGTGCCGATAGTGCGGGTGATCGCGATTAGCTGGGGGTTGGCGCTGATCGAATATTGCTTCGCCGTGCCAGCAAATCGCCTCGGCTATGCGCATGGCTGGAGCGCGTCGCAGCTCAAGATCGCGCAGGAGGCAATCTCGCTACTGGTGTTCGCCGGCTTCGCCGCGTTCGTGCTGGGCGAGCCGCTCGGCTGGCGCCACGCGGCGGCGTTCGTGCTGATCATGGGGGCGGTCGCGCTGCTGGTGTGGAAGTGAGCGGAGGCCGTCATCCCGCCTTCGTCACGGGTCCCGCTGCCCTTCACCCTTGCCGAGCAGCGGGATCGTGGCGCAAGGCCGGGGGGACGCAATGAGGTCATCGGAAGCGAGGGGTATGAACCCGGTTTACGCCAAGCTCGGCACCACGATTTTCGAAGCGATGTCCGCCCGCGCCCGGGCGACGGGGGCGGTCAATCTCGGCCAGGGCTTTCCCGATGGGCGCGGGCCGGAGGATGTGCTGCAGGCCGCCGCCGAGGCGTTGCTGACCGGCTCCAACCAATATCCGCCGATGCTGGGCGTTCCGGCGCTGCGCGCGGCGGTGGCGGCGCATTACCGCGCACATCAGGGGCTCGATCTCACGCCGGAGGAAGTGATCGTGACCTCGGGCGCGACCGAAGCGCTGGCGGCGGCGCTCCTCGCCCTGATTTCGCCGGGCGACGAGGTGATCCTGTTCCAGCCGATGTACGACGCCTATCTCCCGCTCGTCGAGCGCGCGGGGGGCGTCGCGCGCTTCGTCCGGCTCGAGCCGCCCGAATGGCGCATCACCCGCGAAGCGCTGGAGGCGGCCGCCACCCCGCGCACGCGGCTGATCCTGTTCAACGATCCGCTCAACCCGAGCGCGAGCGTCGCCAGCGCCGAGGAGCGCCGGCTGCTGGCGGCATTCTGCCAGGAGCGCGACTTGATCGCGATCTGCGACGAGGTGTGGGAGCATGTCCGGTTCGACGGTGCGCCGCACCAGTCGCTGATGGCCGAGCCCGGGATGCGCGCGCGGACGGTGAAGATCGGCTCGGCGGGCAAGATTTTCTCGCTCACCGGCTGGAAGGTGGGCTGGATGTGCGCCGATCCGGCGCTTGGCGGTGCGCTCGCCAAGGCGCACCAGTTCCTAACCTTCACCACCCCGCCCAATCTGCAGGCCGCCGCCGCCCATGGGCTGGGCAAGGAACGCGCTTATTTCGACGGGATGCGCGCCGATTTCGCCCGCGCGCGCGATCGGCTCGCGGCGGGGCTCACCACGCTTGGCTATCGGGTGCTGCCGAGCCACGGCACTTATTTCCTGTCGATCGACCTGCCTGAGAGCGGCATCGCGATGGATGACGTCAGCTATTGCCGCTGGCTGGTGGAGGAAGCGGGCGTGGCGGCGATCCCGGTCTCGGCGTTCTACGCGGAGGATGCGGTGACCCGCGTGGTGCGGCTGTGCTTCGCCAAGCAGGACGCAACGATCAACGCCGCGCTGGAGCGGTTTGAAAAGCGGCCTTAAGGCTGGCCAAGTCGCCCGCCAGAGCAACTCAGACCACCTCGCCCCGGTCCCCGAGCCGGGGCTTGGCTTCTTGTTCTTCCGCCGCAAGGCAGCCAGGCCCCGGCTTTCGCCGGGGCGACGTGCATGAGTGCTGTTTGTGATCAAACTGAGCCGGAGTTCACCGTAAAGCGCCTCTCCTGCAAGGGAGTTTTGGGTCGGATCGTCCCCCGGACGATCCTTGACCGTGCGGGGCACGGTCAACCCAAAACTGGGACCGCCCACAGGGCGGTGGAGGGGTATCGCCCTCTATTCGCCGGGGACACCCCTCCGTCAGTCGCTGAGGCGAATGCCACCTCCCCTTACAGGGGAGGCGCTTGCTACCGGAACCACCGCCGGGCCACGAAGAACAGCGTAATCCCCACCGCCAGCACCACGCACACCGCGACCACCCCGTCAAACGCCCAGGGACGTTCGGCATAGGGGATGCCCTTCACATTCATCCCCAGCAGCCCGGTGAGGAAAGTGAGCGGCAGGAACACCATCGCGACGATCGAGATGATCAGCGCGCGCGCGTCGATTTGTTCGGCGCGGAGGTCGGTGAGCGCTTCGTGCGTCAGGGCGGCGCGTTCGCGGATCGCCTCCAGCTCTTCGGCCATGCGCGCGGCGCGATCGGCGGCGGCGACCAGGTGCAGCCGGTCGTCATCGCGCAGCCAGCCGACCGGCAGCGCCGCCAGCTTTTCCAGCGTCGCGCGCTGCGGGCTCAGGAAGCGGCGATAGCCGATCGCCTGGCTGCGCACGCGCGTCACGGTGCGGCGCAGCTCGAACACCATCCCCGGATCGAGCATCGCTTCGCAATCGTCGAGCTGATCGCCCAGATCGGCGACATCGGGATCGAGCTCCTCGGTGATCGCCACCGCGAACTCGGCGATCAGATCGCCCGGATCATGAACCTTGCCCGCCTTCACCAGGTCGCACACCAGCTTTACCGCCGTGAGCGGCCGGCGGGTGACCGAGATCACCCGCCCCGCCGTCGCCCAGATGCGGACCGAGGCGAGCGGATCGGACATCGGCATCGCGTCGCTCGATCGGCCGCGCAGGTTGAGCAGGGCGCCCTCGCCAATCTGGTCGCAGCGCGGGCGGGTTTCGGCGGCGATCAGCGATTCGACGATATAGTCCGGCAGCCCCGCGTCGCCGCGCAGCCAGGCCTCGGCTTCTTCGTTCGAACTGGTGAGGTGAATCCACACCAATTCACCCGACTCGGTCACCGCCTGCTTGGGCGCGAGCGCGGTGACGCGGGCGCCGCAGACGCAAAAGGCGAAGCCGCTCATGGCGCGTAATCCACGAACACGGAGAGGCCCGGCAAATCATTGTCGGGCGCGGTATCGGCCAGGATGCGTTCGGCATCGGCGCGGGCGCGGTCGAGGATCGCCGCCGGCACGCGCGCGGTGTGATACACGCGGTCGGCAAGCGCGAGGTGGCGCGCGCGGCGCAGCGTCAGATCGTCGGGGTCGGGCGACGTAAGGCGCATCGTGAACAGGTCGCGCCCTGGCCCCGCGACATAATCGTCTAGCCAGAAATCGACGTCCGCCGCGATCCCCAGCGGATCGAGTTGTCCGCCCGGGGCGAGCGCGGCGCCGAGCGCGCGGCGGCGCTCGGCAGGGTCCGGGAAGCGCGCGCGCAGTTTCGCGCGGGCGCCGCTGAGCGCGTCGGCGAGCTTCCCGAGCGAACTCGGCAGCAATGCCTCCAGCCGTTGGCGCAATGCGGCGGCTAGCCCCGCCGAAGCGCCGCCGGTGCCGATCGCGACCAGCACCGGCGCGCGATCGACGATCGCGGGCAGGGTGTAATCGCACAAGGCCGGGCGATCGACGACGTTCACCAGCAGGCCTTGTGCTTTCAGCGCGTGCGCGGCCGCTTCGGCTTCCGCTGCATCCTCGATCGCGACGATCGCGAGCCGCGCCGCGTCCGCCTCTTCCACGATCACCGCCCCGGCGCGGTCGAGCAGCCGGCGCTTGGCCTCGGCCGCCTCGCCTTGCCCAAGCAGCACCACCGGCCGCCCGGCTAGCCGGACGAAGATCGGCAGGCTGTGCAGGCTCACAGCCATTCGGGCACGCGCTCGGCGGCGAGGATCGTCGCGGGGGCGATGCGATCGGCGACCACCGCGTAGCGATCGCCCGACACCAGCACCTCGGGCACCAGCGCGCGGCTGTTATAGGTGGAGGCCATCGTCGCGCCGTAAGCGCCCGCGGTGCGGAATACGGCGAGGTCGCCGCGCGCCACCGCGTCGATCTCGCGCGCGACGGCGAAGGTGTCGCCGCTTTCGCACACCGGGCCGGCGATGTTGGCGGTCATCCGTGCGCCGCTCGGGGCGACGGCGGCGAAATCGTGCCAGGCGTCGTAGAGCGCGGGGCGGGCGAGGTCGTTCATCGCCGCATCGACGATCACATGCGGATGGACCACCCCCGGCTTCACCCACAGCACCCGCGTGAGCAGCACTCCGGCATTGCCGACGATCACCCGCCCGGGCTCGAACATCAGCGTCACGCCCCAATCGGCGGTGACGCGCGCGACCATCGCGCCAAGCTCGGCAGGGCTGGGATAAGCGTCCCCCGCGCGGTAGGGCACGCCCAGCCCGCCACCCAGATCGACATGGCTGATCGCATGGCCCGCCGCGCGCAGCTGCGCCACCAGCGCGCCGATCCGGCGGTAGGCGGCCTCGAGCGGCTCGAGCGTCTGCAGCTGGCTGCCGATATGGATCGCGACCCCGCGCAGCGCCAGCCCCGGGCGCCCGGCGAGCCGCGCGAAGATCGCCGGGGCTTGATCGATCGGCACGCCGAACTTGTTCTCGGCCTTGCCGGTCGAAATTTTGGCGTGGGTGCGGGCATCGACATCGGGGTTCACCCGCAGCACCGCCTGCGCGACCTGGCCGCGCGCGGCGGCGAGTTCCGCGAGGACGGCGCCTTCTTCCTCCAGCTCGATGTTGAACTGACCAATGCCGGCGTCGAGCCCGGCTTCAAGCTCGTCACGGCGCTTGCCGACGCCCGAGAAGACGATGTCGGCCGGCGCCATCCCCGCCGCCAGCGCGCGCGCGAGTTCCCCGCCGGAGACGATGTCCGCGCCATAGCCCGCCTGCGCCAGCACCCGCAGCACGGCGAGATTGGGGTTGGCCTTCACCGCGAACGCCAGGTGCGCGCCCGGCACGGCGGTCAGCCCCGCGTGAAACACCTCGGCGTGGCGCCGAAGCGTCGCGGTCGAATAGACATAGACGGGCGTGCCGACTTCCTCGGCGATGCGCGCCAGCGGCACGTCCTCGCACCACAGGGCGCCGTCGCGATAGGTGAAATGGTCCAAGATGGGGGTCCTGTACTCGTCCCTTAACCTCTTCCCCGGCGAAAGCCGGGGCCCAGCTGCCGGACGGTGGCGGGCCGAGGGCGACGAAGCTGTCGAGGCGCGACTAGGCCCCGGCCTTCGCCGGGGAAGGTTGGAAGGATCATGGCAGGGTGCATCGCGACGTCAATTCGGCGGCAGGTCGAACTCGTCCTGCCGGCGCGCTTCGGAGGTTTTGAGCAACTCGTTCGAGCGCTGCGGCCGTGCCTGGGGCGCGGGGGTCAGCAGCTCGGCGGGCGTGGGTTGCGCCTGCGCGCCATAGGGCGCGACCGGCAGCGCCTTGCCCTCCAGCGGGCGCACGCCATTATTGGTGCCGCACCCGGCAAGGCTCAGCGCGATCAGCAGCAGCGCGCGTTTCATGCTTCTTCTCCCGCCCGTGCCGCCTTCGCCGCGGCGATCGCTTCGCGCACCCGAACCGGCGCGGTGCCGCCGAAACTGGTGCGGCTCGCGACCGAGGCGTCAACGCTCAGCACCGCATAGACCCGCTCGTCGATGCGCGAGTCAATCGCCCGCAGCGACCCGATGTCGAGCTGATCGAGCCGCACGCCTTGCGCTTCCGCCAGCTTCACCGCGCGGCCGGTGACGTGATGCGCCTCACGAAACGGCAGGCCGCCCTCGCGGACCAGCCAGTCGGCGAGGTCGGTCGCGGTCGCGAAGCCCGATTCGGCCAGCGCGCGCATCCGATCGGTGCGGAAGGTGGCGCTTCGCACCATCCCGGTCATCGCCGCGATCGACAGGCCGAGCAGGTCGTGCGCTTCGAACACCGGCGGCTTATCATCCTGCATGTCCTTGGAATAAGCGAGCGGTAGGCCCTTCATCGTCATGGTGAGCGCCATCATGCACCCGGCGATCCGCCCGCTATGCCCGCGCACCAGCTCGGCGGCGTCGGGATTGCGCTTTTGCGGCATGATCGAGCTGCCGGTCGACCATTGATCGCTCAAGGCGACGAAGCCGAAGGGCTGCGACGCCCAGTTGATGAACTCCTCGGCCAGACGCGACAGGTGCAGCGCGCACTGGGTTGCCGCCATCAGATAATCGAGCGCGAAATCGCGGTCCGACACCGAATCGAGCGAATTGCGCGTCGGGCGATCGAAGCCCAGCGCCGCCGCGGTCGCGTGGCGATCGATCGGGAAGCCCGTGCCGGCGAGCGCGGCGGCGCCCAGCGGGCACTCGTTCAGGCGCGCGCGGGCGTCGGCGAAGCGGCGGCGGTCGCGCGCGATCATCTCATGATAGGCCATCAGATGGTGGCCCAGCGTCACCGGCTGCGCGCTCTGCAGATGGGTGAAGCCGGGCATCACGCTGTCGGCATGGTCCTCGGCGCGGGCGATCAGCGCGTCCTGCAGCCCACCGAGCGCCATCGCGACCTGATCGATCGCGTCGCGCACCCATAGCCGGAAATCGGTCGCGACCTGGTCGTTACGCGAGCGCGCGGTGTGCAGCCGGCCCGCGACCGTGCCGATCTTCTCGGCGAGCCGCGCCTCGGTGAGCATGTGAATGTCCTCGAGCGCCAGGTCCTCGGGGACGCCATGCGCCGCGTAATCGGCGCCGACCGCTTCCAGCCCGGCGTCGATCGCGGCGGCATCTTCCGTGCCGATAATGCCCTGTTTGGCGAGCATCGCCGCATGCGCCCGGCTGGCGCGCAAGTCCTGCCGCCACAGTCGCTTGTCGAAGGGGATCGAGGCGTTTATCTCGCGCATCACCGCGGCGGGCCCCTCGGCGAAGCGGCCGCCCCACATGGCATTGGAGCTTTCGGTGTCGCGCTTGATCTTCTGTCTCCCGATCCTGCTGCTCGGCGCGTGCGATAGGCAATCCGCGCCCCAGTCACAAGCGTCCGAGGTCACCATCACCAACTCGGCTGAAATGCCCGCTGGCGCGAAGCCCGTGGCGAAAATGGCGGCCGGCGCGATTGACCGCAGCCATAAGGGGCAGGGGCTGCCGACCTATGCGGTGCAGGACGCGAAGGGCGCTTATGTGCCGCTCAACAGCTTCCTGGGGCGGCCGATGCTGCTCAATCTCTGGGCGACGTGGTGCGCGCCGTGTGTGAAGGAATTGCCCCAGCTCGATACGCTCGCCGGCAAGGCGCCCGGCGGCCTGCGCGTGATCGCGGTGAGCCAGGATCTCGAAGGGCTCGCCAAGGTGAAGCCGTTCCTGGAGGCGCGCGGCATCAAGAACCTGCCGCCGCTCTACGACGATCAGGCCAAGATCAGCGGCGGCATGGGGGTCAACCTGCCAACGACGATCCTCTATGATTCGCAGGGCAATGAGGTGTGGCGCACCTCGGGCGAGCGCGACTGGACGAGCGCCGAAACGGCGAAGCTCCTCGCCGAAGCACGTTGAGCGCCGCCCGGCCCGCCTTCGCCGACGATCTGGGCGAAGCGCTCGCCGAGGCCGAACGCCTGCTGCGCCGCGCGGTCGCCGATCGCCGGAGCCCTTGGCGAACGCTGCAACTGGCGAGCATCGCCGCCGATGGCGCGCCCGATGTCCGCACGCTGGTGCTGCGCGCCTTCGACCCGGATGCGCGACGACTGCGGCTCCACACCGATCGCCGTAGCGCGAAGATCGCCGAACTCGCCGCCGATCCGCGCGTCATGGTTCATGGTTATGATCCGGGGGCGAAGCTGCAGCTACGGCTGGCGGGCGAGGCGACGGTGCTGACCGGCGCCGACACCCGCGCCGCCTGGCTCGCCAGCGCGCCGCAGGCACGCGCCTGCTACGCCATTCAGCCGGCGCCGGGCAGCGTCGTCGCGACGCCGCCGCCCGCGCCCTTGCTCTCGCCCGGGGCGGAAGATCAATTCGCTGTGCTGATCGTGCGCTATCACAGCCTTGACTGGCTCTGGCTGAGCGCCGAGGGCCACCGTCGCGCGCGGTTCGACTGGTCGAGCGGCACGTTGGTGGCGCACTGGCTGGTGCCGTGAAGATAAAAACTTCGGGGGAAGAGCGATCTTCCCCCGAAAGACCGTTCGGCGATTAGCGCGGAGTAGGCGTGCTGCTGGAGCTGGATGAGCCCGTGCTGCCGGTGGTTCCGGCGCTACCCGTGGTCCCGGTGGTTCCCGTGGTTCCGGTCGTGCCGCTCATCGGATCGGTGGTGGTGCCCGACGCGGTGCCCTTGGGGTCGGAAGCCGTGCCCTGCCCAGTGGTCGATCCATAAGCATCGGTGCCGGACGTGCTTTGGTTGCCGGTACCGCTGCTCGTCCCGTTCGGGTCGTTGTAGTTGCCACCCGAGGTGCTGCTGCCCGAGCCCGTGCCGTGCTTGCCGCGCTTGGCCTTGCCGCGACCGCGCTGATCGTCCGACTGGCTGCTCATCGTGCCGCTGGTGCTGCTACCCGAACTCGCGCCGGTCTGATCGCTGCTGGTCGAACCGGTGGAGCCCGTCGAACCCGTCGAGCCCGCACCGCCCGTGGTCTGGGCAATCGCCGCGCCGCTCACCAGGCCCGCGGCGGCCAGGGCGACCAAAATCTTGCTACGCATCATCATTCTCCTGTGAATCGTGCCACGCCAGTTCGTCGGGAGTGACGTGGGAAGAAGCGCGCCAGCGGCGGCTTTGTTCTTCCGTTCATCGCAGAGAAAAACGGTTCGTCGGTTGTAAACGCAGGATGAACGCCATCGAAAGCTGATGTTCATCTTGATGAACATCAGGTCCGATCGAAATGACATCAGCCGTTATTCGGCGGCGAGTGCCTGTTCAGCGCTTTCCTGTGCCTGGCGGTTCCACATTTCCGCGTAAAGCCCGCCAAGCCGCAGCAGCGCGGCGTGGGTGCCGCGTTCGCGCACCACGCCGCCGTCGAGCACGACGATCTCGTCGGCATTGACCACGGTCGACAGACGGTGAGCGATTACGATCGTCGTCCGCCGCGCGCTGATCGCCTCGAGCGTTGCCTGGATTTCGGCCTCGGTGCGGCTGTCGAGCGCGCTGGTTGCCTCGTCGAGCAGCAAGATCGGCGGGTTCTTGAGCAGGGTGCGCGCGATCGCGACGCGTTGCTTCTCGCCGCCCGACAGCTTCAGCCCGCGCTCGCCAACGCGCGCGTCATAGCCGCCGGGCTGGCGGGCGATGAAATCGGCGATCGCCGCGCCGCGCGCCGCCTGCTCGATCTCCGCGAGCGCGGCGCCCTCGCGGCCATAGCCGATATTATAGCCGATCGTGTCGTTGAACAGCACCGTGTCCTGCGGAACGATGCCGATTGCCGCGCGCAGCGTCTCTTGCTGCACTTGGGCGATGTCCTGCCCGTCGATGGTGATCCGCCCGGCATTTACATCGTAAAAACGGAACAACAGCCGCGCCAGCGTCGACTTGCCCGCGCCCGAAGGGCCGACGACCGCGAGGGTGTGGCCGGCGGGCACGTCGAGATCGATGCCCTTCAAAATCGGGCGCGCCGGATCATAAGCGAAGTGGACTCCTTCGAACCGCACATGCCCCGCGCGCACCATCAAAGCCGGCGCGCCGGGGGCGTCGGTGATCTCGGCAGGGGCGTCGATCAGGTCGAACATCGCCGCCATGTCGACCACCCCCTGCCGCACGGTGCGATAGACCATGCCGAGCAAATCGAGCGGGCGGAATAACTGCGCGAGCAATGTCGAGACCAGCACGACACTGCCCGCGTCGAACCGCCCGTCGCGCCAGCCGAAGATCACGATGCCCAGGCCAATCGCCATCATCGCGTTGGTGATGAAGCTCTGCCCGATATTGAGCCAGGCGAGCGAGGTTTCGTTCTTCACCGCCGCGCGGGCATAGGCCGCCATCGCCCGGTCGTACCGCGCCGCCTCGCGGCTTTCGGCGTTGAAATATTTGACCGTCTCGAAGTTCAGCAGCGAATCGACCGCATGCGCGACGGCGCCGGTATCGAGATCATTGAGCTGCGCGCGCAAGGCATTGCGCCAATCGGTGACAACGCGGGTGAACCAGATGTAGCTGCCGACCATCGCCAGCGTCGCGATCACCAGCCAGGCGCCGAAGCGGCTGCCGAAAATCTGCAGCACCAGCACCAATTCCAGCACCGTCGGCGCGATGTTGAACAGCAGGAAATAGAGCATCGTGTCGATGCTCTTGGTGCCGCGCTCGACCACCTTGGAAACGGCGCCCGTGCGGCGTTCGAGGTGGAACCGCAGCGACAGCTGGTGGAGATGGCTGAAGACGTTGACCGCCAATGCCCGCGTCGCTTCCTGCCCGACGCGCTCAAACACCGCGTTGCGCAGATTGTCGAACAACACGCTGCCGAAGCGCGCCGCCGCATAGCCGAGCGCGAGCGCGGCGATCAGCACGAAGGCGCCGCGCTCGCCCCGCGCCATGCCATCGACCACGCCCGCCAGCGCGAACGGCGCGCCATAGACCTGCACCAGCTTCGAACCGATCACGAGCAGCAGCGCGACGATGATGCGCAGCCGCAAGCCCGGATGATCGCGCGGCCACAGATAGGGGAGGAAACGGGCGAGCGTCGGCAGCAGCGGCGGTTCGGCGCGGGTCGGGGTGTCGGGTGGCATTGCCCCTGATGTAGGGCGTCGGGGGCCGCCGCAAAAGCGGTTGAAACATTTGGCAAGGCCCCCACGTTCTACCCGCCGCATGGAGACGACGGATGGGCCCATTTTATTATGTGATGGCGATCCTCGGTTGCGGCGATGATGGCGCCGCCTGTGTCGAGCAACGCCTGGAAACAACGCGCTATGCCTCGATCGAGGCGTGCCAGCAGGCGATGCCGATCGCGCTGCAACGCCACGCAGACCTCGACTATCCGGTGGTGAGCGCCACCTGTCGCGCGGCGGGCATCCATATGGCCAATGTGGGCGGTGCCGATTTGCGGCGAGCCGTGCGCCGCGGCGGCTGACCACCACGCGCCGATCTGCTATCATCATGGCTCAGGGAGGCGGTGATGGTTCGCATGGTTTTGGCGCTCTTGGCGGGCGCCGTGTTGGCGTTCGCGGTGATCGTCGGGATCGAGGCGGTATCGGCGCAATTCTTCCCGATCCCGGCCAATTTCGCGAACATGGACAGCGTCGATCAGGGCGAGGTGATGGACGAGTTGCCCTTCGCCGCCAAGGCGCTGGCGTTGCTCGGCTGGGGCCTGGGAAGCGCGGTCGGCGCGTTCGCGGTCCGCGCGATCGCGGGGCCGGGGCGGCTCGGCGGGGTGATTGTCGCCTTGGTGATCGCGGGCGGGTTGGTGACGGTGTTCACCATTCCCCACCCCTTGTGGATGCGGCTCGGCGCGGTGCTCGCCCCGCTCGCCGGCGGCTGGATCGCGGCGCGGGTGCCGGTGCCGTCGCTCGCGCTGCCTTGGGGACGGCGCGCGGCGGGATAGAGGCTGGCGTCGCTAGAGCCTCGGCCTTTCCCAAAGCGCCGGCCCTCCAATCGGCGGATAGAGCCGTTCCCGCTGCCGCGCCTGATGCCAGGCGCTATAGATCGCCCCGATCTTCTCTCCGCGCGAGGTGCCCACCCGCTGGGTGAGCGCGCCCGCGCCAAGCGTCGCCACCTTGCGGCCGATATCGCCATAGATGCGCGCCGCCGCCAGCACCGCCCAGGCGGCGCGGAACGGGAGCGCCGGGGTGCCGTGGCGCGCGCGCGCCTCGAACTGCGCCGCGCGGTCGGTCAGGCGGCGGACGAGCGGCACGAGGCGCGCGGGATCGGCCAGCAACGCCTCGCGGGCGATACCGGCCTCGGCGAGCCAGTCACCCGGCAGATAGCAACGGCCGACGCTCGCATCCTCGGCCACGTCGCGGGCGATGTTCGCCAGCTGGAAGGCGAGCCCCAGCTCGCAGGCGTGGTCGAGCGTGGTTTCGTCGCTGGGCGAAACCCCCATCACCACCGCCATCATGCAGCCGACGACGCCGGCCACTTGATAGCAATAATCGAGCAGTTCGGCTTCGGTCGCGGGGCGCCACTCGGCCGCGTCGCGCGCGAAGCCGGCGAGGTGGTGGCGCGCGAAGCCCGCCGGCAGCCCGGTCTCGGCGGCGACGACGCGCAAGGCATCGAACGGCATCTCACCCGTCTCGCGCCCCGCAAGCGCGGCTTCGGTGAGCGCGGTCAGCCGGGCGAGGCGGGCGGGGGCGTCGTCGATCCGGGTCATGCCATGGCCGTGATCCTGCCCGTCGGCGAGATCGTCGCACGCGCGGCACCAAGCATAGAGCAGCCAGGCACGCTCGCGCATCTTGGGCGCGAACAAATGGCTGGCGGCCGCGAAGCTTTTCGAGCCGCGCGCGATCGAGGCGCGCGCCGCCGCGACCAGCTCGGCACGGGTCACAGGTCGGCCGCGCCGATCTGCTGGATCGTCTTCACCGGCTCGGCGGCCGCCATCTTGGCGAGCAGCGCGTCGATCGTCTCGCTCACGATCAGGATGTTCGCGTGGTGCGCGCGGATGAAGCCGACCTCGATCATCTTGGCATTGAAGGCGAGGAGCCCGTCATAAAAGCCCGCGACGTTGAGCAGCCCGACCGGCTTGGCGTGATAGCCGAGCTGCGCCCAGCTGAGCGCTTCCCACAATTCGTCCATCGTGCCGGTGCCGCCGGGCAGCGTGACGAACCCGTCCGAGAGATCGGTAAAGGCTTGCTTGCGCTCGTGCATCGTCCGGCAGACGTGAAGCTCGGTCAGCCCGCGGTGCGCGACCTCGGCATCGACCAAGGCCTGGGGCATGATGCCGATCACTTCGCCGCCCGCGGCAAGCGCTGCATCCGCGACCGCGCCCATCAACCCCAGCCGCCCGCCACCATAGACGAGGCCGATGCCCCGCTCGGCGAACGTGCGCCCGACGAGGCGGGCGGTTTCGATGTACACCGGATCGGCCGGCGTGGCCGAGCCGCAATAGACGGCGAGACGGTTCATATAGTCCTCGTAAATCCTCCCCTGCGATAGCGGGGGAGGGGGACCATTCGCGATAGCGAATGGTGGAGGGGGCTTGCGCAACGATCGCTCAACGCCCCCCGCCCCTCCACCATCGCTACGCGATGGTCCCCCTCCCCAAGCCAAGCTTGGGGAGGATTGCAAGTTAGCGCGCCCCCTCCAGCATCAGCCTTGCGGTCGCCTTGGCGCTCCCGACCACGCCCGGGATCCCCGCCCCCGGATGGGTGCCGGCGCCGACGAAGAACAGGTTCGGGATATGATCGTCGCGGTTATGCGCGCGGAAATAGGCCGATTGCAGCAGCACCGGCTCCAGGCTGAAGGCGCTCCCCAGATGCGCGTTCAGGTCCGCCGAGAAATCGCTCGGCGCATAGTGGAACTTGGTCACGATCCGATCGTGAATGTCGGGGATCAGCCGGCGCCCCACCTCGTCGAGGATGCGCTTTTCGAGGATCGGGCCGACTTCCTTCCAGTCGACCGGGAACTTGCCCTGATGCGGCACGGGGGCAAGCGCGTAGAAGGTCGAATGCCCCTCGGGCGCCATCGACGGATCGGTGACCGTCGGGTGGTGGAGGTACAGCGAGAAATCCTCCGCCAGCACGCCGTGGCGGTAGATGTCGTCGAGCAGCCCCTTATAGCGCGGCCCGAACAGGATCATGTGGTGCGGGATGCCGGGCCAGGTGCCCTTCACCCCGAAATGAACCACGAACAGCGACGGGCTGTAGCTCTTGCGTTCGAGCGAAGCGCGGGTGCGCTGCGCGCTGCGCGAGCCCTTCAGCAGATCGCGATAGCTGTGCATGATATCGGCGTTGCTCGCCACCATGTCGCAGTCGAGATGCCAGCCGCTCTGCGTCGTCACGCCGGTCGCGCGGTCGCCGAGCGTGTCGATGCTCGCCACCGGATCGGCGAGGCGGAGCGTGCCGCCCAGCCGCTCGAAATGCTTCACCATCCCGGCGATCAGCCGGTTGGTGCCGCCCATCGCGAACCAGACGCCGCCATCCTTTTCCAGCTTGTGGATCAAGGCGTAGATCGCGCTCGTCGTCATCGGATTGCCGCCGACGAGCAGGGTGTGGAACGACAACGCCTCGCGCAATTTCTCGTTCTTCACGAAGCTCGAGACGATCGAATAGACGCTGCGCCACGCCTGATATTTGGCGAGCGCGGGCGCCGCCTTGATCATCGTCGCGAAATCGAGGAACGCGACATGGCCGAGCTTTTCATAGCCCTCGCGATAGACCCCGGCCGAATATTCGAGGAAGCGGCGATAGCCGTCGACATCGGCGGGATCGAGCTTGGCGATCTCGGCCGCCAGTTGCGGTTCGTCGTTGGAATAATCGAAATTGGTGCCGTCGGGCCAGTTCAGCCGGTAGAAGGGCATGACGGGCTTCAGCGTCACATCCTCATCCATCTCGCGGCCGGAAAGCGCCCACAGCTCGCGCAGGCAATCGGGATCGGTGATGACGGTGGGGCCGGCGTCGAACACGAAGCCGTCCTTCTCCCACACATAAGCGCGCCCGCCGGGCTTGTCGCGCGCTTCGATGATCGTCGTCTCGATGCCCGCCGATTGCAGCCGGATCGCGAGCGCGAGCCCGCCAAAGCCGGCGCCGATGACCGCCGCGCGCTTCATCGCAGCGCCTTCGCGGCGGCGGAGAGCTTGACGGGCGGTTTGCCCATCAGGATGCGCGCTTGGTCGAACATGGTCGTTTGTCCTGCATAGAAACGCCCAACAAGGGCGGGGTTGAGGCGATAGAAATGCTGGAGCACGCGGTAGCGCTCTTGCGGCTCGGCGGCGCGGTAGAGCATCCGGTCGAGCAGGCGGTAGAAGCCGCGCTTGGCCCAGGTGGTGCTCGCGAAGCCGTGGAGCAGATCGTGGAGGCCGTCCGCCGATAAGTCGCTCGCGCGTGCGATCAGGCTCGCCGTGCGCACCGCGTCGGGCAGCGAATAGCCGGTGGTCGGGTGGAACAGCCCGGCGCGCATCCCGGCCTTGGGGAGCTTGGCGCCGCCGCTTTTCCAATAGCCTTCGAAATCACCGCCAAGCGCGACCGGCAGCGCGCCCTGCTCCTCGCGCACCACCTGCCCGGCCGTCCAGCCGCCGGCGGTGCGATACGCCTCGATCCGCTCGACGATGGGATCGGCGTTGCCGCCAGGCGCGGGACGGTAGAGGTCCGGCGTGTCGCTGTAATAAGTATCCTCGATGAACAGCCGCGTCGGCGAGAAGGGCAGGACATAGACGAAGCGATAGCCGTCGATCTGCGGCACGGTCGCGTCCATCACGATCGGGCGCTCGACGCCGTGCGGTTCGGCAAGCTGATAGTCGCGCCCGACGAATTTCTGCCAGCCGAGTTCGAGCTGCGAGAGGTCAGCCGCGCCGCGCGCGTCGATCACGCCCGCCGCCTCGATCCGGTCGCCGCTCCCCAGCACCACCGCGCGGGGGGAGACGCCGAGCACGCGCTCGCCCAGCAGCAGCGCCTGGGGCGGCAGCGCCGCGCGCACCAGCGCGTCGAGCCGGGTACTTTCGATCGAATAGTAAGCGGTGTCGAAGCTGCGATTATAGGCGGGAAACTTGATGTCGTACGCGTTCCAGCCGTGGCAGACGAGCGGGGCGACGATCCAGCGATCGGCATCGGCGATGTCGCTCGCGAAGAACGACCAGAGGTGATTGCCGCCGATATTGGGGCCGGCTTCGATCAGCCGCACATCGAGATCGGGGCGCTTCTTCTTCAGCGCGAGCGCGATCAGCCCACCGGCGAGCCCGCCGCCGACAATCGCCAGATCGCATCGGATGGTGCTCGCCATAACCCCTCGCCTAGCCGATCCTTGCGCGCTGGCAAGCCGCCAATCGGTTCACCGGCGTACCGTGCCCAGCCCTTTGAGCGCGGCGAAGGGGCTGTTGGCCTGCGCCGCCTCCTCTTCGCTCAGCACCCCGGCATCGCGTAGCACCTGCGCCGCGGCGGGGCTGCGCGGGAAGGGATCGAGCGCGAGCGCGAACGTTTCCGCCGCCGCCTCGCCCAGATCGATCGCCCCGCCCGCATAGCCGATCGTGTCGAGCGCGTCGCCTTCGATCTCGATCTCCTCGCCCGCGCCAAGCTGATCCTCGGGCACGAAGCGCAGCGCGACCATCTCGTCGATCGCGGCAGGCACGGGATCGCCGGTAACGACGCAATGCTGCGTCACCGCGCCGCGCACCTGGCCTGTGGCGGTGATCCCCGCCGCCTCGCGTCGCACCTCGAAATCGGCGCTCAGCGCGTCGAGCGCGGCGAGGCCGAAGCGCTGGGCGAGCGCGGCGCGCTCATCCGGCGTCGCTTCGATCGCCACACGCCGCGCGCGCTCCCCGATCGTGTCGATCCGTTCCGGGCGGGAGAATTCGGGGGCTACCATCGGCCTGCCTCGATCGCCTCGAGCGGGGCGGCGGCGAGTCGCGTGGCGAGCGCCTCCAGCTTTGCTACGCTATGCGCGAGCGCGGGGCGCGCCGGATGCGCGCCGCCGTACAGGTTGCGCACCAGCGCCGCCTCGAACTCGGTGGTGCCGAAGCTGTCGCGGAACGCCCCCAGCCGCCCGCCGAGCAGGCTGACGAGCTTGCCCATCTTCGCCGCGACCCCGGTGTCACCCACCCCGTCCTGGCGGAGCTGGCCCTCCATGTCGTCGATGAAGCGTTCGGTGAGCTGCACCCCCAGCTGCATCGCCGCCGATTCGCGCTCCAGCCGCAGCAGCACGAAGCTCAGCACCGTCGCGATCATGTTGAAGCGGCCGGTCACGCTATCGGCAACGCCGCCCTGGGCATACCAATGCGGCTGGCGCCCCTCGGCGACCACCGCCGCATAGAGTCCATCGGCCGGCAGAGCTGCCGGTGCGGTGCCCAGAAATCGTGCCAGAAAAGCCTTCATCGCGCTCCCTTGCCCCTCCATCCAAGGCCGCATATTGAGCCTGGGCGGGCCGGTTGCAATCGGCGCGCGCGAAAGGAAGTTCGAATGCGCGTGATTTCGGGGCCGCGGGCGCGGCTGGTGGTGCTGCTCGCGGGCGCCGCGCTGGCGATGGGGGGCTGCACCCGGCTGCGCGGGCATCAGGGCTATGTGCTCGACCCCGATCTGGTGAACTCGGTGCAGGCCGGAGTCGACAATCGCAATTCAGTCGCGCGGGTGCTCGGCCAGCCGACCTTCACGAGCCAGTTCGGCCAGGGTGAATGGTACTACGTCTCCCGCGACACGCGCTATTTCGCCTATAACCGGCCGCACCCCGTCGGCCAGACGGTGCTGCGCATCCGCTTCGACGACAAGGGCGTGGTGCGCGGCGTGGAGCGCACCGGGCTCGAGCAGGTCGCGAAGATCACGCCGTTCCGAAAGACGACCCCGACGCTCGGCCGCCAGCGCAGCTTCTTCAAGGACCTGTTCGGCAATATCGGCGCGGTCGGCGCGCCGATCGGCGGTGGGCCGCAGCAGGGCGGTGGCCGCAACGGGCCGTAGGCTTGTTACACTTGGCGACAACCCTGTCGCTTGGCTGACCGCTTGGTTCGCCGCCGGTTCAGCGCGGCTTGGCTATCCCCAAGGCTATCGGCGGCTTCCGCCCGCCGGAGTTGAAGGGAGAAACGTCATGCGCAAATTGATGACCCTGGGGCTGATCGCCGCGACGCTGATGCCGGCGGCGGCGAGCGCCCAGTCGTGGGGCGAAATCCGCCGCGACCAGCGCGATCTGCGCCAGGAGCAGCGCGAGCTCGACCGTGCCTATCGCTCGGGCAACCCCTATCGCATCCAGGAGGAACGCCGCGACGTGCGGCAGGCCCGCCAGGAACTGCGCGAGGATTATCGCGACCGCGCCTGGGGCCGCGACGATTGGCGTGACTGGCGCCGCGACCACCGCGACGTTTATGCGCGCGGCCGCTGGGATGCGCCCTTCCGCTACCAGGCGTTCCGCCCGGGCGTGCGGATCGCGCCCGGTTATTGGGGCGGCCGCTATTACATCGCCGATCCGTGGCGCTATCACCTGCCGCCCGCGCGCCCCTGGCAGCGCTGGGTCCGCCATTATGACGATGTGCTGCTGATCGACACGCGGCGCGGCGTGGTGGTCGACGTCTATCGCGGCTTCTTCTTCTGATCGAGCGGCGGGAAGGGCGATGCGCCTTTCCCGCTTCCCGCCGGCAGCGCACATTGGGGCGGCACCGGCTTTTCCACAGGCCGAAGCGGCGCTATGGGGCGGCATGGACTCCAGCGCCCCCGGCCCCGATTATGGCCGTGCCTTCGCCCAGGCGATCGATCGCCTCCATGCCGAGGGCCGTTACCGCGTCTTCATCGACATCCTGCGCAACAAGGGCGCCTTCCCCAACGCGCGCTGCTTCGCCGGGCATAACGGGCCGAAGCCGATCACGGTGTGGTGCTCGAACGATTATCTGGCGATGGGCCAGCATCCCAAGGTGATCGCGGCGATGGAGGAGGCGCTGCACGATGTCGGCGCGGGCTCGGGCGGTACCCGCAACATCGGCGGCAACACCCATTATCACGTCGATCTGGAGGCCGAACTCGCCGATCTTCACGGCAAGGAAGCCGCGCTGCTGTTCACCAGCGGCTATGTCTCGAACGAGGCGACGTTGGGCACGCTGGGCAAGATCCTCCCCGGTCTGATCATCTTTTCGGACGAGTTGAACCACGCCTCGATGATCGCGGGCATCCGCAATTCGGGGTGCGAGAAGCGCATCTTCCGCCATAACGATCTCGCGCATCTCGAGGCACTGCTCGCCGAGGCCGATCCGGCCGCGCCCAAGCTGATCGCGTTCGAAAGCGTTTATTCGATGGAAGGCGATGTCGCGCCGATCGCCGAGATTTGCGACCTGGCCGATCGCTTCAACGCGCTGACCTATCTCGACGAGGTCCACGCCGTCGGCATGTACGGCGTGCGCGGCGGCGGCATTTCGGACCGCGACGCGGTCGCCAACCGGCTGACGATCATCGAGGGGACGCTGGGCAAGGCATTCGGGGTGATGGGCGGCTATATCGCCGCCGATCGGGTGATCGTCGACGTGATCCGCTCTTACGCGCCGGGCTTCATTTTCACCACCTCGCTCTCGCCGGTGCTGGTCGCGGGCGCCTTGGCGAGCGTGCGCCACCTGAAGGCGTCGAGCGAAGAGCGCGAGGGGCAGCAGGCGGCGGCGGCGATGCTGAAGCGGCTGTTTCGCGAGGCCGGGCTGCCGGTGATGGACTCGACCACGCACATCGTGCCGCTGATGGTGGGTGATCCGGTGAAGGCGAAGCGGATCAGCGACGTGCTGCTGGCCGAATATGGCGTGTACGTCCAGCCGATCAATTTCCCGACCGTGCCGCGCGGCACCGAACGGCTGCGCTTCACGCCAGGCCCGGCGCATGACGAGGCGATGATGCGCGAGCTGACGGCGGCGCTGGTCGAAATCTGGGACCGGCTGTCGCTGAAGCTCGCGGCCTAGAGCGGCTTTCGATCCGATAAAATCGGATCGCCGCTCCAGGCTTTTGTTTATCCGCGCTTTCCGAGCCGGCAGGTGATACCGCCTGCCTCGAAATCGCGCTAGGCGCTTCCCACCGCTTACGAACCCGTGTCGCCCTCGGGCGTGCCCGCCGCGGCGGCGGCCTTGCGCACCGCATCGACATCGGCGCCGGAATCGATCAGCGCGATCAGCTTCGAGGCCGGGTTGTCCGCCCCACCATGCGGGTTCGCGGCGACCGGGGCGAGCGCGGTGCGCGCGGCGGCGAGATCGCCCGCGCGCAGCTTCTCGTAAGCTAGCATCACCCGTGGCCCATCGGCCTGCGGTACCAACGCGACCGCTTCCTCCAACCCCTTGATCGCACTCGCATTCGGTGTTTCGCCGAGCGGCGCGAAGGTCGAATAGAACAGCACGAACGGATAGGCGTAATTGGGATCGGCGCGGTTGGCCTTCACGAACCAGCGCCGCGCCGCCTTCCAATGATCGCGCGCCGTATCATCCTTGGCGGCCCGCGCCCGGCGCGCCTCGATCGAGCCCTTGTAGACGAGTGCATCGACATTGCTGGGCTCGGCGGCGAGCACCCGGTCGCACGCGGCCTCGGCCTCGGCCAGGTTACCCGCGTCGAACTCCATTTCGGCGAGCACGCGCTGCACCCAGCGATGCTCGGGATAGCGCGCCGCGATCGCGCGCGCCGGGGCGATCAGCGCCTTGGCCTGCTCGTCATTCACGCCCGCGGTCGAGCGGATGCGCAGCGGCATCATCGCCGCCTCGCCCGGATCGAGCGCGCGCAGCGAGACGGGCAGCGGCTTCAGCTTGTCGCCGGCGATCACCACCGCGCGCAGCTTGCCTTCGCGGTAGCGATCGAGCTCGCGGTTGAGCTGGCGCAGATCGCCGAACACCGCCTTGGCCGCGTCCATCGCCGGCACGCCCTTGTTCACCTGCGCCATGAATTTGTCGAACTGGCCTGGCCGTTTGCCGCCGAGCAGCAGATAATGGATCAACAGCCAGCCCCGGGCGTATTTCTGATCGTTCGCCTCGGCGTCGAGCTTGCGGGTGTCGGTCGCGATCAGATCGGTGACGCTCATCGGCAGATCGGTCAGGATCGAATAGGCGCGCGCATTGTTGGCCGCCCCCATCACCACATCGCCATTGGGCTGGAAGCGCGCCACCGAAAAGAACTCGGCGAGGCCTTCGCCCGCCCAGCCGGGATAATAGCCGCTGCTGCTGCTGAGGATCGCGTGGTGGGTATATTCGTGGAACAGCACCAGCTGGGCGTTGAAAAATTGATCGTCGCCATCGGTCTCGCGCGGGGTGATCGCGATCGGCCCCTCGACGCGGGGGATGTAGAAGCCCGCGACCGAGCCGGCGCCTTTGCCGTGGAGCTTCACCACCGCGTCCTGATCGCGCACGACATAGATCGTCACCCGGTCGCCCGGGGTGCCGGGGGTCGCGGGCAGGTTCAGCCCTTGGCGCAGCGCCGCATCGAAGCGTTCGAGCCGATCGGCGAATTGCTGCATCTTGGCGCGCGGCAGATCGCCATAGATCACGAAATGGGCGTTGCTCGCCTCGAACCACTCCGCCCGGGCGGGCGACATGAGCCCGAGCAGCACCACCGCCAAAGCCCACCAACGCATCGTCGCTTCTCCGCCCGTTCTCCACCAACTCTATGAAAAAGCGGGGAGTTGTGAAGGGGCAATCAGCCGAAGGCGGCGATCGCGAGCGTCACGAGCCCCAAACCGAGCGATAAAGGCACACGCAGCGCGAGCCACCAATCAGGCGCCAGCCGCGCGCGGGCGAGGCGCCAATCGACGCCGAGCGCGGCGATGAGCGCCACCCCCAGCACGATCAGCGACGGGCCGGGCCAGGGCCGCCCTTCGGACCAGGGGACCGCGCTCGCCAGCGCGACGAGCGAGGGGACCACCGCCGCCACCCATAGCCAGGCGGGCGGCGCCTCGGCGCGGGCGGCGAGGCCCCACCACAGCCCGCCGAGGAACGACAGGATCAGCGCGGCATAGGCGTATGCGAGCGTCAGCGCCTGGAAGTGATGCGCGCGATCCCCGCTCAGCACGATCGCGAGTGCCGCTAGTTGCGGCAACAGCCCGGCAAGGCCGAGCCAACGGGGCAGCGGAGGCGGGCTCATGCGAGGGTGATGCTGGTGTCGTAGCCGGGGACGGGGAGAGGTTCGGTGAAGCGGATGACCACCCTTTTCCCATAACCCTCAAGATTCGGTTCGGTGAAAACGTGAGTCACCTCCGCCGTTACGTCCATCACCCAATATTGTCCGATGCCGGCACGCGCATAATCCTGTGCCTTCCAGCCCAAGTCGCGGCTTAGGGTGGTGTCGGCGACTTCGATGGCCAGGGATACCGCCCTGGCAGGCAGCTGGCCCTCGGGCAGCGGGCCGGGCACTGCCAGGACAATATCGGGCGCCAAAACGGACGTGTCGTCGAGCGCGACCATCGGATCAACCAGCAGCAGCGCATCCTTACCCAGCGCTGCATAAAGCGCGCCGGTTACCAATGCGACGCGCCTGCTATGAGCGACGTAAGCCGGCGACATCCTGACGATCTTTCCCCGAACCAACTCGACCCGCATATCCGCGAACGCCCCGCAGCCGACCATCATCGCGAACTCGGCGGCGGTGAAGCCCTCGGTGTCCCGCTCGGGAGCGGATAGGGTGGAAGGCTTGTTCATGGCGCCATAGATAGCACCCCCGCCCACCGTCACCAAGCTCAGCTCAGCCGCCCGGCCCAGGCATAGCCGCGATACAGCGGCGTGAAGCGCGCGGTCAGCCCGGCGCCGGCGGCCACCTCATCGAGCACCTTGGGCAGCGCCGCGCGGGGCGTCACGTCGAACTGGCCTAGCCACGCGAAGAGCAGCGCCTTGAACGCCCCCGGCAGCCGCTCCTGCTGGCCGAAATCGACCACGTCGAGCCGCCCGCCGGGCGCCAGCTTCCCCGCCCCCTCGCGCAGGGCGCCCGTCCAATCGGGGATCATCGAAAGCGTATAGCTCTGGAAAATCCGGTCGAAGCGTTCGACACCGAACAGCGCCGGCGCGTCGAACGCGGTCGCGTCGCCCTGGGCGAGCGTGATCCGGTCGGCGAGGCCCGCCTTGGCCACGCTCGCCCGCGCGGTCTCGAGCATCGCTTCGGAAATATCGATCCCGAAATAGCGCGCCTGGGGGAAGCGGCGCGCGGCGGCGATCAGGTTGCGCCCGGTGCCGCAGCCAATCTCCAGCACCGTGCCCCCCGGCGGCGGCGCGAGTTCGGCGATCAGCCGGTCGCGCCCCAGCAGATAATATTTGCGCGTCAGGTCATAGATGTGGCGCTGGCTGCGATAGATCGCATCCATGTGCCCCGCGTGATCGCCCGCCATCAGTCCTTCAGCACGTAAAGATGGACGCCGCCATAGATCGAGCTGCGATCGCGCCGGGTGTAATCGAGCGACTCCTCGGCGTGGTAATCCCAGCGGCCTAGCACCGCGTCGGGCACGCGGCCCGGCAGGATCGTCGGCGCGCCGGCGGTGCGGAACAGCACGCGCGCGCCCGGCTTGGCGGTGCGGGTGATCTCGGTCCACAGGCTGGTGAGGATCTCGTCGGTCATCCAGTCCTGCGCGTCGAGCAGCACGTAGCGATCGCGCGAGGCATCGGGGCAGGTCTTCAGATATTCGATGAAATTGGCGTGGCGCACTTCGACGCGCGGCGCGCGCTCGCGCACCGCCTGGTAGTTCGCCGCCTGGAGATAGGGCGGTAGCGAGGCATCGGGTGCATCCTGATAGCCGCGGCCGAATGCCTGCCAGGCGAAGTAATTCTCGCGCAGATCGAAATCGCAGGCGAGCTTTTCTAGCCGCTCGCGCAGGACGACCGCCATCTTCGAATCGCCGGCCAGCGCCTCGTACTGCGCGGGCGGGATGCCGAGCCCGAACAGCGAGGCGGGCTGATCGGTGAGCCAGCGGACGAACGCCTTGTCGAAGATCGGGGCGAATTCGCGGTCGAAAATCTCGCGCTGCTCTTCGCGCGAGTTGGCGCGCAGGATCACCTTGGGGTTCACCCCGTTCAACCGCGCGAGCAGGTGCGCGGCGCCGATGAAGCTGCCGAGCAGCCCCTGCTTGTACACCCCCCGGGTGAAGCCCGAGATGCGCCGCCGGCCGATCAGATCGCGGCCTTCCCAATAGCGCCGCGTCGTATCGTCGAGATAGGGGCGGACATAGCGGCGATAGGCGCCGATATTCTCCTTGGTGTTCGCCCGCCCGAAGAAGCGGTGGAAATGCGCGTAATCGGGCAGATGCCGCGCGGCGGCGAGCTTCAGCCTGTTGAGCGCGATATGCGCGGTGTTGAGATCGACCGCGGTGATCGCCTTGGGATTGGCGGTGAGATAGCTGAGCACGTTGCACCCGCCCGAGGCGATCTGGACGATGTGGCAATCGGGGGTAACGGCGAGCGCCTCCAGATCGACCGCCGGGTCTTCCCAAATTTGCGCATAGACCAGCCCGCGGAACGCGAAAGTGAAGGTCCGTTCCAGAATGCCCTGTTTGCTCAAATGTTCGTGGCGGATCACCGCGCTGCGAACGGCGCGGTTGCGCGGGGCTTTCATCACCGGGTCTCCAAGGGCCAAAGAGTGCCGCCAGATACGCGAAGGGCCGCGCGGTGACAATCGCTTACGCTTACTGGCCCATGCGCTCGCTGGCGGTGGCGTGAAGGGGCCTGCCGCGGGCTAAACGGCAGGCCCCACGAGCGCCGGGGATGGGAAGGCGCTCGAGCGCGTCCGGGTGCGCTGTCGCCAGCTACGGTAACGCCAGGCCCCCGGATGCGCGCTTCGATGAAGATTTACGGCAGCAGGACGCGATCGATCACGTGGATCATGCCGTTCGACTGCGCCACGTCGGCGATGGTGATATTGGCGGTGCCGCCCTTGGCGTCGGTGACGGTATAGCCCTTGGCGCCCTTCTTGAAAGTGAGCGTGCCGCCCTGGACGGTGGTGTAGGTCGCCTGGCCATCGGCCTTCACCTTGGCCGCGATTTCACCCGCCGCGATCCGGCCGGGGACGACGTGATAGGTGAGCACGGCGGTCAGCTGATCCTTGTTCTCGGGCTTCAGCAGCGTGTCGACGGTGCCGGCGGGGAGCTTGGCGAAGGCGGCGTTGGTCGGCGCGAACACGGTGAACGGGCCGGGGCTCGACAGCGTATCGACCAGCCCCGCCGCCTTCACCGCGGCGACGAGCGTGGTGTGGTCCTTCGAGTTGACCGCGTTCTGGACGATCGTCTTGGTGGGGTACATCGCCGCGCCGCCGACCATCGGGTTCTTGGCGAGCGCCAGGCCGCCGGCCGAAAGCCCAAGCGTCGTCACGGCCGCGGCGAAGGTCGCCGCGCGCAGAATATTCTTCATCGGATTGCCTCCAAAGTGCGGGAGCACCGTCAAGCGGTGCCGGGCACAGCTACGGCGCCGGACGCGGCGCGGATGGACGCGCGGTACGCTCGCCGACCTTCGGTGACGCTTCAGGGCGTGGCCGAGCTTCCCGGGCTGCTCACCGCCGCCATGTTGCCGGGGCCGTGATAGGCGATGATGCTCGCCACCACCTGCTGCATCAGCGCCTGGCGCTCGGCGATCGGGCGGCGGGTGTCGCCGATCATCACCGCCAGCGTATAGCTGCGGCCATCGGGCGCCGTCAGGATGCCGACATCGTTATAGCCGGCGGTGCGCGAGAGCAGATCCTGGCCGGTGCCCGTCTTGTGGCCAAAGCTCCAGCCCGGCGGCACCGCGCCGCGCAGCCGCATCCGCCCGGTCTTGGACGATTCCATCGTCGCGATCAGATAGCCGGTGGTGAACGGGCGCAGCAATTGCCCCTGCTTCAGCCGGGAAAGCGCGGTCGCGATCGCGGCCGGGGCGGCGCCATCGGGCGGATCGGCGACATAGGCGTCGAGCGCGGCGCTGCGTGCCTCCAGCGGCAGCGCGGCGCGGGCGCGGATGAAGCCGTTGTTGAAGGCAAAATCCGGTTGCCATTGCAGCCCGGCGGTCTGCGCCTGGAGCAGCCGCTCGCCGGGGCCGAAGCGGATATTGCCGAGCGCCTTGCGCGCGATGAAGCCGCGCACCGCCTCGGGGCCACCGACGAAGCGCAGCAGCCGATCATTGGCGGTGTTGTCGCTCTGCGTCAGCGCGCGCTGGAGCAGATCGCCGACCGTGGTATCGAAGCCCTGGCCGGGCTTCACCATCGCCGCGATCGGCTGGTGAAACAGCGTCAGATCCTCGCGCGTCACCTTCACCGGCGTGTCGAGCGTGAAGCGGCCGGCGTCGATCCCGTCGAGCACCGTCATCGCCACCCACAGCTTCGAGACGCTCTGCTGCGGCAGCCGGACATCGCCATTGGCCGAGAGCAGCCAGCCCTGATCGACACTTGCGACCGCGACGCCGACCTTCCCCTGGAACTGGCGGACGAGCAGCTGCACCGAATTCTGCAGGCCAGCGGGCGGCGGCACCAGTCGGGGCGCGGGCGGCACCGGGGTGACCGTCGCCAGCGTCGGCGCGCTCGCCATGCCGGCGGCGGGGATCAGCCGCGCGGCCTCGGTCGTCTGGCAGCCGGCGAGCACGATCGCCGCCACCGCGGTGCCGAGCAGCGCGCGGTGATTGCGCGCGTCAATCTCCTGCCGTTTCAAGACGATGCGTTCCATGTGGCGCCATCATGCGGGAGGGCGCCTTACGGGACTATAGATAGGATTCCGCGGCTGCGACGAAAGACCGTTTTTCTGCGGTGAGTCGATCGCGCGCCGGAAACTCGCTGCGAACAAGTCAAGCGCTATATCGCCCGTTGCGCTCAGTGCGCCATCACCATGGGCGCGCCGCCGCTCTCGACCGGCTCGATCCGGGGGATCAGCAGGTGGAGCAGCGTCAGCGCGATCAGATAGCTCGACGCGCAGATCGCGAGCGCGGGCGCATAGCCCCATCCCCATTCGATCGCGCGCGCCTGGAACTGGATCATCCCGATCGAGCCGAGATTGCCGCAGAACGCCGCGATCCCGATCGTCGTCCCCACCGCGCGCGCGGGGACGATATCGGTGGTGACGCCGAACACATTGGTCGAAAAGCCCTGATGCGCGAACAGCCCCAGCCCCAGCACCAGCGCCGCCGCCCAGGGATCGGTGATCGACTGGACGAAGGCGATCGGCAGCACCAGCAGCGCGTAGAGCAGCATGGTCGTCTTGCGCGCGCGGTTGGTGGTCCATCCGCGCGCGAGCAGCCGCGCCGGCAGCGCCCCGCCGGTGAGCGCGCCGGCCGCTGCCATCGCATAGACGAGCACCAAGGGTAGCCCCAACTGGCCCTGCTTCATCGCGAACAGGCGGTGGAACAGATCGGGCAGCCAGAGCAGCATGAAGAACCACACCTGGTCCGACAGCACCTTGGCGACCGCGATCGCGAGCGTGGTGCGCGACCGCGCGACCTCGATCCAGCGCACCGGCGCGGGCGCGACCGCATCCTGCGCGACCGGGCGGACGCGGATCGTGAACCACAGCGCCACCCACACCAGCCCCAGCCCGCCCGCGAGCAGGAACGCCGCCTGCCAGCCAAACGCCACCGCGAGCGGCGGGATCAGCGCCGGGGTGACGATCGCGCCGAAATTGGGCGCGGTGTTGCCGATGCCGAGCGCCAATTGCCGCTCGCGCTGATCGAAATAGGTGGCGGCGGTCTTCACGGCGGCGGGTGTGCCGACCGATTCGGCGATCCCCAGCACCGCGCGCGCGGTGATGAACCCCACCACCCCGGTCGCGAGCGCGTGCGCCATCCCGGCGAGGCTCCACACCGCGACCCCGAGCGCGAACCCCCAGCGCAGCCCGACGCGATCGATGAACCAGCCGGTGCCGAGGAACGCGAAGGCGGTCGCGAACTGGAAGGCGCTGCCCATGTTCGCATAGTCCCGCTCGGACCAGTTGAACGCCGCTTCCAGCGTGGGTTTGAGCAGTGCCAATATCTGGCGATCGACATAATTGAGGGTGACGGCGGCGAACACCATCGCCACGATCAGCCAACGCGCGGCGCCCGATCCTTCGCTCAACACCCTCTCCCCGATTTTTCCGCCAACGTTGTCAGCTTGCGCTTGGCTTGGCTAGGGTGCGGTTCAACAAGTTGAACCGCGCGGTACCGGCCCGCTCCCCCACCCGACCACCCAACGGCAGTATCATCTGGGTGGTCGGGTGGGGGAGCGGGCCGGTACCGGATCCACGCAAGTGGATCACTCACGATGCTCAACTGGCAGGAGCGACGATGCAAGCAAATCCGCCTGGGGAGGGCGACAAGCGCCGCTTGCCGATGGCGGCGGACCTGTTCGGCGATATCGAGCCGACACCGCGCGAAGGCTGGCGCGATTATGTGCCCGGCCTGGTCGTCGCCGGGGCGGGGACGGCGGCGGCGGGGTTCATCGCCGATCATTATCACGCGCCGCTCACGCTGATGGCGCTGCTGATCGGGCTCGCGCTCAATTTCCTGTCGGCCGACGCGCGGCTGCACGCGGGGCTCGGCTTCGCCTCGCGCGCGCTGCTGCGCTGGGGAATTGTGCTGATCGGCGTGCGCGTCACCTTCGCGCAGATCGTCGCGCTCGGCCCCACCGCGTTGCTGTGCGTGGTGGTGACGGTGGCGGCGGTGATCGGCAGCGGGGTGATCGCCGCGCGGCGCTTCGGGTTTTCGAGCGCGTTCGGGGTGCTCGCGGGGGGCGCGGTCGCGATTTGCGGCGCGTCGGCGGCGCTTGCCATCGCGACGACCTTGGGCGAGCGACGGATCAACCAGGGGCAGCTGACGCTGGTGCTGGTCGGCATTTCGGCGATGAGCGCGCTCGCGCTGGTGCTCTACCCCAGCCTTGCCCAGCTGATGATGCTGAGCGACGTGAAGGCGGGCTATATGCTCGGCGCGTCGATCCACGATGTCGCGCAGACCCTGGGCGCGGGCTATGCTTATTCGCCCGGCGCCGGGCAGAATGCGGCCATCGTGAAGCTCACCCGGGTTGCGCTGCTCGCCCCCGTTCTCGGGGTGATCGCGTTGTTCTTCAAGGGCGAGGGCAGCGGCCCCAAGGCCGGGGTGCCGTGGTTCGTGATCGGCTTTTTCGTGCTGGCGGGCGTCAACTCGCTGGTGCCGCTGCCGCGCATGGTGACGATCGGGGCGGAAGGACTGGCGGGAGCGATGCTGGCGACCGCGGTGACGGCGACTGCGATCCGCTCCCCGATGCGCCAGCTGATGGAAGGCGGCGCGCGGCCGCTCTACGTGATCGCGAGCGCGACCTTGGTGGCATTGGCGCTCGCGACCGGGGCTGCATTGTGGCTGGTGGGGTGAAGGACTCCTTACGAGCGGGCGTTGGCGCGAAGCGATGACGGCACAGCGCACGCGCCAGCGCGCCTGCTATCGTTTTCTTCCCCGGCGAAGGCCGGGGCCCAGCGGTGCGCCGCTTCGGACGTGGCGCTTTCCCTACCACCGCCACGATGCTGGGCCCCGGCCTTCGCCGGGGAAGCAGGTTTCAAGGGAAAGCGCGCGCCGTTCGATAGGTGGTTCTAGGTTCGAAGTCTGCTCGCTGTCGATAGAGCATCATCAGTCGAGATAGCATTCTCGTTAAGCCCCTCCCCTTTAGGGGAGGGGTTGGGGTGGGGGCAGTTAACAAGCGCCGCGCTCGGCATACAGCCGCCACCTCCCAACCAGTTGCAGGTCGGATCGTCCCCCGGACGATCCTAAACCGTGCGGGGCACGGTTTACCTGCAACTCCCCTGAAGGGGAGGAGGAGCAGACCAAGTCGATCATGCTCAGCAGGGATAACGCTTGGTCATCAGGCCCACCCAGGCCTGCTTCACGCTCAGCTTGCGCTGCGCGGGCGGCAGGGCGCGGAATTCCTTGATGATCTCGTCGCTGGTGATCCCGGTCTTGCCGACGGGCGGCGGGCAGCTGCTCGGTTTCTTGCCGGCGGCGGCGTCGCGCGCGAGATCGGCGCGATAGGCGGCGCCCGCCGCCTTCACCTCGTCACGCAGCAGCGCGATGTCGGGCGAGGCGAGCGCGAGCACGCCCTGCGCCTTCAGCGCGTCGGCCTTGTTGAGGAATTCCTGCACCGTCATCGCCTGCGCGGCGACGGGCAGCAGGATCGCGGTGACGGCGAACAGCTTGGTAATCAGGCGCATCATTCTCTCCCCAATGATTGGCGCGGGCGCGGATAGCGGCACAGCATGGCGGCAAAAGGGCGGCGGGCTCAGCGTGCGCAGGGGAATTTTTCCCGCAGGAAACGCCCGATCACTTCGTTCAGGCTTTGCGCTTGCTCGGCCTCGGGGCGGGCGCGGAGCCAGCCATTGACTGTGTTCCAGTCGAGCTGCTGTTGCCCGGGGGGCGGCAAGCAGGCCGCAGGGGGGCGACCGGCGGCGAGATCGGCGTTATGGGCGGCGCGGCCCGCCGCGAGGGCCGTGGCCACATCCGCATATAGGGCTTTGAAGGCCGCCGATTCCAGGTCCACCGGCCCTTGCGCCGCCAGGGCGCGTTGGCGCGCGAGCCATTGGCCGAGCGTCGGCGGCGCTGCCTGCGCGACCGCCGCCGAAGCGACGAAGGCGGCCAGCGCCGCCAAAATGATCTTCTTCATGAACACCTCCGCCGGGGTTCATTGCGGTATCACAATGAACCCCGGCTGAAGCGGTCAGGCGCCTTGTGGGCTCGGCGAGCCGAACGGCCCCGGGCGCCGCGTCTTGGGCACCGAGGTGCCGATCGCCGGCAGCGTCGGCTTGTTCGCGTTCGGATCGGGGCGATCGATATTGCCGCCGCCGATCAGCCGCTTGATCTCCTCGCCGGTCAGCGTCTCATATTCGAGCAGCGCGTTGGCGATGGTGTGGAGCTGATCGATATGATCGGTCAGCAGCTGCCGTGCACGGCTCAGCCCCTGCTCGACGAAGCGCTTCACCTCGGCGTCGATCAGCCGCGCGGTTTCGTCCGACATCGGCTTGGCGCGTGCCATGCTATAGCCGGTGAAGCTGTCCTCGCTCTCGCTGAAGTCGAGCGGGCCGACCTGGTCTGAAAGGCCCCATTTCGTCACCATCGCGCGGGCGAGGCGGGTCGCCTGCATGATGTCGTTGGAGGCGCCCGAGCTCACCTTGTCATAGCCGAAGATCAGCTCCTCGGCGACGCGCCCGCCGAACGCCACCGCCAGATCGGCGTGCATCTTGTCGCGGTGATAGCTGTAGGTGTCGCGTTCGGGCAGCGGCTGGACCATGCCGAGCGCGAAGCCGCGCGGGATGATCGTCGCCTTGTGGATCGGATCGGCGGTCGGCTCGTGCGCGAAGACCAGGGCGTGGCCCGCCTCGTGATAGGCGGTCATCCGCTTCTCGTCCTCGGTCATCACCATCGATCGGCGCTCGGCGCCCATCAGCACCTTGTCGCGCGCGTCATCGAACTCGCGCGCCGCGACGAGCCGCTTGCCGCGCCGGGCGGCGAGCAGGGCCGCCTCGTTCACCAGATTGGCGAGATCGGCGCCCGAGAAGCCCGGCGTGCCGCGCGCGATCACGCGAGCGTCTACGTCGGGCGCGAGCGGCACCTTCTTCATATGGACCTGCAGGATCTTGATCCGGCCCTCGATATCGGGGCGCGGCACCTGCACCTGGCGGTCGAAGCGGCCCGGGCGCAGCAGCGCGGGATCGAGCACATCGGGCCGGTTGGTCGCGGCGATGATGATGATGCCTTCGTTCGCCTCGAACCCGTCCATCTCGACGAGCAGCTGGTTGAGCGTCTGCTCGCGCTCGTCATTACCATTGCCGAGCCCGGCGCCGCGATGGCGGCCGACCGCGTCGATTTCGTCGATGAAGACGATGCACGGCGCCGATTTCTTCGCCTGCTCGAACATGTCGCGCACCCGGCTCGCGCCGACGCCCACGAACATCTCGACGAAATCGGAGCCCGAAATGGTGAAGAACGGCACCCCCGCCTCGCCGGCGATCGCGCGGGCGAGCAGCGTCTTGCCGGTGCCGGGCGAGCCGACGAGCAGCGCGCCCTTGGGAATCTTGCCGCCCAGGCGCGCGAACTTGGTCGGATCCTTCAGGAATTCGACGATTTCCTGCAATTCCTCGCGCGCTTCGTCGATGCCGGCCACATCATCGAACGTGACCTTGCCTTCCTTCTGGGTGAGCAGCCGCGCGCGCGACTTGCCGAAGCCCATCGCGCCGGAGCCCGAATTCTTCTGCATCTGGCGCAGCACGAAGAAGGCGATGCCGAGGAACAGCAGGAACGGCAGCGACTGGACAAGGATATACTGCCAGATCGACGGGCCTTCCTCGGGCCGGGCGGTGATCGTCACGTTCTTGCGCAGCAGTCGGTCGGTCAGCTGCGGGTCTTGCGGCGCGTAGGTGCGGAACTTGTCGCCATTGGTGAGCACGCCGGTGACGACATCGCCGGCGACGTTCACCTCGCGCACCGAGCCTTCCTCGACCTTGCCGAGGAACTGCGAATAAGCGAGTGTGTTGCTCGCCGCGCTGCTCTGCGTCCCCGTTTCGATGAGCGTGACGAACAGCGCGAGGCCGACGAGAATCGCCACCCACACCATCAGGCTCTTCATCCAGGGGTTGTTTTCGGGCTGCTTGTCGTTGTCGTTCATCGGCATCGCATGGACCTCTTCAGCGTCCAACATAGGACGCGAAGGATTAATGGCAATGGAACATCAACCGGATTGCGCCGATCCGGACAATCGGCGCGGCGGCGCTTCGGCGAATCGCCAGAGCGTGCCGACGGGGCGCGCGATCACCCCGGCCTGGGTCGCCGCCTTGCCGGCCTCCAGCGCGTCGAGCAGCGACTCGATATTGGTCGCGGCGGAAAAGGTTGGGCGGGTGATGCCACGGATCAAGCGCACTTGCTCGATCGCCCCGCGCGCGAGGCGGCGGCGGAGTTCGCGGGGAAGCTCGGCGATGTCGAGCGCCAGACTATCCTCCTCGCGCCTGACGCGCTCGCGCCAGAGCCACGCTTCGATCGCGGCGAGCGTCGCTTCGGCCTCGGCGACATGGGCCGCGCTCCGGGCGACTTGCGCGGCGTCGAGCAATGGCGTGCGGGCGAGCAGCGCGCGATATTGGGCGCGATCGAAGCGGGGATCGGCGTTGCTCGGGTCGTCGATGAAGGGAAACCTGGCGGCTTCGGCGAGCGCGCGCAGTTCGGCGCGGCGCCAGGTGAGGAGTGGGCGGAGGAGGGTGATGCCACCAAGCTCATCCCCCGGCGGGGGAGGAACTTGGCCAGCGCGCGCGATCAGATCGGCCAACGGCTGCACCGCCCGGATGCCCGCCAGCCCCGCGACGCCCGAACCCCGCGCGGCGCGCATCAGGAAGGTTTCGGCCTGATCGTCTGCATGGTGCGCGGTCGCCAATAGCGATGCCCCGCCGGCGACCGCCCAGTCGCCGAGCAGGCGATAACGCTGGCGTCGCGCCCAGTCGTGGAGATTGTCCCGCGCGCCCGGCCGGTCCGCGATCGCAAGGGTCGCGTGCGGCACCCCGGCGTCTTCGCACCAGCGCGTGACCATCGCCGCTTCGTTGGCGCTCTCCGCGCGCAAGCCGTGATCGACCGTCGCCGCGATCACCTGGCCCGGAAACGCCGCCGCCGCGAGCGCAAGCAGCGCCATGCTGTCCGGACCGCCCGACACCGCCACCCCCAGCCGCCGATCCGCCAGCGGCCCGACGAGCGCGGTCAGATCGGCGCGGAGCCGCTCGACCGCCAGAGAGTCGAGGCCGGTCAGGGCTTGCACTTCTCCGCCGCGCGCCCGCGCGCGACATCGGCCTTCAGCTGCGGCGTCAGCTTGGCGGCGTACACTTCCTCCAGCTCCGCATAGACCTTGCAGATATCGGCCGAGGGCTTGCCGAGCTTCTTGAGCGCGACCGTCAGGTAATAAAGGCTGTCGGGCGTACGCTCGCCTTCGGGGAATTTCTGATAGTTGGTCAGGAAAGCGCGTGCCGCTTGCTGCGGCTGGTTATCGTCCAGATAGGCGCGGCCGAGCAGATTCTGCGCCCAGCTGGCGCGGCGGTGCTTGGGATATTTCGCCACCACATCGCCCAGCTGCGTCTCGGCCTCGGCATAATATTTGGCCGACCACAGGCGGTAGCCATAGACATAGCCGTCCTCCGCCGGATCGCCGGTCGCGGGCTTTTCGACGGCGGCGACCGCCTTGGCGCGCGCCGGGTCGGCCGTGGCGGGCTTGGCGGGCGGCGGCGTGGTCGCGGGCGCGCCGGCCGGGGCGGTGCTCGCGCCCGTCAGCGGCGGTGGCGCGGCGGCATCTTCGATCGCCTTCAGCCGGGCATCGGTCGCGCGCTTATAGGCGGCGAAGGCATCTTCGAGCTGGCGCAGCTTATACTGGTTCTGCTCGACCTGGCCCGTCATCGTCGAGAGCTGGGTTTCGAGCGCGGCGACGCGCGCGGTCAGGTCGGCGACCGGGCTGGTCGCGGGCACGCCGGGGGCTGGGGCCGTCTGTTCGGGCGGGGTGATCTCGGGCGGGAAATATTGGCCGTTGCCGCCCGGAAACACCTTGCGCTGCACCGCGCGCATCTCGCGCTCCAGCCGGTCGACCCGGCCCTCGATCGCGCTTTGGGCATGGGCGGCGCCGCCGAGCGATACGCTGGCGAACGACAGGGTGGCGAGCAGGGCGGCGGTCCAGAAGCGCGTCATCATCAGGTCTCCCGGCCCGGCTTATAGCGCCTCGCCGGGCGCGCGCCAGCCTAGGGAAGCCGCGGCGCGGTGGCGTTGTCGCTATCCTCGGCCGCCGCGGGACGGAAGGCGGGCGGAACGCCTGCCTCAGGCGTGGCGCTCGCACGCGGTTTCGAGGGCGCCGTGGTCGCGGGGGGCGGGGCGGCGGGTGTCGCTTGCGACGTCCCCGCGACCGGCGCGGCGGCGCGCGCAAGCAGCGCCGTGGCCGAAATCTCGACATCCTTGATCGCGCGCTTGCCGTCGCCCAGCGGCGGCACGGTGCTGCCATTGACGGTGACGGTGAGCTTGTCGGGCCGGCCGACATTGATCATCGGCCGATCGGCCTCGGGCGGCACGTCATAGCGTTCGCCGGGCTTCAGCTCATGCTCGTAGAGCGTCTTGCCGGTCGCGTCATAGACGCGCAGCCACACCAGATCGGTGGCGGCGAGCGTGACCTGGCCGCCGGCGGGCTTGGGCGCGACCGTCTGGGTCGGCGTCGGGCGGGTGGTGGGCGCCGGCTCGGGCACCGTGATCACCGCGCTGCTGTCGCCCCGGAACCAGCCGGTGCCATACCAGATCGCGACGCCGCCGAGCAGGATCGAGGCGACCAGCGCGAGCGCGGCGGCGAGCCCCCTGGGGGGCAGGCGGCTGGGATCGCGCGGGCCGTAATCGATCCGCCGCAGCGGCACCGAGGGGGCGGCGGTGCGCGGCACGCCGTCGCCCACGCCGCGCACTTCGCGGCCGATCACCACTTCGTCCACGCCCACCGCGCGGGCATAGGCCTTGGCGAAGCCCACTGCGTAGGTGGGGGAGGGGAGCCCCGCATAATCCGCCGCCTCGATCGCCTGCAGGTGGCGGATCGGCACCCGCGTGCGCGCGGCGATCTCGGCGAGCGACAGGCCTTGCGCCTCGCGAGCCTCGCGCAATTTCTCGCCGGGGCTCTTCGCGAAGAGCGTGGGATCTGCGCCGGGCTCGGCGTCGGTCATGCGGGTCTCCGCGCGAGAAAGCTGATGGCAGGATTTCGCAAGGCTTGTTTCAAAGCGGTTTGGCCCTGTCAACGCGCGGGACCGCGCCCCGCCCATGGAATCAGCTCAATTCAACGCCATTCGCCTGTCCCCAGGCGCGCAGCGTGCCCCGCAGGTCGCGTGGCGGGGCGGCGAGCAGCCGCGCCAGCTCGGCGGTGAGCGCGCCGTGATCGAGCGAGCGGATCATCGCCTTGATCGGCCCGACCGCCGCCGGGGTGATCGACAGCCGATCGATCCCCAGCCCGATCAGCGCCATCGCCTCCAGCGTGCGCCCGCCCATCTCGCCGCACACCCCCAGATCGACGCCATGCGCGCGCACCTGGCCGACGACGCGGGCGAGGAAGCGCAGGATCGACGCGCTCAGCCAGTCGTAACGCTCGGCGAGCTTGGGGTTGGCGCGGTCGGCGGCGAACAGGAACTGCGTCAGGTCATTGGTCCCCACCGACAGGAAATCGAGCCGGGGGAGCAGCAGGTCGAGCGTTTCGGCCAGCGCCGGCACTTCGAGCATGCAGCCATAGCGGATCGCGCTCGGCAGCTTGCGCCCGCGCTCGGCGACCCAGCGATACTGCGCCTCGAACAGGTCGCGTGCCTGCTCATATTCCCAGGGCTCGCTCACCATCGGGAACATCACATGGAGCGTGCGGCCCGCCGCCGCCTCGATCAGCGCGCGCGCCTGGACCTTCATCAGTCCGTCACGTTCGAGCGCGAGCCGCAGCGCGCGCCAGCCCATCGCCGGATTCTCCTCCTCGCCCGATTCGTCGCGCAGATAAGGGAGCACCTTGTCGCCGCCGATATCGACCGTGCGGAACACCACCGGCTTGTCGCCCGCCGCGTCGAGCACGTCGCGGTACAGCCGCTGCTGGCGCTCGCGCTGCGGGAGCGTGGCGGAGACGAGGAACTGGAATTCGGTGCGGAACAGCCCGATCCCGTCGGCGCCGGTCAGCTCCACCGCGCCGACATCGTCGCGCAGGCCGGCATTCACCATCACCGTGATCCGCTTGCCGTCGCGCGTCGTCGGCGGCAGCTCGCGCAGCGCGGCGAACGAGGCGCGGCGCTTCTGAGTGAAGAGCAGCTTCGCGGCGAAGCCCTCCTCGATCGCGGGCGTCGGCCGCGCGAAGGCGGTCCCCTCGGTCACGTCGAGCAGCAGCAGATCGCCTTCGGCGACCAGCCGGCGAATGTCGCGCACCCGCCCCAGCACCGGCACCCCCATCGCGCGGGCGACGATCGTCACATGCGCGGTGAGCGAGCCTTCCTCCAGGATCACGCCCTTCAGCCGCCGGCGATCATATTCCAGCAGCTCGGCCGGCCCCAGGTTGCGCGCGATCAGGATCGAATCCTGCCGCAGCCCCATCTGCGCGGCGGTGCCCATCTGGCCCGAGACGATCCGCAGCAGCCGGTTGGAGAGATCCTCCAGATCGTGCATCCGCTCGGCGAGCAGCGGATCGTCGATCTGGCGCATCCGCATCCGGGTGCGCTGCTGGACGCGCTCGATCGCCGCCTCGGCGGTCAGGCCGGCGTCGATCGCCTCGTTGATCCGGCGCGACCAGCCTTCGTCATAGGCGAACATCTTGTACGTCTCGAGCACTTCCTCATGCTCGCCGCCGACGCCGAACTCGGCCTGCGCCGCCATCCGCTCGATCTGCTCGCGCATCTTGGCGAAGGCGGCATAGACGCGGTGGCGCTCGGTCTCGATATCCTCGGCGACGGTATGCTCGATGGTGATGCGCGGCTGGTGGAACACCGCGACCCCGCGCGCCATCCCCTCGACCAGTTTCAGCCCGGTGATCCGCTTGGCGTTTTGCGGGGTGGCGCGGGTGGGGCCGGCGGCGCCATCGATCAGATCGGCGTTGGCGATCAGCTCGGCGAGCACCATCGCCACCGTCTGCAGCGCCTCCACCTCGACATCGGCATAGCGGTGCGATTCGATGTGCTGGACGCAGAGCACGCCCACCGCGCGCTCGCGGCGGATGATCGGCACCCCCGCGAAGCTGTGGAAGCGCTCTTCGCCGGTTTCGGGGCGATAAGCGAAATTGGGATGGGCGGCGGCCTCGTCGAGGTTGAGCGTCTCCACCTCCTCGGCGATCGTGCCGACCAACCCCTCGCCCGGCGCGAGCTTTGTGACATGGACCGCCGCCTGATCGAGCCCGCGCGTCGCGTAGAGTTCGAGCAGCCCCTCGCGCAGCAGATAGATCGAGCAGACCTCGCTGTTGGTGATCTCGCCGATGATCTGGACGACCTGATTGAGCTTGGCCTGGGCCGAGCTTTTCGCGGCCATCACGTCGTGCAGGCGCACCAGGATTTCGCGGGCGGCGGCGGCGGCGGTACTCGGCATGGGACAAGGCTAGCAGATGGCCGGCGACTGCGCCAATGCCCTCAGCGCAGGCGTAGATCGCCGTGCGAGACGGTCACCCGCCAGTTGAACTCGACGCGCTGGCCCTCGATCGGGCGACCGTCGCGCTTGGGCGGGGCGATCCGCAGCAGCGGCACCGCCGCCTGGATCGCGCGGCGCAGGCCGGGATAGAAGGGCACCTCGCGCAGCACCCGGCAGGCGACGCGCGCGTCGAGCGCGATCGTGCATTGCACGCGATATTCGACCTCCAGCTCCAGCTGCATCAGCTCGGGGTCGACCAACGGGAAGAATTCCTCGTCGGTCGCCTTGTGGAGCCAGCGCGGCGGGGCATAGCCGGGCAGCGCGCCGCCGCCGCGATCGAGATCATAGACCGCCTCCCCCGCCCCGGGCAGCGGCGGCGCGGCGGCGCCGGGCGTGGCCGGTGCGGCGGGGGCGGGGGCGGGCG
>NZ_JAIERS010000024.1 GCF_019746665.1 Sphingomonas sp. | reverse complement strand
GAAATCATGGAAAACCGAAGGAAACCTGCGCCTCCCGCCGCCACGCTCGACATAAACTGCGACTGCAAAGAATATGTCTAATGTTGAGCTCAACATTACAGGAATTCGCGTGGCGTGATATCGACCTGAATGTCGTTCCACTCGCCCGGATCGATGTCGGCGAGGCGGCGCGACAGCAGCGCTTCCCCCGTCGAGACGATCTGCACCACAGCGGCCTGGCCATCGGCGAGGCCCTGCTCGATCGCGGCGATCAGCGTTGGCGTCTTCATCGCCGTGATGAGATGATTGAAGAAGCGCTGCTTGGCGGATTCAAACGCCGAGCGGGCCGCAGACTTGGCCTGTGCGTTGAGCGTGACTTCGCTGCTCGTGACGTTGGCGGCCTCCAGCGCTGCATCCAAGTTGTTGTGGATGACCTGAAACGCCCCGGCATAGGCATCGTAGATGCGAACCTGGTCAGCGGTGAGCTGGTGCTCGAGCAGCTCATATTCGATGCCTTCGTACGACAGCGAACTGGCTGCATAGAGACCGAGAGCTTTCAGGTCGCGGGCGAGCACCTCCATCGCTGCGACCCCGCCCGCTTCGATGGCCGCGACGAAATCGGTGCGTTTGTCGAAGGGAAAGTCAGCGCCGCCCCACAGGCCGAGCCGCTGAGCATAGGCAAGGTTCTCGACCGTGGTCGCCCCGGTTGCAGAGACATAAACAATCCGGGCATTGGGCAGTGCATGCTGCAGGCGCAGTCCAGCACGTCCCTGCTGCGAGGGAGCGGAATCGCCCCGTTCGGATTTGCCGCCACCGGCATTCTGCATGGCATGGCTCTCGTCGAAAACAATGACCCCGTCGAAGTCGGTCCCCAGCCAGTCGACGATCTGCTGCACCCGGGAAACCCGGTTTTCGCGCGCGTCGGAGCGTAGCGTGGCATAGGTCGTAAAAAGGATGCCCTGCTCGAGCCGGATCGGCATGCCCTGACGGAAGCGGGCGAGCGGGATGACCAGCAAGGGCTCTTGCCCCAGAGCCTTCCAGTCGCGCTGCGCATCTTCGAGCAGCTTGTCGGATTTCGATATCCAGACTGCACGCCTTCGGCCCTTGAGCCAGTTGTCGAGCAAGATGCCCGCGACCTGACGCCCTTTGCCTGCGCCGGTGCCATCGCCGAGGAACCAGCCCTTTCGGAAGCGGACAGCGGTATCGCAATCATCGGGCACGGCTTCGACCTTGTCCCAGGTCGCATCGACGGACCAGCTGCCGGCGAGATGGTCGGCATGGGCTTCGCCCGCATAAATTACCGATTCGAGCTGGGCATCCGACAGCAGCCCCTGTTCGACGAGGCCAGCGGGCAGATGAGGGCGATAGCTCGGCTTGGGCGGCGCGACCGAGGACATCGCGGCTGATTGCACCAGTCGTGTCGGATGCGGCTGCGCGCCAGCGATGCGGATCGATTGGAGCGAGTAGGGCTCATAGAGCGATTCGGAGATCGTGCCGTCGGTTGGAGGACACCAGTCGATCACATCATAGTCGAGCGGCACGCCACATATTGCAGGGATCGGGGCTGTAGCCAGTCTAGGCCTTGGGCTGGCTTTGATCGCTTGTGAATTGCGGGCAGCTACCAGTGGCTGAAGAGCTGATGCGGCGATGGGCTGACGTGGCGGGAGGCTGTCGGCCAACCAGCGCAGCAAGGTCGCAAGATCGGGAGCCATGCCTCGCGATGCCGGAAATTGTGCTGGATTGTCTGCGGGAACCTTGTCGATAACGGTCAGCCGGGTTTCAACCGAAGTGCCGTGCGGTGCGAACACGCTGCCCGCTATCACCGCGCTGAACACGACCCGGGCGTTGTCCTGCATCCGGACGAAACCATCACGCCATGCCTTGTGATCTGGCGCGCAGTTGGCCCCCGTGATCGCGACGAGCCGTCCACCGTCGGCAAGCCGCGCCACTGCTGATGACAGATGCCGGATGGCTGCGTCGGCCACACGTGAATCAACATTCAGCGCTGCCGAGAATGGCGGGTTCATGATGATGCAACTCGGCACCACAGCTGCATCGAGCCGGTCGTGGATCTGTGCGGCGTCGTGCATCGACACGTGCGAGCTTGCAAACAGGCTGCCAAGCAGGGCCGCACGCACTTCGGCAACCTCGTTCACGGCCAAACTGCATCCGGCAAATTCAGCCTGTACCGCCAACAGTCCCGTGCCTGCAGAAGGTTCGAGCACCAGTTCGTCCGGCAGAAAGCCCGCAGCAAACCCGGTCACCCATGCCAGTCCCAGCGGCGTCGAGAATTGCTGGTAGGCCTGCATTTCCTCGCTGCGCCGGGTTTGCGTCGGGGCAAGCCGGGCAATCCGTTCGACCAGTTTCAGGCGTTCGAACGGATCGGCGGTCCTGGCATGGATCGCAAGGCCGTAGCGGCGCATGAACAGCAATTGCGCGACCTCGACGGCTTCGTAGGCGATCTTCCAGTCCCAGGCTCCTGTCGCATCGCTTGCTCCAAAGGCGGACTGCATGGCGGTACGAATGGCGGGCGTGTCGATCCGGCGACCGGCGGCAAGGTGACCAAGCAGGTCATGGGCTGCGGTGATGATCGCGGTAGCGGTTTGCTGCGGGCAAGCAGCGGCAGGTGGGCGCGCGGAGGCACCCGCCAAAGGCGAGTTGGTCATGTCGGAATTCCTTCAATGAAGTTGGGGAAGTGCAGGCCGGATCAGGCGGGCGGAATATAGGCCTCGTAAGGATTGCCCGGCGCGAGGTGCCCGAACGGTGTCATCACATAGTCGCCGGCGTTGCGGCCAACGGCGCAAAGAACGTAACGGGTTTCGCCGCTGGCAACCTCGGTGCATTCCATCAGCGCGAGATCGCCCGCTTGTGCCGCTTGCAGCAGCGTCTCGAAATTGACGCGGGCATGGTCAGGAATTGCCATGGCAAGGCTCCTTCATCGGTGAGGGGGGAACAAGACACGCGGGGCGACCGGGGCCGCCCCGCGCGAGCAAAGTTCATTCGGCAGCGATTGCGAAGGCATCGTCGGCGTCCGCCTGTTCGGCATCATCCGCGAGGAAATCGGGGAGGTCCGCAATGTCAGCTTCATTTGCTTCTATGACCGGTAACCGCAGGGGTTCAGGCAACCAGCCAGTGCCGCCCAGCAGCCGTTCGGCCTCGCGCGCCATGTCACCCTTCTTGAGATGTTCGATCAGGGCTGCGGTCGCATCGCCCTTGGCTTCGCGGACCGCTTCAATGATCCGGGGTTTGGTCACCCGGCCGAGGTAGTTGTCGACCGTTGGCGTCCAGCCAGCCTCGGCCATGTCGAGCCCGACGACTGCTGCCAGAGCATCGGCGGCGGCAATGCGCTGCGCCACACCGTGCGCCGAGATGCGTCCGTCATAGCTCTTGCTCGGCTCAAACAGCGCGTTGACGCCTTGGCTGACACAGTGGGCGAGCAGCGCCATCTGCTCATCCTGCGGCATAGCGGCGAGGGCGTCCCACAGCGGCTGTGGTTCATCCGGCAGCCTTTCACCCCAATTTTCGTGCCGCGCCTGGATCGACTGGCTCCAGACACTCTCGCGCAAGTTTGGTGCGACATTGCCGAGCCAGGCCTGGGTAACGCCGATCTGCACACAGCCATGAGTCCCGTGGGGACGGAACACCGCCAGGACGAGCGCATGAAGAAGGGCGAGGAACGCCGCCTGCGGAGCGTTGGCCAGTGCATCGCGCAGCGCGAGCGTGCGTTCAGCAGTGAGTTCGGAAACGAGCCTGTCAGGCAACGGCTTGATCGCCTCATCTTCGTCGTCGTCACCGCCGATTGGCGCCGCTTGCCCTGCGACGGTGACAGTCGCGCCATCGGACATGTCGGGGTTGGTTTCGTGCGCACCGTCATTCTGGCCTTCTGCGACGGGTTCATCTTCAGGACGGACATAGCCGCGGTCGATCCGCAGGCGACCATCGTGGGTCAGCGAAATGAACACGCCAGCACGCACCATGTCGTCCGGATCGTAGACCGTGGGACGGCTGTTCAAGGCGGTCAGTTCGGCATCGATCTCGGTCAGCCGCGCATCGACTTCGTCGGGAAGGTCGCTGCCATCGCCGTAGTCGTCGCCAATGCGGTCATATTCCTCGACCAGCACATCGCGCCGTGCCTGCTCGTCGTCGGTCAACGGAACGGTCGTGCCGACGATCCGGCGTTTGCCGCGCTCGCAGCCATAGGGCAGGTCGACGGCGGCCTCGACCCATTTCCAGCCTTCGGCACCGATTTCCTGTGCGAGTTCCGAGAGCTTTTCGCTCACCAGCAATTCGACCAGTGCGGGATCCTGCAACCATCCATCCTCGTCCGACGAGAACAGATCGCGCATCACATAGCCGCCAGCCTCGGTGTAGGCGTCAATGCCGATGAACCGGACGCGGCGGTCGCTTGCGGAAATCGCATCTTCGGTCAGCAAGCGGCGGATGTGGTAAGCTGGCACATGGTGCCCCTGATTGACCTGTTCCCAGACCTGCTCTTGGCGCGCGTGGTTGTCGGTGACCGAGAAGGCCATGAGCTGTTCGAGCGTGATGCCGTCCTCACCATAGATCTCGAGCAGGGTGGGCGAGACCGAGGCGAGCCGAAGGCGCTGGCGTACGGTCGAGACAGACACGAAAAACCGCGCGGCGATATCTTCCTCCGACAGGCCCGCTTCGATCAGCGCGCTGAAGGCACGGAACTGGTCGAGCGGATGCAGCGCAACGCGCATGACGTTTTCCGCGAGCGAGTCCTCTTCGGCAATCCCGGCTTCACGCACGACGCAAGGAACGGGCTGATCCTTGGCCATCCGCTTGGTCTTCACCAGCAGTTCGAGGGCCCGGAAACGGCGGCCACCGGCCGGCACTTCGAACATGCCGGTTTCCTTGCCGTCGGCGTCAAGCAAGGGGCGGACGTTGATGCTCTGGAGCAGGGTCCGGCGGTAAATGTCCTCGGCCAGATCCTCGATCGAAAGGCCGGCTTTCACGCGCCGCACATTCTTCTGGCTCAGCACCAGCTGCGAAAACGGGATGTCGCGCGAGGCGCTGAGCACGAGCTTGGGCAATGTCTTGGTCATGGGGTTTCTCCATGACGGGCCGCCCGAAAGACTCTCTCTCAGGCCCGAACCCGTCACGAAGCGAAGCGCCGCCCTCTCACTTTCGAGAAGGCAGCGCAACGCAGGAGTAACACGCTGGGCCCGGGGAGGCTTAGTGCACCCGGTCGAGCAACTTCTTGGCCTTGCCCTCCATGTCGAGCCGGGCGTCCTGATGGGCCTTCGACCGCGCCAACGCGGTGATGCCCTGAACGAAATCGAAGATCGATTCCGGCGGTCGGCCTTCCTCGGCGAGGACGGTTTCGATGATCCGGCCGGTTTCAGCCTTGGAGAACCCGCGTCCCCGCAAGAAGTCTTGCCGGTCTTCGTCGCTACGGGCGACAATTCGCTCTCGCGCGGTCTTGATGCCGTTGATGAACGGCTGCGGCGAGGAATTGGCAAAGTTCAGCAGCGCCGGTTCGGCTTCGTGGGCAAAGCGGTTCGCCGCATATTTGCTGTGGCGGATGCTGATCTCTTCGAAGTCCTCCACCCCCCACAGGTTCCGGTTCTGGCAGACCGCGCGCAGGTAGAAGCTCGCCATGCCGAGCGTCTTGGCGCCGACCTCGGAGTTCCAGCAATAGAACCCGCGGAAGTAGAGATCGGGCGATCCGTCGGGCAGCCGCCCGGCTTCGATCGGGTTGAGATCATCGACCAGAAACAGGAAGACGTCGCGATCCGACGCATAGAGCGTGGTCGTATCCTTCGAGATGTCGACGTTAGGGTTGTAGACCCCGGTCGACCAGTCGAGCACGCCCGGAACCTTCCAGCGTGTGTCGCCGGTGCCGTTGCCAGCGATCTTCTGCACCGCTTCGACAAGCTCATGGTCGTAGATCCGGCCGTAGTCGGGGCCGGTCACGGCGCGCAGTTCGAGGCGGCCATTGTCGGTTTCGAGCGTCTTGATCTGCTCGGCTCGGTTGGAGGTCAGCCCGTATTGCAGATTGATCGCGGCGAGCGGCGCCGGAAGTTGGCGCAGATAGGCAGCAGGAGCGCCTACCTGGCTGGCCAGTTGCCCAAAGCTCCAGTGGGTTGGCGTCACCGGTGCCTCGGCACCCGGCAACATGAGAGCCAGGCGTTCCGGATCATTGCGGTTTGCTTCGACATGGATCAGCGCCGTCTCGACCACGCGCGTCCGGCTCCGGTCAGACCGACCGCGCACTGATCGGGCCAAATCGCCCAGTGACAGAAACCGCTCATCATCTGGGCGCGAGAACCACTCCGACGACACCCGACCCACGCGCGAGCCGCGCGAGACATCCACCTTATAGCCGCCGCTTGAGTCGCGGCGCGTATCGAGAACCTGCATATCCATGGGAAATCTCCATGACGGCTGGCCGGGAGCCTCTCTCTCGACCCTCATCCCGTCACGGCGAAGCCCGCCAGACTCTCACTCTCCCCCTCAACGCTTACAACCGCGCGAGCGGCCAGCGAAATCGCCAAAGCAAGAAACTGCACCCTGAAGGAGGCGGAGCATCGCGTCATCGCTCGCGCAGGCGGAAAGGCGGGGCCTGTCGGCTTTCGCGGCCTGCGCTTCGTTTCAGGTCCGCCGGTTCAGAGTGCGTGCGGGGCCCTTGTGGTGAAACGCCGCGCCCGCAGGAGTGCGCCGGAACGGCGCACGGGACCGAGCGCGTCGCCAGCCCCGCTCCTCGTTTCGGGGCGTTGCGGGGTGTCCCCGCTGAGGTGGGTGTGAAGAAGCCGCGCAGCGGCTTCGACCAGGGAGGAAACCTCCTCCCGCACATCGAAAATCAAGCTTCTACGCCAGGCTACGAAACACGTTGATTACGTGGCGATTACGTGGCTCTCGACAACCCCTTGGGAGGGGTGTATATTTGCACCTAAGTCGTTGAGAAGTTTGGTGGACGCACTTGGGCTCGAACCAAGGACCCGCTGATTAAGAGTCAGCTGCTCTACCAACTGAGCTATGCGTCCGTCTCCGGCGGCGGCGATCGCGGGTGGGGCCCGCGATTGGAGGTGCGCCGTTAGCAGCCTCGCTTACCCCGCGCAACCGCTTTTTTGCCCGGCGCAGAACGCGCGCGTCACCACCGCACCGCCTGCCGGTTCTGCCGCTCGATCGACATCAGGATGCCCAGGATCAGCATGATCGTCATCTGTGCCGAGCCTCCATTGCTGATCAGCGGCAGGGGGACGCCGACCACGGGCGCGAGGCCCATCACCATCGCCATGTTGATCGCGAAGTAATAGAAGATCGTCGCCGACAGCGCCGCCGCGGTCAGCCGGGCGAAGCGCGTCTCGGCCTTGGCAGCGACCGATAGGCCCCATTGCACCAGCAGGGTGAAGGCGATGATCAGCCCCAGTCCGCCGATCAGGCCCCATTCCTCCATCATCGTCGCCAGCGCGAAATCGGTGTGGCCCTCGGGCAGATATTGCAGATGGCTCTGGGTGCCGTGCAGGAAGCCCTTGCCCCAAATGCCGCCCGATCCGATCGCAATCTTCGATTGGGTGATGTGATAGCCGGTGCCGAGCGGGTCGTTCTCGGGGTTGAGGAAGGTCAGCACCCGGTTGCGCTGATAGTCGTGGAGCAGGAAATTCACCGCGAGCGGTATCGCCGCCGCGAGCGCCAGGCCGCCGCCGACGAACAGGCGCAGCGGAATGCCGGCGAGGAACATCACCGTCACCCCGCCGGCGGCGATCATCAGCGCGGTGCCGAGATCGGGCTGCTTCATCACCAGCAGTACCGGCATCCCGATCAGCAGCCCGGCAGGCCACAGCGCGCCCCACCGGCGTGTTTCGTTGGGCGGAAGCATGTCGTAGAATTTGGCGCAGGCGAGCACGATCGCGAGCTTCATCAGCTCGGAGGGTTGCAGCCGGATCAGCCCCAGGTCGATCCAGCGCTGGCTCCCCCCGCGCACCGCACCCGCCACTTCAACCAGCAGCAGCAGCACGAGCAGCATGGCGTAGAGTGGGAGCGCGACTTGGTCCCAGCGCTCGGCGCGCACGCGCGACATGATGACGGCCATCCCCGTGAACCCGACCAGGCGGATGCCCTGGGGCAGGGCATAGGGGCGCAGACTGCCGCCCGCCGCCGAATAGAGCACGAGCAGCCCGAAGCCGCCGATCGCCAGGACCAGAAAGATGATCCGCCACGGCAGCGCCGCGATCGGCGCGGGGATGGCGGCGGTGAAGCTGCTCAATCGGGTTGCTCCCGGCTGCCCTCGGCGGCGACGCCGCCCGAGGCGCTGTTACCGAGCGCGGCGGCGGTGGCGTTGCTCGCCTCGGAGGCAGCGTCGACCGCCTCGGACTCGGTGGCGGCATCGGCGTCCAGCTCGGTCGCCTGTTGCTGGGCGGGGTTGGCCTGAGCGGCGAGCGCGGCGCGATAGGCGCTCGCCTCCGCCGCCATCCGCGTCTTGATGTCGCCGCCCCAGCTTGCTTCGATCTCGGCAAGGCTTGCCTCGGCGCGCTGGCGGTCAAACAGCCAGGTCATGATGTCACGCGCGGTGAGCGGGGTGTCGAGCACGCGGTTCACATGGCCGTTATGCTCGAGCACCATGCCGAGCGCGTAGCGCGGCTTGTCGGCGGGCGCGAAAGCGATGAACAGCGCGTGATCGCGCAGCTTGAAGGGCAACTGCCCGTTCGAGAGCACGCCATGCGCGCGCTCGGCCATGGTGATGCGGCGAACCTGCGCGGTGCCGGTCTTCGCGGCGAGCTCGATCCCGGGCAGGTTGAGCCGGGCCGCGCCGGCGGTACCGCCGCCGTTCACCACCGCGTGCATGGCCGCGTGGATCGTCTTGAAGTGGTCGGGGTCGATCGGCATCGCACGCGGTGGCGGCGCCTTGGGATCGACGAAGAGCCGGGGATGCACCTCCAGCCCCGAGCCGAGCCGCGCGGCCGCGACCGCCAGCTGCATCGGGTTCGCCAGCACATAGCCCTGGCCGATCGAGGCGTTGAGTGAATCCGCGACTGTCCAGCTTTCCTTGTATTTCTTCAGCTTCCACGCGCTGTCGGGCACGGTGCCGTAGCGCTGGCTGGCGAAGGGCAGATCGAACTTCTGCCCCATGCCGAGCATCCGAAGCGTCGGCGCGAAGCGATCATAACCCAGCCGGCGCGACATTTCGTAGAAATAGATGTCGCAGCTCTGCGCGACCGCGGTGTGCATATCGATCGCGCCGTGCCCGCGCCGCTTGTGGCAGTGGAACACGCCCGAGCCGACCCGCAACGCACCCGAACAAACCACTCGGTCATTGGGGCTGACGCCCGCGTGGAGCAGCGCCAGCGCGTTCATCGGCTTGACCGTGGATCCCGGCGGGTAAAGCCCCTGCAGCGCCTTGTTCATCAGCGGCACGTGATCGTTCTTCGACAGCATTTCCCATTCGAAATGGCTGATGCCGTCCGAAAAGCTGTTGGGGTCGTAAGCGGGCATCGAGACGAAGGCGAGCACCTCGCCCGTCAGGCAGTCCATCACGACGCAGCTGCCCGAATTGGTGCCGAGCCGGCGCGCGGCATATTCCTGCAGTCCCGCGTCGATCGTCAGCCGCACGGTCTGACCCGGCGCGTCGGGGCGTTGGGCGAGTTCGCGCACCAGCCGGCCGTGCGCCGTCACTTCGACCCGCTTGGCGCCCGGCGATCCGCGCAGCCGAGCATCGAGCTGCTTTTCGATTCCGTCCTTGCCGATTTTAAAGCCGGGGGTGACGAGCAGGGCGTCCTTGGTCGCGCGATATTGTTCGGCCGACGCCGCGCCGACATAGCCGGTCAGATGCGCGACCGCGGCACCCGCGGGATAGTTGCGCGAATAGCCGCGCGTGGGCGCGACCCCCGGCAGTTCGGGCAGGCGAACCGAGACGGCGGCGAACCGCTCCCAATCGAGATCATCGGCCACCTGCACCGGCTGGAAACCGGCGGCGTGCTTCAGATCGAGCCGGATGCGCTCCATCTCCTCGGGCGGCAGCGCCAAGATGTTCTGGAGCAGGCCGAGCACGCGGTCCTTGTCGTCCAGCCGATCGGGGATGATGTCGACGCGGAAATCGGTGCGGTTGTTCGCGATCGGCGCGCCGTTGCGATCGATCAGCCAGCCCCGGCGCGGCGGGATCAGCGTCAGATTCACGCGGTTGCTCTCGGCGAGCATGTTGTAGCGCGCATTCTCGGCGATCGACAGCCAGCCCATTCGCGCGCCGAGCACCACGCCGACGCCGATCTGGCCGATCCCGAGCGCGACCGTCCGCCGGTTGAAGCTGAAGGTCTGGTGCGCTTCGGTGACGATGCGGCTGGGCGGGTTCATGCCGGGCTCCGTTCCCGATCGATCCAGGCGACGATCAGGGCTGCGACCGGGTACAACATCACCGAAACCGCGATTTGGAGCAACAACAGCGTTTCGACATGCGCGGCAAGCGGGGTCGCGACCAAACGACCAAAGATCAGGGAGCCGGCGATGCCGCCCGCCGCCAGCAGCCAATCCTGCCAGAAATCGCGCGCGACCAGCCTCGCGTCGAACAGATCGATCGAGATATAGGCGAGCGTCCAGAACAGCATCGCACTGCCGAACGGCTGGCCGGAGAAGAGATCGTCGAACAGCCCCAGCAGCAGCGGTGCCCAAACGGGCAGCGCGTCCTCACGCGCCAGCCGCCAGCCGAGCAGCATCAACAGCCCGAACGGCGGCAGCAGCGGAAAGCTCGCGACGAGCGGCAGCAAGGTGAGCGTGGAGGCCGCCATCACCGACAGCGCCGGCTTCAGGCTCGGCCAAACGCGCTGCGGTTCGGGATCGAACGGCCCGCGCGGTCGGCGGCGCGGCATCAGGCCCATCAACGCTGCTCCGCAGGCGGCGGCGGCAGCGGAATGAAGGTGCGTTGCACGATCGCGATGTCGAGTGTGTCGGGCTGGGTGACGCCCCGCGCGGTCGTGGTGTCGCGCCCGGCCTTGATCACGCGGGCGACCGGGATGCCCGGCGCATAGATGCCGCCGGTGCCCGAGGTAACGAACGCATCGCCCACCGCGAACGGCGCGTTGGCGAGGTTGACCGAGCGAATCTCGATCAGCCCGTCGCCCCGCCCGGCGGCGATCGCCGGCAGACCGTCGCGGACGCGGCGCACCGGCACGATGCTTTCGGGATCGGAAATGAGCAGCACCCGCGCGGTGTTGAAGCCGGCTTCGATCACCCGGCCGATCAACCCCTCCGGCCCGCGCACCGGCTGGCCTTCGCGCACGCCCTGGTTGCTGCCGGCGTTGAGCACCGCATAACGCCGCGTGCTCGCCGCGCTCGAGCTGACCAGGTGCGCGGCGACGACGGTATCGGTCGCGCCCTGGCGCAGCCGCAGCAGCGTCTTCAGTCGTGCGTTTTCGTAAAGAACCGCCTTGGCCTGATCGGTCATGCGCTTGTTCGCGGCGATTTCGGCCCGCAGCGCCTTGTTCCGGCCCATCACCGCGAAATAATCGCTTACCCCCTGTGGCACGCTGGCGACGCCGCGCACGCCCCAGCCGAGCAAGGAGGAGATTGGCGTGCCGATCTCGGCCGCCGCCAGCCGCACGACGCCGAAAGTCTTGGGATCAAAGGTCGACAGCGCGAGCAACAACGCAGCCACCAGGGCGCCGGCCACCGCCAGCACATAGCTGGCGAACAGCCCATATTGCGCCCTTCGCGAAAAGCCAGGTCGTCTCGGCCGCGACGCCACTGGTCAACCACTCCCTCAGGCGTTCTGGAGCACGCCCCGATAGATGGGATCCTCCAGCGCGCGCCCGGTGCCGATCGCGACGCAGTTAAGCGGATCGTCCGCCACCGTCACCGGCAGGCCGGTCTCGTCGCGCAGCACCTCGTCGATGCCCGAAAGCAGGGCGCCCCCGCCGGTCAGCACAATTCCCTGATCGACGATATCGGCGGCGAGTTCGGGCGCGGTGTTCTCGAGCGCGATCCGCACGCCTTCGACGATCGTCGAGACGGGTTCGCTCAGCGCCTCGGCGATCTGGCCCTGGTTGATCTGGATTTCCTTGGGCACGCCGTTCACCAGATCGCGGCCCTTGATGTGGATGGTCTTGCCAATGCCGTCCAAGGGTGCCTTGGCGACGCCGACTTCCTGCTTGATGCGTTCGGCGGTGGCTTCGCCGATCAGCAGGTTATGGTTCCGGCGGACATAGGAGACGATCGCTTCGTCCATCTTGTCCCCGCCAACCCGAACCGAGGTGGTATAGGCGAGGCCGCGCAAGCTGAGCACCGCGACTTCGGTGGTGCCGCCGCCGATATCGACGACCATGCTGCCGATCGGCTGGGTTACTGGCATGTCGGCGCCAATCGCCGCCGCCATCGGTTCCTCGATCAGGAACACCTGGCTGGCGCCGGCATTCTGCGCCGCGTCGCGAATCGCGCGGCGTTCGACCGAGGTGGAGCCCGAGGGCACGCAGATCACGATCTGCGGCCAGCGCATGAAGCGGCGCTGACCATGTACCTTGGCGATGAAGTGCTTGATCATCTGCTCGGCGACATCGATGTCGGCGATCACGCCATCGCGCAACGGGCGGATCGCCTGGATGCTCTCGGGCGTCTTGCCCATCATCAGCTTGGCGTCGTCGCCGACCGCCTTCACTTTCTTGACGCCGTTGAGCGTCTCGACCGCGACGACCGAGGGCTCGTTGAGCACGATGCCGCGGCCGCGCAGGTATACCACGGTATTCGCCGTGCCGAGATCGATCGCCATGTCGTGCGACATGAAGTTGAACAAGCGCGAAAACAAAGCCATCGAACGTCCTGTCAAACGCAGCGCCGGGCTGGCCCCGACGCGCTACCAGCCGCTTCACCGCCTGCCCCGGCTCGACTCAGGCGTCGCCGGCTGATGTTCGATCGAGGTCGCGGAAAGCCGCCGCTTGGGCTAGAGGAAAGGCCATGTCAATACGCCGTCTGCCAGAGCATGTCGTCAACCGAATCGCCGCCGGCGAGGTGGTGGAGCGGCCGGCGAGCGCGCTGAAGGAACTCGTCGAAAACGCGATTGATGCGGGCGCCGCACGGATCGATGTGTCGCTGGGACAAAGCGGGGTCGCCCTGATCGAAGTGGTGGATGACGGGTGCGGGATGAGCCCCGCCGACATGGCGCTCGCGCTTGAACGGCACGCCACTTCCAAACTACCCGACCGGCTGCTCGACGCGGATGCGATCCAAGCGGTTGAAACGCTCGGCTTTCGCGGCGAGGCGTTGCCTTCGATCGCGAGCGTGGCCCGGCTCACGCTCGACAGCCGGGTGCGTGGCGCGGAGGGCTGGCGGCGGGTCGTCGACAATGGCGCGGTGGCGGAGGAGGGGCCGGCGGGCCTGCCGCCGGGCACCCGGGTGCGGGTGGAAGACCTGTTCGCCCGCGTTCCCGCCCGGCGCAAATTCCTGCGATCGGACCGCGCCGAATACGCCGCTTGCCTCGATGTCGTGCGGCGCCTCGCGATGGCACGGCCCGACATCGCCTTCCAGCTGCGCCACGATGGCCGGCTGGTGCTCAACCTGCCCGCCGATCCCGATCGCCCGGCGCGGGTGGCGGCGCTCACCGATCGCGCGCTCGCCGAGAACAGCGTGGTGGTCGCCGTGGAGCGCGAGGGTTTGCGCCTGGGGGGCGTCGCCGGCCTGCCGACCTTCAATCGGGGCATCGCCGATCACCAATATCTGTTCGTCAACGGCCGCCCGGTGAAGGACAAATTGCTGATCGGCGCGGTGCGCGGCGCCTATGCCGAGCTGCTCGCGCGCGATCGCCACGCGGTCGTCGCGCTGTTCCTCGATGTGCCGCCCGATGCGGTCGACGTGAACGTCCATCCGGCCAAGACCGAGGTTCGCTTTCGCGATCCGGCGCTGGTGCGCGGGCTGATCGTCTCGGGGCTGAAGCGCGCGCTCGGCGAGGCGGGACACCGCAGCGTCCAGCGGCCCGAGCCCGCCGCCTGGGGGCTGTGGCAGGTGGAGGGGGCGGGGCGCGGCGATGCGGCGCCGGACCATGCCGCCGCCTGGCCAACGGCGAGCGCGGCTTCGGTCGCCTTCGCGCAACCCGCGCTCGCGCCCGAGCGGCTCCATGATCCCCGCCCGGGCTTCTTCAGCGCGCCGCCCGCCGCGCGCGCCGAGCCAGCAGCAGCGCCGGCGCCCGAGGGAACGCGCTTTCCCTTGGGTGTGGCGCGCGGGCAGGTCGCGGCGACTTACATCGTCGCCGAGGCCGAGGATGGTCTGGTGATCGTCGATCAGCACGCCGCGCATGAGCGGCTGGTGCTCGAACGGATGCGTGCCGGGCTCGCCGGGGCGGGTGTCGCGCGGCAGGCGCTGCTGCTCGCCGAGGTTATCGAGCTGGATGAACCGGCGTGTGACCGGCTGGAGGCGGCGGCGGCGACGCTAGAGGCGCTGGGGCTCGAAATCGAACGCTTCGGCCCGCGCGCGGTGCTGGTGCGCGCGGTGCCGGCCGTGCTCGCGCGTGGCGATGTGACGGCACTGGTGACAGACCTCGCCGACGATCTTGCCGCCTATGACGATGCGCTGAGCCTGAAGGAACGGCTTGATCACGTCGCGGCGACGATGGCCTGCCACCATTCGGTCCGCGCCGGGCGAATCCTGTCGGTCGCCGAGATGAATGCGCTGCTCCGCGAGATGGAGGCGACGCCGCATTCGGGCCAGTGCAACCACGGCCGCCCGACCTGGGTGAAACTGGCGCATGGCGACATCGAGAAGCTGTTCGGGCGGAAATAGGGGGGGCACGCGGAGGCGCGCGGGGAGCGGGGAGCGTGAACCGTAACTTCCGCGGCTGTGCCTGAATCCGATCAAACCCGCCGTGCGAGCAGCACCCCGCCCGCCATCATCGCAAGACCAGCCGCGCGCATCAGCGTGAGCGGCGTGCGCGGCGCGCCGAGCAGGCCGAAATGGTCGATCGTCGCCGCCGCCACGATCTGGCCGAGCAGCACCAGCAGCACCGCCGTCCCGATGCCAAGCCTTGGCCCCAGATAAGTGATCGACAGCAGATAGAAGGCGATCAGCAGCCCGCCGAAATAATAGGGCCAGGGCGCCGCGCCGAGCAGCGCGCGTTGCGGTCCGCCCGTCGCCCACGCGACCAGCAGCGCGACCGCGAGCGCCAGCGCGAACATGATCGCCGCCGCGCTCGCCGGGCTGCCGAGCCGCGCGCCGAGCAGCGCATTAGCGCTCGCCATGATGGGAATGCCGATGCCGGCGGCGAGCATGATCGGGGCGAAAAGCGCGTTGTTCATGGGCGGCGATGCTAGCGGCGGGCCGCGCCGCTGGCGAGCGGGGGAGGCGCATCGCCGCGCCAAGTCGGTATTTGCGTGGATTACGCAATGACCGCCCCTGGAAACCATCAGGCCGGCTTCGCATTTAACCAGCGATTAACCGCGCCAATGCGGTCGACCAAGGATTTCCACGATGGCGAACAAGCTTCTTCCAGTCATCTGCGCGCTGATTCCGTTCGCCGGATTGGTGACTGCGGTGCTGATCGTTCCCTGAGCATTTGCCCGCGCCGAGTTTAACGGGCTCATTGCCGCGTTGGACATAAGAAAAGGGGCCGTTCCATCGCCTGGAACAGCCCCTGATCTTTGCTCCGCGCCGGGCTCAGCCCTGGGCGTCGCTCGCGATTTCGCCGACTTCCAGGTTGGGATCGCGCTCTTCGGTGAAGCCGGTCTGTTCGCGGCCTTCCTCGAACACCTGCGCCATCACGTCGACGCCGGCGGCCTGCATCTCGGCCTCTTCGGGCGAGCGGGCGACGTTCACCTTCACCATCACCGGCACTTCCGGATGAAGCGCCACCTTCACCTCGTGCAGGCCGATCGTCTTGATCGGGCGGTCGAGCACGATCTGCGCCTTGCCGACCTTGTGGCCGAGCGCCTCGAACGCCTCGACCAGATCGCGCACCGCGACCGAGCCGTAAAGCTGGCCGGTGTTCGACGACTGGCGAATGAGCGTCAGCGTCACGCCGTCGATAGTCTTCGCGTCCTTCTCGGCGTCGGCGCGGCGGGCGGCGTTCTCCGCCACGATCCGCTCGCGATTGGCCTCGAACACGCGGCGGTTCGCCTCGTTCGCGCGCAGCGCCTTCTTGCGCGGCAACAGGTAGTTACGGGCGAACCCATCCTTCACCTTCACCACATCGCCGATACCGCCGAGCTTCTCGACGCGTTCCAGCAGGATCACATCCATCTGCTCAGCTCCTTACTTAACGATATAGGGCAGCAAGCCCAGGTGACGGGCGCGCTTGATCGCCTGGGCGAGTTCGCGCTGCTTCTTCGCGCTCACGCTGGTGATGCGCGAGGGGACGATCTTGCCGCGCTCCGAAACGAAGCCCTGCAGCAGGCGCACATCCTTGTAATCGATGCGCGGCGCGTCCTTGGCGGAGAAGGGGCAGCTCTTGCGGCGGCGGAAAAAGGGGCGTGCCATGGGTCTAGTCCTCCTTATTCGCCGTCGAAGCCATCGCGGTCGCGGCGCGGGCGATCACCGCCTTCACGCTCGCGGCGGCGGCCGTCGCGGTCGCCCTTGCGCATCATCGCGCTCGGGCCATTCTCATGCGCGTCGACGCGGATGGTGAGATAGCGGATGATGTCTTCATTGATGCGGATCTGCCGCTCGAGCTCGGCGACGACGCCGGCCGGGGCTTCGATTTCCAGCATGACATAATGTGCCTTGCGGTTCTTGGCGATCTTGTACGCCAGGCTGCGCAGGCCCCAGGTTTCGGTCTTGACGATCCGGCCCTGATTTTCCTCGATGATCTTGGTGGCCATTTCGGCCAGCTGGTCCACCTGCGCCTGTGCCAGATCCTGGCGCGCAAGGAAGACGTGCTCGTAAAGAGCCATGCCTTGTCCTTCATTTTGGCCGATCGCTGAGCATCCGCACCATGCGAAGGCCCCCTCCGGCTGTCGTCCACGGGTAAGCACGGCGGCGCAGGGCGCCACCGAAGGCGCGGCACATACAGCGATCGCCGCGAAATGCAAGGCTGCTTGCCAAGTGGCGCCCCGATTTCTACCGCGACCGCTTTCGGACAAGCAGGGGACAGGCAGTGCGCGCTTTCATCTTTCCGGGCCAGGGCAGCCAGGCGGTCGGCATGGGCGCGGCGCTGGCCGACGCAAGCGTGGCCGCGCGCGAGGTGTTCGAGGAGGTCGACGAGGCGATCGGCCAGCACCTGTTCCGCCTGATGAAGGAAGGCCCGGCCGAGGAACTCACTCTCACCGAGAACGCCCAGCCGGCGATCATGGCGAACGCCATCGCGACGCTGCGCGTGCTGGAGCGCGAGGGCGGGGTAGCGCTCGCCGAGAAGGCGGCGTTCGTCGCTGGCCATTCGCTCGGCGAATATAGCGCGCTGTGCGCGGCGGGCGCGCTCGACCTGGCGACGACCGCGCGGCTGCTGAAATTGCGCGGCCAGGCGATGCAATGGGCGGTGCCGGTCGGGGTCGGGGGCATGGCGGCGCTGCTCGGCGCGACCCTGGATCAGGCGCAAGCGGTCGCGGCGGCGGCGGCTGAAGGCGAGGTCTGCGCCGTCGCTAACGACAATGCCGAGGGGCAGGTGGTGCTTTCCGGTCATGCGGCGGCAATCGAGCGCGCGATTGGGCTGTGCAAGGAATTCGGCGTGAAGAAGGGCACGGCGCTGCCGGTCTCCGCGCCATTCCATTGCCCGCTGATGGCGCCGGCCGCCGAGGCGATGGCGGCAGCGTTGGAGGGCGCGCGGATCGTCGCGCCTTTCGTCCCGGTGTTCGCCAACGTCACCGCCGCCCCCGTAAGCGACCCGACCGAGATGCGCGCGCGGCTGGTCGAGCAGGTTACAGGCATGGTCCGCTGGCGCGAATCGCTGCTCGCGATGGAAGCGGCGGGCGTTGAGCAGTTCGTCGAATTCGGCGCGAAAGTGCTGAGCCCGATGGTGAAGCGCACCGTGAAGGCCGAGCCTGTGAGCGTGGTGACGATGGCGGACATCGAGGGGTTGGCGCACAGCCTTTAGATTTTTGGTTCACGCGGAGACGCGGAGGCGCAGAGATGCGGGACATTGACGCGGTATCGGGTGACATAATTGACGTCGCCTTGAAGTTGCACCGGGAACTAGGACCGGGGCTGCTGGAAAGCGTCTATGAAACGCTGCTCGCCGCCCGATTGATCAAGGACGGTTATGCCGTTGCCCGGCAGCGGGCGATCGACATTGAATTTGACGGCGTTCGTGTTGAAAACGCTTTTCGCATCGACCTGCTTGTGGATCATCGTCTTATCGTCGAGATCAAATCGGTTGACCAGCTGCTGCCAGTGCATGGCAAACAGCTCCTTACCAATTTGCGTCTCACCAAACAGCCCGTCGGGCTGTTGCTTAATTTCGGGGGCGCCACCTTGAAGGAAGGGATCAGGCGCGTCGTCAACGACCATTTCTCCGCGTCTCCGCGCCTCCGCGTGAACCAAGATTCTTCTTCGACAAAGGAGTGACCATGTTCGACCTTACAGGCATGACCGCGCTCGTCACCGGCGCTTCCGGGGGGATCGGCTCGGCGATCGCGCGGGGGCTCGCGGGGCAGGGGGCGCGGCTCGCGCTGTCGGGCTCCAACCCCGATAAGCTCGCCGCTTTCCAGGCCGAACTCGGCGGCGATCACGTCGCGCTCGCCTGCGATCTGGGCGATGGCGCCGCGGTCGACGGCCTCGTTCCGCGCGCGGTGGAGGCGCTCGGCAAGCTCGACATCCTTGTCAACAACGCCGGCGTCACTCGCGACAATCTGCTGATGCGGATGAAGGACGAGGAATGGGACCAGGTGATCCGCGTGAACCTGGAAGCCGCCTTCCGCCTCGCCCGCGCCGCCGCCAAGCCAATGATGAAAGCACGGTTCGGGCGGATCATTTCGATCACCTCGGTCGTCGGCGCGACGGGTAACCCCGGCCAGGCCAATTACGCGGCCTCCAAGGGCGCGCTGACGGCGATGACCAAGGCGATGGCGCAGGAACTGGCGAGCCGCGGCATCACCGCCAATTGCGTCGCGCCCGGCTTCATCCAGTCGGCGATGACCGACGTGCTGCCCGAGGCGCAGAAGACCGCTTTGCTCGGCCGTATCCCGGCGGGCGCGCTGGGGCAGGGGAGCGACGTGGCGGCGGCGGTCGTCTATCTCGCGAGCCGCGAGGCGGGCTATGTGACGGGGCAGACGCTGCACGTGAACGGCGGTATGGCGATGCTGTAAGCGCCTCCGCTTATTCGCGGCCTCTTGTCAGCCGGGGGCGCGCGTTCTACGGCTCCCCGCTGTTGAACCCCAATTGAAAGAGGGATGGAAAGCATGAGCGAGACCGCCGATCGCGTAAAGAAGATCGTCGTCGAGCATCTGGGTGTGGAAGCCGACAAGGTGACCGAGGATGCGAGCTTCATCGATGATCTGAGCGCGGACAGCCTCGACATCGTCGAATTGGTGATGGCTTTCGAGGAAGAATTCGGCGTCGAAATTCCCGACGATGCCGCCGAAAAGATCAGCACCGTGAAGGATGCGATCACTTATATCGACGAGCATCAGGGCTGATCGCCCTGTTCTTCCGGGGGTAAACCCCGCTCAAGCGGCTCCGCGCGCTCGGCATCAACCGGGGCGACGGAGCCGTTTCGATTTTGACGGTTTAGGAGAGTGGAACAATGCGTCGGGTTGTCGTCACGGGGCTGGGGCTGGTCACGCCGCTGGGCGCCGATGTCGAGACGAGCTGGGCGAATCTGATCGCGGCCAAATCGGGCGCGGGGCACATCACCCATTTCGACGCGACCGATTATGCCTGCCGCATCGCCTGCGAGGTGAAGCCCAAGGACCACGCCTGGGGCTTCGATCCCGGCAAGCGCGTCGATCACAAGGTGCAGCGCCAGGTCGATCCGTTCATCGTGTTCGGCATCGACGCCGCCGGCCAGGCGATCGAGGACGCCGGCCTGCTCGACATGAGCGAGGAAGAACGGTTCCGCGCTGGCTGCTCGATCGGCTCGGGCATTGGTGGCCTACCGGGCATCGAGAGCGAATCGCTGGTGCTGGAGCATAAGGGACCACGCCGCGTTTCGCCGCACTTCGTCCATGGCCGGCTGATCAACCTGATCTCGGGCCAGGTCTCGATCAAATACGGCCTGATGGGGCCGAACCACGCCGTCGTCACCGCTTGTTCGACCGGCGCGCACTCGATCGGCGACGCCGCGCGGATGATCGCGATGGACGATGCCGATGTGATGCTCGCGGGCGGCGCGGAAGCGGCGATCTGCCCGATCGGCATCGCCGGCTTCGCGCAGGCACGCGCGCTTTCGACCGGCTTCAACGACACGCCCGAACGCGGCAGCCGGCCGTATGACCAGGACCGCGATGGCTTCGTGATGGGCGAGGGCGCGGGCGTGGTCGTGCTCGAGGAATATGAGCGCGCCAAGCGGCGCGGCGCCAAGATTTACGCCGAAGTGGTGGGCTATGGCCTGTCGGGCGACGCCTATCACGTCACCGCGCCGCATCCCGAAGGATCGGGTGCCTTTCGATCGATGCAGATGGCGATGCGCAAGTCCGGGCTTTCGCTCGGCGACATCGACTATGTGAACGCGCACGGCACCTCCACCCCGCTTGGCGACGAGCTGGAACTGGGCGCGGTGCGGCGGCTGTTCGGCAACGCGATCGGCACGCTGTCGATGAGCTCGACCAAATCGGCGATCGGCCATCTGCTCGGCGGCGCCGGGGCGGTGGAGAGCATCTTCTGCATCCTGGCGATGCGCGACCAGATCGTGCCGCCGACGCTCAACCTAGACAATCCGAGCGAGAATTGCGCCGGCGTCGATCTGGTGCCGCATGTCGCCAAGCAGCGGCGGGTGAAGGCGGTGCTGAACAACAGCTTCGGCTTTGGCGGCACCAATGCCAGCCTGGTGATGAAGGCGATCGACTGAGAAGGGGGCGCGGGGTGCGCAGGCTTGGCTGGCTGCTGCTGATCGGGATCGTCGCGCTGGTCGGCGGGGCGCTGTTCGTGGCGCAGGACTGGGGCGGGCGCGGCCCTTCCGCCCGGGCGCTGAGCTTCGAAGTGCCCGAGGGTGCCTCGCTCGCCGCGACCGCCGAGCGGCTGGAACAGGCCGGGGCGATCCGCTCGGCCGCGCGCTTCAAGCTCTACGCCCGGCTGTTCGGCGCGGCCGATCCGATCAAATCGGGCGATTATCGCCTGCCGCGCGGGCTTTCCGCCGCCGACATCCTGAAGCTGCTCCAGGGCGGGCGGACGATCCAGCGTTTCGTTACCATTCCCGAAGGCTGGCCGGCGGTGCTGGTGCAGGAACGGCTGATCGCGACTCCCGGGCTCGAGGGCACGGTGCCGGTGCCCGTGGAAGGCAGCGTGCTCCCCGACAGCTACAGCTTCCAGCCCGGCGACACGCGCGAGAGCGTGGTCGATCGGATGCAGCAGGCGATGGTCGCCTATCTCGCCGCCGCCTGGGAACGACGCAAGCCGGGACTCGCGGTGAGCACCCCGCGCGAGGCGCTGATCCTCGCCTCGATCGTCGAGAAGGAAACCGGCAAGCCAAGCGAGCGGCGGCTGGTCGCGGCGGTCTATTCCAACCGGCTGAAGCGCGGGATGCCGCTCCAGGCCGATCCGACGACGATTTACCCCATCACCAAGGGCAAGCCGCTCGGCCGGCGCATCCTGCTGTCGGAACTGCGCGCCAAGAACGGGTACAACACCTATGCGATGAGCGGCCTGCCGAAGGGGCCGATCTGCAATCCCGGGCGCGCCTCGATCGACGCGGTGCTCGATCCCGCCGACTCGAGCGCGGTCTATTTCGTCGCGGATGGCAGCGGCGGGCACGTCTTCGCCGACACGCTCGACCAGCATAACCGCAACGTACAGAAATGGCGCGCTTTCCGCGCGGCACACGGTATCTGACAACGCTTGTCCTAGCGTCATCGCATGATACACTCCCGCGCATTACCAGCGTGGATATTGCCATGCGCGAGATGGAGAGCCTGATTGCCGCCCCGGGAGAGACGCATGATTGCGTCTGGCGCAATCTGCCGCTGCTGGTGCGCCTCGCCTCGATCACCGCTGCCGGCCTTGCCTGCCTGATTCTCGCTTATGGCGTGCTGGTGGCGCCGCTTGGCGAGCAGCTGCAATTGCTGTGCGTCGCCGCCTTCGCCACCGCCGCCGCGCTGCAAGTGAGCAGCTTTTTTTACGCCTGCTGGCGCGCCCAAGACTAGCCGCGCGGAACGGCTGCCCCGGCCTGTGGTTGTCCCTGCATCGGCGGGGGATCAGCCAGGAGGCCAAGATGCACACAGTTTCCGCGATGTTCGATAGCAGCGACGACGCCCAGCGAGCGATCGCGGCGCTACGGGACGCCGGCGCGCGCGACTCGGCGCTCTCCGTGATTGGTCGCGACGGCGAGACCCAGAGCACCACCGATCTCGACGAAGAGGATAACGGCGGCAGTATGATCCGCGGCCTGCTCGGCGGCGGCGCGCTCGGTGCCGGGCTGGGCGTGGCGGCGCTCGCGATTCCAGGCGTGGGGCCGCTCGCGGCGGCGGGCGCGATCGCGGCGGCGGCGGTCCCCAGCGCGCTGGGCATCGGCGCGGCGGCAGGCGCGGTCGCCGGCTCGCTCAACGAGGCGCTGATGGCGCACGGCGTGAGCCAGGACGATGCTCGCTATTATGAAGGCCGGCTCGGCCAGGGCGGCGTGTTCGTCTCGGTCGACACGCGTGAAGCCGGGATCGATCCGGAGACGGCGCTTGGCATCTTGCATCGCCATGGCGGGCATAACGCCAGCCGCCAGACCGCCGCGTCGGGCTACTGACCCATCCCGCCGGCGCGTGAACGGCGCGCCGGCGGTTCAGGCGGCGAGCAGGCGCGCGCTGGGCACCGAGAGCGTGGCGATCAGGCCGTCCGGTGCCCAATCCTTGCGCACCATGCCATCCAGGCTGCGCGTGACGCTCTGCTCGATCAGCCGGGAGCCGAAGCCGCGCCCGGCCGGCGGCACCACCGGCGGCCCGCCTTCCTCCTGCCAGCGGAGCACCAGCTGATCCTGATCGATCCGCCAGTCGATCCGCACCCGGCCACTGGTGACCGAAAGCGCGCCATATTTGGCGGCGTTGGTCGCGAGTTCGTGCAGCACCAGCGCGAACGCCTGCGCGGTTTCGGGGGCGAGCGCGACCGGCGGCCCGCTCGCCGTGCAGCGATCGGGGGTGGCGCCGGCATAGGGTTCCAGCTCTCGCGCGACGATTGCCGCCAGATCGACACTGCTCCATCCTGCCTGCGCCAGCAGCCCGTGCGCGCGGGCGAGCGCCTGGAGCCGGTTGCCGAGCGCTTCGCGATACGCCTCGATCGTCGGCGCGCGGGTGAGGGTGGCGAGCGACTGGACGATGCTCAGCAGGTTCTTGGCGCGGTGATCGACCTCGCGCGCAAGCAGCTTCTCGCGCGCCTCGGCCTGCTTGCGATCGGTGATGTCGATGATCGTGCCGAGAAAGCCGGTGATGTGGCGCCCGCCGTCACGTAACGGGCGATAGGCGACAAGCCAGCTTCGCTCCGCCTGCGCCACATCGTCCCAGCCAGTGATCTCGATACCGCCCACTTCCTCGCCGGCCAGCAAGCGTGGCTGCATCGCACGCAGCGCCTCGCAGGTCGCGGGCGGCAGGATTTCCTCGATGGCGCGGCCATAATGTGCCTCGGGCGGCAGGCCGTTGATCATCGCGAGCCGTGAGTTGATCCGCTTGAAGCGGAAATCGGTGTCGAACAGCACGATCCCCAGCGGCGCGGCCTCATAGACCGCCGCCGCCTCGTGTGTGTTTTCCAGCGCGCGCTCTTCGCTCGCACGGCGCATCGCCTCCAACCGTTGCGGACAGCGCAGCAGCTGCACCGTGCCCTCCAGCCGTACCGCCTGCCGCCCCTCGAAAGTGACGAAGCCGGTCGCGAGCACGGCTTGTTCCGGCCCGCCGTCGCGTGGCAATACGCGGTACTGCGCCTCGTACATATGCGGACCGTCGGGATCGAGCGCGACCGCGACACGAGCCTCCACCGCGGCGCGATCCTCGGGGTGGACCGCGGCGCTCCAACGATCATACGTCACTGGTTCGCCAGCAGGCAGGCCCCAGACCCGGTGCAGCAGTGGATCCCAGGTGATTTCGCCGGTGCGAACATCATAGCGGTGGATGCCGACGCCGCAGCGCTCGAGCAGTTCGGCGAGCGGTCGCTCGGCCAGGCGATCATCGGTCGATGGCGAAGCCGGCCGCGCCTGCTGCGTCATTGGTTCGTTCCTGTTCCGCCCCCGCGGCTCCCCTTCACCTATCAGTTTGTTTCGCTCGCCCCAAGTCCCTGCAAGGTCTAGTCGCGGGGCAGCGCGGCGGCAGCACGCGCCTGGCGCTCGACGCTGGCGAGATCGCCCTTGTCCACCCAGCTTCCGCCGACGCACAGCACCGCCGGCAGCGCGAGATAATCGGGTGCGGTTTCGGCGGTGATGCCGCCAGTGGGGCAGAAGCGTGCCTCATGGAAAGGCGCGGCGAGCGCCTTGAGCGCCTTCACCCCGCCCGATGCTTCGGCCGGGAAGAACTTGAAGTGGCGCAGGCCGAGCGCATAGCCGCGCATCAGGTCGCCCGCCGTCGCGACGCCGGGCAGGAAGGGCACGTCGCTCGCGATGATCGGCTCGGCGAGCGCCTCGGTGAGCCCGGGGGAGACGATGAACTCGGCGCCGGCCGCCATCGCCTGATCGAACTGATCGTGGCTGACGACCGTCCCCGCGCCGACGATCGCGCCCGGCACCTGCTTCATCGCCGCGATCGCGTCGAGCGCGGCGGGGGTGCGCAGCGTCACTTCCAGCACGCGAAGCCCGCCGGCGACGAGCGCCTCGGCGAGCGGCCGCGCGGTCGCGACGTCGTCGATCACCAGCACCGGGATCACCGGGCTGGTGCGCATGATCGCCTCGATCGTCATTGGGCATGCTCCTGGGCAAAGGCGGCGGCGGCGCCGAACAGGCCGGGTTGGGGGTGAGTGATCAGCTTCACCGGAATGTCTTCCATCAGCGATCGGAAGCGCCCCTTGGCGGCGAAGCGCTCGGCGAAGCCCGAACGGGCGAAATGGTCCTTCAGCCGCAGCCCGAGCCCGCCGGCGATCACCACGCCCTTCGCGCCTTGCGCGAGCGCGAGATCGCCCGCGACCGCGCCGAGGCTGAGGCAAAAGCGGTCGAGCGCGGCGAGCGCGAGGCTGTCGCTGCCTTCCAGCGCCATCGACCAGATCGCCTTGTCATCGAGCCGGGGCACCGCGCGTCCCTCGATCTCGGCGAGGGTTTCGTAGATCGCGATGATGCCGGGGCCGGCGCAGATGCGTTCGGCGGAGACGCGCGTGTAGGTCTTGCGCAGCCGCTTGAGCATCGTGTCCTCAAGCGCGTCGAGCGGGGCGAAATCCTGATGCCCGCCCTCGGTCTCGATGACGTGATAGCCCTGCGCGAAGCGGTGGACGATCGCGACGCCAAGCCCCGTGCCAGGGCCGCATACGGTGAGGCTGCCATTTTCGGGCAAGCGGACATTGGGGCCGCAGAGATGATCGAAATGTTCGGGGGCGAGCTGGGCGACGGCGTGCCCCACCGCGCCGAAATCGTTGATCAGAACGAAATCGTCGACCTCCAGCCGCTCGCGCACCAGCGCCGGGCGGATGATCCAGGGATTGTTGGTGAGCTTGATCAGCTCGCCCCCGACCGGCGAGGCGACCGCGATCGCGGCGGCGCGGGGCAGGGCGCCGACCTGCGCGCCGAATGCCTGCCACGCGGTCTGAAGGCTGGCATATTCGGCGGTCTTGAGCGTGACCGGCACGCCCAGCGCCACCACACGACCATTCGCCACCTCGGCGAGGGCGAAGCGGGCATGGGTTCCGCCGATATCGACTGCGACGACGTTCACTTGGTTGCCTCTCCGTTCGTCATTGTAGCCGAGGCGCGATACCAGGACCGGCCCCTCTCCCCGACCCTCTCCCCTGAAGGGGAGAGGGAGTAAAAGTTTCAGCCCTCTCCCCTTCAGGGGAGAGGGTTGGGAGAGGGGTGGATGCGAAGCACCACCCTCACAACCCCATCGCCGCCAGCAGCGGCGAGGCGCCGGCCTCTGCCTCGTTCGCCGCCTGGCGGAACAGCGCGAACAGCTCGCGGCCCGTGCCCGTCTGGTCGTGATGGCATTCCGCGAGCGGGCGCGCGGCCCATTCGGCGGCATCGACCTTCGCCTCGAGCACGCCGGCCTCGGCATCCAGCCGGATTACGTCGCCGTCGCACACCTTCGCCAGCGGCCCGCCGCCCAGCGCCTCGGGCGAGCAGTGGATCGCGCTCGGCACCTTGCCCGATGCGCCCGACATGCGGCCATCGGTCACCAGCGCGACGCGGAAGCCCCGGTTCTGGAGCACGCCGAGCACGGGGGTGAGCTTGTGCAGCTCGGGCATTCCGTTGGCGCGCGGGCCCTGGAAGCGGACGACGACGATCACGTCTCGCTCCAGCTCGCCGGCCTTGAACGCCTGCTGCACCGCCAGCTGATCGTCGAACACCCGCGCCGGCGCCTCGATCACCCAGCGCTCGCGCTCGACCGCCGAAACCTTGATGCACGCCCGGCCGAGATTGCCGGTGAGGATGCGGAAGCCACCCTCGGGGGAGAAGGGCGCGCTCGCCGGGCGGACGATGCTCTCGTCGCGGCTTTCGCCCGGATCGTGCCAGACGAGCTTGTCGTCCTCCAGCGTGGGGCGCTTCGCATAGGCGCCCATATCCTCGCCCGACACGGTCAGCAGATCGCGGTGGAGCAGCCCGGCGTCCAGCAATTCGCGCACGACGAAGCCGACCCCGCCCGCCGCCTCGAACTGGTTCACGTCCGCCGAGCCGTTGGGATAGACGCGCGCCAGCAGCGGCACCGCGCGCGAGAGCCGATCGAAATCCTCCCAGTCGATCATCACCCCGGCGGCGCGGGCGATGGCGGGCAGGTGGATCAGGTGGTTGGTCGAGCCGCCGGTCGCGAGCAGGCCGATGGCGGCGTTGACGATCGCCTTTTCATCGACGCAGTGGCCGATCGGGCGGTAATCCTGCCCCTTCCAGCTGATCTCGGCGAGCCGGTGGACGGCGGCGCGGGTGAGCTCCTGGCGCAGCTTGGTGCCGGGATTGACGAACGCGGCACCGGGGATGTGGAGCCCCATCAGCTCCATCATCATCTGGTTGGAGTTCGCCGTGCCATAGAAGGTGCAAGTGCCCTTCGAATGATAGGCGGCGATCTCGGCGTTGAGCAGTTCTTCCTTGCCGACTTTGCCTTCGGCGAACGCCTCGCGCACCTTGGCCTTGTCCTTGTTCGGCAGGCCCGATGCCATCGGCCCACCGGGCACCAGGATCATCGGCAAATGGCCGAAGCGCAACGCGCCGATCAGCAGCCCGGGCACGATCTTGTCGCAAATGCCGAGCAGGGCCGCGCTTTCGAACATGCCGTGGCTGAGTGCGACCGCGGTGGACAGCGCGATCGTGTCGCGGCTGAACAGCGACAGCTCCATGCCGGGATAGCCCTGGGTCACCCCGTCGCACATCGCCGGCACGCCACCGGCGACTTGCGCGGTCGCGCCGACTTCGCGAGCGAACACCTTCATTTGCTCGGGGTAGCGATAATAGGTCGCGTGCGCCGAGAGCATGTCGTTGTAAGCGGTGACGATGCCGATATTCACCGCGCCGCCCCGCAGCGCGTCGCGATCCTCCTCGGTGCCGGCATAGCCATGCGCCAGGTTCGCGCAGCCGAGCTTGGGGCGGTCGATGCCCTGGTCGCGCTCGCGCTCGATCAGCGCGAGATAGGCGGCGCGGGTCGGCCGCGAGCGCTCGATCACCCGGTCGGTGACGGCGGCGATGGCGGGGTGCAGCGACATCAGGCGCTCCAGTGAATGTCGACCGGCAGCTCGACATCGGCGAGCACCCGACCGATCGGATAGGGGGAGGCGGCGCCCTTCTTGATCGCCGCTTCGATCACATCGCGCTTGGCCTGGCCAGAAACCGCGATCATCAGCGCGCGCGACAAGCCGATGGCGTGCGCTGTGAGCGTCACGCGCGCGACCGGCGCTTCGGGCGGCAGCGGATCGGGCATCACCCCCACCGCGCGGCGTTCGCGCGGGCCGGCGACCGCTTCGTCGAAATCGGGACCACGAAAGATCGAGGCGGTGTGGCCATCGGCGCCGACGCCGAGCAGGCACAGGTCGAGCGGCCAATGCACATCGCGCAGCCGTGCGTCCGCCGCGCGCCCGGCGGCCTTGTAATCGGCCGCCGCCTCACTGGTGATCGGCAGCACCCGCGCGCCCTTGGGCATGAACTGCTTGGCGAGCGCGGTGACGTTTGACAGCGGATCGCCCATCGCCACCAGCCGGTCGTCGGTCGGGATGATCGTCACCCGCTTCCAATCGAGCTTCGCTTCGGCGAGGCGGTCATAGATCGGCAGCGGGGTCTTGCCGCCGGGCAGCGCGACTACCGCATTGCCGCGGGCATCGATCGCGCTTTCGATGATGAACTGCGCGTCCTGCGCGACGGCGCAGGCCATCTCATCGGCGCTGTCATAATCCCACCATTCGATCTCGGTCATCGCTGTTTCCTTTACTGGCGGGTGGTGGTGGAACGGATGGACCAGCTCAGCCTTCGTGCCAAGTAACACCGTCGCGCTCGGTGAGGGCGATCGCGGCGGAGGGGCCCCAGCTGCCGGCCGCATAGGGGCGCGGCTTCATCCCGTTTGCCGCCCAGCCGGCGCGAATCGCGTCGATCCATTCCCATTGTGCTTCCACCTCGTCGCGGCGGACGAACAGGGTCGGGTCGCCCTCGATCAGATCGAGCAGCAGCCGCTCATAGGCGATGCGCCGCCGCGTGCCCGCGAACTCGGTGTCGAGCGACAGATCGAGCGGCACCTCGCGCAGGCGCAGCCCCTCGCGGTCGAGCCCCGGCTCCTTCGCCATCACCAGCAGCCGCACATATTCCTCGGGCTGGAGGCGGATAATCAGCGTGTTGGGCTGAAGCTGCCCGCCGCGCGCCGCGAAGATCGAATGCGGCACCGGCTTGAACTGGACGACGATTTCGGACTGGCGCGCGGGCAGGCGCTTGCCGGTGCGCAGATAGAAAGGCACGCCCTGCCAGCGCCAGTTATCGACATGCGCCTTCAGCGCGACGAAGGTTTCGGTGGTCGACTCGCGCTCCAGCTCCTCGGCATAGCCGCGCACGATCTCGCCCTTCACCGCGCCGCCCGCATATTGGCCGGTGACGGTGAGGTGCGGCACCTCCGCCGGCGCCATCCGCCGCAGCGAGCGCAGCACCTTCACCTTCTCATCGCGGATCGCGGTGCCGTCGAAACGCGCGGGCGGCTCCATCGCGATCAGCGAGAGCAGCTGGAGCATGTGGTTCTGCACCATGTCGCGCAAAGCGCCCGAGCCGTCATAATAGCCCGCGCGCCCCTCCAGCCCCACCGTCTCGGAGATGGTGATCTGCACGTGATCGATGCCACGCGCGTTCCACACCGGCTCGAACAGCGCATTGCCGAAGCGCAGCGCGAGGATGTTCTGGACGGTTTCCTTGCCCAGATAATGGTCGATCCGGAAGGTACGGTCTTCGGGGAAAGCCTCGGCCACCGCGTCGTTGATCTCGCGGCTCGAGCCGAGATCGGTGCCGAGCGGTTTTTCCAGGCCGATCCGAACCCCGTCGCCGGCAAGCCCCGCGCCTTCCAGCCCGCGAATGGTGGGGCGGAACAGCGAGGGCGCGGTCGACAGGAAGATCGCGAGCCCGCCCTCACACCCGCCGACCTTCTGCGCGAGCGCGGCAAACCCGCCAGGGTTCGAGGCGTCGAGCGGCTGATAGCCGAGCCGGGCGAGGAAGCTTTCGATCTGCGCCGAATCGCGGCGATCGGCGGGCAGGAAGGTATCGAGCGCGTGCGCGGCGAAGGCGCGGTAGCTCGCATCGTCATGCTCGGAGCGCGCCGTGCCGGTGATGGATAGCGCAGCGGGCAGCAACCCATCGGCGTGGAGCCCGTAGAGCGAGGGCAGCAGCATCCGCTGCGCGAGATCGCCGGTCGCGCCGAACAGGAGCAATTTGGTCGCCGCGCTCATAATTTCAGCCCCGCCAGCGGATCGAGGCCCGCCATGATGTTGAGATTCTGCACCGCCGCGCCCGCCGCTCCCTTGCCGAGATTGTCGAGCGTGGCGATCAGCCGGACCTGATCGTCATGCCCGCATACCCGCAGCGTCAGCCGATCGGTGCCGGCATTTTCCTCGACGCGAACCAGGCTGGCGTCGCCCGGCGCGACGGTGACGAGCGGGGTGTCGGCATAAGCCTCGGAAAGCACCGCCTCGATCGCGGCGCGACCGGGGCGGCCGGGAAGTGCGTGCAGCGGCAGCGGCACCTCCACCACCATCCCACGATAGGTGCGCGCCACCGCCGGCATGAAGATCGGCGGGTGGGCAAGGCCGCCGTGGCGCTGCATCTCCGGCACATGCTTGTGGGCGAGGCCCAGGCCGTAGCCGCGAAACGCGGTCGCCTCGCTGCCATCCTCGAACTCGGCGATCATCGCCTTGCCGCCGCCCGAATAGCCCGACACGGCATTGACGCTTAGCGGCCAATCGGCGGGAACCAGCCCGGCCCGGACCAGCGGCGCGACGAGCGCGAGGAAGCCGGTCGGGTAACAGCCGGGATTGCTGACGAAGCGGGCGCCGGCGATCGCCGCTTGCCGGCCGGGCGCGAGCTCGGCCATGCCATAGGTCCAGTCCGCCGCGACGCGGTGCGCGGTGGAGGCGTCGATCACCCGCGTGTTCGGATTGTCGATCAGCGTGATCGCCTCGCGTGCGGCATCGTCAGGCAGACACAGGATCACGACATCGGCCGCGTTCAGCGCGTCGCGGCGCGCGGCGGCGTCCTTGCGCTGCGCCTCGTCGAGCGTGATCAGCGCGAGATCGTCCCGCCCGGCGAGCCGCTCCCGAATCTCCAGGCCGGTCGTTCCCGCAGCGCCGTCGATGAACAGCCGTGGCGTCACCGCGCTTCCTTGGTCGCGAGCGCATCCCGCGGGACATAACCCGGTCGTCCACCGGCAACGCCCCAGGCCTTGCCGTGCGCGAAATCCAGCGCCTCGAAAATCTCGCCGACCGCGAGCGTCGCCAAAATCGCCGCCTCCTCCTCCGGCCCGGCACGCAGCGGCGTGGGGGCGATCACCACCATAGGGAGCGGCGCGGCATAATGCGGCGCGAATACGTATTCGGCGAGCCGGACATCAGCCAGATCGCGCCGGACGGGGTGGCGCGATGGGTCGAGCGGCCGCGACGGGCCGCTCAAGCAAAAGCTACGCGGGGACTCGCTGGCGCTCGGCTTGGCCGTGCTGGTGGGTGCCGATGAACTGCCCGAATTCTTCAAGAAAATGTGCCCCCTCGGCCGTGCGCGCGACATAGATGTTGCGCTTGTCGCTATCGTCCCTTTGGCGGCGGAGATAGCCGAGCGCACCGAGCCTGTTCAAGGCGCGCGTGATCACCGGCTTGGAGACGTTGAGCGCGCGCGCCAGCCCACGCACGGTATGCGGCCCGGATTCGAGATAGACCAGCATGAGCAACGCCATCTGCCGGTTGGTGAGATCGGGCTCACCCGAGCGGACATAATCGATCAGCGCGCTCATCCAGTTGCCGAGCATCGGCGCGGCATGATGCGGATCGAGTTGGAACTGGCTAGCGGCCGGGGGAGGATTCATACGCGCAATACCTATCGTCGGTCGGAGTGACACATGGGTCGTAACGCTCACATTCCCCTACGGTTTCATGCGCTTGAAAAATTGTTTCGGCCGCGCTCGGGCGGGCGCGACGAGCCGTGGCGCGGGCGCGGTTGATCGCCGGGTAAGCCTCGCCTATGTGCCCGTCTTTGAATTTCCCCTCACGAACGGAAAATTTGGCACCGCCATGCTGTTTACCTTCCTGCTCGTCGTCCAGGCCATGATCGCCGCTGCGTTGGTGGGCGTTATCCTCATCCAGAAGTCGGAAGGGGGCGGGCTCGGGATGGGCGGCAGTCCCTCGGGGCTGATGTCGGCGCGTGGCGCGGCCGATTTCCTCACCCGCACCACCTCGATTCTGGCGGCGGTGTTCGTCGGCCTGTCGATCCTGCTCGCGGTGCTCGCGGCGACGCGCAACGCGACCAGCCGGGTCGAGGCGAGCGCGCCAGCGAGCGTTCCCGCCGCCGGCGCCCCGGCGGCGCCCCCGGTCGGCGGGCAGGGCGCGGCACCGTTCGCGCCGCAAAAGTCGGCGGCCGAACTCGCGGCCGAGGCGGCGGGCAACCAGTCGGCGCCCAAGGCCGACAACAGCGCCGCTCCCAGCAACAGTGCCGCTCCCAGCAACGGCGCGGTGCCGCTGCAACGCTGATCGCCCGCACAGGTCGATAAATTTCGCGCGCCCGAACCGGATTCGGGCGCTTGCCCACGGTATCGTTTCAACGCTAGGCGGTTCTTCCCATGGCGCGGTTCATTTTCATCACCGGCGGCGTGGTTTCCTCGCTCGGCAAGGGTCTCATGGCGGCGAGCTTGGCGGCTTTGCTGCAGGCGCGCGGCTATCGCGTGCGCATCCGCAAGTTCGATCCCTATCTGAACGTCGATCCCGGCACGATGTCGCCCTATCAGCACGGCGAAGTCTATGTGACCGACGATGGCGCCGAGACCGATCTGGATCTTGGCCATTATGAACGCTTTACCGGCGTTCCCGGCCGCCAGTCGGACAATATCACGACGGGCCGCATCTATCAGACGATCATCACCCGCGAGCGGCGCGGCGATTATCTGGGCGCGACGGTGCAGGTGATCCCGCACGTCACCGACGCGATCAAGGCCTTCGCCACCGCCCAGACCGACGATCTCGATTTCGTGCTGTGCGAAATCGGTGGCACCGTGGGCGACATCGAGTCTCTGCCGTTCATCGAATCGATTCGACAGCTTCGCAACGATCTGGGGCGCGGCCAATCGATCAGCATCCATGTGACGCTCGTGCCGTTCATCGCCGCGGCGGGCGAGCTGAAGACCAAGCCGACCCAGCATAGCGTGCGCGAACTGGCGGCCCTGGGCGTGCAGCCCGATGTGCTGGTGTGCCGCGCCGAACGCCCGCTGCCCGACAGCGAGCGCGCGAAGATCGCCTTGTTCTGCAACGTGCCCAAGGCGGCGGTGGTCCCCGCGCTCGACGCGCCGAGCATCTATGCGGTGCCCCTGCAATATCATGCCGAGGGGCTCGACCAGGCGGTGCTCGACGCGTTCGGCATTTCGGGCGCCCCGCAACCCAATCTCGGCCGTTGGCAGGAAATCGTCGACCGGCTGGAGAATCCGGAAGGCGAGGTGACGGTGGGCGTGGTCGGCAAATATGTCGGCCTGCCGGACGCCTATAAGTCATTGAACGAGGCGCTGGTGCATGGCGGCATCGCCAACCGCGTGCGCGTCAACATCCGCTGGATCGACGCCGAACTGTTCGAGCGGCCTGAGAGCGACATCGCCGCGAGTCTCGAACCGATGCACGCGATCCTCGTCCCCGGCGCGTTTGGCGAGCGCGGCGCGGAAGGCAAGATCGCGAGCGTCCGCTTCGCGCGCGAGCGGGGCGTGCCCTATTTCGGCATCTGCTTCGGGATGCAGATGGCCTGCATCGAGGGGATGCGGAACCTGGGCGGCGTGGCGGATGCCAGCTCGACCGAATTCGGCCCGACGCCCGAGCCGGTGGTGGGCCTCATCACCGAATGGATGAGCGCCGACGGGCTCCAGCAGCGCGCCGAGGGCGGCGACCTGGGCGGCACGATGCGGCTGGGCGCCTATACCGCCCGGCTCGATGGCAACAGCGTCGTCGCCTCGATCTATGGCAGCGAAGAGATCAGCGAGCGCCACCGCCACCGCTATGAAGTGAACACCGCCTATCGCGAGCGGCTTGAGAAGAACGGCCTCGTCTTCTCGGGTATGTCGCCCGACGGGATGCTGCCCGAGATCGTCGAGCGGCCCGATCATCCGTGGTTCGTCGGCGTGCAGTTCCACCCCGAGCTGAAGAGCAAGCCGTTCGATCCGCACCCGCTGTTCAAGAGCTTCATCGAGGCGGCGGTGCGGCAGAGCCGGCTGGTTTAGGGAGTCTCTTAGGGGCGGTGCGCTGGGCTTCGACCCACCCCCGACCCCTCCCTTGCAGGGAGGGAAGTGGCGACCACTCGCCTATGAAAGCCCCTCCCTGGAAGGGAGGGGTTGGGGTGGGTGGAAGCGGCACGCGCCGCCCCACCAAGATCAGTGCCGAAAAAAAGAGCGCCCGGACCCATCGGCCCGGACGCCCCTGTCGCTCTTCAGGATCAAGCGGTTACGCCGGCTGCGCCTCCAGCACCGGGGCGGCGCCCGTCTTGATCTCGATCGTTTTCGGCTTCATCGCCTCGGGTACTTCGCGCACCAGGTCGATCACCAGCAGGCCGTCGGCGAGCCGCGCTTCCTCCACCCGCACGAAATCGGCGAGCTCGAAGCGCCGCTCGAAGCTGCGCGCGGCGATGCCCAGGTGCAGGAACGCGCCCTGCGGTGCCTGATCGTCCTTCTTGCCCTTCACCAGCAGCAGGTTCTGCTGCGCCGTCACCTCGATCTCGCTCGACTGAAAACCGGCGACTGCGAGAGTGATGCGATAGTGATTCTCCGCCAGCCGTTCGAGGTTGAACGGCGGATAATTTTCGGACTGCGCCTGGCGGGCGCTCGTCTCCAGCATGTCGAACAAACGGTCGAAGCCGATCGCCGAGCGGCGATAGGGGGACAGATCGATACGCATATAAACTCCTCCAAATGAGCGTGTTTATGACTGGCCCGCATGAAGCGCGGCCGGTATCGCGGCCCGCATGGCACCGCGATGCGCCAAAGTTAGGAAGCGCCGAAAGCCGATCAAGAGGGGAACGAAGCGGGGTGAAACAGCAAGCGCCCGGATCGCGGTTCAACGCAACCCGGGCGCCCTGCGTGACGATCGCTCGTCAGCCCCCTAGTGAACCGTTGCCACCGCCGTGTCCCTGCGTCGGTGGTAACTCCCCGAACCACGGCCATTTGCCTGTGTCTCAGTAGCGTTGTTGCTAAGCCCAACGGCGCGGCTTGTCATCGTTCCACGATGTTCCCGTGCGCGATTGCCGCACGCCTGTGGCCTATTGGCAACAACGCTGGCGGCAGTTGCCAGCGCGGTCCGCTCGCTCTACCTCGGCGGCCACGCCCAACTCGGGCGAGCGGGGGGCCGCGGAGACAAGCATGTTCCTGTCGCGCTATGAGCGGATGATCGCGCGCCGCTATTTGCTGCCCGGCAAGGGCGAGGGGTTCATCTTCCTCGTCGCCGGGATCAGCCTGAGCGCGGTGATGCTCGGCGTCGCGGCGCTCGTCATCGTGATGAGCGTGATGAACGGCTTCCGCGCCGAACTGTTCGACAAGATCGTGGGGCTGAACGGCCATGCCGTGATCCAGGGCTATGGCGGCCAGATCCGCGACTGGCGCGAGCTGGTCGCGCAAGCCAGGACGACCCCCGGCGTGACCGAGGCGACCCCGCTGATCGAGCAGCCGCTCTTTTCCAGCTACAACGGCCGCGCCGAACCCGTGCTGCTGCGTGGCCTCAGCCCCGCCGATCTGCTGGGCAACAAGGAAATCCGCGCCGGGGTGCTGAACGGCGATCTGCGCGGCATCACCCCCGGCAGCAACCGCATCGCGATCGGATCGCGCCTCGCCCAGGCGCTCGGCGCCGATGTCGGCAGCGAGATTTCGCTAATCAGCCCGCAGGGGCAGACGACGCCGTTCGGCACGGTGCCGCGGATCGTGTCGTACACGGTCGGCGCGATCTTCGAGGTCGGCGTCTATGATTATGACAAGGCCTATGTGCTGATGCCGCTGGCCGACGCGCAGACCTTGCTGATGCTGGGCGACAGCGTCGGCGTGATCGAACTGCGCACCACCGACGCGGACCGGGTGCAGCAAATCCTGGCGCCGCTGGTGCAGAAGGTCGGTCGCCGCGCGGTGCTGTCCGACTGGCGCCAGCTCAACTCGCAGCTGTTCGAGGCGCTGGAGGTGGAGCGCGTCGCGATGTTCACCGTGCTGTCGATCATCATCGTCGTCGCGGTGTTCAACATCCTGTCGTCGCTGATCATGCTGGTGCGCGCCAAGACGCGCGACATCGCGATCCTGCGGACAATGGGCGCGACACGTGCCGGGCTGCTGCGCATCTTCGTGACGGTGGGCACCGTGATCGGGGTGCTTGGCCTGATCGCGGGGGTGGCGCTGGGGTTCGTGTTCCTCGCCTTCCGCCAGAATGTGGTGGTCGCGATCCAGATGCTGACCGGGCAAAATCTGTGGGACCCGCAGATCCGCTTCCTCACCGAGCTGCCCTCCAAACCCAATCCGATCGAGGTGATCGTGATCGCGCTGATGGCGCTGGTGCTGAGTTTCCTCGCGACGCTTTACCCGGCGTTCAAGGCGGCGAACACCGATCCGGTGCAGGTGCTGCGCTATGAGTGACGTGTTGCGCGTCGCGGGGCTGACCCGCAGCTTCACCCAGGGCGGGGTGACGATCGAGGTGCTGCGCGGCGTCGATCTGGCGGTGGCCGCCGGTGAGATCGTCGCGCTGCTCGGCCCCTCGGGATCGGGCAAATCGACGCTGCTCCAGGCGGTCGGCCTGCTCGAGGGCGGCTTTGGCGGCTCGATCATGATCGCGGGCGAGGAGGCGAGCCAGCTCGACGCGCATGGCCGTACCATCCTGCGGCGCGACCGGCTGGGGTTCGTCTATCAGTTCCACCACCTGCTCCCCGATTTCAGCGCGGCGGAGAATGTCGTGCTGCCGCAGCTGATCGGCGGAGTTCTGCCGGCCGAGGCCGAGGCACGGGCGGCCGATCTGCTCGCCAAGCTCGGGCTCGGGCACCGGCTGACGCACCGGCCAAGCCAGCTTTCGGGCGGCGAGCAGCAGCGCGTCGCGGTCGCCCGCGCGCTCGCCAACCGCCCGGCGCTGGTGCTCGCCGACGAGCCCACCGGCAATCTCGACGAGGCGACCGCCGACATCGTCCTCGCCGAACTGCTGCGGCTGGTGCGCGAGCAGGGATCGGCCGCGCTGATCGCCACGCACAATGAACGGCTGGCGGCCCAGATGGACCGGGTGGTGCGGCTGCACGAGGGGAGATTGGCATGAGCTGGACCGACACGCCGACGCTGACCGGGCGCCACGTGACACTGCGCCCGCTCCAGATCGAGGACGCGCCCGCGCTCGGCGCCGCCGCCGCCGATGGCGGACTGACCGAGCTGTTCTTCGCCAATGTGATGACCTTCAACGATCCGCCCACGGCGGTCGCGGCGATGCTGAAGGAGCGCGATCACGGCCGCGCGATGCCCTTCACCGTCGAAACCCCGGCCGGGGCCGTGGTTGGCTGCACCCGGTTCATGCGGATGAGCCAGCAGCACAGGCGCGTCGAGATCGGCGGTACTTTCTATGCCGGCTCGGTGCAGCGCACGGGGCTCAATACCGAGGCGAAGCTGCTGCTCCTCACCCACGCGTTCGAGGTGCTGGGGTGCAATGTCGTCCAGATCCGCACCGATTGGTTCAACAAGCGCAGCCAGCGCGCGATCGAGCGGCTGGGCGCCAAGCGCGACGGGGTGCTGCGCAACCATCAGCTGATGCCCGACGGGCGCTTGCGCGATCTCGTCGTTTATTCGATCATCGCCAGCGAATGGTCGGGGGTGCGGCAGAACCTTCAGTTCCTGCTGGCCCGCGCCGAGGGGGAGCGATGATCGCGACGCACCAAGTCCGCCGCCCGGATGGCAGCCTGCAGCGGCTGGCCGATTATGCGGGCCAGGTGCTGCTGATCGTCAACACCGCGTCGCAATGCGGCTTCACTCCGCAATATGCCGGGCTCGAAGCGCTGTGGCGGCGCTACCGCGAGCGCGGCTTCGCGGTGCTGGGCTTCCCGTGCAACCAGTTCGGCGCGCAGGAGCCGGGATCGGCCGAGGAAATCGCGAGCTTCTGCTCGCTGACCTACGACGTCAGCTTCCCGCTGTTCGCCAAGATCGAGGTGAACGGGGCGGGGGCGGACCCGTTGTACAAGGCACTGAAGGCGGCGGCGCCGGGGCTGCTCGGCAGCCGATCGATCAAGTGGAACTTCACCAAGTTCCTGGTCGATCGCGAGGGCAAGGTCGTGCGCCGCTATGGCCCGCAGGTGAAGCCCGAAACGCTGGAACAAGACATCGAGGCGCTGCTCTAACGGCGCCCTTCAGCCCGTCACCACCGCGCCCGCCGGGTGATTCTTGTCGAGATGGCGCTTGATGATCCGCAGGTTGCGGGTGTTCGATCGGAAGAAGAAATCGGGGATCGCGCCGACGAACGGGATCAGCCCGAGCCCGAAATCGAGCCCGACATTGCCCATCATCCGCGCGATCTGGAAGCGCGACATGCCAAGGTTGCGCGCCTCCCACACGATCCAGCCGCCGAGCAGCGCCGCGACGACATCGCCGGCGACGGGCACGAAATCGAGCAGCACATCCAGGCCAATGGGCCGGTTGATGCCGGGGATCACCACCAGCCGTTCGAGCACGCGCTCCATCCCCTCGACGCGCGCGCGCACCGCCGCGGGATCGCGCGACAGGTTGGCGGCGGTGGCGAAGCGGTCGAACAATTCGGGGTCGATGCGGGCTTGGCGGGGCATGGCTGTTATCTCGGTTCGCGTCTCAGCTGGTTCAACGGGTGCCAGCCGCGCGCGTTCCCCTGCCAGCGCGCCAGACGCAACGATACCGCCGCCCAGCGCAGCGGCCGGGCGATCGGGATGAAGCACTGGTCGGCGGCGATCAGCCCGTCGGCCGCCGCGATCTCCGCCGCGCGGCTGGACATGTCGTTCGCGTCGCGCGCCGCGATCAGCCGGGCGGCCGCCTCGTCGCTCGTCACCGGGCAGGCGGTCGAAAGATACCAGCGCGCGCTATCGTAAGGGGCGATTGCGTCGATCAGTTGCAGATCGGTCGGGGCGGTGGCGGGCACGCGCACCAGCGTCACCCCGATCGCGCGCAGCGATGCGCCGACAAAGCCGAACAGCAGGTTCGCCCCCGGCCCCTGCGGCAAAGCGATCCGCACCACCGGCGCCTCCCCGCCATGGGCCGCACGCCAGGCGGCGACGCGCTGGCGTGCCTCGGCGCGCCGCGCGCCCGCATCGGTCACCGCCCAGCTGGCGAGCGCCGGCGGGTTCGCCGAGTCGAGTCGATCGGGCAGGATTTGCTCGGCCGGCGCCCAATCGTCGGCGAAGGCGGCGGTGAAGGCGGCGCGGTCGATCCCCTCGGCGAGCGCGGCACGGTTGGCGGCCTCGCTCAGAAACCCCTCGCGCGAGACGATGGCGAGGCCGAACAGCCCGGCGGGGAGATCGAGCCGGAAATTGGCGGGCGCGATCCCCGCCGCGCGCGCGATCGGCAGATCGAGGAAGCTGCCGCCCGTCACCAGATCGGACTGGCCGGCGCGGAACCGGGCGAGCGCGCGCGCGGCCCGTTCCCCGGTCAGCAGCACATTCTCCTCGGGGCTCGGCGTATCGCCATCGGCGGCGCGCACCGGATCGAACACCGGCTTCAACAGCACGAAGCCGCCGCCCGCGCGGCTGGCGCGATAGGGGCCGGTGCCGCCGGGCGGCCGCTGGCGGACAATGCCGAGTTCGGGCTGAGCGAACAGATTGAGCAGATCGGGGCGCGGCCGCTTCAGCCGCACCTCGATCACCTGCGGCGTCATCTCGACGATCTCGTCGATCGCGGTGAGATACGGGGCGAGCGGGTTGCGCGAGCCGGGCGCGCGCTGGCGATCTAGTGCGGCGATCACCTCGGCGGCGGTGATGCGCTTGCCACCCGGCCATTCGGCCTCGCGCAGGCGGAAGACATAGCTCGCGCCATCGTCGAGCACGGTCCAGCGCTCGGCGAGCCCCGGAGCGACGCGGCCCTGCGCGTCGAAGCGCACCAGCCCTTGCGCGATCGAATCGCGGAGCAAGCGCGCCGGCATGTCGAGGGGACGGCGGGCGGGGTCGATCAGTTCGGGCGCGCCGCCGATCGCGCTCACCACCACCGGCCCCTGATCGGGCCGCCGGTTGCACCCGCCGAGCAGGGCAAGGCCGGCGAGGCAGGCGAACGTCAGCGAGCGCGGCATGGCCGCCTTATGGCAAGCGGGCGGGGCGGGGGCCAGCCTCCTTTGCGCCGCCCCGCGCGCCGCGCGGCTCAGTTCACCCCAAGCTGCTGGAGCAGGAACGCCTGCCATTCGGCATTCTGGCGATAACGCTCGAACCGGCCGGACTTGCCGCCATGCCCGGCCTCCATGTTCACGCGGAAGACGAGCGGGTTGCTGTCGGTCTTCAGCTCGCGAAGTTTCGCGACCCATTTGGTCGGCTCATAATATTGCACCTGGCTGTCCCACAGGCCGGTGCCGACATAGAGCGCGGGATAAGCCTTCGCGGTTACGTTGTCGTAAGGCGAATAGCTCAGCATGTAATCATAATATTGCTTCTGCGCCGGGTTACCCCATTCGTCATATTCGAAGGTGGTGAGCGGGATCGACGCATCGAGCATCGTCGTCACCACATCGACGAACGGCACCTGGGCGATGATCACCTTGTAATCCTCGGGCGCCATATTGGCGACGCCGCCCATCAACAGCCCCCCGGCGCTGCCGCCGAGCGCCGCGACCCGGCCCTTTGCCGCATATTTGTTGGCGACCAGGAAGCGCGTCACGTCGATGAAATCGGTGAAGCTGTTGCGCTTGTTCAGCAAATGCCCGTCATCATACCAGCCGCGGCCCATTTCCTGGCCGCCGCGGATATGCGCGATCGCATAGACGACGCCGCGATCGAGCAGCCCGATCCGTCCCGGATCGACCGCCGGATCGGTCGAGATGCCATAGCTGCCATAGGCATATTGGAAGAGCGGGGCGGTGCCGTCGCGCTTCACGCCCTTGGCATAGACGATCGAGACCGGAATCCGGGTGCCGTCGCGCGCTGTCGCCCACAGCCTTTCGGTGGTGTATTTGGTGGGATCATAACCCGGCACCGGCGCCACCTTCAGCACTCGCCGCTCGCCGGTGCGGGCGTTGACTTCATAGGTGGTGGTGGGCGTCACGAGCGAGGCATAGGTGTAGCGCACCCAATCGGTCTTGGCCTCGGCATTGATGCTGAGCGCCATCTGATAGGCGGGCTCGTCGGCCTTCACCGGCACCGACCTGCCGGCATCGGTCAGCAGGCGGATCATCCGGTTGCCGCCCTCGCGCTGATCGATCGCGATGAACCCTTCGAACGGCTGGAAGTTCTGGATGAACACGCTGTCGCTCGCCGGCGTCAGATCGCGCCACGCCGCCGGTCCCTTGCCGAGCGCGGCGTCGGCGACCGTCACCAGCTTATAGTTCTTCGCGCCGCGATTGGTGCGGATCACCCAGTGATCGCCGATATGATCGGCGTCGTATCGGAATTCGCGCGCGCGCGGGGCGATCACGGTGAACTGGGTGGGATTGGCGGTGGGGGCGCAGCGCTGCTCGTCACTGACCGTGCTCGAGATCGCGATGCAGATCCAGCGCTCGTCGGCGGTCTTCAACAGGCGCATGTTGAAGGTATCGTCCTTCTCCTCATAGAGGAGCCGGTCGGCGCTCGCCGGCGTGCCGAGCTGGTGCGCCTTCACCCGGAAGCCGCGCAGCGTGACGGGGTCTTTCTCGATATAGAGCAACGTCCGGTTGTCACCCGCCCAGACGAGGTTGGGCTCGATATTGGTGATGGTGTCGCCGGCGACCTCGCCGGTCGCGAGGCTCTTCACCTTCAGCGTATATTGGCGCCGGCCGACGACATCTTCCGCCCAGGCGACGCGCTGGTTGTCGGGGCTGACGTCCCAATCGCCCAGCGCGAAGAAGTTATGGCCCCGCGCCATCGCCGGCTGATCGAACATCGTCTCCGCGGGCGCGCCGAGCTCGCCCTTGCGGCGTTCGATGATCGGGTAATCGGCGCCGGTCGCGAACCGCGTGCCGTACCAATAGCCGTTCTTGCGGAACGGCACCGAGGCATCGTCCTGCTTGATATGGCTCACGGTCTCTTCGTACAGCTTGGCCTGGAGCGGCTTCAGCGGCGCGAGCTGCGCATCGGCATAGGCGTTCTCGGCCGCGAGATAGGCGAGCATCTCGGGGTTCTTGCGGGTGTCGTCGCGCAGCCAATAATAGCTGTCCTCGCGCGTGCCATTGGGCGATTGCACCTGGTGCGGGCGTTTGGCCGCCTTGGGCGGCGCGGCCGTCTGCGCCATCGCCATCGCCGGCAGACCTGCCGCCATCGCCGCCGCCAACCATCCGCGCATCGTCGCCTCCCCCTTGTGCTGACGCGCGGTTCTGGCACGCCCGCCGGCACAAGGAAAGACGATCCGACAGGCGGTTATTCGACCGTCACCGACTTCGCCAGGTTGCGCGGCTGATCGACATCGGTGCCCTTGGCGACCGCGACATGGTACGCCAGCAGCTGCACCGGCACCGCATAGATGATCGGCGCGATCAGCGGGTGGACCTTGGGCATCTCGATCGTCGCGAGGCAGCCTTCGCCCGCCTCGGCGAGCCCTTCGGCATCGGAGATCAGCACGATCTTCCCGCCCCGCGCGCGCACTTCCTGCATGTTGCTGACGGTCTTTTCGAACAGCGGGCCGGACGGGGCGAGCACGATCACCGGCACCGCCTCGTCGATCAGCGCGATCGGGCCGTGCTTCATCTCGCCACTGGCATAGCCTTCGGCGTGGATATAGCTGATTTCCTTGAGCTTCAGCGCGCCTTCCAGCGCGAGCGGATAATCTGGCCCGCGCCCCAGATAGAGCACGTCGCGCGCCGGGGCGATCAGCGGCGCCATCGCGGCGATCGCGCCATCGAAGGCGAGTGCTGCGTTGAGCGCGGCGGGGGTTTCGGTGAGGTGGCGGACGATCTCGCGCTCTTCCTCGCGGTCGATCCGTCCGCGCTTCACCGCCAGATGCGCGGCGAGCACCGCCAGCACCGAAAGCTGGCAGGTGAACGCCTTGGTGGAAGCGACGCCGATCTCCGGCCCGGCGTGAGTGGGGAGCAACAGATCGGCCTCGCGCGCCATGCTGCTCGTCGGCACGTTCACGACGACGGCGATTTTCTGCCCCTCCGCGCGGGCATGGCGCAAAGCGGCGAGCGTGTCCGCCGTTTCGCCCGATTGCGAGATGAACAGCGCGAGGCCGCCCGGCTCCAGCACCGGGTTGCGATAGCGGAACTCGCTCGCGACATCGATGTCGACCGGCACGCGCGCGAACTGCTCGAACCAGTATTTGGCGACCATCCCGGCATAGAAGCTGGTGCCGCAGGCAACGATCGTCACGCGCTTCACGGTCGAAAGGTCAAAGTCCATCTGCGGCAGCGCGACCGCCTGCTCGACCGGGCGGATATACGAGCGCAACGTCTGCGCGACGACGATCGGTTGCTCGAAAATCTCCTTCTGCATGAAGTGGCGATACGGCCCTTTCTCGACCGCCGCCGCCGACACGCCCGAGCTGACGACCTCGCGCGAGACCTGCCGGTTCTCGGCATCGAACACCTGCGCGCCCTCGCGGGTGATCACCAGCCAGTCGCCCTCGTCGAGATAGGCGATGCGCTGGGTAAGGGGGGCGAGCGCCAGCGCGTCCGAGCCCAGGAACATCTCGCCCTCGCCATAGCCGAGCACCAAGGGCGAGCCGAGCCGCGCACCGATCAGCAGATCGGGATGCTGGCGGAAGGCGATGGCGAGCGCGAAGGCGCCGCGTAGCATCGGCAGCACCGCCTTCACCGCGTCCTGTGGGCTGTCCCCCGCCTCGATCCGCTCGCTCACCAGATGGGCGACGACCTCGGTATCGGTCTCGCTCTCGATTCTGCGCCCGCGCGCGAGCAGGCCGTCGCGCAGCGGCTTGAAATTCTCGATGATGCCGTTGTGAACCAGCGCGACCTCGCCGGTCGCATGGGGGTGGGCGTTGTTCGCGGTCGGCGCGCCGTGGGTCGCCCAGCGGGTATGGGCGATGCCGATCGTGCCAGGGGCGGGGTTGGTGCCGAGTTCCTGCACCAGATTGGCGAGCTTGCCCGGCGCCCGCCGGCGGATCAGCGCGCCGCCATCGATCGTGCAGACGCCGGCTGAATCATAGCCGCGATATTCCATCCGCTTCAGCCCTTCGACGAGCCGATCCGCGACGCTGTCCTTGCCGACGATACCGATGATGCCACACATGGGGAGGGGCCTTTAGTTCTTGAGCTGATAGGGAACGCGGATGCCAGGCATTTCCGCCGGGAAATCCTTCGTGTTGCGGGTGACGAGAATGCGCCCCGAAACCTGTGCCGAGGCGAGAATGATAGCATCGGGCGATTTGAGCGACTTGCGTTGATGCCGCAGCGCGGCGGCGCGGCGGGCAATTTCTTCGTTGATCTCGCTCATCGCGAACAGGCGGAGAAACTCCTCGGTCTCCGAAGCGGCCTCATCGGGTACGCCCGACATGACCTCGATCCAGGTCATCCGGCTGATCCAAGCCCGTGTGACGTTACGGACTTCGGCCCATGCTGCCGGACGATTGTGGAGCATGTCGATCACGATGTTGGTATCGAAAAAACGCTCGCTCACGCGGCGTCGTTCTTTTTGTGTGGCGGGTCGAAAGCGCCAACATCGGGCCATTCGCCGCGCAGCTTGCGCTCATAATCCAGGCCATCAACCGTCGAGCCATAGCGTTCCCACAAGCCGAAATAACGCTCGAAACCCTGTTTCGATTCGGCCGCGAGATACTCTGCGACGGCTTCACGGAGCACGGCCGCGCGCGACTTGCCCTCCGCCCGCGCGATCGAATCGAGGCGATTGATGTCTTCTTCAGGGATATCGACGAGGAAGCGCGCCATGATATGGTGATATCATATCTTGATATCAAATCAAGCGCCGCGCTTCTTGCGCGCCATCGCTTCGTGGAAGCGCGTCGCCCAGCCGGGCTTGGCGGATTGCTCGGGGCGGACCAGCCGCAGCTCGCCTTCGCCGACATCCTTGGTGACGGTGCTGCCCGCGCCCACGATCGCCTCCGCGCCAATGCTCACCGGCGCCACCAAAGCGCTGTTCGATCCGATGAAGGCGCGCTCCCCGATCACGGTCTTATACTTGAAATAGCCATCATAATTGCAGGTGATCGTGCCCGCGCCGATATTCGCGCCCGCGCCCACCTCGGCATCGCCCAGATAGGTGAGGTGGTTGGCCTTGGCGCCCGCGCCGAGCACCGCTTTCTTCGTCTCGACGAAATTGCCGATCTTGGCCTTTTCGCCCAGCACCGTGCCGGGGCGGAGCCGGGCGAAGGGGCCGATTTCGCAGCCCGCGCCGATCACCGCGCCTTCGATATGGCAGTTGGCGCGGATCGTTACCCGGTCCGCCACCCGCGCGCCGGGGCCGAAGAACACATTGGGTTCGATCGTCACGTCACGCCCCAGCACGGTGTCATGCGCGAACCACACCGTCTCCGGCGCGATCAGCGTCACGCCATCCGCCATCGCCTGCGCGCGGCGGCGTGCCTGCCACGCGCCCTCCAGCGCGGCGAGTTCGGCGCGGCTGTTCACGCCCGCCACTTCATAAGGATCGGTCGTCACCACCGCGCAAGGCCGCCCATCGGCGCTCGCGATGTTGACGATATCGACCAGATAATATTCGCCCGCCGCATTGTTATTGCCGACGCGCGCGAGCAGCGCGAACAGATCGCCCGCGCGCGCCGCCATCAGCCCGGAATTGCACAGCCGCACCGCGCGCTCTTCCTCGGTCGCGTCCTTATGCTCGACCATCTTCACGATCCGGTCGCCCTCGGCGATCACCCGGCCATAGCGCAGCGTGTCCTCGGGCTCGAAGGCGAGCACCACCACGGCGGGCGCATCGGGGGCGTGCAGCCGCTCGATCATCCGCCGCATCGTTTCCGCCGAGACGAGCGGCACGTCGCCATAAAGGATCAGCACATCGCCCTCGAACCCCGCGAGCGGCGTTTCCGCCTGCTGCACCGCATGGCCGGTGCCGAGCTGTGGCTCCTGCACCGTCAGCTCCGCCGCGCCGCCGAGCGCCGCCTCGAGCTGATCGCGCCCGCTGCCGACCACCACCACCTGCCGCGCGGGCGCGAGTTCGCCGACGCTCGCCAGCAGATGCATCAGCATCGGCCGGCCCGCGATCGGGTGGAGCACCTTGTGCCGGTCAGACTTCATCCGCGTGCCCTTGCCGGCGGCGAGGATGATCGCGGCGAGCGGTGTCGTCATGCTGGTGCCCCTGTCCGTTTCGCGCGCCCCTGCCACGAAGCGCTTGCCATTTCCACCGCTTTGCGCAGAGGCGCAGGCATGGCCTTTCCCTTCGCGATTATCGGCTTCGATCTCGACGGTACGTTGATCGATACCAGCCCCGATCTCACCGCCGCCGTGAACCACGCGCTCGCGCTCGCCGGGCGCGCGCCGCTGTCGGTCGAGCAGGTCGAGACGATGATCGGCGGCGGCGCCAAGCATATGCTGGCGCAGGCGCTGGACGCGAGCGGCGGGATCGAGGCCGAGGCGTTCCGCCCGCTTTATAAGGAGATGCTGCGCTATTACGCGGCGCATGTCGCCGATGGCTCGCGGCCGTTCCCCGGCGCGATCGAGGCGGTCGACGCGCTGCGCGGCGAAGGCGTGCGCGTCGGCATCGTCACCAACAAGTTCGAGGCGCTGGCGGTGAAGCTGCTGAGCGAACTCGGCCTGCGCGACCGGTTCGAGTGCGTGATCGGTGGCGACACGCTCGGCACCGCGCTCGCCAAGCCGCACCCGGCGGGCATCCAGGCGATGATCGAGCGGCTGGGCGGCGGCCGCGCGGCATTCGTCGGCGATTCGATCTATGACATGGAGGCGGCGCGGGGCGCGGGTATTCCCGCGATCGCGGTGCGCTTCGGCTTCCTGCTTGGCCCGGTTGAGGAACTGGGCGCGGACGCGGTGATCGACGCTTATCCCGAGCTGATCCCGGCGCTCGCCGCGCTCGGCTGACTCATTGCGATGGCGCGAGCTTCGTATTCAGCACCCAGCCGATATTGTCGTTCTCGTCCGCCACTTCCCACCACAGGCCGTTCTTGTTGCCGGTGGGGTAGAGGATCGCCCCCGCCGGCAGCGTACGGATCACCTTGGCGGTCCCTGTCGGCGTCGCGCGCAATTGCACCGGGCCTTGCGCGGTGAAGGTTTTCGCGGGGGCGGCCTCGGCGGTGCCGGCGTCCCCCGGCTGCACCAGCCCGAGCGAGTTCACCATCTTCGCATAGGCCTGGATGAACGATAGCGTTACGATCCGGCCGATATCGGTATTGTCATAACCGCCGCCGACCGCCCCCGCGACCGCGAAAAAGCCGCCCGCGCCGAACGACAGGTTGTTCTTCGCCGCATAGCCTTCTTCGGTGGCGAGCGTTTCGGTGGTGCGCACGTTGACCAGCGTCAGCACCGTGTTCGCTTCGAGCTTTTTGGAGCGGATGCCGCCGATCAACCCGCCCAGGCTGCCGCCAACAATCCCGCCCACGCCCGCCGCGACGCCCGACCCGGACACATTGCTGTTCGCGCCCTGGATCTCGGCGACCAGCACATAATCCGCCGCCTTGATCTGCCCCTGGCCGACATTGGAGCGCCGCTGCAGCCCCAGATCGCGGCCGATGTCGCGTTCCTGCTGCGCGGCGTTGAGCCCCGCGCCGCGATCGACCAGATTGACGCAGCCCGATCGCGCGATCAGCACCTTCAGCAGCTTGGAAGGCGGGGCGAGGCTGTTCTGGGTCCACGGGATCGGATCGTCGCCATCGCGCACCGAGATCGTGCCGAGCTTGCGCGTGCATTTGGGCACGTCGTTCGACAGCTGCTCCTGCAACCGCTGCCCGCCCGAGGGCTTGGCGAGCTTCTGCGCCGCCGCCGGTTGCGGCACGAGCGCGAGCGTGGCGAGGCTGATCGCGGACACGAACGGCTTGAACATGGCGTCCCCCCTTGGTCGCTTGATTGCCGGCAGCATAGCCCAGCCTGGCGCTGTCGCGAAACGATTCTTGACCGCGCCCCAGCGTCCGCGCACGGCCTTTGTCAGTTCGGCGCGCGCCTGCTATGCGCCCGCGATCCTTTCCCACAGAGACGCCCGTGACCCCGCTTTCGAAGATCCGCAATTTCTCGATCATCGCCCATATCGACCATGGCAAGTCGACGCTCGCCGATCGCCTGATCCAGCGCACCGGGGGGCTTAGCGATCGTGAAATGTCCGAGCAGGTGCTCGACAACATGGACATCGAGAAAGAGCGCGGCATCACGATCAAGGCGCAGACCGTGCGGCTCGATTACAAGGCGCAGGACGGCGAAACCTATGTCCTGAACCTGATGGACACGCCCGGCCATGTCGACTTCGCCTATGAAGTCAGCCGCAGTCTGGCGGCGTGCGAGGGCGCGTTGCTGGTAGTCGACGCGGCGCAGGGGGTTGAGGCGCAGACGCTCGCCAACGTCTATCAGTCGATCGAGCACGACCACGAAATCGTGCCGGTGATCAACAAGATCGATCTCCCCGCCGCCGAGCCCGAAAAGGTGAAGGCCGAGATCGAGGAAGTGATCGGGCTCGATGCGAGCGAGGCGGTGCTCACCAGCGCCAAATCGGGCATCGGGATTGATGATGTGCTGGAGGCGATCGTCAAGCGCATCCCCGGGCCGAAGGGCGATCCCGCCGCGCCGTTGAAGGCGATGCTCGTCGATAGCTGGTACGACCCCTATCTCGGCGTCGTCATCCTTGTGCGGGTGATGGACGGGGTGCTGAAAAAGGGCCAGCAGATCAAGTTCATGCAGGCCGGCACCGAGCATCTGGTCGATCGCGTCGGTTGCTTCCGCCCCAAGATCGAGCAATTGGGTGAGCTTGGCCCCGGCGAAGTCGGCTTCATCACCGCGCAGATCAAGGAAATCGCGCAGGCCCGCGTCGGCGACACGCTGACCGACGCGAAGAAGCCCGCCAACGCCCCGCTGCCGGGCTTCAAGGAAGTGCAGCCGGTGGTGTTCTGCGGGCTGTTCCCGGTCGACGCCAACGACTTCGAGAAACTGCGCGATTCGATCGGCAAGCTGCGGCTGAACGACGCTAGCTTCAGCTTCGAGATGGAGACCTCCGCCGCGCTCGGCTTCGGCTTCCGCTGCGGCTTCCTGGGGCTGCTCCACCTGGAGATCATCCAGGAGCGGCTGACGCGCGAATACGACCTCGATCTCATCACCACCGCGCCCTCGGTGGTCTATAAGCTGCAGCTCACCCATGACGGTGGCGAGGCGGAGCTGCACAACCCCGCCGACATGCCCGATCCCAACCGGATCGAAGAAATCGCCGAGCCGTGGATCGAGGCGACCATCTATGTGCCCGACGAGCATCTCGGCGCGATCCTGAAGCTCTGCCAGGATCGCCGCGGCATCCAGAAGAACCTGACCTATGTCGGCGGGCGCGCGCAGGTGACTTATGAGCTGCCGCTCAACGAAGTCGTGTTCGATTTCTACGATCGGCTGAAGTCGATCAGTCGCGGCTATGCGAGCTTCGATTATCACCAGATCGGCTATCGCGAGGGCGATCTGGTGAAGATGTCGATCCTGGTGAACAACGAGCCGGTCGACGCGCTCAGCATGATCGTCCACCGCTCCGCCGCCGAGGCGCGCGGGCGGCATATGTGCGAGCGGCTGAAGGATCTGATCCCGCGCCATCTGTTCAAGATTCCGATCCAGGCGGCGATCGGTGGCAAGGTGATCGCGCGCGAGACGATCGCCGCGCTGCGCAAGGACGTTACCGCCAAATGCTATGGCGGCGACGCGACCCGTAAGCGCAAGCTTCTGGAAAAACAGAAGGAAGGCAAGAAGCGGATGCGCGAGTACGGCTCGGTGAGCATCCCGCAAGAGGCTTTCATCGCGGCACTGCGGATGGGCGACGCCGCCTGACGACGCTTCCGCGTTGGCGGCCGCGCTGCTATCGTCCGCCGCGCGGGCGGCACGACTCCAACGAGGAACAGTTCATGGCGACCGACACGAACCAGACGATCAACGAAGGCTTGCACGCCGCGCAGGGGGCGGGCGAGCAGATCGGCGCCCAGATGCGCGCGGCGGGCGAGCAGATGCGCGCCTCGGGCGAGCGCATGGCCGCGGCGGGCAGCGAGCTCGGGATGCGGCTGCTCGATCAGGCCGAGGAGAATACCCGGCAGGCCTTCGCGGCGATGCGCGCGGCGGCGCAAGCCAAGGATGTGGGCGAAGTGCTGCGCATCCAGGCCGATTTCCTGCGGGAACAAGGCAGCCGCGCGGTGGATCAGGCGCGCCAGATCGGCGAGCTGATCACCAATTACGGCCGCGACGCGATGGACAAGATCGGCAAGAAATGAAGGTGAAGCGGCCGCGCGCGATGCGTGGCCGCTTCCCCCGAGGGACGACCGGATGGCGAGGCCGGTGGCGACGCGCGGCTTGCATCGGGTCGCCGATCGCGGTGCCGGGTTAGTCTGGTCGCCCTCATTCGCTGTGCTATATCGCGGTGGATATATGCACGCGGAGGAACGATGCTTCGGCTGATCTTGGGCCTGCTCGCCTGGCTGGCGCTTGCCGCGCCCGTCGTCGCGGCGCCGGCGGACGACCCGCCGCTGGTGCTCGCCGCCGCCAGCCTTCAGGAGGTGTTGAACGACGCCGCCGATCGTTGGGCGGCGGCGGGTCATGCGCGGCCGGTGCTGTCGTTCGCCGCTTCCTCGGCGCTCGCGCGGCAGGCCGCGAGCGGGGCGCGCGCCGATCTGTTCGTCTCGGCCGATAGCGACTGGATGGATTGGCTCGCGCGGCGCGGTGCGATCGAACCGGAAAGCCGGGCGACGCTGGCGGGCAATATGCTGGTGCTGATCGCGCCGCGCGCCAACCGGGACCGGCTGGCGATCGGGCAGACGGGGGCGCTCGCGGCGCTGGTCGGCGGCGGGCCGCTCGCCATCGCCGACCCCAGCGGCGTGCCGGCAGGGCGCTATGCCCAGCAGGCGCTCGAATCGCTCGGCGCGTGGCGCGCGGTCGAGCGCGGGGTGGTGCGGGCCGAGAATGTGCGCGCGGCGCTGGCGCTGGTCGAACGCGGGGCGGCGCGCTTCGGCATCGTCTATGCGACCGACGCCCGCGCCTCGCGCGCGGTGCGCGTGCTCGCGACCTTTCCGCCGGGCAGCCATGCGCCGATTTTCTACCCCGTCGCCCGGCTGAAGGGCGCGCGGGCGAGCGCGGAGGGCTTTCGCCGTTATCTGTTGAGCGCCGAGGGGCGGGCGCTGTTCCGGGCGCGCGGCTTCTCGCTTTGAACGCTACGGGGGGCGAGGCGGCGATCGTCGCGCTGACGCTGCAGGTGGGCGCGGCGGCGATGGCGGTGGCGTTGCCGGTGGCGTTCCTGCTGGCGTGGTTGCTGGCGCGCGGGCGCTTTCCCGGCAAGATCGTGCTCGACGCGCTGGTGCATCTGCCGCTGGTGCTGCCGCCGGTCGTCACCGGCTGGCTGCTGCTGATCGCCTTCGCGCCTGATGGACCACTGGGCGCGCTGCTCGCCCGCGTCGGCGTGAGCCTGATTTTCCGTTGGACCGGCGCCGCCCTCGCCGCCGCCGTGATGGCGCTGCCGCTGATGGTGCGCGCGATCCGCCTCTCGATCGAGGCGGTCGATCCCCGGCTGGAAGCGGCGGCGCGCACCCTGGGCGCCGGGCGCTGGCGGGTGTTCTGGACGATCACCGTGCCGCTCAGCCTGCCCGGCGTGCTCGCCGCGCTGGTGCTGGGCTTCGCCCGCTCGATCGGCGAGTTCGGCGCGACGATCACCTTTGTCGGCAATGTGCCCGGCGAGACGCAGACGCTGCCGCTCGCCATCTATTCGGCGCTGCAATCGCCGGACGGGGAAGGGGCGGTGACGCGGCTGGCGGTGGCGTCCATCGCGCTGGCGCTCGCGGCGTTGGTCGCGGCCGAGTGGCTCGCGCGGCGCCAGGGGCGGGGGCGGCATGGCGTCTGATCCTGTCTTCGCGGTCGATGTGCGGACCGTGCTCGGCGAGCGCGAGATCGCGGTGCGCTTCGCAAGCGGACCCGGCATCACGGTTGTGTTCGGGCCGTCGGGCGCGGGCAAAACGACGCTGCTTAACATGGTCGCGGGGCTGCACCGGCCTGCCGCGGGCCGCGTCGAGGTTGCGCGGGAGGTGTTTTTCGATGCCGGAGAGGGGATCGACATTGCCCCGGAGCGGCGCCGCGCGGGCTATGTGTTCCAGGATGCACGGCTGTTTCCCCATCTGCGGGTGCGCGGCAACCTGGCCTATGGCCGCCGCATGGGGGAGGGGCTAGACCCGCGGCTGGTGCTGGATCTGCTCGGCATCGGCCATCTGCTCGATCGCTGGCCGCGCTCGCTTTCGGGCGGCGAGGCGCGGCGCGTGGCGATTGGTCGCGCGTTGCTCTCGGGTCCGCGCTTTTTGCTGCTGGATGAACCGCTTAGCTTCCTCGACGCGGCTCGCCGCGCCGAGATCATGACGCTGATCGAGCGGCTGCGCGACGTGCTGGCGCTGCCGATCCTGATGGTAACGCACGACGCCGCCGAAGCCGAACGGCTCGCGACGGCGATCGTGCGTGTGGGTGATTAATCCCGCTTTTTCAGGGCTTAAGCCGCCCGTTTTTGGGGAGCGACAGTGATCTTCACCGTCTGCCCCGAATTGCCGGGGAACCCGGTGAACATTGCTTCGACCAGATTGGGCACGAGCTTGGTCAAATCATCGGTGTCCGACTGGGCGCGCGCGGTGCCCTCGAACAGGCGCTGGCCCGAATCGGCGCGGTCGATTTCCAGCCGCAACTCGCTGGTGAACACGGTGTAGCTGCGCACGTCCGATCCGCCAAAGCCGCCAAACTCGCCGAGTCCCGGCCCATAGAAGAACGGATCATAAAAGCCGTAAACGAACGCCCGGCGTCCGTAAAAGCCGCCATAGGGATAGCCATAACCATAGCCGAACCCCGGCGACGACACGACCTTTTCTCGCCCGCGATCAACGCCGTAGCGGAACTTCACGACCAGTTCGGCGCCCGTCGGGTCCGCAGCCTGGCGATAGCCTTGCCGGGTCAGTTCGGCGGCGACCAGATTGGCGTATTGGCTGAATTCCAGCCCGCCCTGAAGCGCCGGATCGGCGGCCTGAACATAGAAGCTTTGCCCCTGCGGCGCGGGCAGTTGCTGGAAGCGCGACACGCGCGCGCTGAAGGGTTCGGCACAGCCGGCAAGGGCCAGAGCGGCTGCGGCGGCGATCACAAATTTCTTCATCGCGACAAGGTCCTAGCTGACCGGGCGCTGAACACGCCGGTGCGTCTGCCCGCACGCATCGCACGGGCTAACTGAATAGTGCTTGAACGCGCGGCGAAATCCAGTTGTTTCCATGTTAAACTCGCGGTGGCCGCTACACTTGCAGGCCAACGGCCGCTTGCGCGGCGAGCAGGGTTGGCCGGGCGATCGCCTCGGCACGCTCGGCGCCAGTTACCAGTGCCCGCGCCACGGCGGCGCGGTCTTCGCGCAGGGCCAAAAGTCGTGAGCGGATCGGGGCGAGCACCGCCACGGCCAGATCGGCGAGCGCGGGCTTGAACGACCCGAATCCCTGGCCAGCGAAGCGCGCGATCACGGCCTCCGGGCGTTCGTCGGCAAGCGCGGCGTAGATCGTCACCAAATTGCGCGCCTCGGGCCGCTGAGCCAGCGCTTCGAGCGATTCCGGCAAGGGCTCGGGATCGGTTTTGGCCTTCTTGATCTTCTGCGCGATCGCATCGTCATCGTCGATCAGATTGATCCGTGAGGCGTCGGAGGGATCGGACTTCGACATTTTGGCGCTGCCATCGCGCAGGCTCATGATGCGCGGTGCCGCCTCGCTGACGAGCGGTTCGGGCAGCGGGAACAGCTCGACCGCGAAATCAGCGTTGAACTTGGTCGCGATGTCGCGCGCGAGTTCCAGATGCTGCTTCTGGTCCTCGCCCACGGGAACATGCGTCGCCTGATAGACGAGCACATCGGCCGCTTGCAGCACGGGATAGGTAAACAAGCCGACACTCGCGCCCTCGCGGTTTTTGCCGGCCTTGTCTTTCCATTGCGTCATACGATTGAGCCAGCCCATCCGCGCGGTGCCGCCCAAGATCCAGGCGAGTTCCGAGTGAGCGGGTACGCGCGCTTGATTGAACAGGATCGCCTTCGCCGGATCGATCCCGCAGGCAATCAGCGTCGCCGCCATGTCGATCGTATTGGCGGCAAGCTCGGCGGCGATCACCGGCTGGGTGAGCGCGTGGAGGTCAGCCAGGAAAAACAGGCATTCGCCGCCTTGCGCGGCCACCGCGTCCTGCATCGCCACCCATTGCTTGATCGCGCCAAGGTAATTGCCAAGGTGGAGATTGCCGGTGGGCTGAATGCCGGAGACGACGCGCATGGGGCTCCTTAGGATTTGGCGCGGCGCGGGCGCAGCGCCGCTTTGAGATCGCTGGGCAGATAGGCCCGGGTGACGAAACAGGCGACGGCATAGACCAAGCCGCCGAGCGCGACCAGCAGCGCCATCGCGCCCCAGCGGGTGAGACTCGGACCCGTCGTGTAAGGCAGGAAAAGCGCGTTGAGCGGCCACAGCGCCGCGCCCATGATGAGCGCGGCGACCGCGAGCCGCCAGGCGCGGCGTTGCAGCTGTATATCGGGCTCGAAATGTCCGCGCCGCCGAAGCGTCCAGTAGAGCAGGGCGACATTGGCGCTGCTCGACAGCGCGGTCGCGAGTGGCGGCCCCATATGCTTAAGCGGGATGATCAGCGCTAGGTTGAAGACGATGTTGAGGCCAATCGCCCAGGTCGCGAACTTCACCGGCGTCTTGGTGTCATGCCGGGCATAAAAGCCTGGGGTGAGCACTTTCACGAGGATGTAGCTCGGCAGGCCGACCGAGAAAGCGGCCAGCGCTTGCGCGGTGGCGACCGTATCGGCAGGGGTGAACTTGCCGTGCTGGTAGAGCGTCGCCGCGATCGGCAGGCCACAGACGATCAGCGCGACGGTCGCGGGCAGGGTGAAGAACAACGCAAGTTCAAGGCCGCGGTTCTGCGTATCCATCGCGGCGGCTTCCTCGCCACCGCCCAATTGGCGCGAGATCGTTGGCAGCAGCACCGTGCCAAGCCCGATGCCGACCAACCCGAGCGGCAGCTGGTTCAGCCGATCGGCCAGATAGATGTATGTCACCGACCCGGCTGGCAGCAGCCGCGCCGCGAGTGCGGTCGAGATGACGAGATTGATCTGTACCGCGCCCGCGCCCGCCGCCGCCGGTCCGATCAGCGCGAGCAGCCGTTTGACATCCGCCGTCCAGCGCGGTCGCTTGAGCTTCAGCACGACCTTCGCCCGGGCGCAGGCCCAGACGAGCCAAGCGAGCTGGAGCGCACCCGACACGGTCACCGCAATTGCCTGATTGCGCGTGGTGATAAGGGGCAGGTCGCTGTGGAAGAGGAGGAGCGCCGCGATCAGCGTCGCATTGAGCAGGATGGGTGCTGCGGCATTGACCCAGAATTTCTGGAGCGAGTTCAAGATGCCGCCAAACAGCGAGACGAGTGAGATCAGCAGCAGATAGGGCAGGGTCAGCCGCGACAGGCCGACCGCGTAATCGAATTGCGCCGGGCTCACATCGCCGAACCCGCCCGAAAGCAGGAAGGTGACCGGCCACGCCGCCAGCTCCAGCAGCAGCAGCATGGCGATCAGTACCGGTAGCAGTACCGACAATGCATCCTCGGCAAAGGCGAGCCCCGCCTTCAGCCCGCCGCCTTCCTCCGCGACGCGCTTGTTAAACATCGGGATGAACGCCGCGCTGAACGCCCCTTCGGCGAACAGGGCGCGGAACATGTTGGGCAGGCGGAACGCGATCAGGAACGCGTCCGACGCGAACCCCGCGCCGACGAAGCGCGCGAACAACGAGTCGCGCACCAGCCCGAGCACGCGGCTCGCGAGCGTCAGGCCGCCGACCGATCCAAGGGCACGGGCGAGGTTCATCCGGTTTGGACTACCCGCACGCTGGCGCCCCAGCCTCGCCAACCTCCTCGCCCGGCGAAGGCCGAGGTCCAGCGGCGGCGAGGGCCATCAGGAAGCGCTATAGTTGGGTGCGGCATGATGCTGAGCCCGGGCCTCTGCCAGGGAAGCAGCGCGTTAGACGGGCGTCGCCAGGACAGCCCTCAGGCATGGCCAACCGGCGTGCCGCCGTCGCCTTCGATCTGGCCCTGCGCCTGCTGCATGTACAGCGCGCCGAAATCGATCGGATCGAGCATTAGCGGCGGGAAGCCGCCGTCGCGCACCGCGTCCGCCAGCACGCGGCGGGCGAACGGGAAGATCAACCGCGGCGCTTCGGCCAGCATGAAGGGCTGAAGATGCTCGGCCGGGATGTTGCGCACCGCGAACAGCCCCGCATAAGCAAGGTCGACCACGAACGCGACCTTGCCGTCGATCTCCGAACGCGCGTCGATCTTCAGCACCACTTCATGCACATCGTCCCCCACTTGTTGTGCGGCGATGTTGAACTGCACGTCGATGCGCGGCTGGCCCTGCGTCTGGAAAATGGCCGGCGCATTGGGGTTTTCGAACGAGAGATCCTTCACATATTGCGAAATGATCCCGACCACCGGCATATCCTCGGCGCCCAGTTCGCCATTGCCCGTCGCCGCGCCGCCGAAGCCGGCCGTATCTTCACTCATCAAAAACCCTTTTCTCTGATTATGGCGGATCAAGCCCGCCGCGTGTGGCGAGCGCCGTAGCAGCGCCGCTTGCACAGTTCAACGCCAGCGGGCAACATCACGGCTTGGCCTATTTGAAACCGGGGCCAAGGCGCCTATGTTGGCGGTTCCTGCGATGCCTGGAGGCCCAGTGGTTTACCTTGTCCTGCTGATCATGGTCGCTGCCTTTCTTGCGCTGCGCCTCTACATGGTGCTCGGCAAGCGGACTGGCCACGAGCAGCCGCTGCCAAAACCCGCCGAGGAGCGTCGCGCGCCGCTGCCGCTTGCTCGCGCGCCCGAGCCGTTGGGCGAAGCACGCGATTCGGGGCCGCGCACGATCGAGGGTGGCGCCGAGCAGGGCTTGCGCGCGATCATCGCCGCTGATCCCAGCTTCGATGTGTCGCGGTTCCTCGATGGCGCGAAGGGTGCCTATGGCATGATCCTCGATGCCTATTGGAAAGGTGATCGCGAGACGCTCGACTGGCTTTGCGAGTCCGAGGTACGCGACAGCTTCATCGCCGCGATCGATGAGCGCGAAGCGGCGGGGCAGGTGCTGGACAACCGGCTGGTTACAATCGAGCGCGCGTTGATAACCAATGCCCGTCTCGATGGGCGGGTAGCGCGGATCGCCGTGCGGATCGACGCCGACATTGCCGCTGTCACCCGCGACAAGGACGGCAATGTGGTCGCCGGCTCGCTGTCGGACGCGGTAACGACGCATGAGCTGTGGACCTTCATGCGCACGCTGCGTGGCAACGATCCAAACTGGAAGCTCGCCGAAACCGACGAGGTCTAAGCGCGGAGGGACGATTGCTCCCCCGGGGTCGGGGCCTATCGCGCCAAGAGACGTGGGAACCATCGTGACGAAGCTGTTGGGCTTGGCTAAGCCCGAAGCATGATGATCCGCCTGTCCCCCATTGTCATGGCCGGTTTCTTGGCCGGTTGTGCCGCGCAAATCGTGCCGCCAGCGCCGGTTTCCCGCCCTTCCGTCGGGCGGGTGGCCAAGCCAATTCCCGCGACGCCGCTGCCGCCGGTTCCAGCGCCAGCGCCTGGAGCCGGGGTCGCGAGCGCCGTTGCTGCTGGGCTGCTCGCCGGCCCGTCGCTTTCAACACTCACGCTTGATCCCGCGCAAGCAGCGCGCGCGCTCGCGGCCTTTCGGACCAGTTGCCCAGCGCTGGCTCGCCGCACGGATGCGAGTGGCTTGACCCGCCCCGACGACTGGCAAGCAGCCTGTGCCGCGGCCGGCACTGCGCGCGACACCGAGGCAGTGAACTTCTTCGCCACACAATTCGAGGCGGTGCAGGTTGGCGATGGCAAGGCGTTCGCGACCGGCTATTACGAACCCGAGATCGCCGGCGCGCGGAAACCCCAGCCTGGCTATGTTCCGATCTATGGCCGCCCGCGCGACTTGATCGAGGTCGATCTTGGTCAGTTCAGCGATGCGCTCGTCGGTAAGCGCATCCGTGGCCGCGTCGACGGCACACGCTTCGTCCCCTATTTTGAGCGCGGCGAGATCGAGGATGGTGCGATCGAAACGCGCGCGCCGATCATCGCCTGGGCGGCCGATCCTATCGAGCTGTTTTTCCTGCAGGTGCAGGGATCGGGCCGCTTGCGCCTGCCCGACGGCGGCATCGTACGGCTGGGCTATGAAACGCAGAACGGCCGCGACTATACCGGCATCGGCGCCAAATTGCGCGAGCGCGGACTGCTCGCGCCAGGTCAGGCCTCGATGCAGGGGATCATCGGGTGGCTCCGCGCCAATCCAGAGCAGGGCCGGGCGCTGATGCGCGAGAATAAGAGCTATGTGTTCTTCCGCGAACAGTCCGGTCCGCCCCAGGGTGCGCTCGGCTATCCCGTGTTGGCGCGGGCAAGCGTCGCCGCCGATCCGCGCTTCATTCCCCTGGGTGCGCCAATTTTGCTGTCGCTCGATCGTGCCGAGGCGAGTGGCATTTGGATCGCGCAAGATACGGGAGGCGCGATCAAGGGCGCTAACCGGGTCGATACCTATTGGGGCGCGGGCGAGGAAGCACGCGCGATCGCCGGCGGGATGAGCGCGCGGGGAACCGCATGGCTGCTTCTGCCCAAGGGCGCACTCGCGCGGAACGGAGGTTCGCTTGGCGGGGCGACGCCTCAGCGCTGAGGAAGCGGCGCTATGGCGGCGCGTGATCGCCAGCGTGCGCCCGCTGGCGCCGACGCCCCCGCTCGTACCGGAAGTCGCGGCGGTGCCTTCATCCGCCAGTCGCGCTGCGTCACCACCGCCTGCAGCGACTCCGGTCCGACATGCCAAGCCCGTCCCCCCACGCGCGCCCGCGCCCGGCACCACGCTTGACGCGAGCTGGGACCGCCGCCTCGCGCGAGGCCTGGTCGCGCCCGATAGCAGCATCGATCTTCACGGCCATACGCTCGACAGCGCTTATCACGCTCTCGATCAAGCACTCGCGCGGGCGATCCTACGCGGTGATCGCCTGCTGCTGCTTGTTACCGGCCGCCCGCCCCGCCCGGAGAGCGAGCGTCCCCATGCGCGCGGGCGCATCCGTGCCGCGGTCGGAGACTGGCTCGCCGCATCGCGCCACGCCGGGTCGATTGCCGCGGTGCGCGCGGCGCATCCCCGCCACGGCGGTGCCGGCGCGCTCTATCTGGTGCTGCGACGTCCCAAAGGGACGAATTGTTAACCTGTTTCGGGCAGCACGGGGAGGCAAGTGACGTGCATCAAGCCCGCGCTTGGTAAGGTTTCTGTCGATCGATGGCTGGTGCGTCGCTCAAAGGCCGAGCTTTTACGTTCGCGCTCTGCGCGGGGCTTGTCGCCTTCGTGCTGGCTCTGGCGGCGACGTTTGACGGCCAGCTCGACCGCGAGAGCATCGCCCACGCGCTGATCCCCGCCATCGTATGTGCTACCTTCTGCTGGGCCTCGGCACAGCGCCAGCTGGCGAGTGTTGCAGAGGCGATCGATGCCGCGATCGCGCGGCTCGAACGTGCCGGCCATGGCGATCTGGACTCGCCCTTGCCCCGGCTGGTCGGGGAACGCGTGCCGAAGCTCGGCAACGCGATCGACGTGCTATTCCGTCAGGTCGCCGCCAATCTCGAGAGCGTCCATCGGCTGGCGATGTTCGACCCGGTGACGGGGCTGCCAAACCGCACCCATTTTCGTCGCGGCGCCGAGCGGCTGCTCTGCGACGTGACCGCTGACCAGCGGGCTGCGCTACTGTTCGTCGATCTCGATCGCTTCAAGTCGGTAAACGATACCCTCGGCCACGCGATGGGCGACATGCTGCTCGCCATGGTCGCCAACCGCCTGCGGGCGGTCGCCGAGCGCTTCGCCGTGGAGGGAGCACCCGCGCCGTTGCTCGGCCGGCTGGCGGGGGACGAGTTCACCCTGTTCCTGCCGCAGCTCGCCGACAAACTGGCCGCCGAACGCGTCGCGCGCGGCGTTCTCTTCGCGCTGTCCGAGAGTTTCGAGCTGGCCGATACCGACGTGTCGATCGGGGCCTCGATCGGCGTGGCCTGGCGGCCGGACCATGGCGCGAACCTAACCGATCTGATGCGCGCGGCCGATGCCGCGATGTACGAAGCAAAAGCCCGCGGTCGCGGACGGGTCGAAATGTTCAGCGATAAGCTGGCGCACGAGCTTGCCGAACGTGCCCAGCTCGAGGCTGATCTGCGCGCCGCGATCGACCGGCGCGAATTCTCGCTCGCTTTCCAGCCACAGGTTGCCGCAGCCACGGGCGAGATCGTTGCTGCTGAAGCACTGCTGCGCTGGCAGCATCCGCGCTTAGGGCTGACACTGCCCGGCAGCTTCATCAAGCGCGCTGAGGAAACCGGTCTGATCTTGGAGATCGGCGAATGGGTGATCGAAACGATCGCTGAAACCATTGCCCGCTGGGGACGGATGGGGATCGAGCAGCGCCTCGCGATCAACATTTCGGCGCGCCAACTTGATCAATCGCAGTTCTTCCACCAGCTGCGCGCGGCGATGCGCGCCGCCGACGCGCCCGCGCGGCTGCTCGAGCTGGAGATCACCGAGACGCTGGCGATGCATTGCGGTGACGAGACGCTCGCCGCGATCACCGCGCTGCGCGACGACGGGGCGCGGATCGCAATCGACGATTTTGGCACCGGCTATTCGAATCTCGCGCGGCTCAGTAGCTTGCCGGTCGATCGGGTAAAGCTCGATCGAAGCCTGATCGAGCCGATTACCGAACAGCCCCAGGCACGCGCGATCGTGCAGGCAATGATCGGGCTGATCCATGGCCTTGGCTGCGAGGCGGTGGCCGAAGGCATCGAGACGCTGGACCAAGCCGAGATGCTACGGCTGATGGGCTGTGACGTGATCCAGGGCTATGCCATCGCGCGGCCCATGCCGGAGGAGGCGTTCATTACTTGGAGCCAGGGCTCCAAGCGTTGGGCGCTCGCGGGGTAGGACTGGCCGCCCCGCGCTAGCTTGATTAGAGCGGCGTAATGTTCGCCATTGAAACGGACAGCCTGACCAAGCGATTCGGCGCGCGGATAGGTGTTTTTGACTTGGCCCTGCGGGTGCCGACCGGAAGCATCTATGGCTTTCTCGGCCCAAATGGGGCGGGCAAGACGACGACGATGCGGCTGCTGTTGGGGCTGTTGCGGCCAGATGCGGGCGACGTGCGGCTGCTGGGGCGAAGCTTGGCGCGCGAACGCCGTGGCGCCTTGAGCGGCGTGGGTGCGTTTGTGGAAAGCCCCAGCCTTTACGATCACCTTTCCGGGGAAACGAACCTCGACATGACGCGCCGGTTGCTTGGCCTGCCGAAGCGCGAGGTGGCTCGTGTGCTCGAGATTGTCGGTCTGCGTGCGGCCGCGTCGCGGCGGGTGGGCGGCTATTCGTTGGGGATGAAGCAACGGCTGGCGCTGGCCCGCGCGCTGCTTGGCACACCGCAACTACTCCTGCTGGACGAGCCGACCAACGGGCTCGATCCCGACGGCATCATCGCTATGCGCGATCTGGTCCAATCGCTGCCCGATCGGGTTGGTGCGACAGTGTTCGTCTCCAGCCACTTGCTGGCCGAGGTGGAGCGTGTCGCAACCGTGGTTGGCTTGATGCGCGGCGGGCGGCTGGTGCTCCAGGCCGAAATCGGCGCGCTGCAGGCGGGTGGTCGCCGGGTGCGTATCGAGCTCGACGATGCCGCGCGGGGCGTCGCGGTCTTGCAGGGTCTGGGAATGGAGGCGGTCGCGGCGGGAGCGGGCGCGCTTCACCTGCATTGCCCAGGGGCTGACCAGGTAGCGGTGCTCACGTCGCGCGCCAACGTTGCGCTGGTTGGCGCAGGCATCGCCGTGTTTGCGCTCGTGCCCGAGCCCTGGACGCTCGAGCAGGTTTATCGCGAGAGCGAGGCGCTGGCGGCATGATCGCGCTGCTGCGCACCGAATGGCGCAAGCTCGGCGGTTCCCTCGCGCTGTTGTTCGCTTTGTGCGCGCCGGCGCTGCCGGGTCTGCTCGCGGCGTTGGCGATGGCGACTAATCAACGTGCGCCCGCCTGGGCGAGCATCATCGGCCAGTTCGCGCTACCGCTATGGACGCTGTTCCTGTTGCCGATGTGTCTCGCGGTGTTCAGCACGCTGGTGGCACAGATCGAATATCGCGGTCGGGGCTGGGATCATCTGCTCGCGCTGCCGATCGCGCGCTGGCGGGTGTTCACTGCAAAGGCCTTGGTCGTGCTTGCGGCGGTGGCGTTGATGAGCGTGCTAATGATTGTGTTCGCGCTCGTCGGGGCAAGCGCCGGGGGGCTATTGAGTGGCAGGATGCCGGTGGGGCCACTGCTATGGGCGAGTTGGGCCACGCACCTGGGCCAGGTGCTTGTAGCGGGGTTGCTCATGACAGCATTGCAACTCTGGGCGGCGATGCGCTTTGCCAACTTCGTCGTGCCGCTCGGAGTCGGCGTAGGCGGCACCTTGGTCGCGCTCGCTGTCGCGATCACGCAGACGGATCAGGCGGATTGGTTTCCTTGGGTGCTGCCGTTCCGAGTTGCGGTGGCACGCGATCCGTCGGCAGCGGTGGCGTTCGGCGGGGGCGCCGGGCTCGTCGTCCTGGTTGCGATGGTCATTGATCTGTCGCGGCGGAGCTTTCGCTGAGCGCGGCGGCGGCGATATCGGCGTAAATGTCTGTAAGCACCCGCAGATCGTCGATCGCCACCGCCTCGTCGAGCTTGTGCATCGTTGCATTGACCAGCCCGAACTCGACCACGGGGCATAACGCCGACAGGAAACGCGCGTCGGAGGTGCCTCCAGTGGTCGAGAGTTCGGGCGCGATGCCGGTGCGCTGCTCGATGGCGCGAGCAACCAGCGTGGAGAGCGCTCCGGGCGGCGTAAGGAACGCCTCGCCCGAGACGCGCGGGATGATGACGGCCTCTGGCGCGTGCTCTCGCACGATCGCCGCTACCCGGTCGGCCAGGGCATCGCCCCGGTGGCGGTCGTTGAAGCGGATCGACAGCCGCGCCTTGGCGCGGGCCGGTATCACATTGGTCGCGGGATTGCCCACCTCCAGCTCGGTGATCTCTAGATTGGAGGGCTGAAACCACGCGGTCCCTTCGTCGAGCACCAGCGCGTCGAGCGCGGCGAGCGCACGCACGAGCTTCGGGACCGGATTGTCCGCCAGATGCGGATAGGCGACATGGCCCTGGCGGCCGGGCACGTCGATCCAGATGTTCACCGATCCGCGCCGGCCGATCTTGATCATGTCGCCCAGCCGGTCGACCGAGGTCGGCTCGCCGACCAGGCAGGCATCGGGTTTTAGGCCGCGTTCCGCCATGCGCGCCATCAGCGCGCGCGTGCCGAACACAGCCGGGCCTTCCTCATCGCCGGTGATGATCAGCGAAAGCGTCCCAGCCTCGACCGGTACGCGCGCCGCCGCGGCGACGAAGGCGGCGATCGCGCCCTTCATGTCGACCGCACCGCGCCCGTAGAGCAATCCGCCCGTTTCGACCGGCTCGAACGCGCCGTGAGTCCAGCCTTGGCCCGGCGGCACCACGTCGAGATGCCCGGCGAAGGCGAAGTGTCGCCCGCCGCCACCGCGCACCGCGAGTAAATTCTCGACCGGCCCGTCCGGCACCTCCCCCGCCACGAAACGCTCGACCGCGAAGCCGAGCGGGGCGAGCGCGGCTTCGAGCACGTCAAACACAGGTCCGCGCGCGGGGGTGACGCTCTCACACGCGATCAGGGCCTTGGTGAGTTCGATGGGATCGGGCAGACTGGACATAGGAGGTGTCCCTTGCCCAAGCTCGACCTCGCATCAATCCCCCAAAGCAACGCGACCGGTTATCCGCCGCCTTTCGACGCGCCCGTCGCGGGCCGCTGGTGGCGCCGCCTGGCGCCCGCAGGCGGGCTCACCGAGTTCGGCGTGAGCCATGTCGTGCTCAAGCCCGGCGCCTGGTCGTCGCAGCGCCATTGGCACGCGGCTGAGGACGAGCTGGTGGCGATGCTGGCGGGCGAGGCGGTGCTGATCGAGGATGGCGGCGAGACGTTGCTTCGCGCGGGCGATGTCGCGGTCTGGCCCAAGGGGGTGGCGAACGGTCACCATCTGGTGAACCGGAGCGCCGACGACGCCGTGTTCATCGCCATTTCGGCGGGCGACCGGGATGGCAGAGGAAGCTATTCGGACATCGATATGACGTTCAGCGCGGACGGCCATTTCCACAAGGATGGGACGCCCTATCCGACGAAACGGCTGCGCTAGGTCCGTGCTGGCGTCTCATATTGTTCGATTACCCACTCCTCTTCCTGCGCGGCGGCGATCCAGTCTTGAAGGAAGGGGTGGTGCAGAACCGCGTCGATATATGCGGGCGCGAAGCGGGCTACGGGCAGCGACCAAGTGACGATGCGCGTGCAGACGGGCGCGAACATAATGTCGGCCGCGCCAAACGCGCCGAACAGGAAATCGCCGTCGCCGCCGAACCGGGCGCGGGCTTGTGCCCAAAGCTCCATGATCCGCTGAAGATCGGCAAGCACTTCGGGCTTCTGCTCGCGCGGGGGAAAGGCCTGGCGGATGTTCATCGGGCATTCCCGGCGCAAAGCGCCGAAACCCGAATGCATCTCCGCCGCCATCGATCGCGCCATCGCCCGCGCCGCCGCGTCTTGCGGCCAGAATTTGTCGCCGCCCGATTTCTCGTTGAGATATTCGACGATGGCGAGGCTGTCCCACACCACCACCTCGCCATCCCACAGCACCGGCACCTTGCCGCTGGAGGGGGCGAATTCGTCGCCCTGGCGGCGCTGGTCCCAATCGGCGTCAAACAGCGGCACCACCGCTTCCTCGAAAGGCAGCGCGGATTGCTTGCACGCGAGCCAGCCGCGCAGCGACCAGGAAGAATAGGCCTTGTTGCCGATGATGAGCTTCATGGGCCGCAGGCTTAGCCGGGCGGATCGAGCCGCGCTAGCCCAGCAACGCGGGATCGACCGCCTCGAGCACCGCCGCGCGCAGTTCGGCGATGCCCATGCCCTTTTCGCTGGAGGTGGCGAGGATCTCGGGATGTGCGGCCGGGCGCGCGCGCGCTTCGGCGGCGGTGGCGCGGAACACCGCGTCGAGCTCGCTCGCCTTGATTTTGTCGGCTTTGGTCAGCACCAGCCGGTAGCTCACCGCCGCCTTGTCGAGCATGTCGAGCATCTCGCGGTCGACCGGCTTCACCCCGTGGCGCGCGTCGATTAGCACCAGCGTGCGTTTCAGCACCGCGCGGCCGCGCAAGAAATCGTTCACCAGATAGCGCCACCTCTTCACGATCGCTGGGGGCGCCTTGGCGAAGCCATAGCCGGGCATATCGACCAGCCGCAGCAGCGGCGGCTCACCGCCGACATCGAAGAAGTTCAACTCCTGCGTGCGGCCCGGCGTGTTCGAAGTGCGCGCAAGGGCATTGCGGCCGCATAGCGCGTTGAGCAGCGAGGATTTACCGACATTCGATCGGCCTGCGAAGGCGATCTCCGGCGCCACCGGATCGGGCAGGAATTCCAGGCTCGGCGCGGAGCGAAGGAAACCGATCGGCCCGGCGAAAATCTTGCGCGCTGCCTCAAGCGCTTCGTCCGACATGCTCATTTGGCGGGCGCCAGCATCTCCGGATGCCGCGCATAGAGCAGCCGCTGCTGGAGGATGGTAAGGACGTTCGACGTGATCCAGTACAGTTGCAGCCCCACCGCGAACGGCGCCATCACGAACATCAGCATCCAAGGCATGATCGCGAAGACCTGCTTCTGCGCTTCGTCCATCGGCGCGGGGTTGAGCTTGAATTGGAAGTACATCGAGATGCCGAGCAGCACTGGGATCACGCCGATCGCCAGAAACGGTGGCAGGCTATAGCCAAAGGTACCGAAGCCATTGAGGATCGTCGCTGGGTCGGGCGCCGACAGATCGTGAATCCACAGCGCGAAAGGCTGATGGCGCATTTCGATCGTCAGCAGCAGCACCTTGTAGAGCGCGTACATGATCGGAATTTGCAGCAGCACCGGCAGGCAACCAGCCAGCGGGTTCACGCCTTCGGCCTTATAGAGCGCCATGATCTCCTGCTGCTGGCGTGCCTTGTCGTCGGCGAAGCGCTCCTGGATCGCCTTCTGCTTGGGCTGGATCGCCTTCATCTTCGCCATCGAGGCGAACTGGCGCTGGGCGATCGGGAAGAGCAGGCCACGCACCGTGATCGTCAGCGCGATGATCGCCACGCCGAAATTGCCGATCAGTTTCGACAGCAGATCAAGATAATAGAAGATCGGTTTTTCTATGATCCGGAACCAACCCCAGTCGATCGCCTTGTCGAAATTTTCGATCCCGCCCTTGTCTTGATAGCCGTCGATCAGTTCGACTTCCTTGGCGCCAGCGAAGAAGCGGCTGGTCTGCATCGCTACGCGGCCTGCGGGAACGGTTATCGGGTTCTGCGTGTAATCGGCCTGGAACGTTTCGCCCGCGCCTTTGAATCCGGCATGGACCTGCGCTCCCTGGTCGGGGATCAGCGCGGTGAGCCAATAAATGTCGCCAAACCCCAGCCAACCGCCTTGGTGATCGAAATAATTCTCGCCCGCCTTGGCATTCGACCCAAAGATGCGGCCCCAAAAGCTGGGGCTCTGGCCTTGGAGGTTGGGGTAAGTGATGTCGTAATTGGCGCCACGCCCGAACACGCCGACCGGGCCGACATGATTGGTCCATGTGTCAAGCTCATGTGGCAACCCGTTGCGCGAGATCAGCGCATAGGGGCGCAGCTTCACCGCCTGGGCGCTGGGATTGGCGACCGACTGGCGGACGCTGAACATGTAATTCGCGTCGACCGCGAATTGCAGCTGGAAGCGTACCCCTTGCGGGTTTGTATAGGTGAGCGTCACCGGCTTTTGCGGGGTGAGTACCGTCGAGTCCGCCGTCCAAACAGTGTCTCGGCCCGGCACGGTCACCCCGTCGCCGCCCCAGCCCCAGCTCGCGAAATAGGCGCGCGGCGCGCCCGAGGGTGAGAGCAGGCGGACAAAGGGTGAATTCTTGGCGATCGTCTCGCGGTGGCGCAGCAGCACCAGGTCATCGAGCCGCGCGCCGCGCAGGTTGAGCGAGCCCTTGAGCGAGGGCGTATCGATCCGCACCCGCGGAGTCTCGCTTAAAACTGCCTCGCGGCTTTTCGCGGCGGCGGCGCTGTCGGCTGCCGGATCGGTCGCGGCGCTTTTCACTATCTTGGTCTGGCCCGCCTCGATCTTGGTAACCGGTGGACGCGCGGGTGGCAGGAAGCGGGTGACGACGAACTGCCACCCGATCAGGATCAGGCCGGCGATCACGATGAAAAGCACCAGATTGCGTTGATCGTCTTTCACTCGAACGTCCCCAGCCAGCGCCTACGGCACCGGATCATAGCCATGCCCGCCCCATGGGTGGCAGCGCAGGATGCGCCGCGCCGCCAACCACGAGCCTTTGCGCGCGCCATAGCGGCGAAGCGCGGTGATTGCATAGGCCGAACAAGAAGGTGTGTAGCGGCAGCTGGGCGGCAGAATGACCGACGGCCCGAGCTGCCACAGGCGGACAAGAAGGATGAGGAGCCGGCTCACCGCGCCAGCTTTCCAAGCGCCTTCACCAGCTCGGCGCGGAGCAGCGCATAATCGCGTTCCACTCCGTCCTGTCGGCCAATCAGCACATGATCATGGCCCGCGAGGCCGCGCTCGGGTAGCACCTCGCGGGCGAGCGCGCGCAGGCGGCGCTTAAGGCGATTGCGGACTACCGCGCCGCCGATTTTCTTGGTTACGGTGAACCCCACTCGTATCGCTGGATCGGCATCGCGCCGATCAAGAGCGAGCAATACGAAGCCGGGCATCGGCGCGCGCTTGCCCTGGTTCGCCGAGAGGAAATCGCGGCGTTTGGTGAGCGTTGTCAGGCTGACAGCTTCTTGCGGCCACGGGCGCGGCGGGCACGCAACACGTTGCGGCCGCCCACCGTCGCCATCCGCGCGCGGAAGCCGTGGCGACGGGCACGCACCAGATTGCTCGGCTGAAAGGTCCGCTTCATCACTCATTCCCTAAATCGAAAAAGCCGCCTCATGGGCGGCAAATTAGGCGCGCCGCATAGCTGGGGTGGCGTGCCAAGTCAATCGGCGGTCTCGCTTTCCTTCGCCTTGGCCCGCCGGCGCTTGGCCGAACCGCGCCGTAGCCCCAGGTCGGCAAGCTCCCCGAGCTTAGGCCAGCGTCGCTTAGCGCGAACGAACAGCCGCTTCGCGCGGTCCGAATTTTTTAGTGCAAGCGCAAGCCCCGCTGCGAACACCGGGATGCCGCCGGGTCCGGGGATGATCCCAACGACAGGCGACAACACGATCAGCGCGACTCCGGTGCCGGTCAACACGGTTCGGGTGGTAGGGCTGCTTCGGGCGCGTGGCATAAACTCTCGAAAGGCTTTCGCTTGGGCTTACGCCATGGTTATGAACGACTGCTGAGCAGGGGGGCATCGTGGTCGCGATCGTATCGACCGTCGCTTATCTGGGGTTGGAGGCTCGCTCCGTCGAGGTGCAGGTGCAATTGGCGCCGGGCCTGCCGGCCTTTTTCATTGTGGGGCTGGCGGATAAGGCGGTGGCCGAAAGCCGCGAGCGGGTGCGTGCCGCCGTCGCCGCGCTCGGCCTCGCGCTGCCACCCAAACGGATCACCGTGAACCTGTCGCCAGCTGACCTGCCCAAGGAGGGATCGCATTACGACCTGCCGGTCGCGCTCGGGTTGCTCGCGGCGATGGGCGTCATCGATGCCGAGCAGCTCGCCGATTATGTCGTGGTGGGCGAGCTGGGGCTCGACGCACGGATCGCGCCGTCTCCTGGTGTGCTGCTGAGCAGCCCCCACCGGGTGGTCCGGGTATATAGTTAGTGCATTGTCGTCTCCGCCGCCATTGCCGGTCGGAGGTG
>NZ_JAIERS010000019.1 GCF_019746665.1 Sphingomonas sp. | reverse complement strand
CCGGCGCCGCCCGCGCCGGTGCCCGGACCCGGCCGGTCGGCGGCGCCGAGCGCGGGGTCGCTGCCGCGATCGGGCTCGGGCGCGGTGACGATGGGCGGGGGCGGGAGCGGCGGCGGGACGATCGGCGGCGGCGCGACCACCGGGGTCGCGGTCGCGCGCAGATTGGGCGGCGCGGCTTCCTCGCGCGCCCGCGCCGCCGCGCGCGGGGGCGGCGGGGGTGGCGGCGGCGGCGGAGGTGGGGGTGGCACGAGTCCAAAGGTCTTGAGCGCCGCCTCGCGCACCGGCGCGGCGAAGGGCACGCGCAGGCCGAACACGATCGCCGCGAGCAGCACCGCCTGCACGGCAAGGGCAAGCAACGCGGCGCGCAGGCGGTCGGTCATGGCGCCATCATAACGCCGGCGCGCGGTTTTGGGTGCTAGCGCGATTTCGAGGCAGGTGGAAACACCTGCCGGCTCGGAAATCGCGGATAAACAAAAGCCTAGGGCGGCGATCCGATTTATCGGAGCGAAAACCGCTCTAGGCCCCGGCGGTGGTCAGCCGCTCCAGCTGCTCGGGGCTCAGGTGCAGCGTCATCGCGCCGAGCAATTCCTCGATCTGCGCGGCGCTCGTCGCGCTCGCAATCGGGGCGGTGACGCCGGGCTGCGCGATCAACCAGGCGAGCGCGACCTGGGCGAGCGTCGCGCCGACCTCCGCCGCCACCGCGTCCATCGCGTCGAGCACGGCCCTGCCCTTGCCCTCGAGCAGCGGCGCCATCCGCCCGCCGCGGATGCTCTTCCCCAGATCCGCCGCCGAGCGATATTTGCCGGTGAGGAAGCCCGAGGCGAGCCCGTAATAAGGCACCACGCCGATATTGTGGGTGACGCAATAATCCTGCAGCTCGCCTTCGAACTTGTGGCGGCTGACGAGATTATATTCGGGCTGCAGCACCTGATAATGCGGCAGGCCGGCGCGGCGGGCGGCCTCGACCGCCGATTTCAGCCGCCCGGCATGGAAGTTCGACGCGCCGAGCACGCGCACCTTGCCCGCCTCGACCAGCCGCGCGAATGCCTCGGCAACCGCCTCCTGCGGCACATCCTCGTCATCCTGGTGCGCGAAATACAGGTCGATCGTCTCGACCCCCAGCCGCTTGAGCGACGCCTCGCACGCCGCCGCGATGCGCGCGGGGGCGAGCTTGGCCCCGCCTTCGCCGGGCAGCATCCCCACCTTGGTCGCGATCAGCACCTCGGCGCCGGGGCGGGCGCGGCGCCATTCGCCGATCAGGCTTTCCGATTCGCCCCCCTGATGCCCCGGCGCCCAGGCCGAATAGACGTCCGCCGTGTCGATCATCGTGCCGCCACCGGCGACGAAGGCGTCGAGCACGGCGAAGCTCGCTTCCTTGTCCGCGGTCCAGCCGAACACATTGCCGCCCAGCACCAGCGGCGCGATGTCGAGCGGGCTTGATCCCAGGCGTCGCTTCATTTGGCCGTGCTTTCGTTGAGTGCCTCGGGCGAGACGCTGTTCGCATCCAGCATCGCCGCCGAATCATTCAGCTGGCGCGCCTCGCTGGGGGGCGCGCCGCTCGGGTCATTGGCGCTGCTCCCGCAGGCGCTGAGCAGCAAGAGCGGGAGCAGCAGTAACCTCATTGGCCGTCCACCTCGTTGCCGGCGTCGCGCAGACCCTCGCCGGTTTCGCGTTTGGCGTCGCGCAAGCCTTCCTTGCCCTCACGCGCCGCGTCCCTGGCGGCGTTTTCGATCCGGTCGCCGGCGGCGTCAACCGCGTTGTCGGCGGCGCCCAAGGCGCGCTCGCCGGCGCGCTGGACATCATCGACCGCCTCGGCGGCGGTCGCGTTGGCGTCGCTCGCCACCGCGTCGGCGGCTTCGGCGGTTTCGTTCTGCGCGCGCTCGCTGCACGCGGCGAGCGGGGCCAGCGCGAGCGGGGCAAGCGCGAGCAGGATGATGGCGCGTTTCTTCATGACATTCCCTCCTAGGTTGCGAACCGATCCGCCGCCCAACGCGCCATCCCTAACGCATGTTGCATCGGCGGCGAAATTGCCCGGGCGGCGTCATTGACCGCATATAAAGATATCTTTATATGATGAAGCGCGATGATGACCGCGCTCGATATCTTCCGTGCCCTCGCCGATGCGACGCGGCTCCGCATCCTGGCGCTGGTGCGCACGATGGAGCTGTCGGTCGGCGAACTGGCGCAGGTGCTGGGGCAGAGCCAGCCGCGCGTCAGCCGCCATGTGAAGATATTGGCCGACGCCGGGCTGGTCGAGCGGCGCAAGGAAGGCAGCTGGGTGTTCGTGGCGAAGGGCGATGCCGATCGCGTCGCCCCGGTGCTCGCCGCGCTCGATGCCTGGCGCGATGGCGACGATTGGGCGGAGGCCGATGTCGCCCGCCTCGCCGCGGTGCGCGCCGATCGCGCGGCGGCGGCGAACGCCTGGTTCGAAACCCATGCCGGCGAATGGGACGCGATCCGATCGCTCCACATCGCCGAAAGCGAGGTCGAGGCGGCGATGGCGCGGGTGCTGGGCGCCGCGCCGATCGCGCGGCTGGTGGATATCGGCACCGGCACCGGGCGGATGCTCGAGCTGTTCGCGCCGCAGGCCAAGGCGGCGCTGGGGATTGATCGTTCCTCCGAAATGCTGCGGCTGGCGCGCGCGAAGCTCGCCGAACGCGGGCTCGATCATGCCGAGCTGCGCCAGGCGGACCTTTACGCGCTGCCGCTGGGCGATGCTGCCGCCGATGTCGCGGTGTTCCACCATGTGCTTCACTTCGCGCAGCAGCCTGGCGCCGCGATCGCGGAAGCCGCGCGGGTGCTGGGGCCGGCCGGCCGGCTGCTGATTGCCGACTTCGCCCCGCATGACCGCGAAGAGCTGCGCGCGCAGGAGGGGCATACCCGCCTGGGCTTTTCCGACGATCAGATCGCTGCCTGGTTCGCCGCCGCGGGGCTGGTGCTGCAGCGCGATGACACGCTCGAAGGCGGTGCGCTCACCGTCAAACTCTGGCTCGGCCGCAAGCCGGGCGCGCAATTAGAGGCGCTTGCCGCATGACCATGTCGTTCCACGATCTCGAAGAGGCGCGCCGCGCGCTCGATGCGCCGCTGTTCGCCGATCTGGCGGGCGATGCCCAGGTGAGCTTCGAATTCTTCCCGCCCAAAAGCGAGAAGATGGAAGGCCAGTTGTGGGAGGCGATCAAGACGCTCGAGCCGCTGGGGCCGCGCTTCGTTTCGGTCACCTATGGCGCGGGCGGTTCGACGCGCGAGCGCACCCATGCGACGGTGGCGCGCATCCAGCGCGAAACGTCGCTGGCGGCCGCCGCGCACCTCACCTGCGTCGAGGCGACCAAGGCGGAAATCGCCGAGATCGCCGATGCCTATTGGGCGGCGGGCGTGCGCCATATCGTCGCTTTGCGGGGCGATCCGCCGGTCGCGGGCGCAAGCTTCGCCCCGCACCCCGAAGGCTATGCGAGCGCCGCCGATCTGGTCGCCGGCCTGAAGAAGCTGCATCCGTTCGAGATTTCGGTCGCCGCCTATCCCGAATGCCATCCTGAGGCAGTGAGCGCCGCTGCCGACATCGACAATCTGAAGCGCAAGATCGATGCCGGCGCGACGCGGGCGATCAGCCAGTTCTTCTTCACCCCCGAATGCTTCTTCCGCTTCCGCGACGCAGCGGCGGCGGCGGGGATCGAGGCGGAGATCGTGCCGGGCATCCTGCCGGTGTCGAACGTCGCGCAAACGCGCAAGTTCGCGGCGATGTGCGGCGCCGAAATCCCGGCCTGGATGGACCGGCTGTTCGAGGGGCTCGACGATCATCCCCCCGCGCGCCAGCTGGTCGCGGCGACGATCGCCGCCGAGCTGTGCCGCCGGCTGTACGCGGGCGGGGTGCGGCATTTCCATTTCTACACGCTCAACCGCGCCGAGCTGAGCTTCGCGATCTGCCATCTGCTCGGCCTGCGCGCCGGGACGGCGGCGGCGAAGGCGGCGGCGTGAACCCGGATCGGATCAAATAGCCATGACCCCCCGCGACCTCCTCCTCGCCCAGGCGCGCGAGCGCATCCTGATCACCGACGGCGCGTTCGGCACCGAAATCCAGCGGCTGGGGCTGGTCGAGGCCGATTATGCCGGCGACCTCGGCCTCGGCCACGACCAGAAGGGCAATAACGACATCCTCGCGCTCACCAAGCCGGCGGTGCCCGAGGCGATCCACCGCGCCTATTTCGCGGCGGGCGCCGACATCGCCGAGACCAACACCTTCTCCGCCAACCGCATCAGCCAGGCGGATTATGGCGCGGAAGGGCTGGTGCGCGAGATCAACCTCGCCTCGGCGGGGCTGGCGCGCAAGGTGGCGGACGAATTCACCGCCCAGGATGGCCGCCCGCGCTTCGTCGCCGGCGCGATCGGGCCGACCAACAAGACTTTGTCGCTCTCGCCCGACGTGAACGATCCCGGTTATCGCGAGATCGACTTCGACACGCTGAAGGACGTGTACCGCGAGCAGATCGACGCGCTGGTCGAAGGCGGGATCGATTTCGTGCTGATCGAAACGGTGTTCGATACGCTGAACGCCAAGGCGGGGATCATGGCGGCGATCGAGGCGGGTGAGGCGCTGGGGCGCGATCTGCCGATCATGCTGTCGATGACGCTGACCGATCTTTCGGGGCGCAACCTCTCCGGTCACACCGTCGAGGCATTCTGGCACGCGGTACGCCACGCCCGCCCGCTGACGATCGGGCTCAACTGCTCGTTCGGCGCGGAGCAGTTGCGCCCGCATGTGAAGACTTTGGCCGAACTCGCCGACACGCTGATCATGGTCTATCCCAACGCCGGGCTCCCCAACGAGCTCGGCCAATATGACGAGCTGCCCGCGCAGACCGCCGCTTTCGTGCGCGAATGGGCCGATGCGGGGCAGGTGAACATCCTGGGCGGCTGCTGCGGATCGACCCCCGATCACATCGCCGCGATCGCGCGGACGGTGGAAAACCTGCCCCCGCGCGCGCTGCCGGTGCCGCCGGTGCGCACGCGCCTGGCCGGGCTCGAAGCGATGACGATGGCTTGAAGCGATTAGCCCTCTCCCCTTCAGGGGAGAGGGTTGGGAGAGGGGGAGGACGGGCGCTTCCGCATCCAGATCATCCCCTCACCCCGGCCCTCTCCCGCAAGCGGGAGAGGGAGAAGCAATTCCGGCCCTCTCCCGGATGCGGGAGAGGGAGACGAAACCCCGACCCTCTCCCTTGAAGGGGAGAGGGAGAAGAAGAAGCAAGATGACCACCAGCTCCACCAATTTCGTCAATATCGGCGAACGCACCAACGTCACCGGATCGGCGCGCTTCAAGAAGCTGATCATGGCCGGCGACTATCCCGCCGCGGTCGAAGTCGCGCGCCAGCAGGTCGAGAATGGCGCGCAGGTGATCGACATCAACATGGACGAGGGCCTGCTCGACGCCGAGCACGCCATGACCACCTTCCTGAAGCTGATCGCCGCCGAGCCTGACATCGCCCGCGTGCCCTTCATGATCGACAGCTCCAAATGGAGCGTGATCGAAGCCGGCCTCAAATGCGTCTCGGGCAAGCCGATCGTCAATTCGATCAGCATGAAGGAGGGCGAGGATCAGTTCCTGGCGCAGGCGCGCAAGGTGATGGCGTACGGCGCCGCCGTGGTGGTGATGGCGTTCGACGAGGTCGGCCAGGCCGATACCAAGGACCGCAAGGTCGAGATTTGCGAGCGGGCGTACAAGCTGCTCACCGGCATCGGCTTTCCGCCCGAGGACATCATCTTCGATCCCAACATCTTCGCGGTCGCGACGGGAATCGAGGAGCATGACAATTACGCGGTCGATTTCATCGAGGCATGCCGCGAAATCCGCATCCGCTGCCCGCACGCGCATATCTCCGGCGGACTCTCGAACCTGTCGTTCAGCTTCCGCGGCAACGAGCCGGTGCGCCGCGCGATGCACAGCGTGTTCCTCTATCACGCCATCCCCGCCGGGCTCGACATGGCGATCGTCAACGCCGGCCAGCTCGACGTGTATGACGCGATCGACCCCGAGCTGCGCCAGGCGTGCGAGGATGTGATCCTCAACCGCGATCCCGGCGCCTCGGAACGGCTGGTCGCGCTCGCCGAGAAATATCGCGGCACCGATGCGGCGGCCGAAAAGCAGGCCGAGGAATGGCGCGGCTGGCCGGTCAACAAGCGGCTCGAACATGCGCTGGTGAAGGGCATCGACGCCTATGTCGTCGAGGATACCGAGGAAGCCCGCCAGGCGCATACCCGCCCGATCGAGGTGATCGAAGGCCCGCTGATGGACGGGATGAACGTGGTCGGCGACCTGTTCGGCTCAGGGAAAATGTTCCTGCCGCAGGTGGTGAAATCGGCGCGGGTGATGAAGAAGGCGGTCGCGCACCTGCTGCCCTTCATCGAGGCGGAAAAGAGCGAAGGCACCAAGGCCAAGGGCCGGATCATCATGGCGACCGTGAAGGGCGACGTGCATGATATCGGCAAGAACATCGTCGGCGTCGTGCTCCAGTGCAACGGCTTCGAGGTGGTCGATCTGGGGGTGATGGTGCCTTGGACGCGCATCCTGGAGGCGGCGAACGAGAATGACGCCGACATGATCGGCCTGTCCGGGCTCATCACCCCCTCGCTCGACGAGATGGTGACGGTCGCCGAGGAAATGCAGCGCGCCGGGATGACCCGCCCGCTGCTGATCGGCGGCGCGACGACCTCGAAGGTCCACACCGCGCTCAGGATCGCGCCGGCCTATGCCGGGCCGGTCGTCCATGTGCTCGACGCGAGCCGCGCGGTGGGGGTGGCGACGGCGCTCGTCTCGGAGACGCAGGCGACCGGCTTTGTCGAGAAGACCGCGGCCGAATATGCCCATATCCGCGACACCCGCGCCGGCAAGGGCCAGAACGAACTGCTGCCGCTGGAAGACGCCCGTGCCCGTGCGTTCGAGGCGGATATGAGTCTGAAGGCGCCGCCGCCGCTCCAGCCTGGCGTCCATGTGTTCCGCGACTGGAGCCTGGCCGAGCTGGTCGATTATATCGACTGGACGCCTTTCTTCCGCTCGTGGGAGCTCGCCGGCACCTATCCCGCGATCCTCGATGACGCGGTGGTGGGCGAAAGCGCGCGGCATCTGTTCGCCGACGCGCAGAAGATGCTGAAGCGCATCGTCGACGAGAAATGGCTGGTCGCGCGCGGCGTCTGCGGCTTCTGGCCGTGCCGGCGCGAGGGCGATGACGTGATCGTCCACCTGGTCGAACAGGAGGAGCATGTCCGCCTGGCCTTCCTGCGCCAGCAGATCGCCAAGCGCGAGGGGCGCGCCAATATGTGCCTCGCCGATTTCATCGACCATGACGGCGACTGGATCGGCGGCTTCGCGGTCTCGATCCATGGCATCGAGCCGCATCTGGCGCGCTTCAAGGCGGCGATCGACGATTATTCGGACATCCTGCTGAAGGCGCTCGCCGATCGCTTCGCCGAGGCGTTCGCGGAGGCGCTGCACCAGCATGTCCGCACGACGCTTTGGGGCTATGCGGCGGGCGAGCAGCTGACGAGCGAAGCGCTGATCAAGGAGCAGTATCGCGGTATCCGCCCGGCGCCGGGCTATCCCGCCTGCCCCGATCACAGCCTGAAGCCGGTGCTGTTCGATCTGCTCGACGCCCACCACGCGACCGGCATCTCGCTCACCGAGAATTACGCGATGCTGCCGACGGCGGCGGTGAGCGGCTTCTATTTCGCGCATCCCGACAGCCAATATTTCGGCGTCGCGCGGATCGGGCCGGATCAGGTGGCGGATTATGCGGCTCGACGCGGGGTGGAATTAAAGGTCGCCGAGCGCTGGCTGCGGCCCAATCTGGACTGATCCGGGTACGCCACAGCCCGGAACGCGGCCACGGGCGCTAGCCGCGCGGGCGCAAAGCGCTATAGCGCGGCGATGCTCATCCGCGTGATCGATCTGGAAACCACCGGCCCCGCGCCGCCCGCGCACGGCGTGTGCGAGATCGGCTGGCAGGATGTCGCGCAAGGCGCCGACGGCCGCTGGGAAATCGCGGGCGAGGGCGGGGCGTTGCTCGTCAATCCCGGGCGCCCGATCCCGCCGATCACCCAGGCGATCCACCATATCCTCGACGAGGAGGTGGCCGACGCGCCCTATTGGCACGATGTCGCGCGCCGCGTGCTCGATCCCTGGCCGCGTCGCCGCGCGCTCGCCGCGCACCGCGCCGATTTCGAGCAGGTGTTCTGCACCCCCGCGCTCAGCCACGGCGCCGAGTGGATCTGCACCTGGAAATGCGCGCTGCGGCTATGGCCCGATTCGCCCGCTTTCTCGAACCAGGTGCTGCGCTATTGGCGCCGGCCCGAGGGGCTGGAGCATGAACGCGGCCTGCCCGCCCACCGCGCCTTTCCCGATGCCTATGTCACGGCGCACCATCTGCGCGACATGCTGAACGAGGCGGGGCTCGACCAGTTGCTCGAATGGTCGCGGCTGCCCGGGCTGCTGCCCCGCGTGCGCTTCGGCCCCGATCGGGGGAAGGACTGGGCCGAGATCAGCGACGAATCGCTCGCCGGCTTCTTCGGCGATCGCGACCCCGATGTGCGCTACACCGCCGAGCAGGAGGCGGCGCGGCGCGGCATGGCCGGCCCGCGCCGGCGCGAGGACCGGCAGGAGCGGTTGTTCGATTAGCGGCCGGCCCGCCTCCGCGCGGCCGGATCGAACTCAAGGGTTTTCTTGGTCGCACCGCCGGGTTAACCCCCCCGCGATGTCGCTCGATCAGCCCCCGACCGGTCGTTTCGTCGATCGCGAACACCGCTTTCCGGTGCGGGTCTATTTCGAGGACACCGATCTTTCGGGCGTCGCCTATCACGCCAATTATCTGCGCTGGATGGAGCGTGCCCGCTCCGACATGCTGCGCCTGGCGGGCATCGACCAGCGCGCGGCGCATGAAGCGGGGGAGGGCGCCTATGCCGTCGCCGAACTCGTGATCAAATATCGCGCCCCCGCCCGGCTCGACGATGCGCTGGTGGTTGTCTCGCGCCTGATCGAGGTGCGGCCCGCATCCTGCCGCATTCATCAGCGAGTCATGCGCGGCGACGATAGCTTGAGCGCGGCGGAGGTCGTCGCCGCGTTCGTCGCCCCCAGTGGCCGGCCGCGCCGCCAGCCGGCCGATTGGATCAAAGCTTTCGCACCGCTCGTTTGGGCGGATTGACAGGAGTATCGCGTGGCGTTCGCGCTCAATACCAACCCCGTAACCTTGTCGCCGATCGCGCTGTTCCTGCAGGCGGATATCGTCGTGAAGCTGGTGATGATCGGGCTGCTGCTCGCCTCGATCTGGACCTGGGCGATCATCATCGCGGCGACGCTGAAGCTGGGCGGCGTCACCCGCCAGGGCGCGGCGTTCGAGCGCGATTTCGACCGGGCGGAGGATATCGACGGTTTCTACAAGCAGCATAGCGACAACCGGCTGCCGATCGCGCGCGTCTTCGCCGCCGGGGTCGGCGAGTGGCGCCGCTCGACGATGGGCGGGGTAATCGACCGCGAGGGCACGCGCGAGCGGCTCGCGACCGCGATGGGCGCGGCGGTGGCGAGCGAGATCGACGCGCTCTCCGACCGGCTGAACATCCTGGCGACCGTGGGCGCGGTGGCGCCGTTCGTCGGGCTGTTCGGCACCGTCTGGGGCATCATGCGCGCCTTCACCGGCATCGCCCAGGCGCAGAGCACCTCGCTCGCGGTGGTGGCACCGGGCATCGCGGAAGCGCTGTTCGCGACCGCGATCGGGCTGTTCGCGGCGATCCCGGCGGTGATCGCGTACAACCGCTTCAGCCACCGCATCAACCGCATCGAGGCGCGGCTCAACCGCTTCGCCGACAGCTTCCACGCGACGCTCAGCCGCCAGCTCGAAGTGGCGGGGAAACGGTGAGGGGTGGTGCTCCCGAGCGGATGGGGACACCCCTCCACCATGCTTCGCATGGTCCCCCTCCCCTTGCAGGGGAGGAACTGATCGTTGGCAAGCTCCTCCCCTGCAAGGGGAGGTGGCAGCCGCGCCAGCGGCTGATGGAGGGGTATCCCCGTTCGCCGAAGAGGGTTCAGCCATGGCGATGAACCTGCCTTCGCATCGCGGGCGCGGGCGGCGGGCGCCGCTCGCCGAGATCAACGTCACCCCGCTGGTCGACGTGATGCTGGTGCTGCTGATCATCTTCATGGTCACCGCGCCGCTGATGACCGCCGGCGTGCCGGTGAACCTGCCCGACAGCCGCGCCAAGCCGGTCGATCAGGACCAGAAGCCGGTGCAGATCGCGCTCGATGAAGCCGGACGGCTGTTCGTCGACGACAAGCCGGTGGCCGATGCCCAACTGCCCGCCACGCTCGAAAAGCTCGCGGCCGCGAACAAGGAGCGGCAGGTGTTCCTGCGCGCCGACCGCAAGCTTGCTTATGCCGAAGTGATCCGCGTGCTGGGCGAGCTCAACCGCGCCGGGCTCAACCGCGTCGCGCTGCTGACGGTGGCGAAGGAGCGCTAAAGAGTGGATCGCGCCGAGAGCACCGGGCTGGGCGTCGCGCTGATCGCGCATCTCGCCGTGCTCGCCTGGCTTTCGAGCAACTGGTTGGCGAAGCCGGTGCCGCCCAAGCCGCTCACGGTGCCGGTGACCGTGTCGCTGGTCGACGCGGTCGCGCTCCAGAGCAGCGCGCCGGCGACGGTCGAAGCCGCGCCCTCGCAGGCGCCCGATCTTGGCCCGCCCGAGGAAGCCGCGCCGCCGCCGCCCGAACCGGCGCCGCCCGTACCCAGGCCGAGCCCGCCCGAACCCGCGCCGCCCAAGCCGCAACCCGCGCCCAAGCCCGCCGAAGTCGCGGCCCCCAAGCCGCCCCAGCCCAAGCCGGCCGCGAAACCGGCGCCGGCGCTCGCCAAGACACCGCCCCAACCCGCGCCGGCGAAACCCGCGCCCAAGCAGCTCGCCGCCAATGACGCCGCCAAGGCCGCGCGCCCGCGCGGATCGCGCCTGAGCGACGAGCTTCTGAAAGGGCTGACCGACACCCCCAGCCCGAGCAAGACGGTCGCCCCCAAGGGCGCGGTGATCGACGCCAAGGCGCTGGCGAGCATCCAGGACGCCATTCGCCGCCAGATTCAGCCCTGCGCTGACCGCCAGGTGAACCCCGGGCCGGGCGCGAACGAGATCGTCACCACGCTCAATCTGCGGCTCAACCCCGATGGCAGTCTCGCCGATGATCCCAAGGTCGTGCGCCAGGCGGGGCTGGATGGCGAGAATAACCGTTATGCGCGGCGGGTGATCGATCTGGGCATCGCCGCGTTCAAGGCGTGTTCGCCGCTGAAACTTCCCAGCGAATATTACCAGACGGCGAATGGCGGCTGGGGCAACATCAACTATAACTGGCAATTACGGTGAGGATCATGCGCATCAAATGGCTGACCATCGCGCTGCTCGCGGCGACGCCCGGATTGGCGCAACAGCCGGCGACACCCCCCGCGTCCGCGCCCGCGCCCGCGCAGCAGCCGGCGGCGCCCGGGCAACAGCCGCCGCCGCTCGAAGTATCGGTGACGGGCGGCATCTCCGCGCCGCTCCCCATCGCGATCCCCGTCCTCCCCGCCGCCGCGACGGTGCAAACCCCCGCCGGCAGCACCGATGAACTCGGCGCGAAACTCGCCGAGGTGATGACCGCCGATCTGAAGAATAGCGGCCTGTTCACCCCGCTCGGCGCCGAACGCTTGCGCGCGATCGGCTATGACGAGGTGACCGCGCCGCAATTCGATTATTGGGGCGGCACCGGGGTGCAGGCGCTGGTGCAGGGCTTCGTCCGCGCCAATGGCGACGGCACGCTGACGGTGGGCTGTTATCTCTATGACGTGTTCGCCAAGGCCGAGCTGACGCGCCAGGGCTTCGTCGTCTCGCCCGCCGATTGGCGGCGCGCGGCGCACAAATGCGCCGACACCATCTATGCGCGGCTGACCGGCGAAGGCCCCTATTTCGACAGCCGCGTCGCCTATGTCTCCGAAACCGGCCCCAAGGGCCGGAGGATCAAGCGGCTCGCGATCATGGACCAGGACGGCGCCAATCACCGCTTCCTGACCAACGGCCAGTCGATCGTGCTCACCCCGCGCTTCGCGCCCAACCAGCAGACGATCGTTTACATGAGCTATGTGAACGATCAGCCGCGGGTCTATGTCTACGATATCGGCTCGGGCCGGCAGCGGCTGGTGGTGCAGAACGCCAGCCTCACCTTCGCGCCGCGCTTTTCCCCCGATGGCCGGTACATCCTGTTCTCGATGGCGGTGGGCGGCAATACCGATCTCTACCGGGTGAGCGTGAATGGCGGCGCGGCGCAGCGGCTGACGACCTCGCCCGGGATCGACACCGGCGGCAGCTACTCGCCCGATGGCGGCAAGATCGTTTTCGAAAGCGATCGTTCGGGCAGTCAGCAGCTTTATGTGATGGACGCCGATGGCGGCAACCAGCGCCGGATCAGCTTTGGCGGCGGGCGCTATGCGACGCCGGTGTGGAGCCCGCGCGGCGACCTGATCGCCTTCACCAAGATCGCGGGCAATTTCCGCATCGGGGTGATGAACCCGGGCGGTGGCGGCGAGAAACTGCTCACCGATGATTGGCAGGACGAGGGGCCGACCTGGTCGCCCAATGGCCGCGTGCTGATGTTCTTCCGCGCGACACAGGGCAGCTCGGGCAAGGCCGATATCTGGTCAGTCGATCTTACCGGGGTCAATCTGCGGCGGCTGCCGACGCCGCTCGACGGATCTGACCCAGGCTGGGGGCCGTTGCGCCCCTGAGGTTTCACGCGAGCTGAGAGCGGACCCAACTTCAAAGGAGAAGACCGATGAAAGTAGCGACCCCGTTGATGCTGACCGCCGCCTTGCTGACGGCCGCCTGCGCCAGCAAGCGCCCCCAGGATCGTCCGCCGGCGCCCGCCGATGTCGCCCCGCCCGCCGCGCAGACCACGCCGCAGACCGGGGTGGGCGATGCGGTCGTTCCGGGCTCCGCCGCCGATTTCAAGCGATCGGTGACGAGCGACACGGTCCATTTCGCGCTCGATCAATATGATATCGATGCCGAGGCGCGCGCCGTGCTCGACAGCCAGGTCGCGTGGCTGCGCCGCTATCCGCAGGTGCGCATCACGATCGAGGGGCATTGCGACGAACGCGGCACGCGCGAGTATAACCTGGCGCTCGGCGATCGTCGCGCCAATGCCGCGAAGAACTATCTCGCCGCCGCCGGGATCGACGCGAGCCGGATCACGACGATTTCCTATGGCAAGGAACGCCCGCTCGCGCTCGGTTCGGACGAAGCCAGCTGGGCGCAGAACCGCCGCGCGGTGACGATCGTTGTGAGCTGAGGCGGGCAGCCTCGGCTCGATCGCGGTACGAAACCCCGGCGCATCAAGCGCGGTGAGGGTGGCGCCGGGCAGCCGGCGCCGAGCCCCGCACACCGCCCCCACCTCCCAACCTCCTCCCCTGAAGGGGAGGAGGGGTTTGGCCTGCCGCGTCGATCGCTTCTTGCGCCTTCGAAATCATTTGCCCGGCCCCGGAAATCGATATAAATATGATATCGTATTTTCGGGAGGACAAGATGACCGAGTCGACCAATCTCAACCGCACCAGCGAGCGCCGGGCGAGTGCCGCGAGCGGTTACGCGATGCTGTTGGTGCTGCTGGCGGCGATCGTCGCCGTGATCTTCGGCGTCTCGATGATCGATGCCGCGCAGGAAGCCGCGCTCGCGGTGATCCTGCCGGCGGTGCTGGTGATCCTGTTCGTCGCGCCCGGCTTCTACATGCTCCAGCCGAACCAGGCGGCGGCGGTCACTTTGTTCGGCGCCTATGTCGGCACCGATCGCACCACCGGCCTGCGCTGGGTGCTGCCCTGGCTCGGCAAGAAGAAGATCAGCCTGCGCGCGAACAACATCATTTCCGAGCGGCTGAAGGTGAACGATCTGCGCGGCAACCCGATCGAGATCGCCGCGCAAGTCGTGTGGCGCGTGACCGACACCGCCCAGGCGCTGTTCGACATCGACGACTATAAGGCGTTCGTGATCGTCCAGATCGAGGCGGCGGTCCGCGCGATCGGCGCGCGCTACCCCTATGACGATTTCGAGCATCACGAGGTGACGCTGCGCGGCAATCACGACCAGATCGGCGCCGAGCTGCGCGACGAGCTGATGAAGCGGCTCGCGGTGGCGGGCGTCAGTGTCGACGAATGTGGCTTCACCCACCTCGCTTATGCGCAGGAGATCGCCGGGGCGATGCTGCGCCGGCAACAGGCGCAGGCGGTGGTCGCCGCGCGCCAGACGCTGGTCGAGGGCGCGGTCGGCATGGTGCAGATGGCGCTCGAGGCGCTCTCGCGCAGCAACGTCGTCGAACTGGACGATGAGCGGCGCGCGGCGATGGTCTCCAACCTGATGGTCGTGCTGTGCGGCGAGCGCGACACCCAGCCGATCGTCAACGCCGGTTCGCTCTACTGAGCGGTGGGGGGCGCGAAAAAGGCCTTTCCGCTGCGGCTCGATCCGCAGCTCTACGCGGCGATCGAACGCGCCGCCGCCGACGAGTTGCGCAGTGCCAACGCCCAGATCGAGCTGCTGCTGCGCGAGGCGCTGGCGCGGCGCGGGGTGAAGCTCGCCCCGCCCGAGCCGGTGCGCCGCGGGCGGCCGCCGAAGGGGGGCGATGATTGAGGTCGCGTCTGGCGTCGACCCACCCCCAGCCCCTCCCTTTCAGGGAGGGGAGCAGCACGATCAGTAGCCCCTCCCTGAAAGGGAGGGGTTGGGGTGGGTCGGGCCGCCGGGCAACCCGGCTCAGGGCGTGTACGCCGCCACCCGCACCGGCTCGGCGATCAGGAACGCGTCCGCCACCAATGCAAGCGGGGCACCATCGGCCTCGCTCGCGCCCGCTTCGACCAGCTCGGCGAAGCGCGCGTAGAGCCCTGGATATTCGGCGACCGGCGCGCGCTCGGCCGGGCCGCCGCCAAGCGACAGCGCCGCGCCGCCTTCGCTCAGCAGCAGCGTGCCGCCATCGGTGTCGAGCGCGATTTCCCAGCGCTCGCCCTGTTCCTCGCGAAAGTCGAAATCGCCCGCGATCGTCGCCTCGCGGTGCGCGAAGGTCACTTGGGCGGCGATCGGGGTCGCGGCGCCCTCGGGCACTTCGAAGCGGGCGCGCTCGACCGTCACCGGGCCGGGCAGGATCGCGGTCAGGATCGACAGCCCGTTAATGCCTGGGTCGAACACGCCGAGCCCGCCCGGCTGCCACAGCCAGGCCTGCCCCGGATGCCATTTGCGCGCGCTTTCGCGCCAGGTGATCCGCCCGCCAGTCACGCGCTTGTCGCGCAGCCAGTCGCGCGCTGGTGCGACCATCGGCGCGAAGCGGCTGTGCCAGCTGGCGAACAGCGGCACCTTGGCGCTTTCCGCCGCGCGCACCACCGTCTGGAAGGCGCCGGGCGTGGTGGCTGGCGGCTTTTCGAGGAAGGTCGCGAGCCCCGCCGCGATCGCATCCAGGGCGATCGCCACCCGCGGCTGCGGCGGCATACACAAGGCCACCGCGTCGACCGCCACCCCCAGCTTCAACAGCTCATCAAGCGACTTGGCATTGGGCACCCCCGCCACCCCGCCGCCGCTGCGATCGACCGTCGCGGCGAGCTGGAACCGCGGATTGGCGGCGATCGCGGGCAGATGCTGGTCACGCGCTATCTTGCCGAGCCCGACGACCGCGATATTGATAGCCATATTCACCCTTTCGCGGCGCCGTGGCACGGCTATTTATATGACATATATGCTGGTCACCGCCCCGCGCCAACCGAAAGCCGAATGATGACGGCCCCACAGCGTCTGCGCTCGCGCGCCTGGTTCGACAATCCCGACAATGTCGACATGACCGCCCTCTATATCGAGCGCTACCTGAATTTCGGCCTCAGCCAGGCCGAGCTGCAAGGCAACCGCCCGATCATCGGCATCGCCCAGACGGGGAGTGACCTCGCCCCCTGCAACCGCCATCACCTCGTGCTCGCCGAGCGGGTGCGCGACGGCATTCGCGACGCGGGCGGCATCCCGATCGAATTTCCGATCCACCCGATCCAGGAAACCGGCAAGCGCCCGACCGCCGCGCTCGACCGCAACCTGCAATATCTCAGCCTGGTCGAAGTGCTCTACGGCTATCCGCTCGACGGCGTGGTGCTGACGATCGGCTGCGACAAGACGACGCCCGCCTGCCTGATGGCGGCGGCGACGGTGAACATCCCGGCGATCGCGCTTTCGGTCGGGCCGATGCTCAACGGCTGGTATCAGGGCAAGCGCACCGGCTCCGGCACGATCATCTGGCGCGCGCGCGAACTGCTCGCGGCGGGCGAGATCGACCATGCCGGCTTCGTGAAGCTCGTCGCGAGCTCGGCGCCCTCGACCGGCTGGTGCAACACGATGGGCACCGCGACGACGATGAACAGCCTGGCCGAGGCGCTGGGGATGCAGCTGCCCGGCGGCGCGGCGATCCCCGCCCCGCACCGCGACCGCGCCCAATTCGCCTATGAAACCGGCCTGCGCGCGGTCGAGCTGGTGCGCGAGGATCTGAAGCCTTCCGACATCATGACCCGCGCGGCGTTCGTGAACGCGATCATCGTCAATTCGGCGCTGGGCGGCTCGACCAATGCGCCGATCCATTTGCAGGCGATCGCCCGGCACATGGGGGTGGACCTGAGCCTCGCGGATTGGGAGCGGTTCGGTCTCGACGTACCGCTGCTGGTGAATTTGCAGCCGGCGGGCGAATATCTCGGCGAGGATTTCTATCGCGCGGGCGGGGTACCGGCGGTGGTGAGCGAATTGCTCAGGCAAGGGCTGCTGCACGCCGACGCGCTCACAGTCAGCGGCAAGAGCCTGGGCGAGAATTGCCGCGACGCTGCGATCCTCGACGCCGACGTGATCCACCCGTTCGATCGGCCGCTGAAACCGGCCGCCGGCTTCATCGTGCTCGGCGGCAATTTGTTCGACGAGGCGATCATGAAGACGAGCGTGATCTCGCTCGAATTCCGCAGCCGCTATCTGGAGAACCCAGACGATCCGCAGGCGTTCGAGGGGCGCGCGATCGTGTTCGATGGCCCCGAGGATTATCACGCGCGGATCGACGACCCCGATCTCGCGATCGACGAAAACTGCATCCTGGTGATGCGTGGCACCGGCCCGGTCGGCTATCCGGGCGCGGCGGAGGTCGTGAACATGCGCCCGCCCGCCTATCTGTTGAAAGCGGGCATCCACGCGCTGCCGTGCATCGGCGACGGGCGGCAATCGGGCACCTCAGGCAGTCCCTCGATCCTGAACGCCGCGCCCGAGGCGGCAGTGGGTGGCGGCCTTGCGCTGCTCCAGACCGGGGATCGGGTGCGCGTCGATCTCGGCAAGCGCCGTGTCGACATGCTAGTGAGCGACGAAGAGATCGCGGCGCGGCGCGCGGCGTTCGAGGCGGCGGGGGGCTATCCCTATCCGCCGTCGCAGACGCCGTGGCAGGCGATCCAGCGCGGCGTGGTCGGCCAGCTCAACACCGGGCACATCCTGGAGGGGGCGGAGGCGTTCCAGCGTATCGCCCAGAGCTTCGGGCTGCCGCGCGATAGCCATTAGGGCAGCGCGCGTTCGCGCGATTGGGCCGTATTCCGGCAAGGCTGGTGGCCGCGACATCGGGGAGGCCAACGGGGCTCACTGTGCAAGCGTGACTGGGCAAGCGCGTTCAGGGGCCATGACCGCTGCGACCAATCCCGCCCGGCCTACCGCCGAGCACGCGTCGGTCGACGTCGCGTAATTCGCGTCGTCGACCATGAGCGTCATCAGCGCGTCCAGGTCGCGCTCGGCCCAGGCGCGGTCCAATGCGTCGAGCCGCGGGGGCACGGCGGACTCCAAACGCGCGCCGCCGAGAAGCCCAACGCCCGCATCGACCTCGACCCCGAGGCTGCTCGGCGTCTGGCGCGGTGAAGCGGTCGATCATGCCTTGGCACGTGTCCCCAAAATATTGTGACATTGCCATGGCCATCATCTTACAAGTTGACGAAGATATGACGACATTACTTCTTTAGATTACGTCCAATTAATCACTATTGCACATTGAGATTACAAGCGAATCACTCTATCAAAAGTTCATACACTTTCTATCGACCGGGCCGATTCTGTATTTTGCCGAGGCCGTCTGGTTTCCCAATAATATGATAACCGCAAAGGAGCTTGATCATGGCAATCGAAGTGAAATCGACCTCGATCAATCTTAATCAGACGGCGAAATTTGTATTTGATCGGCCGGTGTTATCCAACGTCATTGGTATATCGTTCTTCAGCATGACTTATGGAAATGACGACCATCATATCAAGAAAATCAGTCTATCGATTCAACCAAGCTGGAGCAATAATGAAGTTCAGGCCAGCGTCACCGCCCAACTGGTCGACGATTCGGGCAATCTGATCGACAAGGCGGACTCGGTGGTCGGGCTCGTCTGTATCGCCAATACCGACGCGGCGGACAATAACCTGGCGCTCGCCACGGTCGACGGCATCCTCACCGGAACGCAATCGCCGGACATCGCGCTGCCGGGAAATTCGCTCAAATTCGCGCAACCCGGGGTGGCTGGCTTCGCGCTTGCCTTCGCCGATGGCGACCACCATCTGCGCCAGCTGCTGGTCTCGCTGGGCTTCGCCAACCACGGCAACACCGGCAGGATCAGCGCTGATGCCGCCATGGTCGACAGCAGCGGCCATTCCGCCAGCACCGAAAGCGCCGATGCGATCCTCGTCGCGGGCAATTATGCGGAAACCGGGGTCGAGATGGTCATGCTCACCAATCAGCAGACCAGCAGCCCGCAGACCGTCGGATTCAGCAAGCCGCTGTCGCAGGCGGTCGTGCTGGTGAACGGCTTCACCGTCACCTTCAAGGGCAAAGACCATCATGTGAAGACGATCGGCGCGGGTTGCTCGGGCTGGACGTTGAACGGCACCGACACGAGCAAGGTGATGCTCAACGACGCGCGCGCCTTCGTTAGCGACGATTCGGGCAACACCCAGGACGATCAGGCCTCGTTCGTCAATCTGGTGATCGTCGGCATCCCCTCCAACTGAACGCCAGCCGCCTGCGGCACGGCAAGGCCGCGGGCGCGCTCTCCGCGCAATCACAGGCAGCCGCGTCGGGGTGTCGGCGAATGACGCGCCCCGCCAGTCAAGAGGCATGGCATGGTCGACAATTCGGTACCCGCGATCCGCACCTTCCAGATGGACGGCTCGGCGATCGGCAAGCTCTCCAGCGCGGTCAACCTGTTCCGCGGTGACGTGAACCTCACCCAATCGGTGGTCACGCTGCCCGGGCGGACCCAGAATTCCGGGCTCGATATCGATATCTCGCTCCAGTATCAGAGCAATGTCGCCGAAGCGGCGGTCACCTGGAACCGCGATGCGCCGACCGGCGTGCTCGGCCTGGGGTGGAGCTTCCCGCTCAGCTATATCGAGGCGGCGGACAGCGGCTCACCGGTCGCCAGCACACGCCAATATACGCTCTACGACAATGGCGTTCCGAACAGCCTTTATCGCCAGGCGGCGGTGCCGGTGCTGTTCACGCTGCCGGCAAGCGTCGCGCGGGCGCTCGTTCCGGGTGCGCCGGTGCCTGTCGCGGTGCTCGACGGCTTCCACGCGATGGGGCTGCCGCTCGATCCCGCCGCCACGCTCGCGGGGAGCGGCCCCTGGACGATCGACGACCCCGCCTTGCAACAGCAGTTCACGCTGGACGCCGAGGGAGACGCGATCGCAGTACGCTATGGCGGCGAATGCTATGCGCTCCAGAACTACAAGTTCAGCCTGATCGCCTATTTTCCCGCCTATGAGCGGTGGCTGATCGTCACCGAGGCGGGGATGGTGCAGTTGTTCGGCGGGCTGGGCGCCGACACGCCAGACCATTTCCGCACCGGCATCGCCAACAGTATCGCCTGGGAGGTGTGGTGGCGCGGGGCGAGCGATCGCCCGAGCTGGCGCGGCGCCTCGAACGTCACCGATGGGCAGGTGCAGGTGGCGCGCGCCTGGTATCTCACCGGCATCCGTGACCGCTTCGGCGACCGGATCGGCTTTGCCTATAATGGCTGGGACCGTGATCCCGCGACCGGCCTGATCCCCGATGTCGAGCAGCGCGTCGGGACGGACGGGCTGCCTTTCACCAAGGCGGTCTATCTGACCGGGGTGACCGACGTCTTCGGCCGCTCGGTCGAGCTAAGCTACGGCGACAAGCTGTGGGGGCCGGACGATGCCGACCCGCGCGAATATTGCGATCCGCACCGCGCCGTGCCCTCGACCGCGCCCAGCCCCTATCAGGACCGTTACGAAACCAAGTTCCTGGCGGGCCTGGCGGCACATGACGCGCAAGGCGTGCCGCTGTTCAGCTATCGCTTCCTCTACGCGCCGCGCCCGGACGCGGAGGGGCGCGCGCGCGAGGTGGCCAATGTTACCGCCAGCAGCGGCGCGCTGGAGGGCGATACCTACAAGCGGTTCCTGGCCGGCATCGAAATGGCCTATGCCGATGGCAGCACCGCGCCGTCGCTCGATTTCGGCTATTATCTCCAGCGCGTCGACGATCCCGATCGTCCCACCGGCTACGCGCCCGCCGCACTGGCGAGCATCACCTATCCCGAAGGCGCGACCGCGCGTTACGACTATAGCCTGCAATCGCTCGCCGCCTGTGATCGCAGCGTTGCGGTCACCCGTCCGACGGCGCTGGGGGCGGGCGGCTCGCCGCGCGTCTTCTTCGGAGCCGATTACGCGGTCGTCACTTATTACAACGCCAATGCCGGTCGCGGTACGCTGACGATGCAGGTCTTCACCTGGACCGGGGCGTGGCTCGGCTGGCAGGCGCACGAGGATGCCGTGCTCGACAAGCAGGGCCTCGATCTCGATTCGCTCGACGTGCTGGCCGACGACGCGTTCCTCGCGCTGCACTTCAACCGGCTCGCCGGCACCGGCACCCCGCAGCGCGTGGTTTATGTCTTCCAGCGCGATACCGCGCGGCAGGGCCAGTGGCTGCCGGCGACGATCAACGGCCGCGTCACCGCCCCCAATGCCCCCTCGCTGGTCTATGACAATGTCCAGCTCGATCCCGGCTTCGCCTCGGGCGCCAGCTTTTTCCTGGTGACGAGCATCGCCGGAACCGCGAGCGACTTCTACGAACGCGTCACCTTCCGCTGGACCGACATGGCCTGGACGGTCGAACGCTTTCCGCTCACCCAGTGGAGCTGGTTCGCGGCGCGTGGGGACTATTACGCGCTGCTCGACGCGAGCGGCGCCCTGACGGTCCATTATCTCGACGGCACGCTCGCCTGGCAGGCGACGGCGCCGGTTGCGATCACCGGGCTCTACACGCTCGATCCGCGCGGCGTTCAGGTCGTGCCCGGCAACGGCATGGTCGTGGTGAGCAACCTGCTCGCCTCGGGCAACATGTTTCAACTATGGCCCGCGCGCTGGGACGCCGACTATGCCGTTACGGTCGACGCGTTCGACCCGGTGACCTTCACCCCCGGCAGCGGCACCACCGCCAACACGCTGTTCACGCCGACGATCGTCGAGGACACGATGATCGCGGTGAACGGGGTAATCTACCGCTTCACCGGCGCCCAGTGGCTCGCCAACCAGAACCTGACGCCGCCGCCCTCGGTCACCGATACCGAGATACGCTACGCCTATGGCCCCGATTGGGTGATCCAGATTCTCGCGCCCACCAATTCGATCACGTTGCCCACCGGCTTCGCGCTCGGCTTCGACGCCACGCGCAACACCGGCGATTGGCCGCAGGCGGGCACCGCGCTCAAGCAAAGCCTGCCGCCCCAGGAGGCGCGCTATCTCAACTGGCCGAGCAGCGGCGGCGCCGATTGGGCGGTCGCCGGGCCTTATGTCTATTTCCGCGGCATCGCCGATGATTGGGCGGTGATCGTCGCCGAGGCGGCGACGATCGACCTCGCGAGCGAGATCGGCGGGGTGAGCGCCGTCCTAAACTCGGACTCGCTGGTCAACCAGGCGCCCGGCTTCCTGAGCTTCGTCGTCAACGATGGCGCCAACCCGGTCGCGGTCAAATCGGCGGTGCTGCGCAATGGCGGCCAGTTCCAGGCGCTGGGGTCGTTCGACGGCCAGAAGATGACCTATCCCGGCATGGCCGGGGGCATCGCCGGCGCCGGCGTCTATGCGGGCGGCCCGCAGATGTTCATGACCTATCCAGCGCGCGCGATCAGCTTCGACAGCAGCGACACCGTCTATCTCAATCATTTCGCGGGTTCGGCCCTGCAGGGCAACATCGTCCATTTCGCGGTGGCGCGGCTGACGATCGACTATGGCTATGAAACGCCCGTGCCCACGCTCTACGAGTTCGACACGAGCAGCGCGGCGTGCGATCCATCGGGCCGGATCGTCAAATATTACCGCGCCCGGGTCTATCCCGATTGCGCCGATCGCGCGGCGCCCGCCAACGGCTATACCGAAAATCTCTACCTCAACGGCCTGACGATCACCCAGGGCAATTACTACAACATGCTCGACGGGATGCTGCGCCGCACCGCGACCTATGACAGCGACGGCGTGCTGCGCGAGGCGACGGCGTATGAGTATTCCGTCTTCACGCAGGTGTCGCTCACTCCGGGCGATCCGGGGGCGGGCGCGGTGCAGCTGCATGGTGGGTTCGCGACGACCACCGCGATCGAGGATTTCCGCGACGGGCTGACGACCCACAAGCGGAGCTACTATGTCGCCCCCGGCCAGCCCGCGCCGTTCGGCAGCCGGCCGGTGCTGCAATCCACCGACAGCTATACCGCGAACGGCGACCGCCAGACGTTCGAGAATGGCGCGGTTTATGGCGCCCAAGTCTATCCAGGGCTGCGCGCGATCCATGCGCTATCCGACATCGCCGAGAGCTCCGCGCAAGCGCGCCCGATCGGGGGCGAGGGGGCGCCGGTGCCGATCAAGGCGGCGGCGACCACCTATCAGCCCTGGGCGACGTTGCTCGGCGACGGGGTCACCGCCTGGGCGTGCGAGGCGCGTTTCGCGCTTGAAAGCGCGTCGAGCGTCGGCTTCCCGTTCGCCGATTATCACGCCGGCAACAGCCCCGCGGGGTGGACGTTGGGCCAGCGCTTCACCCGGCGTACCCGCTACGGCCTGGAGCTTGAGAGCCTGAGCGCGCTCGGCGTGCCGACCGCGACGCTTTACGCCCAGGACGAACAGTTCCCGGTGGCGCAATGCGCCAACGCGGGCGCCGGCGGCTTCGCCTATAGCGACTTCCAGCCCTATGACGCGTTCGAGGGCTGGCGGTTCGACGGCACGCGGTTCCGCACCGATCTGGCGCGGACGGGCGTCCAGTCGCTCGCGCTGCCGGGCGGCGCGAGCGCGACGGTAACGATCGCGCCATATCAGGCGGGCGCGGCCTATGTCGCGGGCTGCTGGTATCGCACCGATCCGGGCTATGCGCCGGTCGCGGGGAGCGGGCTGGCGGCGACGGTGACGATCGACGACGTTGCCCAGCCGGCGGCGACGCTCGATTTCGAGGCGACCGATGGGGCCTGGGTCTATCGCACGCTGCCCGTGCCGGTGCCCGGCGCGAGCGAAGGCGCGGCGCTATCGATCGCGCTGGTGATCGCCAACCACGGTGCCGTCGAGGTTCAGATCGACGCGGCGCTGCTGGTGCCGCTCGCCAACGGATTGACCGGGCGCACGTTCGATGGCGCGACGCACGCCGTGCTCGCGTCGATGGTCGCGAGCGGGGCGACGAGTTTCAGCTATTATGACGACACCAACCGCGCCGCGCTAACCGCTGGGCCGACGGGCGACGTGCAGGAGATCGCGCTCAACTTCCTCTCGCGCGCTGGCGCGCCCGCCGGCGCCTTCGATCCCGCCAGCCCCAATGCCGCGGTAACGGCGCATCCCGCCGGCGGCGGCCAGGTCGAGACCTTCCGTGATGCCGGCGCCTGGCGCGCGCGCTGGGCGACGGATGGCGATGCCGCCGCCTGGACGGTCGCGGGCGACGTGCTCAGCTACACCGGCAGCACCCCGGGCACGCTACGCTGGACGGGCGCCGAACCAAGCGGCGCCTATGCGCTCTATCTCGAACTGATCCCCAGCGCGGGCAGCACGATCGCGGTGACGTTCGGCGACATCGTCGTCGGCTTCGACGGCACCGGCTATCACGCGGCGCAAGGCGCGGACCCCATCGCGCCGCTCACCGCGCGTGTCGCGCCGGCGCGGCAATGGCTGGTGCTCGCCGATGCCGGCATCTTCCTGTTCTTCGCCGGCGGTCAATTGCTGTTCAGCGCCAAGCGGGCACCCGCCACCCGCGCCATCGCGGTCACGCTGGGCGGCGGCGCCACAGGGGTGAAGAACCTGACCATCGGCAGCGACATGCGGCTCGGCCTTACCTATACCGACGCCGCCGAGCGCCAGCGCCAGGCGCATCAACTGGTCGGCGCGGACAGCGTGGTCGCGCAGACGGTGAATGACGGGCTCGACCGCGTGATCGCGGTTACCAAGAGCGCGCCCGGCAGCTTCGGCGGCGGCGCGGCGGTGGCGCCGTTGCAATATCACCCCGGCTTCGTCGATGTGCCGGGCTTCCTCGCCAATCTCGGCTCGACCTGGCAGATGCCGGGTGACGTCGCCGATTATTATCGCGGCCAGCAGGACGGGCCGGTGCGCCGCAGCGACGACCAGGGCTATCCCTATCATGGCACCCGCTACGAGCCGTCGCCGCGCTCGGTGACGCTCGAAACCGGGGCGCCGGGCAAGGAATGCGCGATCGACCTCACCGTGCCGGCCGCCGACCGCAAGACGGTGCAGTTCGATTACGGCGCGACCGGCGGCGGAGACGACGGTCCGATCTTCGCGCGCCAAACCGTCATCAGCCCGGCCAAGGTGCAGGCAGCGACCCTGCTCGACATGCTCACCCAACAGGTCGGCTCGACCAGCGCCGCCGCCGATGGATCGGGCACCGAAGCCTCCGAAGGGCTATATGCGTACACGATCGCGGAGAGCGGGCCGGTCGTCTCCGTCACCACCCGGCTGCCCAACGCCACCGGCAGCGGCCCACAGCAAGGCGATGCCGATTATGTGCGCGTCGCGACGACCAACCCGCTCCAGCTGAGCGAGGGCTTCGCCGACAGCGACGCCGGGCTGGTCCGCTTCGTTCATGATGCGGCGGGCAATCTGCGCTTCGTCCAGCCGGCGATGGACAGCGGCGAGGCCTGGTATCTCTATTACAAGTTCGACGCGCTCAACCGGATGGTCGAACAGGGGGTGGTCGAGGGCATCTGGGACGCGGCGACGCTGCGCGCGCGCGCCGATGATCCCAGCTATCCGACGGACGGCACGCCCGCCACCGTCTGGCGGTTCGACGGCGACGGCGGCGATCCCGACCTGATCGGGCAGAAATCGAGCTCGACCAGCTATAACGCCGCGCCCGGCGATGATCCCGCGGCGGGCGCGGTGACGGTCGACACCGACTATCGCTATGCCGCGAACGGCCAAGTGGCGAGCGTCACCACCCGGCTATCGGGCGCGAGCGACGCCGCTGGCACCATCGGCTATGCCTATAATCCGCTGAACGAGGTGGTCGCGATCGACTATCCCGCCGGTTGCCCGGTGGCGACGGTCCATTACCGCTTCAACCAGTTGGGCAAGGTCGTCGCGATCGGCACCAGCCCGGGGGGCGACGATCTCGGGCGCTTCACCTACGCGCCCGATGGCGGCGTCGCGATCCAAGCGCTCGGCGATGCCTGGACGGTCGCGGCGAGCAGCGATCCGCGTGGCAATCCGCTCTCGATCGAAACGCGGGCGACCACCGGCGACCAGTCGCTCGCGATGCGCTTCGCCTACGCCCCGGACGAGGCGGTGACCGAGCGCGACATCACGCTGAGCCTGGCCGGCGCGGCGGCCGACTATCACGGCACCATCGGCTATGACGGCCAGCGCCGATACAATGCGCTCAGCGGCACCCAGAGCCAGGCGATCACCCAGTTCGATCCGAACGGCAATATCTGGGCGGGGACGATTGGCAGCGCCGCGACCGACTTCACTTACGCCCCCGGCACCGACCGCGTCGCCAGCGCGACCCTGGGCACGGCGGTTGCGACCGATTTCGCCTTCAACGCGCGCGGCCAGCAGACGCAGGGGCTGGGCCGCACGCTCGCCTATGATCGCTGCACGGCGATGGCGGTGGCGATCGCGCGCGGCGATAACCGCATCCGTCTGGCCTATGGCGACGCCAGCCAGCGCGTGTTGAAGCAGCTGCGCGCCGGCGTCGGACAAACCATCGCCTATTTCAACGGCGTGAGCAGCGAGCCGCTCGCGACGCTGATCGACGGCGCGTGGACCGCCTATGTTCAGGGGCCGGCGGGGCTGCTCGCGGTGCTGCGGGGCGCGGATCGGCGCTATCCGCTGAAGGACCCGACCCAGAGCTGCTGGGCGCTGGTCGATGCGAACGGTGCGGTCGCGCAGTATGGCTATCTCCCCTTCGGCCAGCCTTTGATCCCGATCGGCGTCGACCCAAGCGGGTTCGCGAGGCTGTTCCAGGGCCAGGAATGGGATGGCGAGGTCGGGCTCTACAACTTCAAGGCCCGACTCTACGATCCTGACCAGATGCGCTTCCTCGCGCCCGATCCGCAAAACCAGTTTCCGAGCCCCTATCTGTTCGCCGGCAACGTTCCGCTGATCGCGGTCGATCCGAGCGGACAGCTGTCGATCTGGGCGCGGGTTGGCATCGGCCTCGCGCTGGTGGCGGTGACGGCGGCGGGGCTGCTGCTGACGCCGTTCACCGGCGGCGCGTCGGACGCGGCGGCGGGCTCGGTCGACGCGGCGCTGATCGGGGCGGAAGGCGCCGAGTTGGGGGTCGAGGTCGCCGCCGGCGTCACCGCCGAAGCCGCCGCCGAAACCGTGACCGGATCGGCGATCGCGACGATCGGCAACAGCGTGTTCAGCGGCACCTTGGTCGGCGCGGGCTTATCCGGCCTGCAATATGACGTCACCCACGGACGCGACTTCACCGCCGCCGGCTTCTTCTCGGCTGTGGGGATCGGCGCGCTGTCGGGCGCCGCCGGCGGCCTGGCGAGCGGCGGGATCAGCGCGCTTGGCAATGTCGCGCGCGGGGCGATGGAGCTCAGCAGCTTGCAGGGCAGCACCTCTTACGGCGCGATCTTCGCTCGTATCGGCACCAAGGCGGCGCTCAGCGCGGTATCGGGCGCGGCGAGCAGCGATGTCAGCAAGATCGTCACCAATCTGGTGGGCCACCAGCCCTGGTATCAGGGCCTGGGGCAGGCGACATGGACCGGGGCGCTCAAAGGTGCCGCGACCGGCGCCCTGTCGAGCGCCTGGCAGCAAAGCAATTACCTCACCAGCAATGCGATCAACGCGGGCGGCACCTCGGCCAAGATCGGCAACACGATTGTTCGTTTTTCGAGCGCGGTGGCCGATCTCAGCAAGAAGCTGCAGACCAACGACGCCTATGCGATCTTCGGCGTGGTCGCGTTCCACATCGCCGGCGGCTATGCCGCCTGGGGAGCCTATGAGCTTTCACGCAGCGATTGAACCCGCGACGGGCTGAGCAACGCATAACTGCCACCAAAACCGCCGGCTTGGCATGATCGGCCGCCGCCTGCCCCTTCGCGCCGATGCCTCCCGCCTCGTTACCGGGGCGGGCAAGCGCGGTAACGCGGCCGGCGACCGGGGAAACCCACGGCTTGAAGGCCGCTTGTTACCGCGCGCACCCCGTGCAATAGGCGCGACCCCCGCGAATGACCGTCGCTTGTTCGGAAAGGCACGCTATCGTGACTGGCGAGGCGCCCACCGCGCTCGGCCTCGATTTCGGCACGACGAACACCGTGATCGCGCTCAGCGATGGCGCCGGTGACGCGCGCCTCGTCCCGTTTCCGGGGGAGATGGCGAGCAGCCAGATTTTTCGCTCCGCCTTATGCTTCTGGGAAGAGGAAAGAGGGCTGCACGGGATTGCCAGCGAGGCTGGCCCCTGGGCGATCGCCGAATATCTGCAATCGCCGCTCGACAGCCGGTTCCTCCAATCGTTCAAGACGGTCGCGGCCAGTCCGCTGTTCGAACATGCCCAAATCTTCGGCCGGCGCTTTCGCTTCGAGGATCTGGGACAGCTATTTCTGCAAAAACTCAGGGCTCATGCCGGTGCGCCGTTGCGGTCGTTACCGCCGCGCATCGTCGTTGGCCGGCCGGTGGAGTTCGCCGGGGCGCGCCCCGATCCGGCGCTGGCGCGGCGGCGCTACGATCTGATGCTGGCGGCCTGGGGCAGCGAAATCCATTATGTCTATGAACCACTCGGCGCGGCGTTCGGCTTTGCCGCGCGGCTCGATCGGCCCGCGACGCTGCTCGTCGCCGACTTTGGCGGCGGCACGACCGATTTCTCGGTGGTGCGGGTCAGCGGACCCGGCGGCGCGACGCGGTGCCAGCCGCTCGCATCGGCGGGCGTGGGCATCGCCGGCGACCGGTTCGACAAGCGGATCATCGATCACCTCGTGCTGCCGCTGCTCGGAAAAGGAGGTCGCTACCGCTCGTTCGACAAGATCCTCGAGATTCCCGGCGGCTATTTCAGCGACTTCGCCGATTGGTCCCGGCTGGCGCTGATGCGCAATCGCCGCACGCTCGATGAATTGCGCAAGCTCCAGCGCGACGCGATCGATCCCGCGCCGATCGGGCGGATGATCGCGCTGATCGAGCACGAACAGGGCCTGCCGCTCTACGAAGCCGTCGGCCGGGTGAAACGTGCGCTGTCGATCGCCGAGGCGGCGGAGTTCACCTTTTCGGGCGGCGGGGTGGAGATCGCGGTCCCTGTCAGCCGGCGGCAGTTCGAGGGGTGGATCGCCGAGGACCTTGACCGGATCGAAGCGGCGATGGCGCTCGCGCTGTCCAGAGCCAAGCTAGACGCCGCCGCGATCGACCGCGTTTTCCTGACCGGTGGGTCTTCGCTCATCCCCGCGATCCGGGATCGCTTCGCGCGGCGCTTCGGGGCGGAGCGCATCGCCAGCGGCGATGAGCTCACCTCGATCGCCTATGGTCTCGCGCAGATCGGCAACGAGCCCAATCTCGCGGCGTGGAGCGTTCCCTGATCAGCCGTCGCGCGGCGCGGTCTCACCCCGCCTCGAGCGCTTCGAGCCGATCGCCATCCGCCAGCCAGGCGGCCTCGGTACTGGCGATGGCGGCCTCGATCGCGGCGCGGCGGCGAAGCTGCTCGGCGGGGTTCGCGCCGGCGTGGACCCGGGCGAGCGCTTGGTCGATCGCATCGCGCTCGGCGGTGAGCCGGGCGAGCTCGGCCTCGGCGGCCCGGAGCCGGCCGCGCAGCGCCTTGGCCTCGTCCCGCGTCGCGCCGCGTGGCCGCGCGGCCCCCTTGGCCCCGCCCCGCGGCCTCTCCCTGCCGGTGTCGCCGGCGAGGATGAAGCGCACATAATCGTCGATCGACCCATCGAACTCGCGCGCGGTGCCGCCATCGACGAGCACCAGCCGATCCGCGGTCATCTCCAGCATGTGGCGATCGTGGCTGACGATCAGCATCGCCCCGTCATAGCCATTGAGCGCCTGGATCAGCGCCTCGCGCGAATCGACGTCGAGGTGGTTGGTCGGCTCGTCGAGGATCAGCAGGTGCGGCGCGTCGCGGGTGATCAGCGCCAGCGCCAGCCGCGCGCGCTCGCCGCCTGAAAGCTTGCCGACCTCGGTCGTCGCCTTGGGGCCGGTGAAGCCGAAGCGGCCGAGCTGCGCGCGCACGGCGGCCGGCGTCGCGCCCTGCATCGCCCGTGTCATATGTTCGAGCGGGGTATCGGCGCGATCCAGTTCCTCGACCTGATACTGGGTGAAATAGCCAACCTTCATCCGCGAGGAGGCGTTCATGCTCCCCGCCATCGGCTTCAGCTGCGCCGCCAGCAGCCGCGCGAGCGTCGTCTTGCCATTGCCGTTGCGCCCCAGCAGCGCGACCCGGTCATCGGGGTCGATCCGCAGGTCGAGCCGGCGCAGCACCGGGGTTTCGCCATAGCCAACCTCGGCCAGATCGAGCGTGATCAGCGGCGGGCGCAACGCGTCGGGGCTGGGGAAGTCGAACGACAGGCTGGGATCGTCGATCAGCTCGGCGATCGGCTGCATCCGCGCGAGCGCCTTGACGCGCGACTGCGCCTGCTTGGCGGTGGAGGCGCGCGCGCTGTTGCGGGCGATATAGTCCTGCAGCTTGGCGCGCTCGGCCTGCTGGCGCGCGCGGGCCGACGCCAGTTGCGCCTGGCGCTCGGCGCGCAATCGCTCGAACGCATCATAGGTACCGGGGTAGAGCGTCAGCTTGCCGCGTTCGAGATGCAGAATGTGATCGACGACGTTGTTGAGGAAATCGCGCTCGTGGCTGACGATCAGGATCGTCGCGGGGTAATCGCGCAGGAAATCCTCCAGCCACATCACCGCCTCCAGATCGAGGTGGTTCGATGGCTCGTCGAGCAGCAGCACATCGGGGCGCGAAAAGAGCAACGCGGCGAGCGCGACGCGCATCCGCCAGCCGCCCGAAAAACTGTCGAGCGGCTGGTTCTGCGCGGCTTCGTCGAACCCCAGTCCGACCAGGATCTTAGCTGCGCGGGCCGGGGCGGCGTGGGCGTCGATCGTCTCCAGCCGGTCCCAGATTTCGCCGAGCCGATCGGGGTCTTGCGCGGTTTCCGCCTCGGTGAGCAACGCGGCGCGCTCGGTATCGGCGGCGAGCACGGTTTCGAGCGGCGTCGCGCTTCCCGCCGGCGCCTCCTGCGCCACCAACCCCAGCCGGTGGCCGCGCGGCATTTCCACCGCGCCGCTGTCCGGCTCCAGGTCGCCGGCGATCACGCGCACGAGCGTCGTCTTGCCGGCGCCGTTGCGGCCGATCAGCCCCACGCGGCTGCGCGGCGGCAGCGCGGCGCTCGCGCCGTCGATGATGGTGCGGCCACCGAGCCGGACGATAATGGCGTTGAGATTGAGCATCGCGGGCGCCGCCCTAGCAGCCCGCCACGCTTCGCCCAAGCGCCGTCGGCACCGCCTTGTCCGCCATCAGGGATTGAAAGGCGGGCGATGCCGACCGCGGCTATACCGCTTCGCGCTGGTCCGCCGTCGCCAGGCCCAACAGCCTGCGCCCTTCCTCGGTCTTGATCGAGAAATCGGTGCCGAGGAACGGGTCGGCCGCTGGGGTGCACAGCCAGGCGACGGCTTCGGCGGCCCATTCGGCGGGGATATAGGCGCTATCGGCGAGCTGGCTGACCGGATTGATGCCGGAGGCACGGATCGCAGCCTGCATCTCGCCGGCCACCGGACCCGGCGATAGCCCAAGCGAGCGGACGCCGTGTTCGCCATATTCCTTGTGGAGCTGGCGGGTGAGCATCTGCACGGCGGCCTTGCTCGCGCAATAATGGCTCCAGCCTTCCATCGGCGCGTTGGCGGCGCCCGAGTTCATCGCGACGATGGTGCCGCCGCCATTGCCGAGCATGAGGGCCAATGCGGCGCGAACGCAGTGATAGACGCCTTTCAGATTGACGTCGACGACCGCTCCCCAAGCGCCCGGATCGCTGTCGGCGATCCGGGCGATCGGCTCGATCGCGCCCGCATTGGCGACCATGATGTCGAGACGGCCCCGGCGCTCGACGCCGGCATTGATCGCCGCGACCACGTCGCCATAGCGGGTGACATCGCAAGCGACCGCATCGGCGAGACCGCCGGCGGCCCTGATCGCCTCGGCCACCGCGCGGGCGCCAGCCTGGTTTCGGGCGCTGACCACGACATGGGCACCGGCTTCCGCGAGGCGGCGGGCGATCGCGGCGCCGATGCCGCGATTAGCGCCGGTGACAAGGGCGACCTTCCCGGCAAGATCGATATCGTTCATGGCTCGGTTCCTTGAATGAGCGGCTTAGACGGCGAGCGCGGCGATGGCGGTGCGTGCGGCGTCGAGCGCTGTCTCGAGCGTATGCGGATCGCCCGTGGTTGCCTCGACCCCCATCAAGCGAATCTCCGTGAAGCCGAGAAAGCCGAAGAGGGTCGCGAGATAGGGTCGCACCAGATCGAGGGCGGCGAGCGGTCCGCCTTCGCCGTAACCGCCCGCGCCATAAGCGATGGCGATCGTGACCGGCTTGCCGGTGACGAGCCCGGTGAAGTTCGCCCCGTCATAGCTGAAGGTTCGTCCGATCCGCACGATCTGGTCGACCCAGGCCTTGAGCGCGGCGGGGATACCGAAATTGTACATCGGCGTGGTGACCAGCAGCGCGTTCGCGGCCTGGAGCTCGCCGATCAGCGCATCGGAGAGCGAGGTCGCGTCGCGCAGCGCATCGGTCATCGCCTCGGCGGGCGTGTAGAAGCCGGCGATGGTCTCGCTGGTGATTTGCGGGATCGGCGCGCGCGCGAGATCGCGCCGAACGACGGCGCCCGAGGGATGGCGCGTACGCCACGACGCTTCAAAACTGTCGCCAAGCTGGCGTGAATATGAATCTTCCACGCGGGCACTGGCATCGATGCGGAGCAGGGTTGTCATGAGGTCGTCCTTGGTAGTGAAGGTCTCGCCTCGGCTATTCTCCTTCCAGAACTTGATAAACCTGGCCATCTGCATTAGACCTTTGCTCATCTTGCAAAGGTGGGGCGGTGGACACCGAAGCGCTCAGGGTCTTTGTCGACGTCGCGCACAGCGGCAGCTTTTCGGCGGTGGCGCGCGGCCGGCGGGTCGAGCCATCGTCGATCTCGCGCGTCATCGCCGCGATCGAGGCGGAGCTTGGCGAACGACTGTTCCAGCGCACCACGCGCAAGCTCACGCTGACCGAGGCGGGCACGCTCTACCTCGCCCGGGTCGCGCCGATCGTCGCGCAGCTCGACGAAGCGGCGGCGGAGGCGCGCGCTATCGGGCGCGGACCCGTTGGTACGCTGCGGCTTTCGGTTTCGGTCGCCTACGGGCTGGCGCGGATCGTGCCGTTGCTAGGGCAATTCCAGGCGCGCTTCCCGGCGCTGACGATCGAGCTGCTGATGAGCGACGCGCAAGTCGATCTGGTGCGCGACGGGATCGACCTGGCCATTCGCCTCGCCCCCGGTGTCGATGCCAATGTCGTGGTGACCAAGCTCGCGGATACCCGCTACCACGTCGTCGCCAGCCCGGATTGGCTGGCCGCGCATCCGCTGGAGACCCCCGCGGCGCTTCGCGATCATCCCGTGCTGCGCTTCACGCTGCCGGGCTATCGTGACCGTTGGCTGTTCCGCGATGCTCGCGGCGATGTCGCCACGGTCTCGGTCCATGGCCCGATCTTGATGTCCAACGCGCTCGGCCTGCGCGACGCCGCCATCGCCGGCCTCGGCCCGGCGCTGCTCGCCGATTGGACGATCGCGCGCGATCTTGCCGACGGACGCCTGGTCGATTGTTTCCCGGGCGTCCGCGTCACCGCGACCGATTTCGATACCAGCGCCTGGGCGATCTACCCGAGCCGAAACTTCCTGCCGAGCAAAGTCCGCGTCACCATCGACTTCCTGCGTGAGATGCTCGCGGCGGACACCGCCCCGTCCGGGCGCGGCATCGTCGGGCCGAGCGCGCCAGGCGCATCATAATCGCGCTGTCCTCCCCCGCGAACGTGGTCCCAGCCTTTCTGACCGGGTGCAGCGTGGCGGCATCAGCGAGGTCCGGCCAAACGACCTTGTCTAGCTATGGCCGGGGCCAAGGCGGGCACCGCGTCACCCGCGCAGCGTGCGGCTGTAAAGCCAACCGATGCCGATCAGACTGAAGCCGAGCCCCATGAAGCTCGCGATCCGCAGCAGGCCATCAAGCCCCGCCGCATCGACCAAAAACACCTTCGCGACCGCCAGGACCATCAGTACCAGCGATGCGAGCCGCCAAATCCGCAGCTCGCGCCGGATGCCCCACAACAAATAGCCGAGCGCCAAGACGATCGCGAGCACCGAGCGCAGCAGGTTCTCGGTCGGCGCGATCGTCGGCAGGTTGAGCAGGCTGCCGGTGAACAGCTGCCGCAACGTCGCGTAGGCGAAGAGCAGGATCAGCGCCATCGCCCCCAGTTGCACCGGCGTGTCGGGGAGGCCGCCGAGCTTGGGGTCGATGCGCCGCGCTGCCCAGACGGCGAGCGCGGGCACGGCGAGGCTTGGCAACAGCAGATTGGCGACCGGCAGCGCGCCCACCGCCTGGCTCGCCCAGAAGGGGTTGTGGAGCGCAAGGCTATAGACCGTCCAATGCCCGCCCGCGAGGGCAAGCAGCGCGAGCGCCGGCCACCGCCCTCCGTTTGAGCGTGCCAACGCGGCGCCAATCGTGACGAGCAGCAGTTCCCACAGGGTCCGCTCGGCCAGGCCCCAGGCGGTGAACATATCGCCACCGCTCAGCGCGAACAGGTGCTTGTAAAGGCTGTGCGCAGTGATCAGCGCGAGCAGGGCGAACAGTCCTGTCGCCCAGGCGCGCGGCAGCCGCGGCAGCGCCTTTCGGCCGCGCCAGAGCGAAGCGGCAAGGATCAGGACGGGCAAGAGCAACCGACGCAGGATCGGATCGAACGTTGGGACCGACGTCACCAGCATCGGCATTCCGGCAAGCGAGCGCAGCGCGGCCCCGATCCACAGCGCGAGCGGCGCCGCCGCCCAGCCGAGCACGACCAGCGCGAGTGTACCCCTTGCGTGGTGCGCCGGACCGATATGCCCGCGTTCGCCGATCTCGGTCAGCGCCAGCACGCCGAGCGCGGCGCTGATCGGCAACCACATCGCCGGCACGAATTGCGCGATCAGGCCATAGCCGAGCACCGCGGCGGTAAGCTCATAGCTCGGGTCGGGCAGCGGTCGTACGCCATGCCCCTCGACGGTCTGGCGCGCGCGGTCGAGCCGCTCGCGCCGGGTGAGCGCGACGGCGATCGCGGTCACCGCGCCCCAGCGCAGCAGCGCGGCGCCAAGCGGACCGCCGGGCGCGGCCATGATCAACCGCGTGAGTTCGCCCCGTGTGAAGCCGCTCATCGCCAGCAATACCACCGCTGCGCCAAAGCTCACGCGGACGACGAGCGCGACGAGCGGCGCGTCGTCGGTTCGCCAGCCCGCGAGCAGCGCGGCGGCGACGAACGCGGCGGCGACCGGGGTGAGCCAGAAGGGCAGGCCCAGCAGAGCCGCCGCCAGCACCAGCAGCGCGCTAGGAGCGAGCAGCACCGCGAAACGCGCATCGCCCGCGCGGCTTGGGTCGCGCCAACAGAGCATCACGCCGAGCGCCGAGGGCAGCGCGCAAGCGAGCGCCAGCGCGCTCAGCCCCACGTCGGGGAGCGGCACGGGATGCGCCCCGCGCAGGAGCCATAGCACCAGGCTGGCGAGGCCGACGCTCGCAAGCAGCCCGGTGTCGAGCCAATCGCCGCGCCGGCGCGCGACGCGGACGAGCGCGGGCGCCGCGCTGACCAGTACCGTCCCGGTCAGTACCGCCGCGAGCAACCCCGGCGGCGGCATCGGCCACAGCGCCACCAGCGCGAAGCTCGTCGTAGGCGGCAGCGCCAGCAGCGGGCGCAGCGGCGGCGCGCGTCCCGTCAACCACAGCAGCGCGAGCGCGAGCGTCGCGTACAGCCCCCAGCTAAGCGGCGCGAAGCCCCCTTGGACGACAATCAGCGCGATCTGGAGCGCGGCGAACAGCGCTGCTCCTGCCTGGAGCGGCGCGCGGCGCTCGGGCATGAGATTGACCGGCAGGACGAAGCCGAGCAGCAAGGCGAGCAAGCCAAGGGTCAGCACCGCGCTGCCGTCGAGCGGGAAGAAAGCGATCACGAACAGGATCCAGCCGCCGCCGCCGACGAGCCCGGCGACGCCCAGCCAGAACCAGCGCTGCCGTCGGGAGACCAGGCTGAGGCTGCCGATCACCACCCCCAGATAGCCGGACAATAGCGGCAGATTGGGCGCGTCCGAGCGCACCAGCGCGGGCGTCGCGAGCCCCCCGACCAGCGCCAGCACCGCGGTGGGCGCGCCGAAGCGCAATGCCAATACAAGCGCCAGCCCGGTCACCGCGCTCAAGCCGATAAAGGCCAGCTCGGGCGCGATCAGCGCATAGAGATTGGCGGCGGCGAGCATGCTGGCATAGAGGCCGCCAACACCCGCGCCAGCGAGCGCCTGGGCGACGCGCGGATCGGCGGCGAGCGCCGGCGTGCGCCTGGTGGCCTCGGCCCCGGCGATCAGCCCGGCGCCGAAGATCAGCCCGAGCATCACCCGCACGGGCTCGGTCACCAGCCCGGTCTCGATCGTATATTTGACGAGCAGCACGGCGGCGACGATCAGCGTGATTCCACCGACCCAGATCGGCAGGCGCCGCCCGAACAGGTCCTCAAGGCCGAACGCGGGTCGCCTGGTCTGGACCGGGGCGGGCTCGGCCCCAGCTGGTTCGCCGGGTTCGGCTTGGGTTTCGGGCGCGTCCGGCTCGCGCACGACTGGCTCGGACGGCGCCGGCTCGGCCGCGACGGGGGGCGGCGGCACGCTCGTCACCGCCTCGCGCTCGGTCGGAAGGGCGAAGGGCGAGACACGCGGCGGCGCTTGCGCTTCCCGCCAGCGGGTTGGGGCGGCGCTTGGCGGAGGATCGACCGGCTCGGCCGGAGCCGGCGGTCGCTCCGCTGCGAGGTCGCTCAACCGCAGCACCTCGAAACCTATCTTCCGCAGCCGCTCCTCCGCCAGTGCCAGGCGCTTGCGCAAGTCGAGCAGGACGATGACCAGGCCGAACATGGCCAAGGTCAGGATGAGCGACGTCATGCCAACACCCCCAAATGAGCGACTGCCGGTCGATGGTCGCTCGCCCTGCTCAAGTTTCGGTAAATCGCGATACCCCGGCCGATAAGAGCACCTACCTAACGGGAAATAGCGCCAACAAGGCAAGCAAAAGAAAACGCCACCGCCGCGGTCATCGTTACATGATCGAGCTTTGCGATGATCGACAGATCACGTCGCGCCAGCGTTCTTCATGGCCGTGCTCCGAGTTTAACCCAGGGAATAGCGGGCGCGACGCTCAATCCGAAAGTACCGCCAGTGAAGAGCGTATCGCGTTGCCGTCCATCATCAGGGCCGTGGCATCCACGGGATAGCCTGGCGCCGGCAACGCCTCGGTCATGCGCGGGACGTGATCGACGGCGTTCGGCACGGGGCAGCGCGCGGAAGCCCGAGCCCGGCGCTACCCCATCGGAACCGATGATGTTAATCAAATGGTCGAGCGCGCATCACCGTGCCGAGCGATGTCGCTGCCGGCGCACCAGCCACAATCCGGCCAGCACCGTGACGACCATGATCAGATACGCGACGATGCCGCCCACGCTGCCCGCTGGGATAGCGGCGAGCAGCAGCGTATCGTTGCCGCCGGGAATGAGCGTGCCGCCGATTGCCATCATCGCTCCACCGACGATCGACTGCGCCACGCCGGTAAGCGAGGGTTGGCGAAAGACAAACGCCCGCGCGGCGACGGCGCCGGCAAGCGCGCCGCCCAGCAAAGCAAGCGCCGTCGCCGCCGCGCGCATATCGGCGGCCATGTCCAGCCGGCCGCCGCGCCGGACGATCGCGTGAATGGAGTCGCCATAGACCCAATGTGGCTCCAGCGCGAACAGCAGCGCGCCGAACCCGCCCATCGCCAGCATCAGGATACGGCGCCAGGAGGCCCCTGGCCGGCTCGCGCGGTCGGACCGGCGATGCCATTGCCAGGCCCAACCCAGCAGAAGGAGGAAGACAAGGATGCTCGCCCACGCCGCCAGCGGCGGCATCGCGGCAGGTGGCGCGTGTGTCGGATCGGCACCCAGCGCATACCGCCGCTCAACGACCGCATAGCCCAGCGCGAGCCCGGCGGGGAGCGCCAGGAAACGCAGCTCCCCGCGCCCGATCCGCGCCAGCGTGCCCAGCAGGCACGCATCGTTGATCAAGGCGCCGATCCCGATCAGCATGGCGCCGAGCACCAGCGGCGCGGAAATCGGCGCATTCTGGGCCAGGTGGATCGACCCGCCCAGGAACCAGCGCAGCGACAGCGTCGCGATCCCGGCAGCACCGACCGCAATCGCAAAGCCGTACAGCGTCGTGCCGCGGCGGTGGACCAGCACTTCCTTGGCGGCGGCGACGGAACAGGTGCTGGTGCCGCCGATCGCCAAGCCGACCAGGAAAGCGCAGAGCAGAACGACGGTCAGCAGCATGACACCGGCCGCGACCGCCCAATACGTTCATCATGCCGCTGCCCCCGGCGGCGCTCGACTACGCTCATCTGCTCCCCTCACGGGCCTCGATAGCGCAGATCGTTCGGCGGATCGCCCAATTTTGTTTCGGGTGCGAACTTTGGCGGCGAGGTGGGAGGTTGTCGTGCGGCGTCGGGTATCGAACCTTTGGTCCGTGAGACGGCGATCAGGGCGCAACGCTCCTGCGTGCCACGGTCCGCACCGCTGGGTCGAGCCAGGCTTCCGGCGCGGCGTCGAAATCGAACAGCTTGGTGGCGATGCGATCGGGCTGGAAATGCCCGTGGCGGCACGCCGCGAGCAGCGGCTCGATCTGGGTCCGCACATTGGCGCGGCCGGTGCGGAACGAGATGCCCTTGTGATACAGTTCGGCGAGGGGCACGCCGGTCAACGGACGCAGATGGATGCTGACGCTGGTGAACAAGCCCTCGGGCTCGGTCGCGCGCAGCGCCTGCACAAGTGTCTCCGCCTGGCCATCGGCATCGACCACGATCTCGAACGGGCGATCGGCTTCCCAGGGGCGCTTGACGACGGTCGCACCATAGCGCGCCGCCTCCGCCAGGCGGGCGTCGTCATCATCGACATAGGTGACGTGCCCCGCGCCGAGCGCGACCGCCAGCGCCGCCGCATAGATGCCGATCACCGAGGCAAGCCCGCCGACCACCAGCACCGACGCTCCCGGCCGCTCGCGCAGTTGCGGGGCGACTGACCGCCAGGCGTCGAGCGCCATGTCCGCCGCGCCGATCATCGCGACCGGATCAGCGCCCGGGGGCAGCGGCACCAGCATCGCGTCGGCGAAGGGGACACGCACCAGATCCGCCGCCGCGCAGCCGAAGTCGCCCTCGCGGTTCATGCCATAGCCGGCCCCGAACGGCACCGACTGGCACCGCCCGGTGAAGCCGCGCCGGCAATTGCGGCAGGTGCCGCAGCTGATCTGCGACGGCACGATCACGATCTGTCCGACCGATACCGAGCGGACGAGATCGCCGACATCGACCACCTCGCCGATCATCTCATGCCCGATCGGCTCGCCCTCGCGCATCGGGGCGAGCCCGCGCACGAAGCCGACATCGAGATCGCAGCGCCCCAGCACGATCGGTCGCACCACCGCCTCGATGCCGCTCCGCACCACCGCGTCGGGCACCTCGCGCCATTCGACCGCGCCGGGGCGCACGAAGGTCAGCTGCCGCATCAAGGCTGCGCCTGCGCCGCCGCCGGAACCGGCGCATTGTCGAGCACGACCGGCACATCATAATAAGTGATCGTCGCGGTCGCGTGATAGGTGGCCGCGATCCGCGCTTTCCACGCCTCGCCGAACCAGCTCTGCGCGGCGGCGCGGGTGGTGAACAGATAGACGCCGCCGAAGTCGCTGCTGCCGATCGTGAAATATTTGCGCAGCAGGCCGGGCACCTTGCGATAGTCGGGCACCGCCTTGCGGATGGCGGCTTCGATCTGCGGACGCGACGCGCCGGCGGGCAGCGGGATCGAGACCACCACGGTCACGGGTGGCTCGGCCGGGGTTTGCGCGGGGGCGGCGGCGGGAAGGGCGGCGACGAACAACGCGGCGCTCGACAAGCGAAAGATCATGGTAAGCTCCTTGGTTGCACGGCTCATTCTGGCAAACGCGCAGCCCGGCGATAGTCGGGATCAGCGCAAACCAGCCTTGCGTTTCTCGCAACGATCAATAGCCATCGGGCGATGGACACGGATGATCTGCTGTGCCTGCGCGATGTGATCGCGGCCGGTTCGCTCACCGCGGTCGCGCGCAAGCGCGGCGTGGCGGTATCGACGATCGCCCGCCGGCTCGATGCGATCGAGGCGACGCTCAAGCTCACGCTGGTCGATCGCGGCCGCAGTGGCGCGCAGGCGACCGAACATGGCCGGCGGATCGTCGCGCTGGCGACCCCCTTGCTCGACGAGGCCGATCGCCTGGCGCGCGCCGCCGAAAGCCTGCGCCATGACCGTCGCCGCGAAATCGTGGTGACCGCGACCGAGGCGGTGATCAGCGACGTGCTCGCGCCCGCCATCCCGCAGCTCGCTCCCGAAATCCGGCTTGACTTGCGCGCGGAGGCGGCGGTGGTCAGTCTTGCCGGGCGCGAGGCGGATATCGCGATCCGCATGAGCCAGCCGCAGGGTGCCAGCCTGATCGCGAAGAAGCTCAAGCCGCTGCGCCTGGGGCTATATTGCAGCCCCGCCTATCTCGCCGGGCGCGCGGCGGACCGGCTGGTCCTCACCGAGGAGCGTTTGCTGGTCTATGACGAAAGCTATGGGCGGCTCCCTGAACTGGGCTGGCTGGGGCCGCGGCTGCTGGGGGCGGTCGCCTGTCGCACCAACAGTACCCGGGCATTGCTCAACATGGCGGTCGCCGGTGTCGGGATCGCGATATTGCCGGCGATCTTCGCGGTGCCGAGCGGATTGTGCGAGGTCTCCGCCGGCATCACCCTCGCGCCGCGCACCCCCTGGATCGTGATCCGCGCCGACCTGCGCCGCGAGCCCGACATGCGCAAGGTGCAGGCTTGGATCTCCCAGGCCTTCGCCAGTGCCGCGCGGCGCGGCGATGCGCCATGGCGTGGCGGCGCGACCAAACGGGGTGGTTTTCGCGCTAGCCAGCCATCCGCCTGAATTTCCGGCCTTCAACCTTGAGCCACCTCACGCGCATTCCCCTTCGATCCGCGCGGCGGGCGGACAATCTGTCCCGCGTCGGGCGTCGGCTCAGAAACCCAGCCGCCCAACCGTGCCAGGCTTTGCCTCGCTCTCCTGTTCCAGTCTCGCCAAGATGGCGCGCGGATCGGCGGTGGGCAGATGCCGTGATTGGCGGGCCACCACCGCGAAATCCCCTGGCGTGAGATTGGCCAGCCTTTCCAGGCCAGCCGGCGCCGCCATACCGAAAAAGCGGCTGAAAGCACGCGCCGCACGCTCCGGCCCCAGCGGGCGCAGATCGAGCTTGAAGACGAAGCGCCGCAGCGTCGCGGGGTCGAGCGCGCCGGGATGGTTGGTCGCGGCGACGACCGGATAGGGATGGCGGTCAAGCCAGGTGAGGAGTTCGTTGACCTGTCCCACTTCCCAGCAGTTCTGCGCGCGGGTGCGGTCGAAGAGCAGCGAGTCCGCCTCGTCGAACAGCAGCACGCCTTCGCGGCGTCGCGCCTCGGCAAAGGCCCCGGCGATCTGCGCTTCGGTTTCGCCGACCCACTTCGATAGCAGGTCCGAGGCGCGCTTGACGATCAGCGGCCGATCGAGCGCGCGGGCGAGGTGATGCGCGAGCGCGGTCTTGCCGGTGCCCGGCGGGCCGCTCAGCAACAGCGAGACATCGGTTGCCCCGCTGGTACGGATCGCGTCGAACAAAGGCGCGATCGCCCGATCGCTTTCGAACAGATCGAGGTCGAGCAGATCGGGTCCGTCGAGGGCCACCTCGCCGCCGCGTAAGGCCCGGACCAGCGTTCCAGCGACCGCCGCCCCGCCGTCGGGTTCGTCCGCCAGCTTCGCCGCGCGCACGGCGACCCGCAGTACCGTCGCGGTTTCGGGTGCGTTTTCGATCAAGCGATCGAACTGCGCGCCGCGCTCGACACCCTCTTCGCGGGAGATGCGATCGAACATGCGCAGCGCCACCCGCCGTGGCGGCAGATCGAGCTTTAGGATGTAGCTCATCCGCCGCAGGATCGCGTTGTCGATGTTGCCGATCGCGTTGGTCGTCCAGATCACGGGCGCCGTATTGGTCTCCAGCGTCCGGTTGACGAACACCTTGCTACCCTTGCGCCGCGAGAACCAGTCTCCCGACGACCGCTCGCTGTCGCCGATCAGGTCTTCCATCTCGTCGAACAGCAGCACCGTGCCACCCCGGCCACCGATCAGCCGCTGGGCTAGCCGCAGCGCGCTTACCCGTTCGTAGCGTTCGGGCTCTTCGCCATCGTCATCCGCCTCGCCAACGCCGCGCAGGACCGCGCCAGCGGCGGCGGCGAGCGTTCGGGCAAGCTCGGTCTTGCCGGTGCCAGGCGGCCCGTGCATGAGGATGTTGATACCGGGCGCACGCTCGCGGAGCGAGCCCGCGAGGAGCCGGACCAGAAATCCGGCCTCGGGAACATGGGCGAAATCGTCGAGGCTCAGCGCGGCGCGCTGGCGGGCACCGACCAGCGCGTCGATCATCGCGACGGCCGAGGCGGGCGCTTGATCGAGCAGCTTTTCGAGCCGCCAGCCAATGTCGACCTCGACGAATCCTTGGCGATTGGCGACGAAGCCGATCAGTCCCAGCCGCAACACCACACTCTGCCGGACGACGCGCCCGGCGTCGTGCGGCTCGGCCCCGGCGAGCGTGCCGAGCAGCGCCGGCAGGTCGCGCCTGTGCCGCGCGGCGATGTCGACCAGCGCGGCGACGCGATGGAGGCGGTCACATGCGATCATGAGTTCGAGCAACGCGGTGTCGACCGGCCCCAGACCAAGCAGGCGGGCGAGTTCGTCGGCAAGGTACAGCACATGCGGGCGCACCTCGCCGAGCGGCCGCGCCTGGGCGACGCCGGCGAGCAGGCTTTCCCAGCAAAGCCCCTTGAAGTGGCGCACCGGCGCGTCGGCGAGTAGCCAGTCGGCATGGGGTTGCGCCCACTCGGTGATGGCCTCGGCAATCGGCGCGGACGCCGGCGTGCCGTGGCCGATCCGACGCAACAGGCGCCGGACGATCTGATGTTCGTTCATATGGTCCCACTGGTCGCGGGCGAGGCGCGTCAGCGCGCCGTCCCGGCTGTTTCGAGTGTTGTCGATCATCGAAGCGCGGCCGCGGGTGGTCCCGCCCTGCCGCAGCGCCGTGGGACGCTTACGAGAAGGGCTGGAAACCGGCGGGCACGATGCCCCGAATAGCGGTCAGGTCCAGCAATTCATGTCTCCAAAACGACGCTTGAACGGGCGCGTCGCGGCGGGCCCCGTAACGCAAAATCACCGCCGCAACAACCCGCGCCGAATAATGCGCCCACCCGCGCGGACGACCACCAATGTGCTCTGGCGGCGGCATCTTCGTCCTCGCCTGCCCGCGGCTTGGCGTTACTCGTGCTGATCGTCGATCGGTTGACCCGGTGCTGATCGATCGAGGACGGCGATCCGCGCTGTCAACCGCCCGACCTCTCGCTCGAGCGACCGAAGGCGGCGATCGTTGACTTCGTGCGGGGTGGTGTCGGCCGCTTCGGCGAAGGCCGTCAGCCAGGCCATGGCGCGCGCCCAGATACCCAAGGGTTGGGCCGGCATGTGATTATCGGTCGTCATCGCCCGGCGCTCCTCCGCAGGCGGTCAACACTTCCGAGGCAAGCTCGGGATCGCTGGCGCGGGCGATCACCATCGCGCCCACCAGCATGGTGAATTCCCTGATCGCCGCGGTACGACGGCTGGCCGCCGATCCCTTGCGGGTGCTGGCAAGCGCGCCGATCATGCGGCGGACACCAGCGCCAAAAGCCCGTTTGATCGCGGTCGATGCGCGGCTGATTTCCGGCCCCAGCGCCGCGACCGGACAGCCAAAGCCGCGTCGCTCCACATGCTCGCGGGCGAGATAAAGCGAGGCATAGGGCGGGGGCGGGCCACCTTCGCGCGCCTGCACCGCGGCCAGCAGTTCGGGAAAGGCCTGCAGCATCGCCGCGCTAGGGTGGTCGCCGCCGGCAAGCTCGACGAACTGGTTGAACGCGCTTTCCAGAGCGGCTTCGATCAGCGCGTCCTTGCTATCGAAATGCTTGTAGAAACCGCCATGCGTCATCCCGGCGTCGTTCATCACGTCGGCGACGCTGGCACCGTCCAGTCCATGCTCGCGGAACAACCGCGCCGCGCTGGTGACGATGCGCGCGCGGCTGCGCTGCTTCTCCTCCGCCGACATCCGCATCGACCCGTTGCTCCCGCAAAATGGCACTTGACGAAATGGATTATCACTATAATCCTTATAGAAGTCAATCATCATCCATAATAGGTGATCTTGCTGGAGGACAGGCAGCGATGAAGCCCACGATCCTGGTAACCGGCGCAACGGGCAAGACGGGTGCCGCCGTTGCCGCTCAACTGCTCGCCAATGGCTATCCGGTGCAGGCGATGGTCCGCGCGCAGGACGCGCGAAGCGCCGCGCTGGCGCGCCTGGGGGCCAAGGTCGTGGTCGCGGACATGTATGATCCCGACCAGCTGCTCGATGCGCTGCGCGGGGTGCAGCGCGCTTATTACGTCCCGCTGATGCAGCCCTACATGATCCAGGCCGCGGCCGCCTTCGCCGTCGCCGCGCGCGAGGCGAGGATCGAGGCGATCGTCCAGATGAGCCAGTGGACGTCGCACCGCGCGCATCCCACCGCGATGACTCAGCAGACCTGGCTGGTCGATCGCCTGTTCGCCGATCTGCCGGGGATCGCGCATGTCATCTTCAATCCCGGCATGTTCGCCGACAATTTCCTGCGGACCATCGATTTCGCCGCCTTGCTCGGCATCTATCCAATGATCTCCGGCAGCGGCAAGGCGGCGCCCGTTTCCAATGAGGACATGGCGCGCACGGCGGCGGCGATCCTAGTGGAGCCCGAACGCCATGCCGGCATGTCTCTGCGCCCCACCGGCCCCGAACTGCTCGACGCGCGCCAGATGGCGGCGATCGTCGCCAAGGCGGTCGGCCATTCGGTGATGCCGATCAATCTGCCGATCTGGATGCTTGGCAAGGTCGCGCAGCAGCAGGGGGTGAACCCCTATGAGATCAGCATCCTGCGCTATTACATGGAAGACATGAAGCGCGGCACCTTTGCCTTTGAAGGCGGGGTGACCGATGTTGTCGAACGCTTGACCGGCACGCCCGCCGAGAGTTTCGAGACCACGGCCCGGCGCTATGCCGCCATGCCCTTCGCGCGCCAGACTTTCGCCAATCGGCTGAAAGCGTTCATCAAGTTCAACCTCACGCCCTTCTATCCGGGATATAATTTCGACAAGTGGGACAAGCGCATGGGCCTGCCCATGCCGCGCCATCCGAGCTTTTCGATCGAAGACGAGCGCTGGCGGCGGGAGCATGAGGCGATGATGGCGCGCCAGCCACAACCCGTGGCGGCAGCTGAGCGGCTGCGCGCGGTGTGATCCGGCGCGACGGCCGCTCCTGGTCGACCGCCTCGCCATGGCGGTCGACCAGCCACGACGATTTCGATGCCAATCACCGAAAGGCAGGACGATGAAGCTCTACAGCCTTCCGCTATCCCCCTTCGCCGCGCGCGTTCGCCTAGCCGTTTATCGCAAGGGGCTGGAGGATAGGATCGAAATCCTCCGGCCGCCCGAAGGCGGCACGCGCGGCGAGGCCTATCTGGCGCTCAACCCGATCGGCCAGGTGCCCGCGCTGACGCTCGATTCCGGGCTGACGCTGGCTGAATCGTCGGTCATCCTCGAATATCTCGAGGACGCTTTTCCCGAGCCTTCGCTGCGCCCGGCCGACGCGGAGGGCCTCGCGCGGATGCGGTTGCTGCTCAAGGTCCCCGATGGCTATTTCTTGGGCGCGCCGCGTATCCTGCTGGGGATGCGCCAGCCGGAGCATCGCCAGCCTCAGCTCGTCGCGCCCGCGATGGAGAACCTGCATAAGGCGCTGTCCTATACCGAGCATTACATTGGCAAGGGCGCATGGGCGGTGGGAGACCTGCCCACGCTCGCCGACTGCGCGCTGGTGCCGGTGCTGAACGCGGTCAACCTGATCGCGATGGTCCATGACGAGCCTGACCTGCTCGCCCCCTATCCCAAGCTCCACGCCTATTGGACCCAGGCACAGCAGGAGCCGATCAACGCGCGCGTCATCGCCGAGCAACTCGCCGCGGTGCCGCCGATTCCGACGGGAGTGGCGGCATGACCGACGCTATCGCTGTTCGCGATCATTATCAGGCCGCGATCGAAGACCGTGCGGCGCTGCTCGCGCGGATCGCCGCCGCCGTCGACGCGCTGGAGCCGCCGATCGACGCGCGCAAGCTCGCGCCGCTCGACCAGTTCCACATGGGCGGGCTGGCCGCGACGGCGGTGGTCGCCGAGCGGGCTCGACCGGCGCGCGGGGAGGCGGTGCTCGACGCCGGTTCAGGGCTGGGCGGCCCTGCGCGTTACCTTGCCGAAACCTTTGGCTGCCAGGTCGAAGGCGTCGACCTCTCTCCCGACTATGTCGCGATCGCGCGCCTGCTTACCGACCGTGCCGGGTTGAGCGATCGCGTCAGCCTCAGCGAGGGCGACCTGCTGCACCTGCCGTTCGACGATGCGCGCTTCGACCTGGTCTGGACGCAGCATGTCGCGATGAATATCGCCGATCGTCCCGGCCTCTACCGCGAATTGCGCCGCGTGCTGAAGCCGGGCGGGCGTCTGGTGTTCTACGACCCGGTGGCGGCGGACGACCATCCCGATCTCACATATCCGGTTCCCTGGGCACAGACCGCGCGAACCAGCACCCTGCTGACGATCGCCGAAACCAGCACGGCGCTGGCTGATGCCGGCTTCGACGCCATCGCGATCGACGACGTGACCGAGGCCGCGCTGGGCTGGGCGGCGCAACAAGGGCTGCCGACCCAGAGCGCCATGAACGCCGGCATGGTCGTCGGCGCGCGCATGGCGGGGATGGCGGCCAATTTCATGCTCAATCTGCGCGAGGGCCGGGTAAGGCTCGGCCTGGGCGTCGCGGCCGCGCGCCAAGGAGCGGCCGCATGACGATCGGCTTTCCAGCTGTTTCCGCCGCGACGGGGGGCGTTTTGCTGATCCTGCAGATGCTGCTGGGGTTCATCACCAGCGGGGCGCGCGGCCGGGCAGGGGTTTGGATCGGCGATGGCGGCGTTGCGGCGCTGCAGCGTACCGCGCGGCGTCATGGCAACCTGGCCGAAAATGCCGGGCTATTCCTGGCGGGGTTCACTTTGCTGGAACTGTCTGGGCGCTGGCCGATGCTGCTGCTGATCCTGTGCCCGACCTTCCTCGTCCTCCGCCTGTTCCATGCCGTCGGCCTGTCGCGCGCGAATACCAGCAACGCAGCCCGCCTGGTCGGGGGCGCCGGGACTTATCTGGCCGGCTTGGTGCTTGGCGGCGCGCTGGTCTGGATCGGGGTGGCGCGGGCGACCGAGATCGCGGGTTTCGCCGTGGCGCGCGGGGCGCTGTTCGGTTGAAGGGTCGCACGACCGGTCAAGCGCCCGGGCTTGAAACGGATGATCGCGGTGCCGGCCGTCGCGCTTGTCCCCGTCAGGTTTCACGTCTTGAAGCTGGCGGGTATCGGGCAGTCGGTGCAGACGCGGTCGTCGCACATCCGGCATAGCTGGCATCGCTCGAGATCGCTGGAGGGCAGCGACGCCAACAGCCGCGACAGGAGCGCGGCCAGAGCCTCTTCCTCCGCCTCGCTGAGCGGGGACAAGAGCGGCTTGATCGCCGCCAGCCGCTCGGCCAGCAGCGTTTCGCGGACCGCATGACCTTGCTCGGTCAGGAATAGCGCCACGGCGCGCCGGTCCCGCGCCGGACGCCTTTCGACCAGCCCATCGGCCACCAGCCTGTCGAGCAGGCGTACGGCACCTGGGTGCGACAGACCGAGGATGCGGCGTAGCTGATCGTTGGAAGGCCCCAGGCCGTACCCAATCACGATCAGTGCCGCGGGCGTTTCGCCGGCGCGGTTCATCACGTCCAAGGCAACAGCCGCGATCCGATCGGCCACGGCCAACCCGATCGCCCCCAGCAAATTCGCGGTTCGATCGCTCATTTCACCCCATTACGTGACCAGCGCACGTTTTTCAATTGACGATACGTGCGTTGCGCACGTATCGTTAGCAAGAGCCACTGCATGGAGGATGTCGCAATGTCTGACCTATCGGCCGAGCACGCCAATTTTTACGAGCGCTTCAAGTCATTCTGGGCAGCGCCATCGGGCGAACGCGTGCTGGAGATCATCGCACCCGACGCGGTCATCCACTTCACCGGCGCGGGGCACATGTCGGGGCGGGACTATGCGGCTTGGATGGGGGAGGCTCTGGCCCGCTTCGAAGGATTGGCGGTTACCCCCATGGACAGCGCCGGCAACCGCGACATGCTCTACATCGCCTGGGAAGCGTCCGCCGACATGCATGGAGAGCGGCGCACCTATCGCGGGGTCGACCGTTTCCGCCTGAGGGACGGCATGGCGATTGAAGAGCACGTGATCTTCGATTCGGCGGTTCTAACGCCCGCAGGACGCGTGGGCATCGATAAAGGATCAGCAGGATAGGGTGGGCGTGGAGACATCGGGCGCGCCGCGAGACGCTCCTCTCGTTTTCGCTGTCACCAAGCATCGACCGCCACCAGGCAACTGACAATTGGCGCTTCGGCGGCCGTCCGGTGTTGCTAAGCCCGCAAGGCATCTAGGAAGTGGGTAGCGAGCTTCAGCAGATCCGGAGACCGTGAGCGCCATCACGGTTGTGATCGCCGCCGCGGGAACGACGCCCGGTGCCAATGTCAGCGGCGACATCTCAGCCGAAGTCGCCGAGGAACTGGCCCGCTATATTCGCGAACAGAAGCTGGCTGGCCCCGCGCTGATCGGTCATTCGATGGGCGGTACGATCGGGATGATGCTCGCCAGCCCCCACCCCTCAAGGCGGCAGACGATCAATCCCGCCATTGGAGATTTCAAAGCTGTCTAGTGGCGACAGAGGGGGGTGTTTCTAGGCAGGGTTAGTCAGATGACCCTAACCCATTGGCAATCTGGAGCGGGCGAAGGGATTCGAACCCTCGACCCCAACCTTGGCAAGGTTGTGCTCTACCCCTGAGCTACGCCCGCTCTGGCGCCATCGGGGAGAGGGCTCCCCGCGGGTGAGGGCGGGCCATTAGCAGGCGAATCGGGGACTGCCAAGCCCTTTCGCCACATCGCTCGATCCGCTCGCATGGAACAGGAGCCAGCACGATCACGAAAGGCCTTGGCTTGGCGCCCCCGCGCGCCCAAATAGGCGCCTGTCATGACCATTGCGGGGCCACGCCCCGCCAGGAGCAAGTGAATTGGCCACTTTGGGGATGAGCGCCGCGGAGCGTGAGGCGGTCGCCGCGTTCCGCCGCGACGTTGTCGAACCTTCGATGACGAAACTGGTGATCATCGACTTCTGGGCGGAATGGTGCGGCCCATGCAAGGCGCTGAAGCCGGTACTGGAAAAGGTCGCCGCCGCTTATGCCGACAAGGGCGTGGTGCTGGTGCCGATCGATACCGACAAGAACCAGTTCATCGCCGCGCAATTCCAGGTGCGCTCGATCCCGACCGTCTATGCGATGTTCCAGGGTCAGTTGGTCGCCGATCTCACCAATGCGCGCACCGAAAGCCAGCTGCGCGCGACGCTCGACCAAATTCTGCGTCAGCTACCGATCGAAGCCGAGGGGGCCGAGGCCGAGGCCGAACTGGAACCGCTGATCGCGATGGGCGAGCAGATTCTGGCCGAAGGCGATGCGGCGCGCGCGCGCGGCATATTCGAGCAGTTGCACGAGATGGCGCCCGAGCATCCGGCGGTGCTTTCCGGGTTGATCCGCGCGCTGATCGGCGCGGGCGACGCGGCCGCGGCCGAGGCGCTGATCGCCGACCTGCCGCCCGAACTCGCCAAGGCGCCCGAAATCGCCCGCGCCCAGTCCGCGCTCGCGCTCGCCAAGGAAGCCGAGCCGGTCGCTGATCTGGCGGGACTCGCAGCCCATGCCGCGGCGAACCCGGAGGATATGGCCGCGCGCTACAAGCTCGCCGGCGGGCAGATGGCGGCGGGCGATCACCAGGGTGCCGCCGACACGCTCCTCGCGATGATCGCCGATGATCGTGCCTGGGATGGCGGCGCCGCCCGCCAGCGGCTGCTGAAGCTGTTCGAAGTGGTGGGCCTCGAAGACCCGTGGGTCGCGGCGACACGGCGGCGGCTTTCGGCGATCCTGTTCGGGTGATGGGCGAACGCACCCGCTTGTCGATCTTTCCGCTGCCAGGGGCGCTGCTCTTTCCGCGGATGCATCTGCCGCCGCACATTTTCGAGCCGCGCTACCGGGCGATGGTGAGCGATGCGCTCGCGCGCGATCGGCGCATCGGGATGATCCAGCCGCGCGGCGGGGGCAGCGTCCCACCCTTGTTCGAGATCGGCTGCGTCGGCAAGATCGCGCATTTCGAGGCGCTCGACGATGGCCGGTACAATCTGGTGCTGGAAGGTCTCTCGCTGTTCCGGATCGTGCGCGAACTCGATGTGACGACCGCGTTCCGCCAGGTCGAGGCCGAATTGCTGGTATATCCCGCCGAGCCGGAAACGCTTTCGCACCCGGCGCGCGCGGCGCTGGAAAGCGAGGCGCGGCGCTTCGCCGACGCGCAGGGCTATGCGGTGGATTGGGAAGCGGTGACCAAGCTCGACGATGAATCGCTCGTCAACGGCGTCGCTCAGATCGCCCCGTTCGACGCCGCGGCGAAACAGGCGCTGCTCGAGGCGCCCGACCTAGCGGCCCGCGCGGAATTGCTGACGCAGCTGATGGCGTTCTTTGGCCGCACAGGGGACGCCGACGAGGTGACGCTGCAGTGAGCGACGCTCGCTGCCCCATCGACCCGTGGCTGCTCGAACGGCTGGTGTGCCCGGTCACCCGTACGCCGTTGCGCTGGGACAGCGCGCGCCAGATGCTGGTGACCGACGCGGCCGGCTTGGCCTATCCGGTGCGCGACGGTGTGCCGGTGCTGCTGCCCGAGGCGGGAATGCCGATCACCGCGTGACGACAAGCGCGGGGACGGGCGAGCCGAGCACCGCTACTCCGGCCGGCGCGAATCCTGCGAGGCGATGATCTGCCAGCGCCCGTCGCGATACTTCCAGATGTCGATCCAGATCAGTCGCAGATCGGGCTTCTTGTCGGCGCGGCGTACCCATTCGGCGCCCTGCGCCACCACCGTGTCGCCATATTGGCGATAGTTGATGTAATCGATGCCACTCGCGATGAATTCGCCCTTGGTGCCGGGCACAAGCTGGTCCGCCTTGGTGACGACCTTGCCGCTCGAACTGACGCCGACATAATCATCGGCGAGGATCGTCTTGAGCGGTGTGGGATCCCCCGTGACGGCAATGTCGGCCCAAACCCGTTCCGCTTCGCGCATTTGTGCCTCGACGGCGGGCGTGAAGGGATTGGCCGTTTGCGCCGCCGCCGGCGCAGCGAGGGCAAGCGCCGCCAAAGCCATCAATCGCATCACCACCCCCCTAACCCCCTAAACCATCGCCCCCTGCAGCAGCTTGGGCGCGTCGCCCGCCTCGCCGCGCGCCTCGGCCATGAAGCGCGCCTTGAGCGGCGGGATCGCCTGCACCGCGCTCAGCCCCAGCCGCCGCACCGCGCTTGGCAATGCGCCGGGGATGCCGAACAGCCGGGCGAGCGTGTCGGTCGCGCCCGCCACCATCAGCGTGTCGATCCCGCGCCAGCGCTCGTAACGCCCGAGCAGGCTCGCGTCGCCCAGGTCGAGCCCCAGCCGCTTCCCTTCGACCAGCACTTGCGTCAGCGTCGCCGCGTCGCGCAGGCCGAGGTTCAGCCCCTGGCCGGCGATGGGGTGAATGCCATGCGCGCTGTCGCCGACCAGCGCCAGCCGGTCGGCGGTGATCCGCGCCGCGTGGTGGAAGCCCAGCTTGTAGGTCGAGCGCGGCGCGAGATCGCTGAGCGGCCCGAGGAAGCCGCCCATCTTCTTCTCGGCCTCCGCCAGGAAGGCGCGCTCGGATAGCTTGAGCATCGCCGGCGCGTCGCCGCTCGATACCGTCCACACCAGCGCCGATCGGTTCACCCCGTCGCGCGGCACCAGCGGCAGGATCGCGAAGGGGCCGGCGGGGTAGAAAATCTCATACGCGATATTGTCGTGCGGGCGGGCGTGGCTGAACGCGGTGATGATCGCGTTGTGATCATAGGACCAGCGCGCCATGCGGATGCCGGCGGCGTCGCGAGTGGGGGACTGGCGCCCCTCGGCGGCGATCAGCAGCTGCGCGCGGACGTGGCGGCCGTCGCTCAGCCGGGCATGGACGCCCGCCGGATCGCGCGTCACTTCCTCGGCGCGGGTCTGCATCCGCAGGTCGATGCGGTCATTGCCCTGCACCGCCTCGTTGAGCGCGATCCGCAGCGCGCGGTTCTCGTACATCACGCCGAGCACGCCGTCGCCGGGCTCGGGGGCGAAATCGAGCGCACCGGGCGCGATCCCGTCGCTCACCCGAATCGCCTCGATCGGGCAGCCGAGCCCCGCCAGCCGGGGGGTGACGCCGATCGCCTCGAGCATCTTGCCGCTCGCGCTGGCGATCGCCGAGGCGCGGCCGTCGAAACCCGGAGCGAGCGTCACCGCCGGATCGGCGGGATCGACCACGATCGCGGTGAGCCCGTGCGCGGCGAGCGCGAGCGACAGGGTCGCGCCGACCAGCCCGCCCCCCAAAATCAGCACATCGGCTTGGTTCATGCCCCTTTCCTAGCCGCGCCTCCGCGAAGACGCCAGCTTGACGGCGAGTCCGCCAGCGACGATGATCATAACCGGAACAGCCGGGCATGGGCGCCCGGCTTTTGGGGACAGTCTATGGCAAGCGCGCATCCGCCTTTGTGGCGCGATACGGTGCGGCATGGCGCGCGGCGCAGCGGCGCGCTGATCGCGGCGATGGCGCTCGCCGCCTTGTGCCTGGTGATCGCCGGCGCGCTGCTCAGCTACCGGCCGAGCGATCCCTCCTGGTCGACCGCGGCGGCTGGCCCCGCGCGCAACTGGCTTGGGACGCCAGGGGCGCTGATCGCCGATGCGCTGCTCGCGCTGCTGGGGCTGCCGGTGGCGTTGCTCGCGCCGCTGGTGCTGCTGTTCGCCAGCCGGCTGTGGCGCGACGTGCCGGTGGGCGCCTGGCGGCGGATGCTGGTGAAGGCGCTGGGCGGCATGGTGCTGATCGGCGCGGCGATCGCGCTGGTGACGGTGGGGGCGAGCGACACACTGCCGGCGGGCTATGGCGGCACGCTCGGATTGGGCGTGGCGCTCGGCCTGCGCGCGGCGCTGTCGGCGATCGACGATCCCCAGACGCTGCTGTGGGCGACACGCGGCGTCGCGGCGCTCGTCGGGGTCGGCGGGATCGCGCTTTACGCGGTCAGCTATGAGCTGGATGCGAGCATCAACTGGCGGCTGCGCCTGCCAAGTCCCGCCGCGCGCGAGGGGGATACCGGGGCGATCGAGGACGAGCCGCCGATCGAATCGCCGCGTGCGCCCGCCGTTCCGCGTGCCCGCGCCCTGCCCGATGAGCGCCCCGCGCCGGTGATCGCCGAGCGCGCCCCGCCCACGCCCCCCGCCCCGGCGCGCGCGCCCAAGCAGACCTCGTTCGATCTGGGCGACGCGGCGAAGCTGCCGCCGGTCGATCTGCTCAAGCCCGCGCCGCCCGCGCCTCCGGGCGCGATCGACCGCGCGGCGCTGGAGCGCAATGCCCGGCTGCTCGAATCGGTGCTCGACGATTTCCACGTGAAGGGCGCGATCACCAATGTCCGCCCCGGCCCGGTCGTCACCATGTACGAGCTCGAGCCCGCGCCCGGCATCAAGGCGAGCCGGGTGATCCAGCTGGCCGACGACATCGCGCGCAACATGTCGGCGATCTCCGCGCGCGTCGCGACCATTCCGGGGCGCACCGTGATCGGCATCGAACTACCCAATGCCCGGCGCGAGACGGTCAATCTGCGTGAATTGGTGGAGGCGCTCGAGGATCAGCCGGGCGCGCTGCCGCTGGTGCTGGGCAAGAATATCGCCGGCGATGCGGTGATCGCCGATCTGGCGCCGATGCCGCATCTGCTCGTCGCCGGCACCACCGGCTCGGGCAAGTCGGTGGGGCTCAACTGCATGATCCTTTCGCTCCTCTACCGGCTGCGGCCCGAGGAGTGCCGGATGATCATGATCGATCCCAAGATGCTCGAACTGAGCATGTATGAGGATATTCCGCATCTGCTCGCGCCCGTCGTCACCGATCCGGCCAAGGCGGTGCGCGCGCTCACCTGGGCGGTCGAGCAGATGGAGGATCGCTACCGGCAGATGTCGTCGGTCGGCGTGCGCAGCCTGGCGAGCTTCAACGACAAGGTGCGCCAGGCGCGCGCCAAGGGTCAGCCGCTCGGGCGGCGGGTGCAGATCGGCTATGATTCGGACACCGGCCAGCCGATCTATGAGGAGGAGCAGCTCGATTATCAGGTGCTGCCGCAGATCGTCGTGATCGTCGACGAGCTCGCCGACCTGATGATGACCGCCGGCAAGGAAGTCGAATTCCTGATCCAGCGCCTCGCGCAGAAGGCGCGCGCGGCGGGCATCCATTTGATCATGGCGACGCAGCGCCCCTCGGTCGACGTGATCACCGGCGTCATCAAGGCGAACCTGCCGACGCGGATCAGCTTCCACGTAACGTCGAAGATCGATTCGCGCACCATCCTGGGCGAGCAGGGCGCCGAGCAGCTGCTCGGCAAGGGCGACATGCTCTATATGCCCGGCGGCAAGGGCATCGTCCGCGTCCACGGGCCGTTTGTGAGCGATGACGAGGTGCGCGCGGTCGCCGATCATTGGCGCGCGCAGGGGCGCCCCGATTATATCCAGTCGGTGACCGAGGAGCCCGCCGAAAGCTTCGCGCTCGATGGCGCGCCGGATGGCGAGGACAGCCCCGAGGATCAGCAATATCGCGCCGCCTGCCAGCTGGTGGCGGAGAGCCAGAAGGCGAGCACTTCCTGGCTCCAGCGCCAGCTGCGCATCGGCTATAACAGCGCGGCGCGGCTGATCGAGCGGATGGAGAAGGAGGGGCTTGTCTCACGCCCCGATCATGTCGGCCGCCGCGACGTGCTGATGGACCGGGACGGGCGCCCCAACTGAGCGGGAACGGCGGAATTCATGGCGGGTTCAACGCCTGGGCGCTAAGCCCGCCTCGTTCCGCCGTGGAGAATATCTTTTGTTTCGCCTGTTGATTGCCCCCGTTGCCCTGCTCGCCGCCGCCCCCGCGATCGCCGCGACCAACGAGCTTCAGCTCGTGCGCGCGCATCTGAGCGCGGTCGACACGATGACCGCCGATTTCGCCCAGACCGATCGCGACGGGCGCACGCTCACCGGCGTGCTGACGCTGAAAAAGCCCGGCAAGATCCGCTTCCAATATGAAAAGGGCGTGCCCATCCTGATCGTGGGAGACGGCAAGTCACTGTGGTTCCTCGATTATCAGGTCGGGCAGAAGCAGCGCTGGCCGGTGGGCGACGCGCCGTTGGGGGTGTTGCTCGATCCCAGCAAGGACGCGACCCGCTTCGCCAAAGTGGTGCCGAGCGCGACGCCGGGGGTGATCCAGGTCGAGGCGGCGGACCCCAAGCATCCCGAATATGGCCGGATCACCCTGGTCTTCAGCCGTGCCTCGGGCACGCCGGGCGGGTTGCAGCTGCAGGGGTGGACCGCGCTCGACGGGCAGAACAACCGCACCATCGTGCGGCTGAGCAACCAGCGCTTCAACGCGCCGGTGAACGAGAACAGCTTCCGCTTCAACGATCCCAAGCCCGGCCCGCAGCGGCGCTAGCCCCAGGCGTCGATCGCCGCCCAGCCAACGAAACCCCGTAAGCGCTTGAAACGGCGAGCGTTCATCCCGCCGAGCGCAACCGCTTTGCCCGGTGCCAGCCGCGCGAGCGCCATCGCCCGGCACGGCCCCAGCGTCCGTGAGCCCGGGTGCGAGCGGGTGGGGAAGACGGGTGAGATCAGGATCAGATCGGCGCCCGCGCGCATCCCGGCGATCACCTCGCGCGCGTCATGCGCGGGCCAGGTGCGCAAGCCAGGACGGCGGCGCGGATCGCGGCCATGCGTCCCAAACGCCCCGCCCGGCCCCGCCCGGGCAACGCCGAGCCCCGCTCCGGCCACCGCGAGGCGCAGGCCGCGCGCGCTCGCGACGCGCCGTACCTTGCCGAGCAGCGCGCGGCGCTCCGCCGGCGGCAGGCCGTAATGACGGAACACGACGATGCTTCCGCGCGGCAGCCGTTCGAGCGCGGGCCACAGCCGATCGCCCAGCCGCTCGTCGGTCAGCAACAAAAGGTGGGAAGCGCGCACCCGCCTGCCTATAGCAGCGGCGATGACCGAACCCAGCCCCGCCGCGCGCCTCGCCGCCATTCAGGCGCGGATCGCCCACGCCGCCAAGCTCGCCCGCCGCGCCGCCGATGCGGTGACGCTGATCGCCGTTTCCAAGACTCACCCGGCCGAGGCGATCGCGCCGCTGATCGCCGCCGGGCAGCGCGTGTTCGGCGAGAACCGCGTTCAGGAGGCCGCCGCGAAATGGCCGGCGCTGCGCGAGGGCGCACCCGACGCCCAGCTCCACCTGATCGGCCAGTTGCAATCGAACAAGGCGGCCGAGGCGGTCGCGCTGTTCGACGCGATCCATTCGGTCGACCGCCCCAGCCTCGTCACCGCGCTCGCCCGGGCGATGGACAAGGCGGACCGGCGCCCGGCCTGTTTCGTGCAGGTGAATATCGGTGACGAACCCCAAAAAGGCGGCGCTCCCACCGCCGAGCTGCCCGCGCTGCTCGCCGAGGCGCGCGCGGCGGAGCTGCCCGTCGCCGGGCTGATGTGCATCCCGCCCGCCGATCGCGAGCCCGCGCCCTATTTCGCGCTGCTCGCAAAATTGGCCGAGGACCACGGGCTCGCCGGCCTCAGCATGGGCATGTCGGGCGATTTCGAGACCGCGGTGATGATCGGCGCGACGCAGGTGCGCGTCGGCACCGCGCTGTTCGGCGCGCGCGCGTGACCCCGCGAGCGCTGATCTTCGATTTCGACGGCGTGCTGATCGAAAGCGAGTTCGCCGGCAACCGTCACATCGCCGAGTATCTCACCGCGCGCGGCCATCCGACCACGCCCGAACAGGCGATGGCGCGCTTCATGGGGCTGTCGGGCGCGGACTTCACCGGCGCGATCGAGCGCTGGATCGGCGGCCCGCTGCCCGATGATTTCGCCGAGGCGCGCGCGGCGGAGGATGCGCGGGTAGTCGCCGAAGGGATTGATCCGGTGGCGGGCGCGGTCGCTTTCGTCCGGTCGCTGCCGCCGTCGCTGCCGCGCGCCATCGCCTCGTCAAGCCGCACCGCCTGGATCGAGCGGCACCTGCGCCATATCGGCCTGTTCGAGGCGTTCGCGCCGCACCTTTATTCAGGCCGCGAGCATGTGACGCGCGGCAAGCCCGCGCCGGACCTGTATCTCCACGCCGCCGCCCGGCTCGGCGTGCCGATCGCGGCGTGCGCGATCATCGAGGATTCGCCGATCGGCGCGACCGGCGCGGTGGCTTCGGGTGCTTATGTGATCGGGCTGTGCGCCGCGACGCATTGCGGGGTGGGACATGACGAGGTGCTGCGCGCGAAAGGCGTGCAGGCGATCGCGCATGACTTCGGCGAGGTGGCGCGCTTGTTGGGATTGGCGGACTAGCGCGGTTCGTGTCGTGCCGCGCGCGCTGGATCGGGTGCGCCCTATTCGCGGTATTTGATCGTGATCATGCCATCCCCGGTTTCCGTTCACACCTTCCCCGGCGAAGGCCGGGGCCTAGCGGCGGGCCGCGGCATGTGTCGTGCTCCCGTCGCTCCGGGGGATACTGGACCCCGGCGTTCGCCGGGGAAGAAGTTAGCCTCGTCAGCACGCCCTTCTCCGTCAGGCCGGGCGAGCGCATGACGCGCATCAAGCGCTAGAAAGCGTGGCCCGTGCGGTCGCGCTTGGTCGCCAGATAGCGCTCGTTATGCGGGTTGGGGGGCAGCTTGTGCGGCACCCGCTCCACCACTGCGATCCCCGCCGCCTGCAATTGCGCGACCTTCTCGGGATTGTTGGTGAGCAGCCGCACCGCGTCCTGCCCCAGCAGCTTCAGCATCCGCGCCGCGACCCGGAAATTGCGCGAATCGACCGCGAACCCCAGCCGCGTGTTGGCGTCGACCGTGTCGAACCCCTGGTCTTGCAGGGCATAGGCGCGCAGCTTGTTGATCAGCCCGATCCCGCGCCCTTCCTGGCGCAGATAGAGCAGCACTCCCCAGCCATGCTCAGCGATCCGCGCGATCGCGGCATCGAGCTGCGGGCCGCAATCGCATTTCAGGCTGCCGAGCACATCGCCCGTCAGGCACTCGCTGTGGAGCCGCACCAGCGGCGGCCCGCCATCGGGGGTGCCGATCATCAAAGCGACATGCTCGCCCGCCATTTCGGGGCTGCGGAACGCGACCAGCTCGGCATGTTCGGCCCGCGCGACCGGCAGTTTCGCGCGCGCCGCGATCACCAGCCGCTCGGCATCCTCATGCGCTTCGATGTCGGCGGGCGTCAGCCGCACCTCGCCGAGGCCGCTTTCGAGCACGAAGAACCCCGGCAGCATCCCGGCGAGCGTCGCCAGCTTCAGCGCCCAGCGCGCGCCATTGGGATCGGCGAGCGGCAGCGCGTAATAGGGGCCTTGCAGCGGATGTTTCAGATCGAGCGCGGGATCGACCAATGCCACCGCCGCGTCGAAATCGAGCCAGGGCGTGCGCTCGACCAGCACCGGGCAATCGGGGCCGCCGGCCGCGCGCTGATTCTTCAGCTTCAGCGTCTCCGCCCGCCCGGCCGAGAGCAGCACCGGCGCGACATGTTCGGGATCGAAGGCATCGAGCCGGCGCGCGTCGGCGGTTTCGATCGGCAGCAGCGACAAGGGGCCGCTCGCCAGATCGAGCACGATCGGCCAGCCGCGCCGCAGCGCGTCGATCGCCCGGGCGGTGTCGCGCGCGCTCATCTTCCGCTCCTCACAGCGCGAACTCGGTCAGGATCGGCACATGGTCGCTGGGTTTCAGCCAGCCGCGACAATCCTCGAACACCTGGTGCTTCGTCGCCGCCGCCGCGACTTGCGGGCTCGCCCACATATGATCGAGCCGGCGGCCACGATCGGACGCCGCCCAGTCCTTCGCGCGGTAGCTCCACCAGGTGAAGAGCCGCGCCGGCGGGGGCACGAACCGCCGGCCGAGATCGACCCAATCATGCGCGGCCTGCAACCGGCCGAGCGTTTCGACCTCGATCTGGGTGTGGCTGACGACGTCGAGCAATTGCTTATGACTCCACACATCCGATTCGAGCGGGGCGATGTTGAAATCGCCGACCAGCAGCGTCGGCGTCTTCAAGCTTTCGGACCAGCGCGTCATCCGTTCGAGGAAATCGAGCTTCTGGCCGAATTTGGGGTTGAGCGTGCGATCGGGAATGTCGCCGCCCGCCGGCACATAGACATTTTCAAGCCGCAGTCCGCCGGGCAGGCGCACGCCGACATGCCGCGCCTCGCTGTTCGCCTGCCAATCGAGCCGGTCATCCTCGGCGAGCGGCACGCGCGAGACGATCGCGACGCCGTGGTGCATCCGCTGGCCGTGGAGGACGATGTGCTTGTACCCCAGCGCGCGGAAGGCGTCCGCCGGGAATTCGCCGTCGATCGTCTTGGTTTCCTGCAGGCACAGAATGTCGGGCGCCTGCTCGGTGAGGAAACGCTCGACGATCGCCAGGCGGAAGCGAACCGAGTTGATGTTCCAGGAAGCGATGCGAAGGGTCATGCGGCGCCGATGTAGGGGCTCGCCCCGCGACACGCCAGCGTGACGATCGCGACCGCCTTTTGGGGGCCGGACAAGGAAAGGCCCTCGCTCCGGGGGCATGGAACGAGGGCCGACCTAGCGTTCGTCACGCAGGTGAGCATCAGGCCCGGCAACAGGGGGAAATCCCGGCCCTTCGTCGCTCACCCGGGTTATTTACCGGGTGAAAGCTGTCGTGAACATGAACGGGATTGGCAATGCTCGTTCAGGTTGGTGGAGATTTTGGTCAGCAGCGCGAATTCGTCACCAACCACGGCCAGTTAAATTGGCATTTACTGTGCCATTCTCACAATTCTTGTCATGAATTCGTCATTTTTTGATGCGGGATCGTGCCGATGTGTTGAAGAAATGGCGAACAGGGCCGCTCGATCTTGCTGGCACGTTAGGTGGTTCGACTGAGCCTGTGGCGGAGCAGCTGGTAGGATCGCGTCCGGCGTCAAGCGCCGCGCGCGGGCCAATCCAGGCGCTGCACCCCGCCAGCGCCGGCAATTCGTCAGAAGCGGAGCGCGGTGCCGATATAGACCGCCTGGCTATCGCGCCGGCTGTCGAGCCCGCGATCGATGCGGTAGGTCTGATCCTTGTAGCGGACGCCCGCGGTGAGATCGACATGGCGCGTCAGCCGATAGCTGCCGCCGACATCGAGCGTGCCGACCGGCGGCAACGGATCGGGGCCGACGCGGCTGATCACCTGCCCGTCGTTCACCACGCGCACCCGGGCGGGGCGCTTGGGTGGCAGGCTGGCGCTGGTTTCGATGAGGCCGATGCCGCCATTGCCCGACTCGCCCGGCTTTTCGGGCGGCAGGGCGAAGCGCTGCCAGCCGACCGAGACGCCGAGATCATAAGCGATCGGGGCGACGCCCGGCGCCGCGCTCGGCGTCGCCGCGCCAACATCGCCACTCGCGCGCGGCGCGGCGTGGACGACAAAGCTCGACCGGGCACGGACCGCGACGGTCACCGTCACCGCCTTGTCGGCGTGGCGCGATTCGGCGGGGGTGAAGCCAAGCGCGGTGCCACCAATCCCCGCCTTGGCGAGCATCGCGGCGAGCTTCGGGTCGGCGGAGGCCGGGGTGAAGCCGATCACTCCCGCGTCGCGCCGGGCGATCGGCAGCGGCTTGGGGCTGTCGGCGGCGCCGAGCGCGGGCGCGACGGTGCCGACGGCGATGATCGCCGCCACTGCACCCGCCAGGATCGCGCGCTGCTTCACGCTCACACTCCCATCCGCTCTCAAAACACATATGGCGCAATCGGTTCGCCAGCGCCACCAGTGTTACCGTTTTTTTCCTGCAAGTGTTGCGCGCAGCCCACAACCGGGCGCGGGCCGCGCTGGCGCTTGCGGCGCCACGGTGAGCTTCTATAGATGCGCGAGCGACCTTTCTTGCAGGATAACCCCATGTTGCGCCCGCTTGCTCTGATTTTGCTTGCCTCGCTGCCGCTTGCCGCCTGCGGCAAGGGCGACCGGCCACGGGGCGAGCTTGCCTCCGCGCGGGTGACGACGATCGGGGTGAACAGCTATCTGTGGCGCGCGACGCTCGACACGCTGTCGTTCATGCCGCTGCTGCAGACCGATTCGAACGGCGGCGTGATCGTGACCGATTGGTACGCCAACCCCGCCGCCCCGGCTGAACGGGTGAAGGTGACCGTGTCGATCCTCGACCAGGATCTGCGCGCCGACGCGGTGCGCGTCGCGGTGCAGCGCCAGATCAACCGTGACGGCCAGTGGGTCGATGCGCCGGTCCGCGCCGCCACCGCGCAGAAGCTGGAGGACGTGATCCTCACCCGCGCCCGCGATCTGCGGCGCGCCGCGCTGCCGGGCTGAAATCATGGCGTCCCGCTTCAATTTCCTGAAGGGCGATGCCGCCTGGCAGCGGGTGTGGGAAGAGCGCCAGAGCTTCAGGGCCGACAGCGCCAGCCCCAAGCCCAAGCGCTATGTGCTGGAGATGTTTCCCTACCCCTCGGGGCGGATTCATGTCGGCCATGTCCGCAACTATACGATGGGCGACGTGCTTACCCGCTTCCTGCGGATGCGCGGGTATGAGGTGCTCCACCCGATGGGGTGGGACGCGTTCGGGATGCCGGCGGAAAACGCCGCGATGGAAAAGAAAGTCCATCCCGGCGCCTGGACGCGCGCCAATATCGTGGCGATGCGCGAGCAGCTGAAGCGGCTGGGCCTCGCGATTGACTGGAGCCGCGAGCTCGCGACGTGCGAGCCCGATTATTACGGCCATGAACAGGCGCTGTTCCTCGATCTGTTCGCCGCCGGCCTCGTCTATCGCCGCGAATCGGCGGTGAACTGGGATCCGGTCGACATGACCGTGCTCGCCAACGAGCAGGTGATCGACGGGCGCGGCTGGCGTTCGGGCGCGCTGGTCGAGCGGCGCAAGCTCAACCAATGGTTCCTGAAGATCACCGATTTCGCCGACGAGCTGCTCGCGGGGCTCGGCGAGCTGAAGGATTGGCCGGACAAGGTTCGGCTGATGCAGGAGAATTGGATCGGGCGCAGCCAGGGGCTGGCGTTCCGGTTCAAGCTGTCGGACGGCGGCGAGGTCGAGGTGTTCTCGACCCGGCCCGACACCATTTTCGGCGCGAGCTTCGTCGCGGTCGCGGCCGATCACCCGATCGCGCAAGCCGCGGCGGCGACCGATCCGGCGGCGGCGGCGTTCGCCGAGCAATGCCGGCGCGGCGGCACGAGTGCTGCCGAGATCGAAACCCAGGAAAAACAGGGCTATAAGTTAGCCATCGCGGCGGCGCACCCGCTCGATCCGAGCTGGCGGCTGCCGGTCTACATCGCCAATTTCGTGCTGATGGACTATGGCAGCGGCGCGGTGTTCGGGGTGCCGGCGCATGACCAGCGCGACCTGGATTTCGCGCGCAAATATGGCCTGGCGGTCAAGCGCGTCGTCTCGGACGGCGCGACCGAGGCGCCCGAATTCATCGGCGACACCGCCTATACCGGCGCGGGCACGATCGTGAACTCGCACTTCCTCGACGGGATGGACATCGAGGATGCCAAGCGCGCGGTGATCCAGCGCGCCGAGGGCGAGGGCTGGGGGCAGGGGCGCACCGTCTATCGCCTGCGCGACTGGGGCGTCAGCCGCCAGCGTTACTGGGGCACGCCGATCCCGATCATCCACTGCGATGCGTGCGGCGCGGTGCCGGTGCCCAAGGACCAGCTGCCGGTGGTGCTGCCCGAGGATGTGAGCTTCGACATCCCCGGCAACCCGCTCGATCGGCACCCGAGCTGGAAGCACGTCAGCTGCCCCAGCTGCGGCGGCGCGGCGACGCGCGAGACCGACACGCTCGATACCTTCGTCGATTCGAGCTGGTACTTCATCCGCTTCGCCAGCCAGCCCGGCGACAAGCCGTTCGACCGGGCCGAGGCCGAGGCGTGGCTGCCGGTGGGGCAGTATATCGGCGGGGTGGAGCACGCGATCCTGCATCTGCTCTACGCGCGCTTCTGGACGCGCGCGCTGCGCCATATCGGCCAGCTGAACGTGGCCGAGCCCTTCGCCGGGCTGTTCACGCAAGGGATGGTGACGCACGAAACCTATCGCCTCGCCGATGCGCCCGAGGGCGGCGGCTGGCTCGGCCCCGACGAGATCGAGCGCCGCGACGGTCGGGTGGTCGCGAAGGAAAATGGTCAGCCGGTCGAAGTCGGCCGGGTGATCAAGATGTCCAAGTCCAAGAAGAACGTCGTCGCCCCCGACGCGATGTTCGATGCCTATGGCGCGGACGCGGTGCGCTGGTTCATGCTCTCCGACTCGCCGCCCGAGCGCGATCTGGAATGGAGCGAAGCGGGGATCGAGGGCGCGTGGCGCTTCGTCCAGCGGCTGTGGCGGCTGTTCCAGCCCGGCGAGCCCGGCACCGGTCGCGACGAAGCGCTCGACCGCAAGGTGCATCAGACGATCGCCGGCATGGCCGCCGACATCGAATCGCTCGGCTTCAACAAGGCGGTCGCGCGCGCTTATGAGCTGACCAATGCGATCGAGCGCGCCGGCCCCAGCGCCTCGCGCGATGCCGCGATCGACTTGCTGCTCCGCCTCGTCGCGCCGATGGTGCCGCATCTGGCCGAGGAAGCCTGGGCACTGCGCGGTCACACCGGGCTGATCGCCGACGCCGCCTGGCCCGAGGCCGACCCCGCGCTGCTGATCGAGGCCGAAGTGACGATCGCGGTGCAGGTGAACGGCAAGCTGCGCGACACGCTCACCTTGCCACGCGGGACCGACAAGGCCGCGATCGAGGCCGCCGCGCTCGCCTCCGACAAGGTCGCGCGGCTGCTCGAGGGGCGGGCGCCCAGGAAGATCATCGTCGTGCCCGATCGGCTGGTGAACCTCGTCGCATGAGGCGGCTGGCGCTCCTCGCCTGCCTCGCGCTCGCCGCCTGCGGGCTGCGGCCGCTTTATGGCGATGGCGCGCGCGGGCCGGTGGGCGCGGCGCTCGCCCAGGTCGAGGTCGCGCCGATCGCGGGGCAGGCGGGCTATCTGGTGAGCAACGCGGTGCGCGATCAGCTCGGCCAGGCGACCCCGAGCAGCCCCGCTTACCGGCTGGAAGTGAAGCTCGACGATCGCATCGTCGGCCTGGGCGTGCGCCGTGACGATACCGTCACCCGCGAACGCCGCGTGCTGCGCGCGCGCTATCAGCTCATTGATCTGGCGAACGGGCAAGTGGTGCTCGACGCGACCGCGGGATCGGACGCGGGTATCGACGTGGTGGGATCGGAATATGCGACGATCGCCGCCGAGAACACCCAGCTCGAGCGGCTTTCCAAGACCGTCGCCGATCAGATCGTGGCGCGCGTCGCGCTCTACGCCAATCGCCAGCAACAGCGGCGGCCGTGATGCGCCCCGCCCGGCGCTAGCGATGCGATCGTGAAAGCAAGCCTCGCCCAGCTCCGCGCCGCGCTCGACAAGCCCGGGGCGACGCGGCTGTTCCTGCTCCACGGCCCCGACGAGGCCAGCGCGCGCGAGTTCGCGCGACAGCTCGCCCGCGCGATGGGCGCGGACGCCGAGCGGGTCGATCTGGAGGGGGCGCAACTGAAGGGCGATCCCGGGCTGCTCGCCGGGGAAGCGGCGGCGCTGTCGCTGTTCGGCGGCGCGCGCTTCATCCGGGTGAACGCGGTGGGCGAGGAGAGCCTGGAGGCGATCGAGCTGCTGCTGAACGCGCCGGTCGCGGGCAATCCGGTGGTCGCGATCGCGCCGGGGGTGAAGTCGACCGGCAAGCTGGTGAAAGCGGCGCAGGCGCATCCGCGCGCGCTCGCCTTCGCCTGCTATCTGCCCGAGGGCGCCGCGGCGGACCGGGTGGCGATCGAAATCGGCCAGAGCCTTGGCCTGCGGATCGATCCCCGGTTGGCGGGCCGGCTCGCGGCGGCGGCCGGGGCGGACCGCGCGGTGCTGAGCCGCGAGCTCGAAAAATTCGCGCTGTTCCTCGATGCGTCGCCCGATCAGCCACAAGCGCTGAGCGAGGCGGTGGTCGATCAGCTTGGCGCCGATCTGGGCGAGGTCGAGCTGGGTGACGCGATCGAGGCGGCCGTGGCGGGTGCGCCCGACCGGCTGGGCGCCGAACTCGCGCGGCTCGAACAGGCGGGCACCTCGCCGATCCCGTTGCTGCGCGCGCTGGTGCGGCGGCTGATCACGCTCGCCGAACTGCGCGCCGAGGTCGCGGCGGGCGCGCGGGCGGAGGCGCTTGCCGAGCGGGTTTTCTTCAAGGAACGCGCGGCGACTCTGGCCGCGTTGCGCCACTGGGCGCCCGAGCGGCTGGCGGCGGCGATCGATCATCTGCGCGCCGCCGAGCGCCGGCTGATGGCGGGCGGCCCCGATGTCACCGCCGCCGCCGCCTGCATCGCGGTCGCGCGCCAGGGGCGGCGGCGTTAGGGCCTCGCGCGTCAAATCCGTGGGCTTGGCGCACCCGTCCCGACCGGCACGCGCGTGCCGCCGCGACGATCACCGCTTCCCCGGCGAAAGCCGGGGTCCAGCAGCGCGCTGATTGATATGTCTCGCTTCCCTTACCACCGCGCGAGACTGGGCCCCGGCCTTCGCCGGGGAGGGCTGGCCATGGCCAAGTGCTTCCCATCGGCGCGGCGAATTCAACCCGCGCCGCTTCAGAGAAAGACGATATGGCGCGACGCGGGCCGCCGGGCCTGCCGGCGAGCGCCCGCGCGCTTATTGCGGCGTCTTGGTCCGCGCGGCCTGGCCGTCCCCCTCGGGTGCGGCGACGATATCGCGCGTGGTCGCGCCCTTGTCGACCACCTGGGTCTTGGGATCGCCGACTTCCGAGCGCACGCCGGGCGCGATCTGATCGCCGCCCGCGGCTTCCACCACTGCCGCTTCGCCCGCCGGGCGCTGCACCGGGCCGCCGAACAGCGCTTCGAGCGCGAGCGTGTTGGGGTTCTGGTCCTGCGGCCGTGGCGCGCCGGGCTTGGGCGGCACCAGCGCGTAATCGGGCGGGATCACCAGCGGCGCCTGGCGCGCGACCGCATATTCGTTGGGCTTCACCCGATTGAGGCCGCTACCGCCGCCGCAGCCCGCCAGGGGCGCCGCCAGCAGGGTCGCGGTGCCCAGCGCCAGGATCGTTCGCGCGCGCGTCATTGATTCGTCTCCACCCGGCTGCCCGGCCGTTCGCGCACCAGAAAGGCGCGCGCGAGCAGCGCTATCACGCCAGCACTAATCGCCGCATCGGCCAGATTGAAGACCAAAAACGGGCTCCATTCGCCGAAATGCAGATCGGCATAGTCGATCACATAGCCCAGCCGCACGCGATCGAGGATATTGCCGAGCGCGCCGCCCAGCACCAGGCCGAGCGCCGCCTGATCCCAGCGCCGCCCCTCGCGCCACATCCACGACATGACGCCCGCCGCGATCGCCGCCGTCATCGCGACGAGCAGCCAGCGCGCGGTTTCGCTGTTGGCGCGCAGGAAGCCGAGCGAAATCCCCGAATTGGGCACGAAGCGCAGCCGGAAGATCGGCAGCAGATCGAGCGGCGTCCCCGCGAGCAGATCGAGCTGGAGCGGGCCGGTGACGACATATTTCACCAGCTGATCGAGCGCGAAGGTGCCGCCCGCGACCGCGAGGCCGAGCATCGGCGGCTTCATGCGACCATCTCCGCGCAGCGCCCGCACAGGCCGTTATCTTCCGCCACTTCGGGCAGATGGCGCCAGCAGCGACCGCATTTGTGGTGCGGGGTGCGGGTGACGCCCAGCGCCTCGCCGGCGACGACGCTGCTCGAAATGAAGAGCTCGGCGAGCAATTCGAGGTCGGCGGGCGGCGTCGGCAGCGTGACCGCCGCTTCCAGCCCCGAGCCGATCTCCTTCGCGCGCCGCATCGGTTCGATCGCGGCGAGCACCTCGGTGCGCAGCGCGCGGAGGTGCGACCAATCGGCGCCCGTGTCGGCGACTTCCGGCGGCACTGGCCATTCCAGCAGATGCACGCTCCCGGCCTCCGGGTAGCGCGTGCTCCACACTTCTTCGGCGGTGAACACGATCACCGGCGCCGCATAGCGCAGCAGCGCGTGGAACAGCGTGTCGAGCACGGTGCGATACGCCCGGCGCTTCAGCGTGCCGCCGGGCGCGTTGGGGCCAACGTCGCAATAGAGCGCGTCCTTCCTGATGTCGAAATAGAAGGCGCTCAGATCCTCGTTCGCGAAATCGGTGAGCAGGCGGACATAGCGGTTGAACTCATAGCTTTCCGCCGCCGCCCGCAGCTCGCCGTCGAGCCTGGCGAGCAGCGACAGCATATAGCGCTCCAGCTCGGGCATTTCCGCCACTGCCACGCGCTCGCCCTCGTCAAACCCTTCGAGCGCGCCGAGCAGATAGCGGAAGCTGTTGCGCAGCTTGCGATACTGGTCGGCGACGCCGGCGAGGATTTCCTTGCCGATGCGGTGATCCTCGGTGAAATCGACCGAGAGCGCCCACAGCCGCAGGATGTCCGCGCCATAATCGCGCATCAGATCGAGCGGGTTGATCGTGTTGCCGAGCGACTTGGACATTTTCATGCCCTTGGCGTCCATCGTGAAGCCGTGGGTCAGCACCGCGTCATAGGGCGCGCGCCCGCGCGTGCCGCACGCCTCGAGCAGCGAGGACTGGAACCAGCCGCGATGCTGGTCGCTGCCTTCCAGATACAGGTCCGCCGGCCAGCGCAGATCGGGCCAGCGCCCGCTGTCGAGCACATAGTCGTGGGTGCAGCCGCTATCGAACCACACGTCGAGAATGTCGAACACCTGTTCATAGTCCTCGGCGCGGTAGGCATCGCCGAGAAATTCCTGCGCGCGTTCGGCGGTCCACGCATCGACGCCCTGTTCGCGGATGGCGGCGACGATGCGGGCGTTGACCTCGGCGTCCTTGAGGTACGCGCCGCTCTGGCGGTGGACGAACAGCGTGATCGGCACCCCCCAGGCGCGCTGGCGGCTGAGCACCCAGTCGGGCCGCCCCTCGACCATCGCGCGGATGCGGTTGCGGCCCTTGGGCGGGTAGAATTCGGTCGCGTCGATCGCCGCGAGCGCGCGGGCGCGCAGGGTGTCCTGCTCCCTCTCCCCTTCAGGGGAGAGGGTCGGGGTGAGGGGTGATGCAGATGCGCCGCGCCCGGCTTGGGCCGCCACCCACCCACCCCCCCCCCCTCGGGGTGGGGGGGGGGGCAGAAGAACGGGACCAAGCC
>NZ_JAIERS010000021.1 GCF_019746665.1 Sphingomonas sp. | reverse complement strand
CAGGGTAGCTATGTATGGACGGGATAACCGCTGAAAGCATCTAAGCGGGAAGCCTCCCTCGAGATAAGATTTCATAGAGCGGTCAGAGACCATGACCTTGATAGATCGGATGTGGAAGCGCGGTAACGCGTGGAGCTAACCGATACTAATTGCTCTATTCGCGCTTGAGTGTCCCACCATCAATGACAATGTTGGTACAACGCTCTCGCAAGGTTGAGTGCACGATCTTAAAGAAACACAGCACCCGCTTCATTGCCTGGTGGCTATAGCGTCAGTGAACCACCCGATCCCATCCCGAACTCGGCCGTGAAACCTGACTGCGCCGATGGTACTGTTGCCTAAGCACCGGAAGAGTAGGTCGTCGCCAGGCATTGAAGCCGGTGCTGTGTTGGAACCCATTCGCAATGCAAAGCCCAAATGGGCTCGCTTTTTTTGACGCGGGGTGGAGCAGCCCGGTAGCTCGTCAGGCTCATAACCTGAAGGCCGCAGGTTCAAATCCTGCCCCCGCAACCACCAATGACATAACGCCGGTCGATCCTTTGGGATGGCCGGCGTTTGTCGTTTTGGAGGACGGCGATCAGGCGGCCCTTAAGGGTCCGATTGGGCCTCGACGCATTTTCCGATGAAGCGAAAAGAGATCTTCGACGATTGCGCCGAAGATGGTGCTGACGCCTGACGGCGCCCATCCGGTCATTGTTCCCATTTTCAGTCCGCGAGGCGTGGTTTTTGGCGGCTTGATCCGGTTCGAGCAACGGCGGCAAAGCGCTGGCGTCCGATCGGTTCGTAGCGCATCGCCACGGGCGAGTGCCACCCATCAACGGCAACCGCGCTTCGCCGCGCCTGGCCGGGAGGCTCGACATGCCGACACACTCTTTGATGTCGCCTATCCGCGTCGGCGATCTCGACCTGTCAAATCGCTGCGTGATGGCGCCAATGACCCGCACCCGCGCTCGAGACGATCGGGTGCCCACGGCGATGATGGCCGAACATTATGCGCAGCGTGCAAGCGCCGGCTGATCGTGACCGAATGTACCGCGATCACTCCGGACAGCGCCAGCATCATCCGTGCCCCGAGTCTTTATAGCGACGAGCAGGTGGCTGGCTGGCGGCAGGTGACCGATGCGTTCCATGCCGCGGGCGGGAGCATCTTCTGCCACCTATGGCATGGCGGTCGCTGCTCGCATGTCAGCTTGCAACCCGGCGCCTCGGCACCCGTCGCGCCCTCGCCGATCGCGGCCGAGGGACTGATCTTCACCCTGGAGGGCCGCGTGGCCTATTCTCTGCCGCGCGCGATCGAAATTCGCGAGATCGACGCGTTGGTGGCGGCCTTCGCTGCCGCGACGCGCCGGGCATGCTCAGCCGGGTTCGACGGCGTCAAGCTCCATGCCGCGTTCGGCTATCTCCCCGATCAATTCCTGCAGGACGGCAGCAACCACCGCACCAATGGCTATGGTGGCCCAATCGTCAACCGCGCCCGCTTCCTGTTCGAGGTGGTCGACGCAATGATCGATGCCTGGGATGCGCGCCGGGTCGGGGTGAAGATCTCGCCCGCCAACACGAGTTACGGCATCAGCGATTCCGATCCACTGGCCACGTTCGGCCACGCCATTCGCGGATTGTCGGTGCGGGGCATCGGCTATCTGCACCTGATGGAGCCCGGTCAAGCCGATTTCGACAAGGGGCCGCTCGCGGTGCCGAACGTGATCGATACCTTCGGCCCGATGTTCGAGGGGCCGATCATCGGCAATTGCCGCTTCGATCGTGGGCGAGCCAATGCGGCGATCGCGGCAGGCAAGGTCGCGATGGTGTCGTTCGGCAGGCTGTTCGTCGCCAACCCCGATCTGCCCGCGCGGTTCGCGCAGGGCGCGGCCATGAACCCACCCGATTACGCAACTTTCTATGGCGAGGGGCCCAAGGGCTATATCGATTATCCCACGCTTTCCTGACGAACGGCGCAATTAAATCAGCTTGACCAGCCTCCGGTCATTTCCCGGCGATCGGCGATGGCACGAACCGCAGCGTGCCCCCCTTTGTCAGGGCACGATGGCTCACGCTGCCGCCCAGTGGTCGGCCGTCCAGCACGGCGTCGCGCGCATATTGCCGATCGTCGACCGCCGGCGCCGAGATGGAGAGTCGCCGCCCGCGCGCCAGGTGGAGCACCGCGCGCGACACCAACGGGGCGCCCAGCACATAGCGTCCGCTCGCGGGTTCGAGCGGGTAGAAGCCTAGCGTCGCGAACACGTACCAAGCGCTCATCTGCCCACAATCATCGTTGCCAATGATGCCGCGCGGATCGTCGCGATAGAATTCGCCCGCGATCCGCCGCACCAGCTGTTGCCCCGTCCAGGGGTGGTCGGTGAGGGCATAGAGCCAGGCGATATGGTGGCTCGGCTCATTGCCATGGGCATATTGGCCGATCATGGCCTCCTGCCCCAGATATTCGGCGCCCTGCGTCGGTTTCAGCTCGAAGAAGAAGCGGTCGAGCTTGGCGCGGAAGGCAGCGGGTCCACCCATCGCCGCGATCAGCCCGGGTGGATCGAATAGCCCGGGTGTCCAGCTATATTGCCAGGCATTGGCCTCGGTATAATCGCCGGGATTGTTGAGCGGCGAGGTGGGGATGATCGGGTCGAACGGGGTGCGCCACCGGCCCCGGCTGTCGCGACCACGCGCGAGCCGGGTTTCGGGATCGGTCAGGTTGCGCCACGCCCGTGCCCGCTCGGCGAAGCGCACCGCCGTCGCGCGGTCGCCGAGCATCGCCGCCATGCGTGCGGTCGCATCGTCATGGATGCCCGCCTCGAGCGTGCGGGACACCGCCTCTCCGCCCGCTACATCGAACGGGAAATAGCCATAACGTTCATATTGCGCCCAGCTCGACCGAGAAACGTCGTCAGCGGCGCGAACGCGGTTATCCTCCTGGCCGGTGCGGACCATCGCCGCGAGCGCTTGCGCGCCATCGAAGCCGCGAAACCCCTTGGCCCAGGCGTCGGCGATCACTGGGATGGCGGGCTCGCCGATCATCGTCCCGGTCTCGCCACCCCAGATCGGCCACATTGGCAGCCGGCCCTTGGCGCCCGCCTGGTCGATCAAGCTCTGCACGAAATCATCCACCCGTTCGGGTACGAGCAATGTGTAGAGCGGGTGGGCGGCGCGGAACGTGTCCCACAGCGAAAGCGTCGAATAGCGCAGGCCGCGCGGGGCGGTGCGCACCGCGCCATCTGGTCCGCGCCAACGTCCGTCGACATCGCTCACCACGCTGGGGTGAAGGAAAGCGTGGTAAAGTGCCGTGTAAAAGATGCGCTGCTGCGGCACCGGCGCCGTGATCGTCGCGCGGGCGAGGAGCTGTTCCCAGGCTTGCTCGGCGGCGCGGCGGGTGGCGGCGAAGTCCCAACCGGCCAAGCTCGCCCGGTTGCGCCGCGCCCCCGCGACATCGACCGTCGAGAGGCCGACCTTCGCCTGCAACACTCGCCCCGCGCCGAGATCGAAGCCGAGCAGATAGCGCTTGGCGGCGTCGCCCGGGCGGGGGGGCAGCTCGATCGTGTCGGCGACCGGGCGATCGAAGACCAGGCTGAAGGCAATGGTGCGTGTCGTCCAGTTGCGGCGGCGCTGCACGCCCTCTACCCCGTCGCGCGTGACGCGGGCGTCGCTCGCGAGCACAGGCTGGCGATCGCTAAGGAAGGTCAGCCCGTGCTGCAGATCGACCAGCACCCACACCCGCCCGCCGCGATCGAAGCGGTAGCGGTGGAAAGCGGTGCGCATGCCCGCGGTCAGCTCGACCCGCACGCCGTTATCGGGCAGCCGGACCGCATAATAACCGGGACGCGCGACCTCATCGGCCTTACGGCTGGCGATATCGGCGCGCCGGGTGAGGCTCGGCATCACGAGCACATCGCCAAGCTCGGGAATGCCCGATCCGCTCGCCCGGTTCTGTGAAAAGCCGAGGATTTTGGGCGCACGCAACTGATAGCCCGACGTATATTCCCACCCCGTTTCGGCATTGTCCGGCCCGGGCTGGACCATGCCGAAGGGCAGGCTCGGTCCCGGGAAAGTGTGGCCGGTGCCGTCGGTACCGATGAACGGATCGACGCGGTCGACCAGGCGCTGTGCCGCCGCCGGCACCGCCAGCAGCAGCAGGGCGAGCGCGGCGAACAGCCTCACGCCGCTTCAAACAACACGGGGTTGAGCGGCGAGGCGGCGGGCTCGCCGGGCTGGACGCCGGGCAACCAGGTGGCGAGATCATTGGCCTGCATCATATTGGCGGGCGCGGCGACCCTCATGTCGCGATCGAAATAGATCATGGTCATCACCGAACGCGGGGTTGCCGCTCGGTTGGCGCCGGCGCGGTGGAAGGTCCAGCCCAGATGGAAGCTTGCCTCGCCCAAGTCATAGGGAGCTTCGTCGAGTGGGAAGGCGCGCGCTTCCATCGCCGCGGTGATCGCCGCCTCGCTCTCGTCCGAGATCGGCAGGTCGCGCCCGAACGCCTCGCGGTGGCTGCCGGCGAAGAAAGCGAGTGGCCCCATTTCGGGTGGCACCGGCTGCAGCGGAATCCACACCGTCACCGTTTTGTCCGAGGCGAAGGGCCAATAATATTGGTCGGCATGGGCCGGCGTGATGCCGCCCGAGGGTTCCTTGTAGAGCGACTGGTCATGATACAGCCGTACGCCTTCCGCGCCGATCAGCCGCGCGGCGATGCCGGCAAGCCTTTTGCCGAACACGAAGCGCCGCACCTTTTCCGAATGGCGCCACAGGTTCATCACCTGCAGAAAAGCGCGATCATAGGTGTCACGCTCGGCGAGCGGGCGAGTTTCGGTGTTGAGCGCGAGGGTGAGGCGGGTGATCTCCGCGCCATAGTCGGCGAGCAGGTCGGCGGGGAGCACTTGCTTCAGGCGGATGAAGCCTTGCTCGCGGAAACGGTCGATGACGAGGGGGTCGAGCGGATAGGGGGCATCGAGCGGATCGGACATCGGGCTGCTCCGGCTGGCGGCTGGTTCCATCGGCAAAAGGCAATCTAACAGCTTCGCCCGCACGCTCCAGCCCTTGCGAAAGGCACCATGGAAGGAGCGCGTGATACGTCTGGTCAGTCGCGCGGTTTCGCCTACCAGTGGCGACGCTGTTGTAACAGGAAACTGGTGCCGCTTGCGTGACTCGAACACGCGACCCCATCATTACGAATGATGTGCTCTACCGGCTGAGCTAAAGCGGCGCCCGGCGCTGCGCCGGGCTGGCCCGTGCGAGCGTGAGCGGGGCGCTTATCAGCTTGGCGCGGGCGGCGCAAGCGCATCTGGCAACGCTGCTTTACCGATCATTTACCACAGCCGGGGCACAAGCAGCGGCGGGGGCAAGCCGGCCGCCGAGGACTGACGCGCATGGACAGGCTGGGGTTCGACGAAGACGAGGCGATCGACGCCGCGGGCGACGAAAGGGCGGATATGAGTGTTGACGATAATCCCAGCCCGCAGATCGGCACCGACGAGCGCCGGATGCATGTGCGTGCCTATAATCACTGGGTCGCGCTGCTGAACGGCCGGCCCTATCCGGACATCGCCGATCTGGACCCGGAGAATATCGCCGATTTCGGACCGAATTCGGTGCTGCTAGATTTCACTGGCGGGATCGAGGACCCGCAGATCCGCTATCTCGGGCATGCGCTGCGCGGCGAATGCGGGCTGCCCGGCACGATCAGCCGGATCAGCGAGGTGCCGAGCCGGTCGCTGCTGTCGCGCCTGACCGACCATTATCTGCAGATCATCGCCAATCGCGCCCCGATCGGGTTCGAGGCCGAATTTGTCGGGCTGCGTGGTTATAACACGCTGTATCGCGGCATTTTGATGCCGTTCTCGTCGACCGGGGAGACGATCGATTTCATCTATGGCGTGATCAACTGGAAGGAGATGGTCGACGCCGCGACGCAAGCCGCGCTCGAGGCCGAGGTCGCCGCCGCGATCCGCCAGACGCCGCGCGCGCCCGCCGCTACCGCCTGGGCGAGTGGCCCAAGCGCGGGGATGGCGCCGATCGAGGAAGTGGCGCCGGCACCGGGGAGCGCTCTGCCGCTCGCCGATCAACTGACGCTTGCCCAGCAAAGCGCCGCCGCGGTCCGCGCCGCAGACACCCGCAGCCGCGCCGCGCTCTACCGCGCGCTCGGCCGCGCGTATGATTTCGCCGCCGCCGCCGATGCCGACGAAGCCGCCTATGTCGCGCTGCGCGACGCGGCCGGCATCAAGGCGCAGGAGCGTGCGCCGATGACGCCGATCGTCAAGCTCGTGTTCGGCGCCGATTACGACAAGACCCGGATCACCGAATTTGCCGCGGTGCTCGCCCATGCCCGGCGGCACAATGTGCCGGTGGGGGCGCTCGCCGATTTCCTCGAAGTGAGCGAGGGCGGGATCAAGGGCGTGGTCGCGGCGGAACGCGCCGCCAAGCGGCCCGCAGGGGCGCCCCGCGACCCGCTCGCCAAGGCACGGCGTAAACTTAACGCAGCGCCCGTACTCGGCGAAGTCGCGCTGCCGGTCGAGGCCGATGACGGCGCGTTCGTCGTGCTCGTCGCGCGTAAGGGCAAGGCATTCGAGGTGATCGCCAGCCTGACCGCTGAAGACCCCGCTGCCGCGCGCGCCATCGCCCGCGCGGCTGGCTGAGCACGGCTTACTTCGGCATTCCGCTCAGCCCGCTCGCCTTACGCAGAGCATCGCCATCGAGGCGGTAGCCGTCGAGGAACACGGTATGCACTTGGCGCAGCGCGCCGATGGTCTTGGAAACATCGCCGTTCACCAGGATGATGTCGGCGGTTTTGCCCACCGCGATCGATCCGGTGCGATCGGCCATCCCGGTCATCCGCGCGGGAACGATCGTCGCGGTCTGCAATGCCTCGGGGTTGGTGAGCCCGGCTTGCTGATAGAGTTCCAGCTCGCGCACCAGTTCGAGCCCATAGCCATCGGTGCCGGCGACGATCGGCACCCCCGCCCGGTGCAGCCGCCCGACCACGCCGATCATCTTCGCGAAGCTCTTGCGGAAATCGTCGCGGGTCAGGCCGCCGAACAGAGGATAGCCGGCGATCTTCCAGCCGCGCGTCACGGCGGGCGGCGCGACATCGGCGAAGGGTGAATATTCGGGCGACAAAGCGCTGCCGTCCGACGTCATCAGCGGTTCCCACACGGTCAACGTCGGGTCGATGATCGTCTTGCGCTGGGCGAGTTCGGCGTAGAACGTCTTCATCTCGGGCGAATCGAGATCCACATCCTTGCCGTACTTTGCCGGCCCCTCCAGCCGCGCGGCGGTGTTGGCCTTGTCGACCACCTCCTGCGGCATCGCCTGCATCATGATGAAATTTATGTGGGTGATCTCGTCATAGCCCGCGCGCACCGCCTCCAGCGGGCGCATGCCGGCGGGGATATGGCCGTGGACGTGCAAGCCGAGCTTGTGCGCCTCGGCCGCGGCCGGCGCGATCCACGCCGGGTTCATCGAGGTGTAGAACTTTACCCCCCACATCCCCGCCGCCTTGATCTTGCGGACCGCCGCGATCGCTTCCTCCGCCGATGTAACGGTGAGCGCGCCTTGGGCGGCGAGGGGATCCTTGCGATCGACGATCACCGACACCTTGCCATCGGGCGCGAGCAGATCGCCCGCCGCCCGCCGTTTGAAGATGCTGAGCGATTCGTCGATCATCGACCCGGGGCTGCGATAATTGGTCATCCCCGTCGCGACATTCTGGAGCAGGTTCCAGTCGTCGCCACCGATATGGCGATGCGCGTCCCACAGTCCCGGAGAGAGCGTCTTGCCGCGCCCGTCGATCACCGTCGTCCCGGCGGGAGCCTTGAGCGAGCCGCCCTTCGCGACGGCGGCCACCTTGCCATCGGCGATCAGCACAGCCTGGTCGGGCAGGTATCGGCCGCCGACCGAATCGAACAGCAGGACATGATCGATCAGCGTTGGCGTGCGATTGTCGGGGCTTAGGAAACGGTGCGCCACGTCGCGCACCATCGCCGCGGTCGCCTCGTCCTGAATGTCCTTCAACTTCGGCCCGGCCGCCTCATAGCCTTCGGGCAGCAGCGAGATCACGCCGGCAAACCCAAAGAAGCGGTTCTGATCGTCGAGCCACATCGGTGTGGGGGCGAAGCCCAGGCCCTGAACGAAGGCCAGCTTCACGGTTTTTGGGCCGCTGGGGCCGTCGATCGTCACCGCCTTGCCGATGCTGATCGAGGCATGGCCCTGCGGCAGCAGGTCGATGCCCTTTTCCCCCGCCGCGACGAACGCGGCAATATCGGCCTCGCCCGCCAGCCAGGGACCGCCATAGCTATTATAGCGCTTACCCGCGAACGGGGCAGACCCTTCGTCCACCGCCGTTTTCCAATGCGCGATACCGGCGGCATCGACGCTGAAATTCTCGGTCGCGTCGCCCGAATCGGTGAAGCCGCGTACCGCGACCCGGGTCGGGCGCTTGTCGGGGCCGAAGCCGATCACCTCGTCGGTTTCGGTCACCCAACCGCGCAGCGTCATCGACATGCGGTACGCGGTCTGTCCATCGGGCAATGACCATGACCAGATGTCGCCATGCTTTCCCGCGACCGAGCTGATTGTGTAGTGGCGCGCGCCGGCGGGCGGCACCATCAGCTGTTCCTTGGCCGCCGGTGCTGGAGCCGGCGCCGGAGCCGGAGCGGCTTTGTGTGCCAAGAGCGCGGCAGGGGCGGCGACAAGCAGGATCGCGGCGAGCAGAGGGCGGCGCATAGGGAACTCCCAGGCAATGACAAGTCAAACTGACGTAGTTGTGCGTCCAGTACAACTGTCGTTGCGCTACGTTCCATGCGCCACTCGCGCCTTGCCCTGCCTAGCTCCCCGGGCCTAGAAGCGCGCCATGGTCAAAGCCACGCTCAAGTCGTTGTCGGAGGCGCTTGCTGTCCGGCTGGTCGAGGGGGCCCTGCCGGGCGAGTTGGAGGGCTTCGGCGATGCCGAGCGAAGCGAAGCCGCGCGCTTCGTCGCCGCGACCGCCGGTGCCCGACCGGCCGAGACGCCCCGGCTGGAACTCGAGACGATCAGCGGTGACGAGACCAACCGCCAGATGCGGCTCGCGATCGTCAACGACGACATGCCATTCCTCGTCGACTCGATCGCGGCGACGATTGGCGCGCACGACATCGACATCGATCGCATCATCCACCCGGTGCTGCCCGTCTCCCGCACCCCCGATGGCACGATCGAGTCGGTGGGTAGCGGTGCGCCGGAATCGATGATTTACATCGAGATGGAGCGCGTCGACGCGCGTCGCCGTCGTGCGCTGCTTGGCGATCTGGAGCGGGCGCTCGCCAATGTCCGTGCGGCCGTCGCCGACTGGCCGCCACTCCAGGCCGCGCTTGCGGCCGATGCCGAGCGGCTGCGTGAGAGCGAGGATGCCGCAGAGCGCGAGGGCGGCGATCTGCTCAACTGGTTCCTCGATCGCCATTTCACATTGCTTGGCCATGAAAGCTGGCGGCGCGAGGGCGGGGCGAGCGATAAGCTCGGCATCGCCCGGCTCGACCAGCCGGTACCCATTCTTGCCGAGGCTTCGCGCCAGCTCGCGCTCGATTGGTTCGCGGCGGGCAACCATGCTCCGCTGCTTGTGAAGTCGAACCTCATTTCCGCCGTCCACCGCGCGGTGCCGCTCGATCTCGTGCTGGTGCCGCTGCGCGAGGGTGGGCAGCTGACGGGTCTGTCGATCCATGCCGGGCTGTGGACCTCATCCGCATTGAATGCCGCGCCGCAAACGGTGCCGGTGCTGCGCGCGCGGCTGGCGGCGATGGAGGCCAAGTTCGGCTTCGATCCCAAGGGCCATGCCGGCAAGGCGCTGGCGCACGCGCTCACCCAATTGCCGCATGATCTGCTGATCAGCTTCGATCCCGCGTCGGTCGAGCAACTGGCGCTCACCGCGATGTCGCTCGCTGATCGGCCACGGCCGCAAATGGTGCTGGTGCGCTCGATCCTGGGGCGGCATTTGTTTGCCTTCGTCTGGTTGCCGCGCGACGATTTGACGACGGTGCGCCGCATCGCGATCGGCGATATGCTGGCCGAGGCCGCGCATGGCGCGCTGCTCAACTGGTCGATCGCGCTGGAAGACGGCGTCGTCGCGATGCTGCGCTATACCTTTGATCTGCGCGGCGAGGGGCGGTTGCCGGAAGTAGCGCCGCTCAACCTGCGGCTGCAGCGGATGGTGCGCGGCTGGGTGCCGGCGGTGGAGGCTGCGATCGCCGAGCGCGCCGATCCCGCGCGCGCCGCCCGGCTCGCCCTGCGCCATGCCAACAGCTTTCCCCAGGCCTATCGCGCCGTCGCCACGGCCGAGGAAGCCGCGCTCGATATCCTGCGGCTGACCACGCTGGAGACGCCCGAGGCACGCTCCGTGCGGCTCTATCGCGGCGATAGCGGGCTGCGGATGAAAATCTATCGCTATGGCGGCGCGCTTGCTCTGTCGGACGCGGTGCCGGTGCTCGAGAATTTCGGCTTCCGCGTGATCGAGGAGGTGCCGACCGCGCTCGCCGACGAGGCCGAGGGCTTCATCCATGATTTCGCGCTTCAACTGAGCCCCGAGGCCGCGCCCGGGTTGATCGACGGCGATTCCGCCATTCTCGAAAAGGCGATTTCTGCGGTACTCGAAGGGCAGGCCGAGAATGATCCGTTCAACCGGCTGATCGTCGATGCCGGCTTGAGCCCGCAGGCGGTGGTGCTGTTCCGCGCCTGGTTCCGCTATCTGCGGCAGGCGGGGATGGCGTACAGCCTGGTGACCGTGGTCGACGCGCTCCGCCGCGCGCCGCACGTCGCCGCGGCGCTGATCGCCCGGTTCGAGGCTGCGCATGCGCCTAGCATGGGCGATTTGGCGGCAGCGGAGGCGGAGATCGAGCGCGGGCTCGACGGAGTCAGCGCGATCGACGACGATCGCATCCTGCGCAGCATCTCGGGGGTGATCCGCGCGACATTGCGCACCAATTTCTACGCGCCGGCCGCGCGCGAGGCGATCGCCTTCAAGCTCGATAGCGCCAAGGTTCCGGGCTTGCCCGCGCCGCTCCCGTGGCGCGAGATCTGGGTCTATAGTCCGCGCGTCGAGGGCATCCATCTGCGCGCCGGCCCCGTCGCGCGCGGCGGCCTGCGCTGGTCCGATCGGCGCGACGATTTCCGCACCGAAATCCTGGGCCTGATGAAGGCGCAGCGCGTCAAGAACGCGGTGATCGTGCCGACTGGCGCCAAGGGCGGCTTCTATCCCAAAGCGCTGCCCAGCCCGATCAACCGCGACGCCTGGCTGGCGGAGGGGACCGAGGCGTACCGCATCTTCATCCGGACTTTGCTCTCGCTCACCGACAATATCGTCGAGGGCAAGGTGGTGCATCCCGAAGGCGTGCGCATCCATGACGGCGAAGATCCCTATTTCGTCGTCGCCGCCGACAAGGGTACCGCGACCTTCAGCGACGTGGCGAACGCGATCGCGCTGGAGCGCGGCTTCTGGCTGGGGGATGCCTTCGCGAGCGGCGGCAGCCAGGGCTATGACCATAAGGCGATGGGCATCACCGCCAAGGGCGGCTGGCTCTCGGTCCAGCGCCACTTCGCCGAGCGTGGCATCGATGTGCAGCGCGACAGCATCCGCGTCGTCGGCTGCGGCGACATGTCGGGCGACGTGTTCGGCAACGGGATGCTGCTGTCAAAGGCGCTGCGGCTGGTTGCGGCTTTCGACCATCGCCACATCTTCCTCGATCCCAACCCCGATCCGGCGAAAAGCTGGGAAGAGCGCGCGCGCCTGTTCGCGCTGCCGCGTTCGAGCTGGGCTGATTATGACAAGGCGCTGATTTCACCCGGCGGCGGGGTGTTCGCTCGCACCGAAAAGCTGATCCGCCTGTCGGACGAGGTTCGCGCCGCGCTCGGCATCGCGGCGACCGAGCTCGATCCGGCGGCGCTGATTTCGGCGATCCTGAAGGCGCCCGTCGATCTCATCTGGTTCGGCGGGATCGGCACCTATGTGAAGGCGGCGGCCGAGAACAACGTCCAGGTCGGCGATCCCACCAACGACCGGCTGCGCGTGAACGCCGAGGAGCTGCGCGCGGTCGCGATCGGCGAGGGCGCCAATCTGGGGGTGACGCAAGCGGGCCGCATCGCCTTCGCGGCGGGCGGCGGGCGGATCAACACCGACTTCATCGACAATTCGGCGGGCGTCGATTGCTCGGACAATGAAGTGAACATCAAGATCGCCCTGAACCGCGAGATGATCGAGGGCCGGCTGGGCTTCGACGCGCGCAACGAATTGCTCGTCGGCATGACCGACGATGTCGCGCATATCGTGCTCGAGGATAACCGGCTGCAGACGCTGGCGCTGTCGATCATGGAGCATGACGGGGCGAAGGCGCTGCCCAGCTATGTGCGGCTGATCGAGATTTTCGAAAGCGCTGGTCGGCTCGATCGCCATGTCGAAGGGCTGGGATCGAACGACGATCTGCTCCGCCGCGCGCAGGACCGGCGCGGGCTGACCCGGCCCGAGCTAGCGGTGCTGCTCGCGACCGCCAAGCTCGCGCTGCAGGACGCGATCGAGCACAGCCCGCTCGCCAATGATGCCGCGACCCGCGCCGATCTGTTCGCCGCCTTCCCGCCAGCGATGCGCGAGCAATTCGGCGCGGCGATCGACGCGCACCGGCTGCGCGGCGAGATCGTCGCAACCAAGCTTGCCAACCGGATGGTGAACCGACTGGGCGTGCTCCACCCGTTCGAATTGGCCGAGGAAGAGGGCGCGGCGCTTTCCGACATCGCGGCGATGTTCGTCGTGGTCGAGCATCTGTTCGAACTGCCTGCCCTTTGGGCCGAGATCGAGGCGGCGGCGGTGCCCGAGGCGGCACGGATCGCGCTGTTCGACGAAGTCGCGCTCGCGACGCGCTCGCATATCGCCGATCTGTTGCGGCTGTCGGCGCCCGGCAGCAGCCCGCGCGCGGTGCTCGATCAGATCGGCGCCGGCGTCGAGCAGCTCGAAGCCCAGCTCACCACGCTGCTGGAAGACGAAGCCCGCGGCCAGAGCGCGCGGATCGCCCAGCGGCTGCAAGCGGCGGGCGCGCCCGAGGCGCTGGTGCGCCAGGTGGTGCGCATTTTCGAGCTGGATGGCGCGGTCGGCCTCGCCGATCTCGGCCGACGGCTGGGGGTGACCGTCGATGGCTTGACGCGGGCCTTCACCCGCCTGGGCGAGGCGCTGGGGCTCGATTGGGCGCAGACCCAGGCGGCACGGCTCGATTCGAGCGATCCGTGGGAGCGGCTGCTGATTGCTGGCCTTGCGCGCGATTTCCAGCAGATCCGGCTCGAGTTTCTTGGCCGTGACGCGGGCAACCCGCAGGCGCGGGTTGACGCTTGGCTCGGTGAACACGCCCCGCGTGTCGCGCAATTCCGCGCGCTGGTCGACCGCGCCCGCCGCGCGACCGCGCCGAACGCGGCGATGCTTGCGCAGATCGCTGGGCAGGCGCGGGTGCTGCTCGGGCGGTAGGCAGGGACGCACGCTGCTTCGACCCACCCCCGGCCCCTCCCTGCAAGGGAGGGGTTGGGGTGGGTCGAAGCTCGGGGCAACGTCCCTACAGCCGCACCCGCAGCGTCGCACGCGCGTTGATCGGTGCCCCGGTGGTGATGCTGTTGTCAGTATGCGCGGTGGGGAAATAACCCGCGTCGAACAGATTTTCGATGTTCACCTGCGCTTCGATGTTCTTGGTGAGTTTGTAGTAAAGCGCCGCATCCACGCGCGTGTAGGCGGGCAGCGTCACCGCGTTCGAGATCGACGTCGCCCGGTCCGAAAAATAACTCACCCCGCCGCCCACGCCGAAGCGCGGCGTCACGTCATAGCGGGTGAAGGCGGAGAAGGTGTGGCGCGGCACCAGCGGTACCCGGCGCCCGGCGGGGGCGGCGGCGGTGGTTTCGGTGATCACCGCCTCGGTAAGAGCGTAAGCGAGGCTGAGGTTCCACGCCTTGGTGATTTGGCCGCGCGCCTCCAGCTCCAGCCCGCGGCTGCGCTGGGCGCCGGTCAGGACCGTCGTCCCCGGAGTCGGGCCGGGGGCGCGCGTGTTGGTGCGCTCCAGCTGATAGAGGCTCGCGGCGAGCAGCAGCCCCGCGCGCGGCTCCCATTTGGCGCCGACTTCGTAATTGTCGAAGCGTTCGGGGATCAGCGCCGCGCTTGTCACGTCGAGCGTCGTGAACTGGTCGCCCGATTGCGGCAAATAGCTGCGTGCATAGCTGAAATAGAGCGACACATTGTTGGTTGGGTGCCCGACCAGCCCAACGCGCGGCGACCAGAGCCCGTCGGCGCGCGTGAGCGTTTGCCCGTTCAATCGGTTGAGCGCGTTCAGCGTGAAACTGTCGTACCGCAGGCCGAGCAGCAGCTCGATCGGCCCCCATTTCAGCTGATCCTGCGCATAGCCGGCGAAGATCGTCGATTGATAGCGCACCGCGCGCTGGCCGGTGCCGGCACGCAGGATCGGGACGGGGATCACGACGGGATCGCTGAGGCGCACCGGCAGCGTCAGCGCGTCGGCACTCGCGCCCGGCTGGCCATCGAAAAAGCCGTTGAAGCGGCCATTGTCGCCGCGCTGATCGCCGAACTCGGCGCCGGCCAGCACGGTATGCGCGATCGGGCCGGTCGTCACCCGCCAGACGAGGTCGGTCTGGCTGAACAGATTGCGCCGGTTGTTGAAATCCTCATAGGCCTGGATCGGCACCAGCCCCGCCGCCGTCACTGGCGCGGACGGGAAGGCGTTGCGGTAGAATTTGTCATACTCGCCGTAGAGCAGTCGCCCGGTGATCTGGAGGTTATCGGAGAAGCGGTGGGTCGCCGTCACCCGCAGCACGTTCGCGGTGAAGGCGGTGCGGTTGAAGCCGGGCACGCCGAAAAAGGTGTCGCGAAACCCGCTCAGCGGCCGCCCATTCTGCGAGGGCACGCCGCGATCGACCACGCGGCGATCGGCCTGATATTCGTACCCGACGGTGACGCTCGTGCGATCGCCCAGCGCGAAGCGGACCACCGGGTTCACCGCGCTGATGTTGCCGCCATAGCGGTTGCGGTGGTTGGCGACCTCCTCATGCACCGCGTTCACCCGCGCCGTGACCCCGGGGGCGACGGCCAGGTTTAGGTCGCCGTCGAGATACCAGGCGCCGAAGCTGTCGGCGGACGCGGTCGCGCCCAGGCCGAAGCCGTCGAACGGCGTCTTGGTTACGCGGTTGATCACCCCGCCACCCCCGCCGCGCCCGAAGATCATAGCGTTCGGCCCGCGCAGTACTTCCAGCCGCTCCAGATTATAGACCGGGCGGTAATATTGAACGTCGTCGCGCAGATTATCGACGAAGAAATCGGCAGTGGTGTTCTGCCCGCGCAGCACGATTTGGTCGCGATTGCCCTCCCCTTGCGCCGCGATCGCGCCGGGCACCTGACGCAGCGCGTCGCCGATGGTGCGGATTGCCTGATCGTCGATCTGCTGCTTGGTGATCGCGGTGACCGACTGGGGCAGATCGAGCAGCTTCACCGGAGTGCGGGTCGCGGTGCTCGTCTCGTCGGTGCCATAGCCGAGCCGCTGGCCGGTGACGACGACCTCGTCCGCCACCGGCTCCGGCGTGTCCGCACCGCCGGGCGCGGCATGGGCGGCGCTGGCGAGGAGAGCGAGCGGGCTGACCGAAATGAGAATGGATCGCAACAGAGCCTCCTGATGGCGCCGTTGCTATTGCGAGCCATTCGCAGAGTCAACGCTATTGCGAGTCAGTCGCAGGACATTTTTCGTTGAACAGCCAAGTTCGCAGCGCGCTGGCAAGGTTGGGCGGCGCGGGCGCCTGGATGCGCAACGCATCGATCTGCGCGATGAGCGCCGACAGCGGTAACGCCCGCGCGGCGGCCGCAGCTTCGAGCGCGGTCCAGAAGACGGGTTCGAGGCTGATCGAGGTGGGGTGCCCCGCGATGGTTACCGAGCGCTTGACCGGCCCGATAAAGCCGCCGGGGGGCGGGGTGAGTCCGTTCACCGCCCCGGCGTGTCGAACAGCCCCGCCAGCTGCTCGATCATCGTGCCGCCCAACTGCTCGGCGTCCATGATCGTCACCGCCCGCGCGTAATAGCGGGTCACATCATGGCCGATGCCGATCGCGATCAGTTCGACCGGGGATTTACTCTCGATCCAGCCGATCACTTGGCGCAGATGGCGTTCCAGGTAGGAACCGCTGTTTACCGACAAAGTCGAGTCATCCACCGGCGCCCCGTCCGAGATCACCATCAGGATGCGCCGGTCCTCGGGGCGCGCGATCAGCCGGGCGTGTGCCCAGAGCAAAGCCTCGCCGTCGATATTCTCCTTCAGCAGCCCCTCGCGCATCATCAGCCCGAGATTGGGCTTGGCGCGGCGCCAGGGCTCGTCGGCCTGCTTGTAGATGATGTGGCGCAGATCGTTGAGCCGTCCGGGCTGAGGCGGGCGGCCCGCGTTCAGCCAGTCCTCGCGCGCTTGCCCACCTTTCCATGCGCGGGTGGTGAAGCCCAGGATTTCGGTCTTCACCCCGCAGCGCTCCAAGGTGCGCGCGAGAATGTCGGCGCTGATCGCCGCGATTGAGATCGGCCGTCCGCGCATCGACCCCGAATTGTCGATCAACAGGGTGACGACGGTGTCCTTGAACTCGGTATCGCGCTCGATCTTGTAGCTGAGCGAGTGGGTGGGGCTGGCGACGACCCGGGCGAGGCGCGCGGCGTCGAGCAGGCCCTCTTCCTGGTCGAAATCCCAGCTGCGGCTCTGCTGCGCCATCAATCGCCGCTGCAGCCGGTTGGCGAGCTTGGTCACCGCGCCCTGCAGATGGACCAATTGCTGATCGAGATAAGCGCGCAGCCGGACCAGCTCGTCGGCGTCGCACAATTCGGTCGCGCTCACCTGCTCGTCGAACGCGGTGCTCCACGCCTTGTATTCGAATTGCGGCGTCAGGTCGGCGGGGGGGCGATTGGCGCGCACCGGCATCATGCCGTCCTCGCCCTCCTCGCCGGGCTCGCCATCGGCGTCGTCGAAGCTGTCGTCCTGCTGGGCCTGGGCTTCGCCCTGGGCATCGTCGCCCTCGGCCTGCTGACTGCGCTGCTCGATCTCGCCCTGGCCCTGGTCGCCGGTCTCGTCGCTCTGATCGCCCTCGTCCTGCTCCTGCTCTTCCTGGCCCTCGTCGTCGTTGCCGCCTTCCTCGGCATCGTCAGGAGTGAGATCGCCTTCGACGAGTTCGAGGTCTTCGAGCAATTTCATCGAGAGCTTGGCGAACGCGGCCTGATCGTCGATGGCGAGCGCCAGCGCGTCGAGATCGACGCCCGCCTTCCCTTCGATCCATTCGCGCACCAGCGCCATGCCGGGTGCAGCGAGCGCGGGGGAGGGGCGACCAGCCAGCCGCTCGCGCGCGAGCAGCGCGACCGCGGTCGAGAGCGGCACCTCGTCGCGGGTGCGGGCACGGGTAATTGGGTCGCTCTTCAGCCGGGCGAGTAGCGCGGTCTCCAGATTGTCGCCGATGCCGCGATAGCCGCGCGCGCCGAGCGCCTCGACCCGCGCCGTCTCCACCGCGTCGAACACCGCGCGCGCCAGCGCTTCGGTGGGCGCGCCCTTCAGGTGCAGCGCCTGGTCGTGATGCTTGAGCCTAAGCGCGAAGCCATCGGCGAAGCCGCGTGCCTCGGCCACCTGCTCGGGCGGCAGGCTGCGCGCGGGCATCGGAATCTTCAGATGCTTGCCCGATTGGCTGGGCGCGTCGGCGGTGTAAGCGAGATCGAGTTCGGGCTCGTCGGCGAGCGCGCGAGCGGTGCCGCCAAGCACGGCCTTCAAGCGATCGAGCGGGGTTTCGGTGGCCATCGCCCGGGCTTTACCAGAAAGCCTTGTCCCCGGAACCCCTCTAGCATGGCGGCGGGCCAACGGCTAAACGCTCGCCCCATGAGCACGAAGACCGTAACGGGTAAACAAGCGGCGGTCATCGAGCACCGCGACCAGCTGATCGCGACCTTCGCCAAGGGTGAGAAGCCGCCGGCGCGCTGGCGGATCGGCACCGAGCATGAGAAATTCGTCTATCGGCTGAGCGATCATCGCGCGCCAAGCTATGACGAGCCGGGCGGCATCCGCGATCTGCTGATGGGGCTCACGCGCTTCGGCTGGCAGCCGGTGATGGAGGGCGAGCATGTGATCGCCCTGTCCGGCGCGGATGGGTCGATCAGCCTGGAGCCCGCCGGCCAGTTCGAGCTTTCAGGCGCGCCGCTCGACAATCTCCATCAGACCTGCGCCGAGACCGGGCGGCATCTGGAACAGGTGGCGAGCGTGGGCGGTGAGCTGGGGCTGGGGTTCCTAGGCCTCGGCATGTGGCCCGACAAGGCGCGCGCCGACCTGCCGATCATGCCCAAGGGGCGCTATGCGATCATGCTGCGCCATATGCCGCGCGTCGGCAGCCTTGGGCTCGACATGATGCTACGTACCTGCACGATCCAGGTGAATCTCGATTACCAGAGCGAAGCGGACATGGCGCAGAAATTCCGCGTTGGCCTCGCGCTGCAACCGCTCGCGACCGCGCTGTTCGCCAATTCACCTTTCACCGAAGGCAAGCCCAACAGCTATCTCAGCTATCGCAGCCATATCTGGTCGGACACCGATCCGGCGCGCACCGGGATGCTGCCCTTCGTGTTCGAAGACGGCTTTGGCTATGAGCGCTATGCCGAATACGCGCTCGATGTGCCGATGTACTTCGTCTATCGGGACGGGCGGTATATCGACGCGGCAGGGCAGTCGTTCCGCGACTTCCTCGACGGTCGCCTCCCCGCGCTGCCGGGCGAGAAGCCAACCGTCGATGACTGGTCCGATCACCTCTCGACCGCCTTCCCCGAGGTGCGGCTCAAGTCATTCCTGGAGATGCGCGGCGCCGATGGCGGGCCGTGGGGGCGGATCTGCGCGCTGCCGGCGCTTTGGGTGGGGCTGCTCTACGATCAGGGCGCGCTGGATGCGGCGTGGGATCTGGTGAAGGGCTGGGACATGGCCGGGCGTGAGGAATTGCGCGCGAGCGTGCCCAAGCTGGGCCTCGACGCGCCGCTCCCCGGTGGCGGGCGGCTGCGCGACATCGCCGGTGAAGTGCTCGACATCGCCCATGCCGGGCTTGCGGCACGCGCGCGGCACGATGCGGGTGGGAGCGACGAGACCGGCTTTCTCGATCCGCTGCGTGAGATCGTCCGGCGCGGGACGGTGCCGGCGGAACTGCTGCTGGAGCGCTATGAGGGTGCCTGGGGCGGCGATGTCGCGCGGATTTATGAGGAGATGCGGTTTTAAGCCCGGTGCCAAGCCGCGAAGACGCTAGGCGCCGTCGCGGCCTGGTGTGAAACCCTAAACCGCCGCTCCCAGCTTTTCCGCCGCCAACGCCTTCAGATCGACCTGCGGCCGCGCCCCGACATGGCTGATGATCTCCGCCGCGCAAATCGCGCCCAGCCGCAGCGATTGTTCGAGCGACATCCCGCGCGCCTGGCCATGCAGGAAGCCGGCGGCGAACAGATCGCCCGCGCCGGTCGTGTCGACCACCCGCTCGATCGGCTCGGCGGCGACCACCGCGCTTTCGCCGCGGGTGATCGCGAGCGCGCCCTTTTCCGAGCGCGTGACGACAAGCGTCGGCACCAGCGGCGCAATCGCGGCGAGCGCGGCCTCGAAATCATCTAGCTCGGCGAGCGCGAGCAGTTCGTTCTCGTTGGCGAACAGAATGTCGACCAGCCCGTCGCGCAGCAATGCGCGGAAATCGCCGCCATGGCGGCTGATGCAGAATACGTCGGACAAGGTGAACGCCACCCGCCGCCCGGCACCGCGCGCGATCTCGATCGCGGCGCGCATCGCCGCGCGTGGCTCCTCGGGGTCCCACAGATAGCCTTCGAGGTACAGGATCGCGCCTTGCTCGATCAGCGCGCGGTTGAGCGCTACGGCCGGCAGGAACTGCGAAGCGCCGAGGAAGGTGTTCATGGTCCGCTGGCCATCGGGCGTCACGAAGATCAGGCAACGCGCGGTCGCCGGCTCGCCGGCGCGCGCGGGTGTGTCGAACGCGACTCCGATCGAGCGGATGTCGTGCGCGAACACCTGGCCGAGCTGATCGTCGGCGACCTGGCCGATAAAGCCGCATTTGCCGCCAAGCGCGGCGATCCCCGCGACCGTATTTGCCGCGGAGCCACCGCTGGCCTCGATCCCCGGACCCATCTTGGCATAGAGCGCATCGGCCTCGGCTGGAGAGAAGACGAGCTGCATCGAGCCCTTGGTCATGCCTTCCTGGGCGATGAAGGCATCGTCGGCATGGGCGAGAATGTCGACGATCGCATTGCCGATCGCGACCACATCGAAGGTGGCTTGGCTCACTTAAGTCTCCCTAAAGGCGTTGCGCTCGCCTAATGGTGCATGGACGATGGCGCAACGGGGTGTGCGATGCGGATTTTACCGGTGATGCTGTTGCTCGGCGGCTGCGCGACTGCCGTGGTGCCGCCCCCCGCACCGCAGCGCGCGGCGCCGGTGCCCTTGCCGACGGTGAGCCGTGCCGGGCTCGAACGCGTGCTGGGCTCGACCGCGCCCCAGCTCACCGCGCTGTTCGGCAAGCCCGATGCCGACGTGACCGAAGGGCCGGGGCGCAAGCTGCAATTCGCCGGGCCGATCTGTGTGCTCGATGCCTATCTCTATCCCAAGGGCAGCACGAGCGTGGTGACGCATGTCGACGCGCGCCAGCCCGACGGCGCGCCGATCGACCGCGCGAGCTGCGTCGCCGCGCTCACCCGGCGGTCCGGCGGGAAGTAGCGCCCGAGCCTCGCGGCCGCCTCACTCCAGCAGCCCAGCCGCCGCGCGCAAATCCGCGACGAAGCGAGTATATTCCTCCTCGGCCCGCGCGCGGTCCTCGATCCGCAGCAGGAAGCTGGGGTGGACCGTGATCCAGCCGGTGCCCCCCTCGGCGAGTTCGAATGCCCGCCCGCGCTCGCGCCCGATCGTTACCGCGCGGCCGAGCAGCGATCGCGCCGCGGTCGCGCCGAGCATCACCGTCACCTTGGGGCGCAGCAGCAGGCGTTCCTGCTCGATCCACCAGCGGCACGCCTCGATCTCCCCCGTGTCGGGCTTGGCGTGGATGCGCCGCTTGCCGCGCGGCTCGAACTTGAAATGCTTGACCGCGTTGGTGACATAGGCGCGCGCTCGGTCCACCCCAGCCTCGGCCAGCGCGCGATCGAACAATTGCCCTGCTAGACCGACGAAAGGGCGCCCGGCCAGATCTTCCTGGTCGCCCGGCTGCTCGCCGACGAACATCAGCGGTGCATCTACTGGCCCTTCGCCGAACACCATCTGCGTCGCGGGCTTGTAGAGCAGGCAGCGGGTGCAGCCCTTGCCCTCGTCGCGCAACGCCTCCCACGCTGCTTGCAGATTGTCACCCGGCTGAGCGCGCGCCGCCTCGATCATTCTCGCCTCCCGCGCCTGCGCGCCCGCGATCAACTGCGGCACCAACGCGGTTTCGGGCATGTTTTTCCAATATTTCTTGGGCATCTCCTTCAGCATCGCGCCGATCTTCACGCGGGCGGGGTTGAAGATGCTGGCGTAATAGCTGCCCCATAGCGCCTCGACAGGATCGTCCTGCGGCGCGTCGCCGCGCTCGGCGCCGGGCCCTTCGCGTAAAGCCCCGTCCCAATGGAGCGAGATTTCGGGCGTCAGGATCGACCAGGTAAGCGCGGCGAAGCGGTTGACGAAGAAGCGTGCGTTTGCGCGGACGATGTGATGCTCGGGCTCGAACCAGGCGACGAAGCGAGTCTTCTCGCCCTCGGCCACTTCGCGGAAGCGCAGGAAAGCGCGCATCTTGTGGATGTCGCGCCGAACCGCCTTGGCGAGTTCCTCCGCGCGACGCACCTGCGGATCGGCCCGGTCTTCGAGCAGCTTGTTATTGTCCTGGAGGCGCAGCAGCAGCGCGTAGAGCAGGCCGAAGCGTTCGGGATCGCGGTGAAGGATGGTGTTCTGCCCCAGATCGATGAAGCCGCGCGGCACGGTGAGGTTGGCGCCCGCCGGAACCTCATGCGCTTGCGCTTCGCCCGCGAACAGATCGGCGGGCGCGCCTTCGATCTGCCACACTACCTCGCTCGGCGGCACCCGTTCGATCGCGAGCGCGCGCGCCGCTTGACGCCAGCCGTCGAAGTCGTCGGCTGCTGAGAGATGGGCGGTGCGCATCAGGCGAACAGTTCGAGCTGCGCCGCCTTCGGCGCGACCAGCGGCTTCAACTCGGCGCAATCGGTGAGTGCGCCGGGGTGCCAATCCTCGGCGACGATGAACGGGCGGAGCTTCGTGACTGACACCGTCAACCGCGCGACATCCTCCAGCCGCAACCGTCGCCACCGCCGCGCGGCGAGGATCGCGTTCACCGCCTTCACCCCCAATCCCGGCACGCGCAGCAGCAGCGCGCGATCGGCGCGGTTGATGTCGAGCGGGAAGAGCGCGCGGTGCTTCAGTGCCCAGGCGAGCTTGGGGTCGATGTCGAGCGGCAACATGCCCGCGGCGTCCGCCGCGTCGGCCACCTCGTCCGGCCGGTAATCGTAGAAGCGCATCAACCAGTCGGACTGATAAAGCCTATGCTCGCGCATCAAGGGCGGGCGCTGGAGCGGCAGCACGGCGGACGCATCCGGGATCGGGCTGAACGCCGAATAATAGACGCGGCGCAGGCCGAACGCGCCGTAAAGCCCCGCCGCCCGCGCGACGATGTCGCGATCGGTCGCTGCGTCCGCGCCGACGATCATCTGGGTCGATTGACCGGCGGGGGCAAAGCGCGGTGCCGATTTGAAGCGTTTCTTCGCGTCCTTGGTGTCGACGATCGCCGCTTTCATTCCCGCCATCGCACCCTCGATGCGCGGGGCCGATTTGTCGGGCGCGAGCCGGGCGAGGCCGGCGATGGTTGGCAGTTCGACATTGATCGAAACGCGATCGGCGTGAAGCCCGGCTTGGCGGATCAATTCGGGATCGGCGTCGGGGATCGTCTTCAGATGAATGTAGCCTCGAAAATCATGGTCTTCGCGCAGTGAGCGCGCGACTTCGACCAATTGCTCCATCGTATAATCGGATGATCGGATGATACCGGAGCTAAGAAACAGCCCTTCAATATAGTTGCGCTTATAAAAAGCGAGCGTCAGCTGCACCACTTCCTGCGCCGTGAACCGCGCCCGGCGAACGTTCGAGCTTTTGCGATTGATGCAATAATGGCAATCGAAAATGCAGCTGTTGGTCAGCAATATCTTCAGTAGGCTGATGCAGCGGCCATCCGGCGCATAGGCGTGGCAGATCCCCATGCCCTCGGTCGATCCCAGTCCCTTGCCGTCGCGCGAATGGCGCTTGGCGGTCCCTGAAGAGGCGCAACTCGCGTCATATTTGGCGGCGTCCGCCAGAATCTCGAGCTTTTCCCGGGTGCTGAGCTGCGCCATTCGTTCGATATATGTTCGCTGACAGGCGAAGTCGAGCGGGGCGCGCCGTTCACGGTGCGCTAAAGCACCAAGGCAAACGCTCAGTTCGGCGTGATCGCCGCTTCCTCGCGCGATTGCTCGGCGGCGCGTTCCTTGTTCTCCTTGCGCGCGCGGACGAATTGCTGGTTGGCGCAGCCAATGATGCCGCCGGCGCCCACCGCCGAGCAGCTGCCGATCCCGACCTGGCCCTGATCGACTACGTCGCGGCTGCGTGCCGCCCAGGCTTCATATTCGGGCTTGATCGAGCCTTCGCGCAGGTTCTTCGGGATGCGGAACTGCTCGCTGGCATTCAGCCGCACGCACACGGTGACTTCGTTGCCATTGGCGTCGACCGGGCATTTCTGCTCGCCGTAGAGATAGGTGACGCCGTTGATCGGCGCGTCGGGGGTCGAGCCTTGGTTGGCGCTCGGGCGAGGGGCGACCGGCAAGGTAGGGCCGTTGGTCTGCGCCGCGGCGATCCCCGGCGCAAGCAGCAGGGCAAGAACAGCAAGCTTCTTCATAACCGCTCCTTTGCGCGCACCGCGCTTCAAATCCGTTTCGATGCCTCGATCGCGACCCGGCAGCCGAGCCGGATCAACCCCGATAGAATGGGATAGGCCGGCGCCCGTTCCGCGCCCGCGGCGAGCGCGGTTTCGCGATGCTCGACCTCCTCGGCCTGGAATTCGCGGATCGCGTCGGCCAGCTCGGGGTCGTCATCGCCCAGCTGCGCTAGCTGTTCGGCATAATGTTTGTCGATCTCGGTCTCGATCGCGGCGGTGCAGGCCATCGCCGCCTCGGGCCCCAGCGCCGCCGTCACCGCGCCGAGCGCGAAGCCCGCGACGTTCCAGAACGGCTGGAGCGCGGTTGGCCGCACCCCGCGTTCGGCGATCATGCGATCGAAGAACTGGCGGTGCCGCGCTTCCTGGTGCGCCATCCCGGCGATCTCGCGCGCGGCCTGGCCGCGATCGCCCATCACCGCGAGCTGCCCGGCATAGATGCGTGTCGCGCCATATTCGCCCGCCTGATCGACGCGGATCATTGCATCGATCCGCCGCTTGGCGTCGCCCGGCTTCCAGCTCATGCCTGCCTCCCTTTCGCGAGCAGTGCCAATATGGTGGCCCCGCCGGCAAGCGAAAAGAGCGCGTTGAACCCCGCGAGCGAAATCGGGCCAAGCGTCCACTGCGGCGCGTCGCAGCGCACGATCGGCGCGTTGAGGATCTCGCTCAGCGCGTCGCTGCCATGGCTCGCCACCCTTGAGCAGGGGGTGATGCCCTGCCACCAATGATATTCGACCCCGGCATGGAATACGCCGATCGCCCCGCTCGTCAGGATCGCGAAGGCGGCAAGCGCGACGAGCACGCCGCGCGCCGGGCGCGGGGCGACGAACGCCAGCAGCGCCAGCACGATCGCGACATAATGCGGCCAGCGCTGCCAGTGGCACATCTCGCACGGGTAAAGCCCGCCGATGAACTGCGCGCCGAGCGCGCCGGCCATGAGCGCGGCGGGCACGGCGAGCGCGAGCGAACGGGCCGTGACGACGCCGCTCACTTGTTCGGCGCCGCTCCGGGGCCGGGCTCGACCTTCACCGGATTGGCGGGCGGCGAGAGTTCGGCACGGCCGGGATTGGGCGTGCCGAGCTTGGCGATCATCGCCACCTGGGTCGGTCCGCCGAGCCGGGCGAGCGTCTGCAGCGCGTAATAAAGCTGATAATCGTCGATATTCTTCGCCTTCAGCGCGTCGGGCGTCTCGGCGAAGCGCGGATCGGGCTTGCCGTCATCCTCGATCAGCTTGTTGTCGACCTTGGCGGTGTTGAGCAGGTGGCGGCGCAGATCGTCCTCGCGCACCACCGGGCGGTTCTTGTAATCGGCATCCGAAAGCTGCGGCACGGGCAGATCGGGATCGATCCCGCCTTCCTGCACCGATCGGCCGGAGGGGGTGTAGTAGCGCGCCGTCGTCAGCCGCACATCGGTTTTGGGGCCAAGCGGCAGCAGCGACTGGACCGAGCCCTTGCCGAAGCTGCGCTCGCCCTGGATCACCGCGCGGTGATGGTCCTGCAAGGCGCCGGCGACGATTTCCGAGGCGCTCGCGGTGCCGGCATTCACCAGCACGACCAGCGGCGCGCCGCCGGTCGCGTCGCCCGGGGTGGCGGCGTAGCGCTGAATGTCGAGCTTGTCGCGTCCGCGCTGCGAGACGATCTCGCCGTGATCGAGGAACACATCGGCGACCGAGACCGCTTCGTTGAGCAGCCCGCCGCCATTGTCGCGCAGGTCGATCACATAGCCCAGCGGATCGCGCCCGAGCTGCTTCTTGATACCCGCCACCGCGTCGCGGACGTAACGCCCGGTGCCGTCTGAGAAAGTGGTGATGTTAATCACCCCGATCTCGCCCTTTACTTCCCAATTGACCGGCTTGAGGGTGATGACCTCGCGCGTCAGGGTTAGCTGGATTGGCTTGTCTAGCCCCTTGCGCACCACGGTAATCGTCACTTTGGTGCCGGGCTTGCCCCGCATCTGCGCGACCGCTTCATCGCGCGTCAGCCCATAGACGAACTTGCCGTCGACATGGGTGATATAATCACCGGATTTTACCCCGGCACGCCAGGCGGGCGTGTCCTTTTGCGGGGTAACGACCTTGACGATCCCGTCTTCCATCGTGATCGACAGGCCGAGCCCGCCATAATTGCCCTCGGTCTGGATGCGCAGATTTTCGTAATCGGCGCCGTCCTCGTAACTGCTGTGCGGATCGAGCGCGGCGAGCATCCCCTCGATCGCGCCCTTCACCAGCACCTTGTTGTCGACCGGATCGACATATTTGGCTTTGACGAGGTTGTAGACGTCCATGAACTGGTCGAGCTCACGGTAGCTGTCGGTCTCGACCTGGGCGAGCGCGCCGGTGGTGACGGGGATGAGCGCCAGCGCGGCGACGGTCGCGGTGGCTTGCAGCAGGACACGGGACATAAGGCACTTTCATTACGCCGTTTGGCCGGTTGTAGCGCGGCTTCGCGCGTGAAGAAATGGGGAATGGCGGACGCGAAGTGCCTCACCCCAGCAGCCGTGTGAAATCGACCGGCCGGTCGCGGCGGCGCAGCTCGATCGTCACTTGCGGCGTGCCGGCGGCGGGCGCGGTGCCGAGCGCGGCGCCTTGGGTCAGCCGATCGCCCGGCTGGGTGCCCGTGGCGCCCAGCCCGGCGATCAACGTGCTCCAGCCGCCGCCATGATCGAGGATCACGACCAGGCCATAGCTGCGAAAGGCGCCGACGAAGCGCACCCGCCCCGCCGCCGGCGCGACGACGCGCGCACCGGGCGCGACTTGCAGCGTGATCCCTCGCGCGCGCGCGCCCGAATCGGCGAGCTCGCCGAGCCCCGCCACCACTTGCCCCGCCACCGGCAGGCGATACGGTGCGCCCGCCGGCCACAGCTGTTCAGCCTTGCTCTCCGGGCGGGGCAGCGGCTCGCCGAGCGCGGCGAGGCTGGCGGCGGTCGCGGCGCTGCGCCGATCGACGCTCATCTGGTCGACCAGATCGCGCGCCGCCTCACCCAGCGCGATCGCGCGGTCCGACTCGCCGAGCGCGGCGCGGCCGAGCGCGCGCGATTTCAGCCGGTGTTCGGCCTCGAGCTCGACCAGCGCGAGCCGCCGCGTCTCAAGCCGGGCGCGACTGTCGGCGAGCGCGCGGACGGCGACCGCCTCGCCCGCCTCGAGCGTGCGGGTGCGCGCGAGCTGCTCGCGCAGCACGGCGGTGCGCGCGCGCACCACCGGCGCGACCGAGCCGAGCACCGCGCGGACATGGACCAGATCCTCGACCGTGCCCGGCTGCACAAGGCTGACGACGGTTGGGCGACCAGCAAGCGATTGCAGCGCCGCGATCAGCCGGACGATCGGCCCCTGGCGCTCGGCGACCGCCTGGCGCTGCTCGCGCAGTCGGTCGCGGAGCAGCGCGATCCGGGCCTGCGCGGCGGCGATATCGGCGCGCGCCTGCTCGACCTGCGCCTTGAGCGCGGCTTCCTCCTGCGCCGCCTTGCGCGCGGCATCGCGCTCGGCGGCGGCGGCCTTGGCGAGCGTGTCGGCGCGCTCCTGCGCGGCCGCAGACTGGCGCTTTGCCGCATCGAGCCGGCGCACGAACTCCTCGGGAGCGGCCGCGCCCAAGGAGAGGCCGGCACCGATCAGCAGCAGGCGTCGCACCCGCCTATCCTTCGCGGTGATAGGGGTGGTTGGCAAGGATGCTCGTCGCCCGATAGAGCTGCTCGGCGAGCATCGCGCGCGCCAGCAGGTGCGGCCAGGTGAGCCGCCCGAACGAGAGCAGCAGATCGGCCTCGGCACGCTCGGCATCGCTGAAACCGTCCGCCGCACCGATCAGGAAGCGCGCCTCGCGCACCCCCTCGTCGCGCCAGCGGCCGAGCTGCTCGGCGAAGGCTCTGGAACCGAGCATCGCCCCGGTCTCATCGAGCAGCACGCGCTTGATGCCCGGCGCGAGCGGCGGCGCGCGCCCGCCGGTGTCGGGCAGTTCTGTGACGCGCGTCGGCCAGGCGATGCGCTGGAGATAACGCTCGACCAGCTCGGCCTCGGACGACCGCCCGATCCGCCCGCGCGCGACGATGTGGAGCAGCATGGGGCATCATCTATCAGGGAGCGCGGGGTAGGGACAGGCTTTGGCCCGCACCTGGCCGGTCGTGTTCAGTCCAGCATCCGATCGAGCAACGCCGCGAGCTGCGCTGCCGCCGCATCGTCCCCCAGCGGTGCGCCGACATGCCGGGCGATCGCGGCGCGGTACGTCGGCCACATCGCCGCGCGCAGTGCCGCTCCGGCCGCGGTGATCACCACGACTTGCCCACGCTTGTCCTGGGGGCAGGGGCGGCGCTCGACCAGCCCCGCCGTCGCCAACCGATCGAGCAGGCGCGACACATTATGCTGCTCCAACAACAGCCGATCCTCGAGCTGCAGCGGTCGCAGCCCGGCTGGGCCCGCGCGCTCCAGCTCAAGCAGCGCATCATACCATTCGAGCGGCGGCAATTTCGCGGCCTTCAAGTCGCCGCGGATCGCCTGCAACGCAGCGCGTTGGGCGCGCATCAGCCGGGTCCAGGCGCGGACAACGGCAGGAGTGGGATCCGAGGAAGGCATAATGGCAATCTAGCATTCAATGCAATTGCATCAACCTTGAACCGAGATTGTCGGCACCTATTTAAATGCACCTGCATTCAACGCTGCCGGAGAGTTCCATGACCTCGCTCAAGCTCGTTTCGTTCGATTTGTGCCCTTATGTACAGCGCGCCGCGATCGTGCTCGCCGAGAAGGGCGTGCCGTTCGAACGTATCACGATCGACCTCGCCGACAAGCCCGACTGGTTCATCGCTCTCTCGCCGCTCGGCAAAGTGCCACTGCTGCAGATGGGCGAGGCGGTGCTGTTCGAAAGCGCGCCGATCGTCGAATATCTGGATGAGGTGTACGCGCCCCGGATCCACCCCGCCGCCGCCCTCGATCGCGCGCGCCATCGCGCCTGGATCGAGTTCGGCTCGTCGATCCTCGCCGATCTCTGGACGTTGGAGACGACCAAGGACGACGCGGTGTTCGCGCAGAAGATCGCGGTGCTGAAGGGCAAGTTCGCCCGGATCGAGGCCGAGTTGGGCGCGGGGCCGTTCTTCGCGGGCGATGCCTTCAGCATCGTCGACGCGGTGTTCGCGCCCGTGTTCCGTTACTTCGACTTGTTCGACGCGATCCGCGATCTCGGCGTGTTCGATGGTCTGCCGCGCATCCGGGCATGGCGGGCGGCGCTGGCGGCACGACCATCGGTGCGGGGCGCGGTTGTGCCTGATTACGCCGATCGCCTGCGCGCCTTCCTGCGCAAGCACGACGGCGTGATCGCGCGGGGGCTGTAACACGCTTCCCGGCGCCCTCCCTCCCCGCGTCAGCTGCCGCCAAACCCGCCCGACGGACGCCCGACGTCCGAATGTATCAGTCGCGTAACGCCGCTTGCTACGGTTGCGACATCACCGCGCTACCGCTCCGCGCCAGGACGTCGAACAACGTGATGACCGGTCGGGTCGGGCGGCGAGACAAGCGGCAACGGCGCCAAGCGTGGGCAAGCATCTCGACTCTCGGTTTTCCGGCTGCGGTGAATTCGAGGAGGGATGCGTGTTACTGATAATGATGTCCGCGGCGGCAATGATGGCGATGGCGGCGGCGCCTGACAAAGACCTGTGTGCCGTCGCCTCGCAGGTCACGCAGGGGCGAGCCTGCGTGCAATCGAAAGACGGCATCGCGATTTCGGACGATGCCAACCGTGCCCGCCAGTTGTTGGGCTATGCCGATGCGGGCGCCACGCGCTTCCGCACACGCTTCAACCGCGAGCCGCTGCCATTCGCGGTCGTCGAAACCAATGACGGCAAGGTTGCCGGCGCGACGTTGGCCGGTCTGAAGGCGGCGGGATTCGGCGCGGTGCTACCCTGGCTGTCAGCCGCGGGTTTCCAGACCCAGATCGAAGCATCGGTACGCCGCGCGGTGGAGGCGCAAACCGCCGGTCTTTCCAGCGAGGCGCGGGAAGCCGTCGTGCAGCAGGCGCTTGCCCAAGTCGCGAGCAAGCCGGTGCCCGCCGGGCGAGATGCGGGGGCCGTGCCGCATGAACTGGGCCATATCTGGTATGCGGAGGCATATTGGCCGGGCCAGGTCCGCGAAGGCGGCCACTATGGCGCCCCTGGGCCCGACTGGATGGATGAAACGGCGGCGGTGCTGATGGAAACGGCGGAATTCGCCGCCGATCGGACCAAGCAGTTTGGCGAGCTTTACAACAAGCTCCGCAAGGATCGCGCGCTCGACAAGGCGCCGGACAATGAACTGGTGGACCTTCCCCGCTTCTTCGCGTCGAGCCACCCCGGCGTCGCGCGCGGCAAGGCGATGGTCAACGAGATCAAGAAGGGCTTGGGCGATACGCCGCAAGACGGAATCGTCATCCGCGCCAGCACCGGGCCCGAGGCGGAGAAGTTCGCGGCGGTGGCGGCGCAATATTATCTGCAAGCTACCTTGGTCGCCGAATATCTGATCGCGCGCACCGGCGATTCGGCAGTGTTCGCCAGGATCGGCGCCGCGTTCGGGCGCGGGGAAACAATGGGGCAGTGGCTCGCCAATTTGGAGCCCAAGGGGCAGCTCCCCCGCTCGATCGCGGCTTTGCAGGCCGATTGGCTCCGCTGGCTTGATCAGCGCTTTCCCTTGGAGGGCAGCAAGCCGGCGGCGTGATGCGCCAAGGGGGGCGTGCCTGCGTGCCAACCCCTCGGCCGCATCGCTGCCGCTGACCGACCAGGCTTCGGCGCGAAGCTAAGCCACCCCAGACCAACCGCCGCTGCGCTGGGGCAGCTAAAAACCAAGGTCAATATCATGAAGAAGATCATCATTATCGTGATCATCATTTTCGCCGGAACGTCGTCGGCGGCATTGGGGCAGCGTGCCGTTGCCGCGTCGGCCGTGCCGACCCTTGGCGCCTGGCTTGAGCGCGATAATGCCCTTGCCCAGAACGCGAATGCTGATCCGCAGGGCACCAAGCTGCAGGCATTGCATCGGGAAATCGTGAACGCGCTGGTGGCGGCGCAGGCGGGCGATGATGCCAATCAGGCGGTGGGGCGTCCTTCCACCTCATGCCGGCAGACGAGCGGCCCGTCGCAGCTCACCGCCGAGGAGATCGGCAAATGGCTGCGGGCGCGGCCCAAAGCCGACCATGGATTGCCGTTGACCGAACTGATGAAGACGTTTCTTCGCGAACGCCTGAAGTGCCAGTAAGGTAACGCGGTCGCTCGGGCCAACCAGTCTTGCGCCCCCGAAAAGGGGTGAAACGGGGGCGCAAGTTCCGGTTAGATCTTGGCGGCCGAGAGGATCGGGCCGCCCTTCCCGTTCTGCACCAGCACGGCGGTCTTCAGTCCGGCGGGCGCGGCGGGCAGGGCGAAGCTCTGCGCCTTGCCGGTCCAGGTGCCGACATTGACCAGTTGCTTGACGATGTTGCGGTGGGGGATAGTGACGCCTTCATTCTCGCCGCCACGCACCGCGACGTCGAGCGTGCGGGGATCATAGCGCACCACCCACACGGTCGCCTTGGCCGCGTTGCCAGCGCCGATCTCGACCTTGCCGCCTTCGGCCTTGATCGCCGGGCCATCCTTGCGAACATTGCGCGCGATCGCCGCGTTCAGCTCGCCCTCGCGGCTACCGAGCACCGCGTCATGGCCATTCACGATCACTTGGGGCGTCGCGACCACCGGACGGCCGGCGCTGTGGGCATAATCCCATTGGCGCGCGGTGTAGCTGGGATTGGCGAACGTGTCCTTCCAGCCGAGATCATCCCAGTAAGTGACCGCGAACGACAGCGGGATCACGTCGTTGCGGTCGGCGAGGCGGTTGACGACCTTGTCCGCCGGCGGACAACTCGAGCAGCCCTGGCTCTGATAGAGCTCGACCACCACCGGATGCGCCGGATCGCCTGCCTGCGCGACTTGGGTCTGGCCCTTGGCCTGCGGGGCCACGGGGTTGGCGGTCGCGCCCGAGCAGGCGGCGAGCGCAAGGGCAGAAGTGAGGGCGAGAAGCGAGCGCATCGGTGAAGCTCCTGAAATTAGCGAAGGCCATCGCGCCTTCTGCTAGCCATTTCGTCCCCCGTGCGGGCGGCGTTACACCGGTCCGCCGCTTTTTTATTCCTGGAAGTTGGCGCGGCGCTACCAGCGCAGCAGCCGTGGCCCCGCCAGCGCGCCGATCAGCCCCGAAAGCACGATCCCCAGCGTGTACCAGGTGACGACGAAGGTCGCGGTCACTTCGTTGCAGTGGAGCGCGTAGAGCGTGGCGGAAGCCGCCCCCGCCGTCAGCCCCAGCGCGGCGCCGGCGGTGCGCAGGCGGGTCGGCGCCAGGCGACGGAAGGCCCATAGCAGCCCCGCGAAGATCGGTAGCGAGAGCAGGCTGACCCCCGCCATGCACTTCCAGTTGCTGTGCCCCATCAGCATCGCCATGCGGTGATCGGCGGGCGCGATCGCGAGCTCCACCGCCGAGCCCGCGAGCAGCAGGCCGAAGGGCAAGGCGAGCAGCCAGGCCGAGCGCCAGGGCGGCGATTCGGGGCGGGCGGCGCGCAGCACCGCGAAAATCGCGATCACGCCCAGCGAGGCCGAATAGCCCCATTTCATCCAGAAATGGCCCTGCATCATCGCGCCCGGCAGATCGCTGCGCAGCCCCAGCGCCAGCGCGACCAGCGCGAAGGTGGCGGCGGCGCCGAGCAACAACCCGGCGAACACGCGCCGTTCGGCCATGTGCGGTGGCACCCGCGGCGTATCGGCGGCGAGCGCCTGGATCAGGTCTTCGGTGCGCATCAGCGTCATTTGCCCTTCAGCCGTGCCGCCAGCGCTTTCAGCCCGCGGTGCACGGAAACTTTCACATCGGCCTCGCTGATGCCCTGGGCTTCCGCCGCCTCGGCAACACTTTGGCCGTCGATCTTGGTCCGGCGGATCGCCTCGGCCTGCTTGGGGCTGACTCCCTCGAGCAGTGCGTCCACGTCCAGCCGAGCGCTGGCCGCTTCCTGATAGCCTTCGGCCACCAGGATTTCGGCCAGATCCTCGAACGGCACCGTCTGTTTCATGCGGCGGAAATGATCGATCATCTTGTAGCGGGCGACCGCATAGGCCCAGGCCGCGAACGGCCGGTCACGGTCATAGCTGGCGCGCCGTGTGTGAATGGCGATCAGCGTTTCCTGCACCAGATCCTCGACATCATCCGCCGCCCCCCGCAGGCGGCGCGCGAAAAAGGATCGCAGCATCGGCAAAAGCGCGGTGAGCAACGCATTCTGGGCGGCCGCGTCGCCATCCAGGCCACGCACCATCCAGGCTTTGAGCTGGTCCTCGCTCGTCCTTCGCTGCACTCCCAATGACGCCATTCGCTGCGTGCGCTCCCCCGGTTACATCCGGCCGACAAGTTTTTTTGCATATCGCGGTTGGGCGGGAATGTAACCTCCGGTGCGCTTGCTGCGGATACCCAGTGTGACCCGCCCTTGTGCCTCCCGGGGTCACCGGACGGTGGCAGCGTAATTCGCCGCCGTCCGTCAAGGGAGGTTGCCCTCGCTACCATGGTCGCTATCGCTAGCGAAAACTAGCAGGAGAGGGTCAAGATGCGCGAAGCCGCGATCGTCAGCACCGCCCGTACCGCGATCGGCAAGGCCTATCGCGGCGCGTTCAACATCACCGAAGCGCCGGTGCTCGCCGGGCATGTGATGAACGCCGCGGTGGCGCGTGCCGGGATCGACCCCGCCCGGATCGACGAAGTTTTCTGGGGCGTCGGCAACCAATGGGGCACGCAAGGCGGGAATGCCGGGCGGATGGGCGTGTTCGCCGCCGGCTTGCCGCTGTCGGTGCCGGCCTTCACGCTGGACCGGAAATGCGGCTCGGGGCTGACGGCGATCGCGCTCGCCGCGCGCTCGATCATCTGCGACGAGATCGATGTCGCGCTCGCCGGGGGCATGGAATCGATCAGCTTCACGGTGACGAAGGACGCGCCGCGCTACGTCAACCAGTCGGTCACCGCTCAGGTGCCCGCCGCCTATGCGCCGATGATCGAGACGGCGGAAATCGTCGCCGAGCGCTATGGCATCAGCCGCGAGGCGCAGGACCGTTATGGCGCGCAGAGCCAGCAGCGCGCCGCGCGCGGGCTGGAGACGGGCGCCTTCGCCGAGGAGATCGTGCCGATCACGGTGACGCGGGCGCTGCTCGACAAGGAGGGCAACCGGATCGGCGAGGAGCAGGTGACGGTCAGCCAGGACGAGGGCATCCGCCCCGGCACGAGCTATGAGGCGCTTGCCGGGCTGAAGACGGTGTGGCCGGGCGGCGCGTTCAGCGGCCCGGGCGCGAACGTCACCGCCGGCAATGCCAGCCAGCTTTCCGACGGCGCCTCGTGCCAGCTGGTGATGGACCGCGCGACCGCCGAGGCCGAGGGGCGCGAAATTCTGGGGATTTACCGGGGCTTCCAGTCCGCCGGCTGCGCGCCCGACGAGATGGGCATCGGCCCGGTGTTCGCCATTCCCAAGCTGCTCGCCCGCGCCGGGCTGTCGGTGAGCGACATCGGGCTGTGGGAGCTGAACGAAGCCTTTGCCTCGCAATGCCTTTATTGCCGCGACCATCTCGGCATCGATCCTGAGAAATACAACGTGAACGGCGGCGCGATCGCGATCGGCCATCCCTTTGGCATGACCGGCTCGCGGCTGGTCGGCCATGCGCTGATCGAGGGGCGCAAGCGCGGGGTGCGCTGGGTGGTGGTGTCGATGTGCACCGCCGGTGGCATGGGCGCGGCGGGGCTGTTCGAGATCGTCTAAGCAATTCAACCAGCACAATTAAACACCGTCCCCGGCGCGAGCGATCGACGCAAGCGTGCCAAGCCGCCTTTTACCCGCCACATCGCCCGGCTAGGCGCGCTGGGTGCGGTTTCGAGTCGAGCAGGATGAAGGCTGGTGGCGGCGGCGGGGCGCGGGGTTTCTCCTCGCGATCGCGGTCGAGGCGTTGCTGCTGCTCGCGCTGCTCACGCTCGCCTGGCCGACCCGGCCGCCGCGCTTCAAGGGGGAGGCCGCCAAGACCTTCGAGCTCGCCAATGTCGATGACGACGCCGCCCCCGCGACCCGGCAGAACAGCCGCCGCCAGCCCCGCGCGCGCGCTGCCAAGCCCGTCCGGGACACCGCCAAGCCTGCGCCGAGCCCGCCCCGGGCAACGCCATCCCCGCCCGAGCCGCTCGGGGACATTCCCGGGCTGATCCGTCTGACGCGCGAGGATTTCGCCGCCGGCGACATCGGCAAGATCAAGCGCGCGCCCGGCCCCGCCCCGGGCACGGCGCCCGACCAACTCGCCGATGCGGAAGGATCGGGCGACTCCAGGCCGATCGGCAACGCCCCCAATGGCGAGCCGCTCTACGCCGCCGAATGGTTCCGCGAGCCGCGCGACGCCGAACTTTCGCCCTACATCGCCAAGGCGCGCGGGGTGCCCGGCGGCTGGGGGTTGATCGCCTGCCAGACGGCGCCGCGCTACCGGGTGGAGAATTGCCAAATCCTGGGCGAGTCCCCGGCGGGATCGAGCCTTGGCTATCAGGTTCAGCAGGCGGCGTGGCAGTTCCAGGTGTTGCCGCCGCGCAAGGGGGGCAAGCCGCTGATCGGCGCCTGGGTGCAGATCCTGATCAAGCTGCGGCAGGGGTAAAGCCCAAATCCTCCCCGTTCACGGGGAGGGGGACCGCCGGCCTTTGGCCGGTGGTGGAGGGGGCTCCGCTATTTGCCCGCCCCCTCCACCATCGCTTCGCGATGGTCCCCCTCCCCATTTCATGGGGAGGATATTCATTCAACCAGCCGCGTCTTGATCACGGGATGGTTCTCCAGCGTGCGGTGGACCGGGCAGCGATCGGCGATCCCCAGCAGCCGCGCGCGCTGGGTGTCGCTCAGCGCGCCGACCAAGGTGATGTCGCGGGTCAGCACGTCGATCTTGGGCTTGCCCTCGCCGGTTTCGGCGCAATCCTCCGAATGGCAGCGTTGGTGTTGCAGCTCGATCGAGACGCCCTTGAGCGGAATCGCCTCGCGGTCCGCGACCAGCTTGATCGTCATCGCGGTGCAGGTGCCGAGCGCCGAGAGCAGCAGATCATAAGGGGTCGGGCCGAGATTGGCGCCACCAACCCGCAGCGGCTCGTCCGCCAGGAAGCTGTGCCCCGAACTCTCGACGATCGAGGTAAACTTGGCGTCGGTGGTCGTCACCCGCACCCGGCCCTCCTCGGGCGCGTCGGCGGCGACGGCGGGGGGGAGATAAGGCTCCACCCAGGTCGCGATCATCGCCGCGGCATAGGCGGCGGGCGCGGGCTGGGTGAGCAGATGGTCGGCGCCGTCGAGCGACACGAAGCTCTTGGGGTGCTTGGCGGCGGCGAAAATCTCGCCGGCATTTTCCAGCCCCACGGTGGCATCGGTCGGCGCGTGGAGCACGAGCAGCGCGCGCTTCAGCCGCGCGAGCCGCGCCGCCTGGTCCTGCCCCTCGACCGCGTGCAGGAAAGCGTCGCTCACCTGGAAGGGACGGCCGCCGATCGTCACCTCGGCCTGGCCCTGGGCACGCACCGCCGCGATCTGATCGCCCAATTGATGCAGCACATGCGCGGGATCGAACGGCGCGCCGATCGTCACCACCGCCGTCGCCTCGGGAATATGTTCGGCCGCCGCGATCACCGCCGCGCCGCCCAGCGAATGGCCGATCAGCACCGCCGGGGCGCCGATGTCGCCGCGTAGGAAATCGGCCGCCGCCACCAGATCCTGCACATTCGCCGCGAAATGGCTGTCGACGAAGCTGCCGCCCGATTTGCCGAGCCCGGTGAAATCGAAGGCGAGCGTCGCGATGCCATGCTCGGCGAGCGCCATGCCGATCCGCCGCGCGCCATGGCTCGCGCTGGTGCAGGTGAAGCAATGCGCGAACAGCGCGACCGCGCGCACCCGCCCCGGGGGCAGTTCCAGCCGGCCGGCCAGCCGCGTGCCTTGGGCATTGGTGAACTCGACATCGCGGCGCATGGGCTACTCTCCTATCGCCGCAAGGCTATCGGCGCCCGCCGCGCCGGTCTAGGAAGATTCGAACCCGGCGCGGACCCTGGGCCGCGTGGTCGCCCGAACCGGCGTAGGCCGCCCCGCGACACCCAACGTCCTCCCCGGCGAAGGCCGGGGTCCAGCATCGCGCGCTTCGCCATTCCGACGCCGAACGATCGACCGCGCCGCCGCTGGGCCCCGGCCTGCGCCGGGGAAGGGCGGTGGTCCTCCCCGCGCGGCGGTTCTCATCCCGCGCGGGATCGGCTAAGGCGCCGCCGGTGGAACCGATACTCGCGATCAGCGGCCTCACCAAAACCTATGCCTCGGGCCTGACCGCGCTCGACGGCGTCGACCTCACGATCGACCGGGGCGAGATTTTCGCGCTGCTCGGCCCGAACGGCGCGGGCAAGACGACGCTCATCTCGATCGTCTGCGGCATCGTCACGCCCAGCGGCGGCAGCGTGCGGGTGGCCGGGTTCGACATCGCCCGCGACTATCGCCAGGCACGCTTCCGCACCGGGCTGGTGCCGCAGGAGCTTTCGACCGACGCGTTCGAGCGGGTGATCGACACGGTGCGCTTTAGCCGCGGATTGTTCGGCCGCCGCCGCGACGATGCGGTGATCGAGCAGCTGCTGACCGATCTGTCCTTGTGGGACAAGCGCGACAGCAAGATCATGGCGCTTTCCGGGGGCATGAAGCGCCGGGTGCTGATCGCCAAGGCGCTGGCGCACGAGCCCGAACTGCTGTTCCTCGATGAGCCCACCGCCGGCGTCGATGTCGAGCTGCGGCGCGACATGTGGCGGCTGGTGCGGGGCCTGCGCGCGCGCGGCACCACGATCATCCTCACCACCCATTATATCGAGGAGGCCGAGGAGATGGCCGATCGGGTGGGGGTGATCCTGAAGGGCCGGCTGATCCTGGTCGAGGAAAAGACCGCGCTGATGAAGAAGCTCGGCAAGCGCACGCTCACGGTGTCGCTCAGCGAGCCGCTTGCCGCGGTCCCGCCCACGCTCGCCGCCTGGGGGCCGGTGCTGAAGGCCGAGGGGACCGAGCTCGAATATGTGTTCGACGCCGCCGCCAGCGAACGCCCCGGCGTCGCCGGGATGCTGCGCGCGCTGAGCGACGCCGGGATCGGCTATAAGGACTTGAACACGCAGCAAAGCTCGCTCGAGGACATCTTCGTCGGGCTGCTCCAGGGCGAGGGGGCGCGGGCATGACCGGGATCAACTGGCTCGGCATCTGGGCGGTGTATCGCTTCGAACTCGCGCGCTTCCGCCGCACGCTCGCGACGAGCCTGCTGACGCCCGTGATCACCACCTCGCTTTATTTCGTCGTGTTCGGATCGGCGATCGGCGGGCGGATCAACCTGGTCGACGGCATTCCCTATGCCGCGTTCATCGTGCCCGGGCTGATGCTGCTCTCGATGCTGACCGAGGGCATCGGCAATGCGAGCTTCGGCATTTATCTCCCCAAATGGTCGGGCACGATCTATGAGCTGCTCTCGGCGCCGATGTCGCCGGTGGAAACCGTGATCGCCTATGTCGGCGCGGCGGCGACCAAATCGATGATCCTGGGGCTGGTGATCTTCGTGACCGCGCATCTGTTCGTCGCGCTGCCGATCGCGCATCCCTTCTACATGGTGGCGTTCATGGCGCTGACCGCGATCACCTTCTGCCTGTTCGGCTTCGTGCTCGGCATCTGGGCGAATAGTTTCGAGCAGCTGCAGATCATCCCGCTGTTGGTGATCACCCCGCTCACTTTCCTGGGCGGCACCTTCTATTCGATCTCGATGCTGCCGGCGGCGTGGCAGAAGCTCGCGCTGCTCAACCCCATCGTCTATCTGATCTCGGGCTTTCGCTGGACCTTTTTCGGGCGCGGCGACGTGTCGATCGGCTGGAGCCTAGGGGTGACGGGGCTGTTCCTGCTGCTGTGCCTGGGGACGGTCGGCTGGATTTTCCGGACCGGGTGGCGGCTGAAGAGTTGAGCGATAAGCCCCTCCCCTTGGGGGAGGGGTTTGGGGTGGGGCGAGCAGCGCTGGACCGCCCCTGAACGGACCCACCCCAACCCCTCCCTGCCAGGGAGGGGCTTGGGCGAGACATGCGCCTTCCGGCGCGCTCCTACCGCACCACCGGCAGGATCACCTTCGATCCCGCGCACACCTTCTGCTCGGCGCGGACATAATCCTGGGGCTGGGCCTTGGCGATGTTGGGCACGAATTTCTGCGGGTTGCGGTCGATCACCGGGAACCAGCTCGATTGCACCTGCACCATCAGCCGGTGGCCCTTCTTGAACACATGGTCGTGCGCGCGCAGCGGCACCTCCCAGCGCGTCACCTGGTTGGGGACGAGCGGCGCGGGCCTGGTGTCGCTCGCCAGATACCGGCCGCGCCGCACCTCCATCGCGATCGGCAGCTGATAGCCGTTGAGCTGCGTCGTATAGGCGCCGAGCGGCGCGGCCTGACCGAGCTGCTCGTAATCGTCGGGGAACACGTCGATCAGCTTCACCACGAAGTCGCTGTCGGTGCCGCTCGTCGCCGCCTGGAGTTCGGCGAGCACCGCCCCCGTCACCGTCAGGTCGGCGTCGAGCGGGGCCGAGACATAGCTCAGCACATCGGGCCGCCCGGCGACGAAGCGCTGGTCGGCCGCCTCCCACCAGCGCCATTCGGGGCGCGGATAAGTGGGCGAGATCGGGCGGGCGCGGAACGGCACCGGGTTGGCCGGGTCCGACACATAGCCGCGGCACCCCTCGCCCGCCGCCGGGGCGGTGAAGCTCAGCGCGCCATCGGCGTGGAGGTAGAGCGCGGTCGGCTTGGCCTCGGCGAGCGGCCAGCGATCATAGCGCTTCCACACCCAGCTCCCCGATTGGAAGCTGTTGACCAGCCCCCCCGGCCGCTCGCCCTGGCCGTGCAGCCAATAGCGGAAGAAGGGCGCCTGGATCTCCTCGACGAAGCGGGTCGAGCTGTCGACCTTATAGTCGATCGGCCCCAGCTTGTGCTCGCCGGGGCGGCTCCAGGTGCCGTGCGCCCAGGGGCCGACGACGAGCTGCGAGAGATTGTCGGGATCGTTCTGGCGCTGCTTGGCGAAGATCTGCCAGCTGCCCCAGGGGTCTTCCTGATCCCAGAAGCCGGCGACGTTGAGCGTCGGCACGGTCGTCTTGCCCAGCGCGTCGGACCAGCGCTGGCGGGTGTAGAAGGCGTCGTGATCGGGATGCTCGATCAGCGCGCGGATCATCGCGCTCTTGCCCTGCACATAGCGCTTCTCGATATCGGCGAGCGAGCCCGCGCGCAGGAAGAAATCATAGGTGTCGATCGTGTCGTAGGTGAACTCGGCGTTGGTCTTGTCCGCCTGGAGCGAGAACACCCAATCGGTGATATAGCTCAGCCGCGCCGCGCCCCAGCGGTGGAGATCGTCATTCTGCCAATAGTCGATCCAGGCCGCCTGCGGGCTGGTCGCCTTCAAGGCCGGGTGCGGCTTGGCGAGCGGGATCGCGGCGGCGAAACCGGGATAGCTGATCCCCCACATCCCCACCCGGCCGTTATTGCCGGGCACGTTCTTCACCAGCCAGTCGATCGCGTCATAGGCGTCGGTCGCCTCGTCCGGGCCATTGGGGGTGAGCCCGGTCGACAGGGTGAAGTCGCCGTCGGACTTGAAGCGGCCGCGCATCGACTGGAAGACGAAGATGTACCCGTCCTTGACCAGCGCCTCGAAGCTCTTGGGCACGCTCGGCAGCGGGCCGCCGGGCACGCCATAGGGGGTGCGCTGGAACAGGATCGGCAGCGGACCCTTCGCGTCCCTGGGGCGCAGGATCACCGTCTGCAGCCGGGCGCCGTCGCGCATCGGCACCATCACTTCCTCGAAGGTGAAGGGCGATTGCTGCGCCGCGCTCGTCGTCTGGGTTGGCGCCGCCGCCGGGATGGCGAGCGCCAGCGCGAGCGCGGCGAAGGATGTGCGGATCATGGCGTTTCCCCCTTTGGACCCGCCGGTGATGCCCCAACTGGCAGCGCGGGGAAAGCCCAAGCCCAGGTTTGAAGAAGGCGCACGGCGCCTTCTTCAAGGCGGCTCCGGCCCGCTCCCCCACCCGGCCACCCAACGGCAGTATCATGTGGGTGGCCGGGTGGGGGAGCAACGGGTCGGCCATGCCCCCGGCATGGCCTGAACAGCGCGGGTCGCTGTTCACCCGGTGCTGGCTGGTGCGGCAAAATGCGCCCTCAGCGCATTTTCAGGCAAAGCCTATCCCACCGGGGGCGGCACCAGCCCGATCGCTTTCATCACCGCGGCCTCCGCCAGCATCGCGGCCAGCCAGTAGGCGCAGTCGCCGATCAGCCGGCCGGCCGCGACGCCGCGATACGCGCCGGACAGCGCCACCGCCGGCGCGACGAACCCCGCCCAGATCACCGCCGCGCTCGCCAGCGCCATCACCCAGGGATCGGCCTTGGGCGGGGCGAGGATCAGCGCGCCGGCGAGGATCGCGGCGAACCAGAAATGCGCGACGAGCGCGGTGAGCGCGACGCCCGGCCCGATCCGCCCGCCGCCCCCCAGCCGATGCCAGCCGAGCCCAAGCAGCAGCGCCAGCAGCGTCGCCATGCCGATCGGCAGCAGATTGAGGACGATATAGATCATCGCGCCATCCTCGCTATCACGCCGGCATCGGCACCGACAACGCCAATAGACGCTTAACCAACGCGTGCTAAACCAATGGGATGCACGCGCCACTTCGCGCCATTGACTCTCAACGCGCCGCCGGCTGGCTCCGGGCGGGAATGGTCGGCCTTGGCTATTTCGCGCTGGCCGCGGCGCTGATCCGGCTGACCAGCTTCGAAGGGGGGCTCGCGGCCCTGTGGGTCGCCTCGGGCCTGTTGACCGCCGAACTCGTGCGCTTGCCGCGCCACCGTTGGGGGCCGACGCTTACCGCCTGCACCCTGGCGAGCGTGCTCGCGACCGGCCTGGTCGGGCTCGGCTGGGCCGTCGCGGTGCCGCTCGCGCTGGTGAACATGACCGAATCGGTGGTCGCGGCGCTGCTGCTGCGGCTGTGGCGGCGGGGCGACGACGCGCTCGATTCGGTCGATGCGGTGATCGGGCTGCTGCTCGCGGCGGCCTGCGCGGCGCTGGTCACGGCGCTACCCGCCGCCGCGCTCAGCGGTCTCGCGACCGGCCGCCCGATGTTCGCCGAGGCATCCGCCTGGCTGCTTGGCCACGGGCTTGGCCAGCTGACCGTGGCGCCGTTCTTCCTGTTGCTGCTGAACGGTGAACTGGGGCTGTGGTGGCGCCAGGCGACGCTGCTGCGGCGGATGGAGGCGGCGGCGCATCTGCTGATGATCGGCGCGGTGAGCGTCATCGTTTTCGGGCAGGCGGTGCTGCCGCTGCTGTTCGTGCCGATCCTGCCGCTGATGCTGGTCACCTTCCGGCTCGAACGCGTCGGCACGACGGTCGCGATCGTCGTTCTCGGGCTGATCGGCGGCATTTTCACCGCGCTGGGACATGGCGGCACTTATGTGATCGGCGGATCGGTCGCCGATCATGTCCGGCTGTTCCAGGGCTATCTGGGGGTGACGGTGTTGACCGTGCTGCCGGTCGCCGCCGAGCTGCGGCTGCGGCGCGCGACGCTCGATCGGCCGGCGGAGAGCGAGGCGCGCTATAAGCTGATCACCGAAAGCGCGACCGATATGATCGTCACGCTCGATGCCGCTGGCGTCGTCAATTATGTCTCGCCCTCGGCGCGCGAGGTGACGGGGTTCGAGCCGGCGGTGATGATCGGCGCGACGCCGGCCGAACTGCCGTGCGGCCCCGACCGGGCGACGATGCAAAAGGCGATCGACGCGGCGCGGGCGCGGCCGGGCGAGCGCTCGGTCGTCGAATATCGCGCCGATCACGCGAGTGGCGAGCGCCGCTGGTACGAGGCGCATACCCGCGCCGCCGTCTCCGGCGGGCGGATCACTGGCTGGGTCTCCACGGTGCGCGACATTTCCGGGCGCAAGGCGCTCGAGGCCCGGCTGGCGCACGCCGCGACCACCGATCCGCTGACCGGGCTCGCCAATCGCCGCAAGTTCGATTCGATCCTCGATCGCCGGATCGAGGCGACCGATGGCGGCTGCATCGCCCTGTTCGACATCGATTTCTTCAAGCGCGTGAACGACGCCCATGGCCATGCGGTGGGCGATCTGGTGCTCGAAACCTTCGCCCGCTCGGCGCTCGCCTGCGTGCGCGCGGGCGATCATGTCGCGCGGCTGGGCGGCGAGGAATTCGGGCTTATCCTGCCCGGCGCGACGATCGAGCAGGCGGCGATGGTGTGCGAACGGGTGCGCGCCGCGGTCGCCGATGCGGTGACGACGACGCCCGGCGGCATCAGCGTGCGGGTGACGGTGAGCGCGGGTTTGGCCGAGATCACGCCCGGCGCCGAGCGCCTGCAACTGATCCGCGCCGCCGACGAAGCGCTCTACCGCGCCAAGGCCAGCGGCCGCGATCGCTATGCGGTGGCGGCTTGAGCCTGGGTTAGCTTGCGGATCACCCGATCGAAGACCTCGACCGGCTGCGCGCCCTGCACGAGATAGCGATCGTCGAAGATGATCGACGGCACCGCCGCGATGCCTTGGGCGTGCCAATATGCCTCGGCCTGGCGCACGGCATCGGCATGGGCGTCACTCGCCAGGATCGCCGCCGCCTCGGCGCGATCGAGTCCGCTTTCGCCGGCGGCGGCGACCAGTTGATCCGGGTCGCTGATATCGGCGCGATCGGTGAAATAGGCGCGGAACAGCACGTCCTTCAGCGCCGCCTGTCGGCCAGCGCCGCGCGCCCAGTCGAGCAGCCGGTGCGCATCGAAGCTATTGTAGATACGGCTGCTAGCATCGCCGTTCATGGCGAAGCCAAAGGCTGCCGCCGCGTCGCGGATACGCTGGCGGTTGTTGGCTGACTGCTCCGGCGTCGCCCCATATTTTTCGGCGACATGCTCGACGACATTCTGCCCTTCGCGCGGCATCGCCGGGTTGAGCTCGAAGGGGTGGAAAACGATCTCCGCCGTCACCGTGGGATGCTGCGCCAACGCCGCGCGCAACGCGCCGAGCCCGACCACGCACCACGGGCAGACGATGTCCGACACGAAATCGATCTTCAATCGCGTCATGCCTCGTCGCCGCGATACTTGATTTCCAGGAACCGCCCGCGCGTCGCCAGCGCGTCGAGATCGCCCTGCGCCAGTTCCTCGGTCATCGCGCCGATCTCGTCCTCGATCAGCTTCAGCCCTTCGACCAACTGCGCGTCGGGCGTCTTGCCGTTGCGCTCGACCCGGCGCAGCTCCTTGGGCACCGCCTGATAGCCTTTCACGAACTCGGGCAGCTGCTCGCCCACCAGCTTGCGCACCTCGGCGGCCGCCGGCGCCTCCTCGGGCAGGCGTTCGAGCTGGCTGGCGAGCGTGTCGAGCTTCAAGGAAATCCCGTCGAGCAGCGATACCGCCGGCGCGGGGAGCGCGGGGCGCTGGGTCGCGAGCCAGCGGTCGGTCTGCGCGGGCAGCGCCTTCAGCGGCACCGCGGCGAGCTTTTCAGGGGTGGGCGGCGCCTGGGTGGGCGTCGCCATCAGCACGAAGCTGACGACCAGCATCAGCATCACCGCCGCCACCCAGCCGAGCGGGCCGAGCAGCCCGAACAGGCTCGCCCCGATCGCCGCCGCCAGGATCAGCGCGTCGGCGACGAGCGCGCGCTGCAGCCGCCGCCCGGTCTCGCGCTGGCGCTCGCGCAGTTGCGCGCCCTGGCGCGCGCGGCCGGTACGTTCGAGCAGGTCGCGCGCGCGTTCGATCTGGCGATCGGTTTCGCTCAATTCAGCGCCTCGAGCTTGATCGCGTCGGCACCCGCATTCTGCGCGGCGCCCTCGGCGCGGGCGATATAGCCCTTCGATTTCTCGACCTCGTTCGACAGCGTGTTGACCGTGGTCTTCATGCTGTCGAGCGCCTTCAGCTTGAAGCTGTCGATCGCGTCCATCGTGTCATAGATGTTCTGGAAGGCGCGTTGCAGCGTTTCGACCGGGATGGTCGCGCTCGCCGCCTGTTCGTGGATCGTCGCGGTCTGCGATTTGAGCAGCTGCCCGGTCGAATCGATGATGTTGGCGGTGGTGGTGTTGAGCTGGGTGATCTGCTCCAGCACCAGCTTCTGGTTGGTGAGCGCCTGCGCGACCGTCACCGCCGTGCGCAGCGCCGAGACGGTGGTGGTGGAGGCGCGATCGACGCCCTTCACCAGCTCGACATTGTTCTTCTTGACCAGATCGAGCGCGAGATAGCCTTGCACCGTCACCGCCATTTGGGTGAGCAAGTCCTGCACGCGCTGGCGGACGTAGAACAGCGCCGATTCGCGGATCGCCTTGGCCTTGGCCGGGTCGGTCGCGTCGAGCTCGTTCGCCTTGTCCTCCAGCCGCGCGTCCATCGTCTTGGCCATCACGATCATCTGTTCGAGCCGGCCCATCGCCGTCCACAGATTGGCGCGTTCGGTGTCGATCGCGGCATTGTCCATCAACAGCTCGTCCTTGCCGCTTTGCAGCGACTTCAGGATCGCGGCGATGTGCTGCTGCGACGACTTATAGCTGTCGAAATAATTGCGCATCGAATTGCCGAAGGGAATCAGGCCGAAGATCTTCTTCGGCGCCATCATCTTCTTGCCGGGATCGAGATCCTCGATCGTGCGGCGCAATTGCGCGAGATCGGCGCCGACGCCCGATTCCTGGTCCATCGCGCGCACCGGGCGATCGAGGAAGCGGTTCGATTGGCTCGCCGCGTCGCGGATTTCCTTCTGACCCATCGCGCTGATCGAATCGACGCGCTTGCCGAATTCGGGCGAATTCACGTCCTGCGCCACCAGATCGGCGATGAACGCGTCGACCCGCTCCTCCAGCTTGGTGCGGGTGGCGGTGTCGACCGGTACCAGCCCGGCGGCCTTTTCGGGCGCCACGGCGGGCACCGGATCGGGCGGGGTGAGCACCAGTTGCGCGGATTGAACCTCGGTCGCCATGCTTGTTCCTCCCGGATTGACTCATGCCGTGCCGCCGGCAACGGATCAACCGTCTTGCTCATATAAGACGCTTCGCGCCCGGGGCCAACGGCTTACCCGATCCGGGCCGAAAGCGCCCGACGATTGCAATTCATTAATCGAACCTGCGGCAAAAGCGGGTCGCGCGATGTAAAAATGGTCAAGTCGAGCGGCGGGGACGATGAAAGGCATTATCTTCAACTTGCTTGAAGAAGCGGTGATCGATCAGTTCGGCGACGGGGTGTGGGACGATCTGATCGAAGCCTCTGGCGCGCGCGGGGCCTATACCTCGCTCGGCTCCTATCCCGATGCCGAGGCGGTCGCGCTGGTCGGCGCCGCCGCGACCGCGCTCGACAAGCCGGCGGCGGACATTCTGCGCTGGTTCGGCCAGACAGCGATGCCGCGCTTCGTCGATCGTTACCCTGCGCTGTTCACGCCGCACCAGAATGCGCGCGATTTCCTGCTGGCGCTGAACACCATCATCCACCCGGAAGTGCACAAGCTCTATCCCGGCGCGGTGTGCCCGCATTTCCGCTATCAATCGGCGGAGCCCGACCGGCTGCAGCTGGGCTATACCAGCCCGCGCCGGCTGTGCGCGCTCGCCGAAGGGCTGATCCTGGGCGCCGCCGCGCATTATGGCGAGACGGTCTCGGTCAGCCAGAGCGCCTGTATGCACGAGGGCGCGCGCGCCTGTGCGCTGGAGGTGCGATGGGTGTCCTGACGCCTGACGCCTTCGAGCACGCGCTCGGCGATACCCCGCAGCGGCGGCTGGACCGGCTCGAACGGCGGCTGGCGCGCGAGCGTGCCGCGCGGCTGGAAGCGGAGGCGATCGCCGAAGCCGGGCTGCGCCGCGCCTATCTGGCGCAGCAGCGGATCGAACTGCTTCAGCGCGTCGCCGCCAAGGCCAATGAAGCCGCCGACACCGGCGAGGCGCTGCGCTTCGCCGTGCGCGAGATTTGCGACGCGACCGGCTGGGTGTTCGGCAATGTCTATCTGGTCGATCCGCAGGCGCCGCACCGGCTGATACCCGCCGATGCCTGGCACGCCGACGATCCCGACGCGCTCGCCCCGTTCATCGAGGCGTCGCTGGCGCGGGGTTTCGCGCGCGGCGAGGGCCTGCCGGGGCGGGTGCTGGCAAGTGGGGCGCCGCTATGGCTCGCGGATCTGCAGGCCGACGGCAATTTCCCGCGTCGCCCGGTGGCGACGGCGGTCGGGCTCGCCTCGGCCTTCGCGTTCCCGATCCAGGTCCAGCGCGACGTGACCGGGGTGATCGAATTCTTCGCCCGGTCGCAACTGGCCGAGGACGCGGACATGCTGGCGGCGATGGGCCAGATCGGCACGCAACTCGGCCGGGTGATCGAACGCGAGCGCTTCGCCGCGCAGCTGCTGCACGACGCGCTCCACGATCCGCTGACCGCGCTGCCCAACCGGGCGTTGTTCCAAGACCGCGTGAGCCAGGCGCTCGACCGGCGCGCGCGGCGGGGCGGCGGCGAGGTGGCGGTGCTGTTCCTCGATCTCGACGGGTTCAAGCTCGTCAACGACAGTTTCGGCCACCATGCCGGCGACAGCCTGCTGCAGGCGATCGCCGCGCGGTTGCGCAGCGTGCTCGACGCGCTGCCGCAGGCCGAGGGCTGGCCCGCCTGGACGCTCGCCCGGCTGGGTGGCGACGAGTTCACAATCGTGCTCGACGAGTTCGACCAGCCGGGGCGGGCGAGCGCGGTCGCCGAGCGGCTGCTCGCGGCGCTCGGCGGTCCCTACCGCGTGGCGGGCGGCGAGGTTCACGCCACGGCGAGCATCGGCGTCGCGCTCGCCCAAAGCCAGGGGGTGACCGCGACCGACCTGTTGCGCAAGGCCGATACCGCGCTCTACGAGGCCAAGGCGCGCGGGCGCGGCCAGGTCGCGCTGTTCGACAAGGCGCTGCGCAAGCGGGCGATGGCGCGGCTGCAGACCGAGAATGATCTGCGCTGCGCGCTCGCGCGCGACGAGTTCCGCCTGCTCTACCAGCCGATCGTTGACATGAAGAGCAACCGCGTCTCGGGCTTCGAGGCGCTGCTGCGCTGGCGGCGCGGCGGTGGCGAAGTGGTGGGGCCGGGGCAGTTCATCGGCGTGGCGGAGGAGACCGGGCTGATCGTCGCGATCGGCAACTGGGTACTGCGCGAGGCCTGCGCCGCCGCCGCCACCTGGAACCGCACCCATCCCGCGCCGCCGGTGTCGATGAGCATCAATGTCTCGCCGCGCCAGTTCCTGCTGCCGGGCTTTACCGAGATCGTCCACCAGACGCTGCGCGAAACCGGGGTGCCGCCCGCGCTCGTCACGCTGGAGATCACCGAATCGATCGCGATCGCCAATCCCGACCGCGCGATCGAGATCATGCGCGATCTGCGCGGGCTGGGGGTGAAGATCGGGCTTGACGATTTCGGCACCGGCTATTCCTCGCTCGGCCACCTCCACCGCTATCCCTTCTCGACGCTGAAGCTCGACCGCAGCTTCGTTCAGGACCTGTGCGACCCGCGCAACCGCACCTCGCCGGGAATCGTCCGCGCGGTGCTCGATCTCGCGCAGACGATGAAGCTGTCGGTCGTCGCCGAGGGGATCGAGACGAGCTGCCAGCGCCGCCAGCTCCGCGAGCTGGGCTGCCAGTTCGCGCAAGGGTTCCTTTATGCCGAGCCGCTGACCCCGGAAGCGGCGAGCGCGCTGATCGCCCGGCACCGCTAGCCCGGCCGGGAACGCGCCGGCGTCGCCATCAAAACGCACCCGCCCTTTCCGCGGCGCGGCAATTGCGCTAAGGGCGCGCCCGAACGCTTCTCCCCAGGACAAATTTTCGCATGAATCTGCGCAATATCGCCATCATCGCGCACGTCGATCATGGCAAGACCACGCTTGTTGACCAGCTGTTCCGCCAATCGGGCACCTTCCGCGACAATCAGCGGGTCGAAGAACGCGCGATGGATTCCAACGATCTGGAGAAGGAGCGCGGGATCACCATTCTCGCCAAATGCACCAGCGTCGAATGGGAAGGCACGCGGATCAACATCGTCGACACGCCCGGCCACGCCGATTTCGGCGGCGAGGTGGAGCGCATCCTGAGCATGGTCGATGGCGTGATCCTGCTGGTCGACGCCGCCGAAGGGCCGATGCCGCAGACCAAGTTCGTCACCGGCAAGGCGCTCGCTTTGGGCCTGCGCCCGATCGTCGTCGTCAACAAGATCGACCGCAGCGACGCGCGCGTGCAGGAAGTGCTGAACGAGGTGTTCGACCTGTTCGTGACGCTCGAGGCCAATGACGATCAGCTCGATTTCCCCGTGCTCTACGCCTCGGGCCGCAACGGCTATGCGAGCGAGGACGCCGAGGCGCGCGAGGGTACGCTCGCGCCGTTGTTCAACCGCATCGTCGCGCATGTGCCGGCGCCGCAAGTCGATCGCGACGCGCCGTTCACTTTCCTGGTGACGCTGCTCGATCGCGACAATTTCCTGGGGCGCATCCTCACCGGCCGCGTCGCCTCGGGCGTGGTGAAGCTCAACCAGGCGATCCACGCGCTCGATCGCGACGGCCGCGTGCTCGAGACCGGCCGCGCCTCCAAGCTCCTCGCCTTCCGCGGGCTTGAGCGGGTGCCGGTGGAAGAAGCCGAGGCGGGCGACATCATCAGCCTCGCCGGCTTGACCGTCGCGACCGTCGCCAACACCATCGCCGACACCAGCGTCTCGACCCCGATCAAGGCGCAGCCGATCGACCCGCCGACGCTCTCGATGCGCTTCGCCGTCAACGACAGCCCGATGGCCGGGCGCGAGGGCAGCAAGGTGACGAGCCGCCTGATCCGCGACCGCCTGTTCCGCGAGGCCGAATCGAACGTCGCCATCCGCGTCACCGAAAGCGAGGACAAGGATTCGTTCGAGGTGGCCGGGCGCGGCGAACTCCAGCTCGGCGTGCTGATCGAGACGATGCGCCGCGAGGGGTTCGAGCTGGGCATCAGCCGCCCGCGCGTGCTGTTCCGCGACGGCGAGCAGGGCCGCGAGGAGCCCTATGAAACCGTCGTGATCGACGTGGACGAGGAATTTTCCGGCACCGTCGTCGACAAGATGAACCAGCGCAAGGCCGAGCTGACCGACATGCGCCCCTCGGGCGGTGGCAAGACGCGCATCACCTTCTCCGCCCCCTCGCGCGGGCTGATCGGCTATCACGGCGAGTTCCTGTCGGACACGCGCGGCACCGGCATCATGAACCGCATCTTCGAACGCTATGGCCCGTATAAGGGCCTGATCGAGGGGCGGAAGAACGGCGTGCTGATCTCCAACGGTTCGGGCGAGGCCAATGCCTATGCGCTCAACTCGCTGGAGGAGCGCGGCATCCTGATGGTCGGCCCCGGCGAGCCGTTGTACGAAGGCATGATCATCGGCGAGAACGCCAAGCCCGACGACCTTGAAGTCAACCCGATGAAGGCGAAGCAGCTGACCAACTTCCGCGCGAGCGGCGGCAAGGACGACGCGATCCGCCTGACCCCGCCAAGGAAGCTGACGTTGGAGCAGGCGATCGCCTATATCGACGACGACGAGATGGTCGAGGTGACGCCGAAGTCGATCCGGCTGCGCAAGAAGTTTCTTGACCCGCATGAGCGGAAGAAGGCGAAGCGGGGGGCTGAGGCGGCTTGAGGGAATAAAGTTAGCGTTATAACGATTTTGGCGATCTCAGTAAGTTGGGTTCAGACTATGCAGCCTAAGCTAACAAGGGCTCGCTCGACCTCTGACTCGAACTTTTGATAGGAAATTGATTGGCTCAGTGAACTTAGATCTTGTCGTTGGGCTACGGCTGACGCTAGTTGCGGGATATCTGCAGGCCCCCGACGCCCTCGAACTTGCGAAATAATTTGTCTTAAGGAGGACTTTGGATCGACAAGCTTTTCGGCTTCCCGAGCATTTCTAGGAAGCCCTAGGCCAGCGAGATCACCGCGATAACCCAAGGCATCGCAAACGGCCCGTAGATCAGCTAGTATCCACGCTTCTGTCTCATGTCGCGGCGCCATTATGACGCAGCGTTCCGGGATAAAACCGCAAAGCTGCTGTGCAGCGGTCCGGTAATCATCCGATCGCCTGGGCATTGCCGCTTCCAAAGCCCTCCCGCCGGTATCGGCGTGGATGTAGACGATGTGAAACGCGTCTCGATCCCGGCATATGTCAGCAGCAACCTCCTCTGCCCGCCGGCCTGACCTTGTAAAACGCACGGCAGCTGTTTGGGGGACCGTGGCGTCTTGAATACCACGGCGCAGAACGAAATCTTCCATGACTCGTGGAATAAGAACGTCGAAGTAAGCGCGATCCGTCGACCCTTCATGCAAGGCTGCCCAGCTCAAATATATCATGCGGCGTCGACAGACCGTTGTAACAGAGCTTCGATTTCAGAACGTACAAGGTGATTTTCCGGGTTAAACATATCGCCAACAGGCTGAACGCCTGTGCGCATCCGAGTCCTTATCGTTCTACCGGGAGGATTTCGACCGATGACTACAACTGTATCGGCAGCAACTATTTCCTCATCTCTAAGGCACTCCATCACTTTCGGTGAGTGAGTCGCGATGAGAATCTGAAAGGCAGGGTATTTTGGGTCCGTCGAAACTACCGCTGCATCTCTAAGAAACTTAATCAATGCAGATATCCGGCCTTCATGAACGCCGTTTTCAGGCTCTTCAAAACAAAGTGTTCCCTTCCGGTCTGGGTCATTTAGAATTGTCAGCAGTGCTAGCAGTCGTAAAGTTCCATCAGAAATTACTCGAGAGCTGAACGACATGTCATCTGCAAACCGCAAAGAAAAGGCATATTGCCTTTGTAAATTGTCGCTCGAGCTTTCAAGTCTTTTGACAGAGGGAATCAAAGATGAGAGATCAGCGGCAATGTCAGCCAAAATTCCCTCAGGTCTTTGGTGGGAAGCGGTTTCGTCTTTCAAACGGGCTAGCACGGCAGCCAGATTTGATGCGTCAGACTTCAGCAATGGTTCCTCAAAGCGGTCATTTGTCATACGCGCAGCATGAGGGTTTATTTCCAAGAAACTTATATTATATATAGCGTCGCGTAGAGCATAAAGATGAGGAAATTCAGCGGTCGTAATCGTTGATAAGGCAGTCCTTGATGCTTCTTTTAGCGATAAAGTTACAGGCCGACCTCTCTTTTGCCGGCCGTCTTGTCTAACTTCAATAGCCTCGCCGGACTCGCTGAGTCTAATAAACGGACTAACTTTTGTGTAATTTACCGATATGTTCTTAAGAATTGCTCTGGCCCGGTCCTCGGCCTTCGACAGAGGGCGACAAAATTCCTTTATCACCTGAACTCTTCGAGGTGAGCCGTCACGACCGTTTTGAAGTCCTAGCTCCAGCTCATAGCGTAGGCGCTGAGCGGGGACGTCGTAACTCGCGCCGAATGCATCTGTACCATGCTTTGGGAGTAGCGCTTCAACGGCAAAGCTCATTTTCGTGGAGGTCTCTTGGGCGGTCCGCCGAAATAGCTCTTCGGGCTCCCCGCGAAGACCTTGCATAGCATGTCGAATGTCGTGCTTAGCTAAGAGAGATAGAAATCGTAGCGCATCAAACAAGTTTGATTTGCCGCTTGCGTTAGGCCCGACAAGAGCTGTAAATGGCTGTAAATTGACTCCAAAGTCTTGAAAACTCTTAAAGCCATCTATCTCGATGCGGGTAATCATACGCTGATAGCCTAAGGTGAATGCTCCGCGTTGGCAACAGAGTCGCCGCGGGAGGGGATGGAAGTATCGACGTCCCCCCTGTCCTACACCCCCACCCGAGCGCATACTCCCGCCCCCAAGCAGGAGAGCCCCACCCACAATCGCACCCCCGTGCCGGCGAGCGAGCGGCCGCCGCAAGGCGCGCGGCGCGCGGTTTCGGGCTGGGGCGGCTGAAGGACCGCGCGGCTGTCTCGTCCGCGTCCTCGCCGAAAGCGCCGCCCGCGCGGGGGAGGGGGGCGACAAGCCGGCGCGCACCGGCGTGCGCGACGGTTGCGGCACGAACCGATTCCCTTTCGCCCGCACACCCCCTAACACACCGCGATGCTCTATCTCCGCCCGATCCGCTTCGCCGATACGCCCGTGGGCGCCGAACCCGTCGCCCGGCTCGCGGGCGGGCTGCTGTGGTTCGCCGCGCTCGAGGTGATCGCGGTCGAGGGCGGGCGGCGGCGCGAGCGGATCGTGCCGGTCGGAGAGTGGGACGCGTTCCTCGCCACGCTCCCGGGCGAGCAGGCCGAGGCGGCGGCGGCGACCTTCGCCCGGCTCACCGCCCCGCGCGCGCCGCTCACGCTCGGTGCCCGTGTGCTGCGCTTCGATCAGCCGCATGTCGCGGGCATCCTGAACGTGACGCCGGACAGTTTTTCGGACGGCGGCAAGCTCCACGACGATCCCGAAGCCGCCGCCGCGCGCGGGTTCGACATGATCGCGGCGGGGGCAAGCCTCGTCGATCTCGGCGGTGAATCGACCCGCCCCGGCGCGCCGCTGGTGTGGGAGGGCGACGAGGTGGCGCGCACCCGCCCGGTGGTCGAGCGGCTGGCGGGCGCCGCCCCGGTCTCGATCGACACGCGCAAAGGCCCGGTGATGGAGGCGGCGCTCGCGGCGGGCGCGGTGATGGTCAACGACATCTCCTCGCTCGCCTGGGATCCGCGCGCGGCCGCGATCGTCGCCGGCGCGGGCGTGCCGGTGGTGCTGATGCACTCCCCCGAGCCCGCCAAGGGCCCGCATGGCGGCCAGGGCTATCGCGACGTGCTGATCGAAGCCTATGATTTCCTGGCGGCGCGCATCGCCTTCGCGGAGCGTGCGGGGATCGACCGCGCGCGGATCATCGTCGATCCGGGCATCGGCTTCGGGAAGACCCTGGCCGACAATCTCGCGCTGCTGAACGGCCTCGCCCTGTTCCACGGGCTCGGCTGCCCGATCATGCTGGGGGCGAGCCGCAAGCGGCTGATCGGCGCGCTCGCCGGGGAGGCGCCGGTGGAGGCGCGGCTCGGCGGCTCGGTCGCGCTCGCGCTGCTGGGGGCGCAGGCGGGGGCGCAGCTGCTGCGGGTGCATGATGTCGCGGAGACGGTGCAGGCGCTGAAAGTCTGGCGCGGGCTGCGGGATGCCGCGCTGACGCCACGCTTGGGCTGAACCCCGCTTCGCCGCGCAACGGGCGCCGCTGCCAGCCGTTGGTACGGCCTTCCCCCTCCCGGAGGCTGTCCCCATGTTCATGCACAACAAGCGTTTGCAATATACCGTGCGCGTCGCCGAGCCCAACCCCGCGCTCGCCTCGCTGCTGCTCGAACAATTTGGCGGCCCCGATGGCGAGCTCGCCGCCGCGATGCGCTATTTCACGCAAGGCCTGGGCGACGAGGACCCCGGCCGGCGCGACCTGCTGCTCGACATCGCCACCGAGGAGCTGAGCCATCTGGAAGTGATCGGTTCGATCGTCGCGATGCTCAACCGCGGGGTGAAGGGGCAGCTTTCCGAAGCCGCGCTGGAGGAGGCCGATCTGTACATGGCGGTCAACGCCGGCGGCGACAGCCATACCCAGTCGATCCTCTATGGCGGCGGGCCGGCGCTCACCAACTCGTCCGGCGTGCCGTGGACCGCGGCCTATATCGACAGCCGCGGCGACCCGACCTGCGATCTGCGCTCGAACATCGCCGCCGAATCGCGCGCGAAGATCATCTATGAGCGGCTGATCAACATCACCGACGATCCCGGCATCAAGGAAGCGCTCGGCTTCCTGATGACGCGCGAGATCGCGCACCAGAAGTCGTTCGAGAAGGCGCTCTACGCGATCCGCGACAATTTCCCGCCGGGCAAGCTGCCGGGGCTCGAGCCCTACGCCAATATGTACGTCAACACCTCGCAGGGCGAGGGCGACCGGACGGGGGCGTGGAACGAGGGGCCGCAGTGGCAGCGGGTCGATGACCTGACGCAATATCTGCCGGTCGATGGCGGCTCGGGCCATGCCGAAGTCCGCCTGCCGCCCGATCAGGACGCGGCGGTCGCGGCGATGGCGGCGCGGCAGATGTCCGACCCCGATTATGATCCGCTGACCGGCGCCGATCTGGGCGCCGGGCCGGGCGCGGGCCGCACCAGCGACGAGGATCATGGCGGCGCGCAGGACATGGCCGACGCCAGGCAGATGGCGCAGGCGCATGAGGGGGTGAAGTAGCGGCGCGTGCCGCCGCTCCCTGTCCGGCGGGGGCGGCGGCGCTGCGGCTATTCCACCAGCGCCGCGGTTCCCGGCGGCATCCCCGCGCTCGCCTTGGCGGTGGCCTCCACCGCCTCGATAACCCGCAGCACGTTCCCCTGGGCGAGCCCGGCCAGTTCGGCGTCGCTCCAGCCGCGTCTCGCGAGTTCCGCGAACAGCGCGGGGTAGCCGTCGACCCCGCCCATCCCCGCCGGGGCATTGCCGGCGATGCCCTCATAATCAGCGCCGATGCCGACCGCGCCCTTGCCGCCCACCCGCGCGATCTGCTCGACATGATCGGCGACGTCGCGCGCGGTCACCACCGGCGCGGGGTGCGCGGCTTCCCAGGCGACGAGCGGGGCAGGGGCCTTGGGGCCATAGATATCGGCCTTCACCCCCACGCTCGCGGCATAGGCGGTGCGCGCCTTGTCCCACGCGGCCCAGGCGTTCGAGACATGGCCTTCATAGAAGCTCACCATCACGACCCCGCCCTTCGCGGCGAGCGCGCGGATCACTTCGTCGGGCATCGCGCGCGGCACGTTGGTGACGGCGCGCGCGCCCGAGTGCGAGGCGATCACCGGCGCGCGGCTGAGCGCGATCGCGGCGATCGCGGTCGCGTCGCTGGTGTGGGAAACGTCGACGATCATGCCGATCCGGTTCATCTCGGCGATCACCGCGCGGCCGAAATCGCTCAAGCCACCGCTGCGCGGCGCGTCGGTCGAGCTGTCCGCCCAGGCGAGGCTCTTGAAGTGGGTGAGGGTGACGTAGCGCACGCCGAGCGCGTGGTAGAGCCGCAGCGCCGCGAGATTGCCCGCGATCTGGTGCCCGCCTTCCGCCCCCATCATGCCGGTGAGCTTGCCCGCGCGCATCCCAGCGCGCAGCTCGGCGGCGGTGCCGGCGAGCGCCATTTGCGGATGCGCGGCGACGATCCGGCGCACCAGGTCGATCTGTTCGAGCGTCACCCGCACCGCTTCGTCGCCATGGAGTTCGGCGGGCACATAGACCGACCAGAATTGCCCGCCGAGATGCCCGGCGCGGGCGCGCGGCAGATCGGTCTGGAACGGATAGGGCAAGGCGGCCGTGCTCTTGGTGAGATCGGGGGGCAGCGTGCTCCCCGCCTCGCGGATCGCCCAGGCGAGATCGTTATGCCCGTCGATCACCGGGCTCGCCGCGAGCACGCGCTCGGCGCGCTGCTCCGGGGTTTGCGCGAGGGCCGGCGTGGGGGCGAGCAGGGCGAGCGCGAGCGTCCATCGGAATGTCATGCGAGTTCCCCTTCGATCGCGGGATAACGCTTCCTTCCTCGCCGTGTCACCCCTCCCTGCAAGGGAGGGGCCGGGGGGTGGGTCGAGCCAGCGCGTTCCCGTTCGGCGCGGCGTGCTTCGGAGCCACCCATCCCAATCCTTCCCTGCAAGGGAGGGGCTTGCGGGTCGCTTCGCCGTCAGCCGAATGGCGCCGGCCACCCGCCCATGTTGCAACCCCGCGCGCTAGATGATAGCGCGCGCCGCTTAACAGGGGGCGGTGCGCGCCGCCGATCCAGCCTTAGAGACTGAAACAATGTTCGCCACCCCAGCCTTTGCCCAAACCGCGGGCAGCCCTGCCGCCGGCGGTTTCGAGGTGTTCCAGACCTTCGTACCGCTGCTTTTGGTGTTCATCGCCTTTTATTTCCTGATGATCCGCCCGCAACAGGGGCGGATGAAGCAGCTGCAAAACGCCATCGCCGCGCTGAAGAAGGGCGATGAAGTCACCACCGCCGGCGGGCTGATCGGCAAGGTGACCAAGGTCGACGACAAGGTCGTCGAGCTGGAGATCGCGCAAGGCGTGCGGGTGAAGGTGATCAAGTCGACCCTCGCCGCGGTGGCGGTAAGCGGCGCCAAGCCGGCGAACGACTGATGCTCGATTTCCCGCGCTGGAAGATCGTCTCGATCCTGCTGCCGCTTATCGTGCTGGTGGCGATCGCCATTCCCAGTTTCGTGCCCGAGAGCATCCTGGCGCGCTACAATCTGCACTCGCCGCGCGTGGCCTATGGGCTTGATCTGGCGGGCGGTTCGTACCTGCTGCTCGAGGCCGAAACCTCGGACATCGCGCAGAGCCGGCTGGAGCAGATGCGCGAGACGGTGATCACCGAACTCGGCCGCGCCAATCCCAAGATCGGCATCGGCGAAGTCTCGATCGCCGGCGGCAAGGTGAGCTTTCTGCTCCGCGACGTGACGCAGGTGGACGCCGCGCGCGAAAAGCTGATGGCGCTGACGACCGGCGCCGGCTTTACCGGCCAGCGCGACTGGAACATCGAGGTGGTCGACAGCAGCCGCTTCGTGCTGACGCCGACCCAGGCCGGGCTCGACCAGGCGGTGAACCGCGCGATGGACGACGCGACCGATGTCGTCCGCCGCCGCATCGACGCGCTCGGCACCAAGGAGCCGACGATCGTCCGCCAAGGCGCCAACCGCATCGTCGTCCAGGTGCCGGGCTTGCAAGACCCCAAGGCGCTGAAGGAGCTGATCGGCAAGACCGCGAAGCTAGAATTCAAGCTGGTCGATCTGAACGCCGATCCGGCGCAGGTGCAGCAGGGCATCGCCCCGCCGGGGAGCCAGGTGCTGCCCTTCGCGAGCGGCCAGGGCGGGCTCGCGGTGAAGCGCCGCGCGATCGTCACCGGCGATCAGCTGATCGACGCGCGCCAATCGAACGATACGCAGACCAACGCACCCAACGTCGTCATCACCTTCGACACCGCCGGCGGCAAGAAGTTCGCGCGGGTGACGCAGGAAAATGTCGGCAAGCCCTTCGCGATCATCCTCGACAACAAGGTGCTGTCGGCGCCCAACATCAACGAGCCGATCCTGGGCGGCACCGCCTCGATCAGCGGCAGCTTCACCGTGCAGAGCGCTAGCGAGCTGGCGATCGCGCTGCGCTCGGGCAAGCTGCCGGTCGCGCTCAAGACGGTGGAGGAACGCACCGTCGGCCCCGATCTCGGCAAGGAATCGATCCGCGCGGGGGTGCTCGCCTCGGTGATCGCGACCGTCGCGGTGATCGTGTTCATGCTCGTCACCTATGGGCGGTTCGGCGTCTATGCGAATATCGCGGTGGTGCTGAACGTGCTCGTCATCCTGGGGGTGATGGCGATCATCGGCGGCACGCTGACGCTGCCCGGCATCGCCGGCTTCGTGCTGACGATCGGCACCGCGGTCGACGCCAACGTGCTGATCAACGAACGCATCCGCGAGGAACGCCGGCGCGGGCGAAGCGTCCTCCAGGCGGTGGAACTGGGCTATAAGGAAGCCAGCCGCACCATTTTCGAGGCGAACGTGACGCACGGCATTTCGGGCCTGATCATGTTGCTGCTCGGCTCCGGCCCGGTGAAGGGCTTCGCGGTGGTGCTGCTGATCGGCATCGCCACCTCGGTCTATACCGCGGTGCTGCTGACCCGCATGTTCGTCGCGCTGTGGCTGAAGGCCAAGCGGCCGAACGAACTGCATATCTAAGGCCCGTATTTTTAAGGAACGCCGATGCGCCTCCTGAAACTCATTCCCGACAACACCAATATTGGCTTCGTCCGGCTGCGTTATTGGGCGTTCGGGCTCACCGCGCTGCTGTCGATCGCGGCGCTCGCCAGCGTGCTCGTCTATCGGCTGAACCTGGGCGTCGATTTCGTCGGCGGGCTGATGATCGAGGAGAAGTTCGCGAGCGAACCCTCGCTCGACAAGCTGCGCGGCTCGATCGAGCGGCTCAACCTGGGCGAGGTGCGGCTGCAGCAGTTCGGCGATCCCAAGACCGTGTCGATCCGCCTGCCCGCGCCCGAAAGCAATGACAAGGCGGCGGCGCAGACCGTGGTGCGCCAGGTGCAGGCGGCGATCGACCGTGAATTTCCGGGCGCGCGCTTTTCCAAGCAGGACGTGGTTTCGGGCAAGGTCTCGAACGAGCTGATCTGGCGCGGCGCGCTCGCGGTGCTGGCGGCGGTGCTCGGCATCGGCCTGTTCGCGATCCTGCGCTTTGAATGGCAGTTCGGCGTCTCCACCGTGGTCGCGATCGTCCACGACGTGCTGATGACACTCGGCTTCTTCGCGATCACCCAATGGGAAGTCGATCTCAACATCGTCGCCGCGGTGCTGACGATCATCGGCTATTCGATCAACGACAAGATCGTGATCGACGACCGTATCCGCGAGAATATGCGCCGCTATCGCAAGATGGACATGCGCGAGATCATCGACCTGTCGGTGAACGAAACGCTGCCGCGCACGGTGATGACCTCGCTGACGATCCTGCTCGCGCTGATCTCGCTGCTGTTCTTCGGCGGGCACGTGCTGCGCGGCTTCACCGCGGCGATGGTGCTCGGCGTGTTCGTCGGCACCTATTCGTCGATCTATGTCTCGTCGTCGCTGCTGATCACGCTCGGCCTGCGCGCCGAGCCCGAACAGACCGCCAAGGCGAACCCGATCGCCGGCGCCGAGCGCGTCAGCCCGCGCGGGTGAAGCTCGCGCGCGAGGCGGCGGGCGCCGGGCCGCTGGTGAGCGGCTTCGCGCGCGGCGGCTTCCGGGTGGATGACAAGATTTTCCTGGGGCTGCTGCTCACGCCGCGCCGCGCCGATGGCTGGGTGCCGCCGGCGGTCGAGGCTTTGGACGACGCCGCGCTGGCCCCTGTGCTGGGGCTCGATCCCGCGCCCGAATTCGTGCTGCTGGGCACCGGCGCGACGCTCGCCCGCCCGCCCGCCGCGCTGACGCAAGCGCTCGCCGCGCGCGACATCGGGCTGGAAGTGATGGACAGCCGCGCCGCCGCTCGTGCCTGGGGGCTGCTGCGCGGCGAGGGGCGCTGGGTGGTCGCGGCGCTCTATCCCTGGGGTTAGGCCGCCGCCTGGCGCCTACCCACCCCCGACCCCTGCCTTGCAGGGAGGGGAGAAGGTTATGATGGCCTCTCCCTGGCAGGGAGGGGTTGGGGTGGGTCGAGGCATCGAGGCAATATCGGCTAGTCGCCCTCCTCCTTCCCCGGCCGGGCGATGAAATCCTGGCGCTCGATCATCGTCGAGCGCACCGGATCGCCGTCCTCGTCGAGCGCGGGGCGATAGCGGTAGCGCTCGCGGATCAGGCGGCAGATCAGCGCGTCGACCTCGGGATAGCCGCTCGACTGGTCGGCGCCGCAGCGGCTTACCCGGCCATCGACCTCGATCGTGTAGCGCAGCTCCATCCGCACCGTGCGCTCCTGGTCGCGCAGCCAATCGGGCAGGTCGCCATAGCGTAGCCGGCCGCGCAGCAGGCGCGGCGGGGTATCTTCGCCGTCGCCATCGCCGCCCTCGCCGCCGCCGCCGCGCCCCCGGCCGGCGCCGCCCGCGCCGGTGCCC
>NZ_JAIERS010000023.1 GCF_019746665.1 Sphingomonas sp. | reverse complement strand
GGGTGTTTTTGTGGTTTAACCCCATCGTATTTTTCAGGTTCTAACGCGTGAGTCCTCCCTCCCCCTCCCCCGGTGGGGGGTGTGGGTGGGGTGGGGGGCCGCGCCTGGTGCGCCGCTTGAGCTTCTTATCCCCCTCCCCCAACCCCCTCCCCTGAAGGGGAGGGGGCTTACGATATCCAGGACAGACGAATGAACGACGCCCTTACCCCCAAAGCCATCGTCGCCGCGCTTGACGCGCATATTATCGGCCAGAGCGACGCGAAGAAAGCCGTCGCGGTCGCGCTGCGCAATCGCTGGCGCCGCCAGCGGCTCGGCGCCGATCTGCGCGACGAGGTGACGCCCAAGAACATCCTGATGATCGGCCCCACCGGCTGCGGCAAGACCGAGATCAGCCGGCGCCTGGCGAAGCTCGCCGACGCGCCGTTCGTGAAGGTGGAGGCGACCAAATTCACCGAGGTCGGCTATGTCGGCCGCGATGTCGAGCAGATCGCGCGCGATCTGGTCGAGGAAGCGGTGCGGCTGGAGAAGGAACGCCGCCGCCAGGCGGTGAAGGACAAGGCCGAGGAAGCGGCGATGGCGCGCCTGCTCGACGCGCTTACCGGCAAGGGTGCCTCCGAAGCGACGCGCGAAGCTTTCCGCCAGCGCTTCCGCGACGGGCATCTCGACGACAAGGAAGTCGAGATCGAGGTCGAGCAGGCGCCGCAAATGCCGTTCGAAATGCCCGGCGGCGCGCAGGTCGGGATGATCAATCTGGGCGAGATGATGGGCAAGGCGTTCGGCCAGCCACCGCTCAAGCGCCGCAAGCTTCCCGTCCCCGCCGCCTGGACCAAGCTGGTCGAGGAGGAAGCCGACAAGCGCCTCGATCAGGACGAGGTGAGCCGCGCGGCGCTCGCCGACGCCGAGGCCAACGGCATCGTCTTCCTCGACGAGATCGACAAGATCGCGGTGAGCGACGTGCGCGGCGGATCGGTGAGCCGCGAGGGCGTGCAGCGCGATTTGCTGCCGCTGATCGAGGGCACCACCGTCTCGACCAAATATGGCCCGATGAAGACCGACCATATCCTGTTTATCGCCAGCGGCGCCTTCCATGTCGCGAAGCCCAGCGATCTGCTGCCCGAACTTCAGGGCCGCTTGCCGATCCGCGTCGAGCTGAAAGCGCTGACCGAGGCCGATTTCGTCGCGATCCTTTCCGACACCAAGGCCTCGCTGATCGCCCAGTACCGCGCGCTGCTCGGCACCGAAGGCGTGACGATCGACTTCACCGATGACGGCATCCGCGCCGTCGCCCGCATCGCCGCCGAGGTGAATGGGCAGGTCGAGAACATCGGCGCCAGGCGGCTGCAGACGGTGATGGAAAAGCTGCTCGAAAGCCTGAGCTTCGACGCCGAGGAACGGCAAGGCGAAACCGTGGTGATCGACGCTGACTATGTCGATCGCGAACTGGCGAGCATCGCCCGCAACACCGATCTCAGCCGGTTCGTGCTGTAGCGCCCGCCGGCGTGCTCAGTCGCTGGCCGCCGAGAAGGCGGTGACGGCGGGCATCAGTTCCGGCACGAAGCGGCTGAGCACAGGGAGATCGGCGGTGCAGAGATCGCGGGCGGCCAGCCCCAAATGCTGCGCGCCCTGCAGGACCGCGACGCGCGCGGGGTGGCGGCGCAGACGGCGGGCGGCGAGCGCGCTGGGCGTCGCATCATCGAGCGCGCCGAACAGGAATACTGCCCGGCCCCGATAGCGCTGCCACACCGGCAGCGGATCGAAAAACGGATCGAGCGCGATATACCAGGCGCCAGCCGAACGGTCGATCGAGCGCGAATCGGGGAACAGCCAGTCGCGAAGTACCGGCCGCGCGGCGGCACGAGCGGTCAGCGCGTCGAGTATCGGTGCCTGGGCTGGATCGCGCAGATAGGCGAAGAAGGCGCGCTGCTGATCCAGCGCCAGCTGGGCATCGGCGGTGCCGACCCCGGCGCAACGCAAGCGGACGCGGGTGTTGTAGAGATTCTGCTCGGCGACGGTGAGCGCCGTGCCCGCGGCGCCAAGCAGCAGCACATCGGCGGGGGCCGCGCCCCGAGCGATCGCCTTCGCCGCTACCCAGCCCGCTTGGCTCGATCCCGCAAGGCCGATCCGGCGGCGATCGACCTCGGCGCGTGTCGCGAGATAGGCCATTGCCGCCTGGGCATCGGCGGCGAGGACATCGAAACCCGCACGGTCGCCGTCTCCCGCAGAGGCGCCAGCGCCGCGTTTGTCGAACGCCAGCACCACCCGGCCCGACGCCGCGAGCTGATCGGCCAGCACCGCGATGATCGAGGCGTAACCGTCGCGGTCCTGCGGCCCCGATCCATGCAGCATCACGCTCGCCGGGCGCGGGTGCTTGCCGGCGCGGGGCGTGTAGAGCGTACCGGCGAGCAGCGTGCCGTCCCCCGAGCGGAAGCTGACCTCCTGCGTCCGGTAGCCGGCAATCCTGATTGCCGTGCGGGTGGCGCCGGCCTCCTCGATCGTGAGCGCGGGGCAGGCGCCGTTCGTGAACGGCGCGAAGCGGTAGCGGGCCCAGACCTCGGCCGAGAGCACGTGGGCGCCCGACGTCCACACCCGGCCCGACACCCGGGAGAGGCCGCGCCAGCTAGCGGTGCAGCTGTTGCGCACGAACAGCCGCACGACCGAACGGGTGACGATCAGCAGGCACCCGTCGGGCAGCCGGTAACGTCCGGCGAGCTGTTGGTAATAGCCCCGATCCAGCACGTCATCGTCGGCGGTGAACAGCGTCGCGCCCGCCGCTTCCTCGAAGTCGGCGACGCTCGCCGGCGAGCTTCGATCGCTGATGAAGGTGCCCGCCGGGCCGATCACCACGTCGTAGCGGCCATAGCCCACCCGGACGCGGCCCACGCGCAGCCGGTATATGCCCTGCGTCCGGTTGCCGACGCGCGCGGTTTCGCGGAAGTTCAGGTCAAGCTTTTCGCGCGGGTCGAACCGATCGAACAGCGCTTTGAACGAAGCGGCGATCGGCGCTGTTCCTTGATAGACCTCGTCCGGCGCGCCGTCCCGTGCGTAACGCAGCTGCGCATCGCTGGCATAAGCGGCGGCGGCGGCGGCGGGGTCGCGCGCCGCATAGGCCTCTCGCAGCGCCGCGAAAGGTTCGGCCCGCGCTGGCGACGAGGCCGCGAACAACAGGGCGCAGGCGAGCAGGACAAGCCACCGCATGCAAGCTGATTAGCCGGGTATGATGCTTTTGCCGACAGGCTTTCGCATCACCCTTCACCGGCTAGGGTGTTTTGGGCGGCACTGCCTCGGGCTTGTCATACGGCGTGAACTTGCCGAGGAAGCAATAAGCGGCGGAAAAGCCGCCATTGCGTCCTTGAACCTGAAACCGATCTTGCGTGCATAGCTGCGTGCCGAACTGGTTATCGAACACCAGGATATTGTCGCCCAGCAATGGTTGGCAGCGGTCGCGCAGCGTGTTCACCCATAGCCGGCGGCCGTTCTGGCGGTAGACCAGGTGGCGCTGGTCGACCCGATCCGGTCCCATCAACTGGTGCGAGTCGATGCAATCGGTCGGCGTGCCGGCGACGCGCCCCTCGATCGCCTTCGCAAGCTCGGGCGAGGGCGCGTCGAGTTCGGCCGCGCCGGTGGCCCCGCCGGCGACAAGCCCGGCCAGGATCGCGGCGACCCAGCGCTTCACCGCTTCACCCGTTTGTACGGGGTAAACTGGCCGAGCGCGCAACTGCCCGTTTGCACGCGTGAGATGACGTCGACCGTCTGGATGATCTGCCCCGAACAGAGCAGCCCCGCCTGGAAATTCTGCAGGATCAGGGCGTCGCCGCGTTCGGCGCCGCGGCAGCCGGGCGCGTTGTTGGCGAAAATCTCGTCGCGGCCGAAGCGGTAGAGGATCGTGTCGCCGATCGTCGTCGTGTTGTAGGTGCCGCGCCGCTCGTTGATGCACGTCTGTGGCGCCCCGGCCTGCTCGAACCCATCGAGCGCGCGGGCGAGCCGCGCGCTGTCGGTCGCTTCGTCCTGCGCCCGTGCGGCGCGTTGTTCCGGCGTTGAGGCGCAGCTGGCCAGCAGCACCAACGGGATCATGGTCAAGCCTCGCATCGCACTCCCTTTTCGCACGCGATGCCCCCGTCCGCAGTTTTAGCCTAGGTCAGCCGCGAAAGCTATCCTTTGCCGCGCGCAGTGCCGCGAGTTCGCCGACATTCTCCGCGCGGATGAACGGGTTGGTCGCGCATTCGAGCGCGATGCTGGTCGGCACGGTCGGCAGCCCCTCGGCGCGCGCCGCCGCGACCGCCGCCATCCGCTCGACGAGCGCCGCGTCATCCGGCGCGAGCGACAGCGCGAAGCGGCCATTGCTTGCGGTATATTCATGCGCGCAATAAACGGCGGTTTCGCCCGGGAGCGCCGCGTACCGCCGCATGTTGGCGAACATCTGCTCGGCGGTGCCCTCGAACAGGCGGCCGCAGCCCATTGCGAACAGCGTGTCGCCGACGAAGATCAGCCCGGCACCCGCCAGATGATAGCTGATATGCCCGGCAGTATGCGCGGGCGTCTCCCACACCGCCGCCACATGGTCGCCCAGCCGCACCGTGTCGCCCTCGCGCACCAGTCGATCGGCGGTGGGGATGCGCGCGGCTTCGGCGGCCGGCGCGATCACCGGCACGCCGTGCGCCGCCTTCAGGGCTTCGTTGCCGCCGGTGTGATCGGGGTGCCAATGCGTCGTCCAGATCGTGCTCAGGCGCCAGCCGCGCCGGGCGAGTTCGGCCTCGACCGGGTCGGCGACACCGGGATCGACCACCACCGTCTCGCCCGAGGCGGAATCATGCACCAGCCAGATATAATTGTCGCTGAGCGCCGGGACACAGGCGATCTCCAGCGCCATCACCAATGGCCGGTGTTCGGCATCGACGCCCAGGGCTCCTGCGGCGGCAAATGCCCGTCCTGCAGCAGCTCGATCGAGATGTTATCGGGGGTGCGGACGAACGCCATGTGCCCATCGCGCGGCGGGCGGTTGATCGTATAGCCCGCGTCCATCAGCCGCTGGCAGGTGTCGTAGATATTTTCCACCCGATAGGCGAGATGGCCGAAATTGCGGCCTTCGCCATAGACTTCGGCCTCGCCATTTTCGGGCGGCCAATTATAGGTCAGCTCCACCTGCGCCTGTTCGTCGCCGGGCGCCGCCATGAAGATCAGGGTGAAACGCCCCATTGGATTGTCGAAGCGGCGCACTTCCTTCAGCCCGAGCAATTCGAGGAATTTCACCGTCTTGTCCGGATCTTGGACGCGGATCATCGTGTGGAGATATCTCACGCAAACGCACTCCCTGATGTTCGCAGGCTAGATAGGGGCGGCGGCGCTTCCGGCCAAGCTAGTCGCTCGGCCCTTCGAGCGGATCGCCGCCGGTCGGGTGCTGGCGCTCGCGGTAGAAGGCGCGGACGAAATCCCAGGCTTCCTCGGCGGTTTCGACGAAGCGGAAAATCTTCAGGTCGCGCGGCGAGATCACGCCTTCCTCGCACAAAGCTTCCCAGTTGACGACGCGGCGCCAGAAGGCCTCGCCGAACAGCATAACCGGCATCGGGTCGATCTTGCCGGTCTGGATGAGTGTCAGCAGCTCGAACAGTTCGTCGAACGTGCCGAAACCGCCGGGGAAGGCCGCGAGCGCGCGCGCGTGGAGCAGGAAGTGCATCTTGCGCAGCGCGAAATAGTGGAATTGCAGGCTGAGCTTGGGGGTGACGTAGGGGTTGGGCGCCTGCTCGTGCGGCAGCACGATGTTGAGCCCGATCGATTCGGCGCCGACATCGGTCGCGCCGCGGTTGGCGGCCTCCATGATCGAGGGGCCGCCGCCCGAGCACACCACGAACTGGCGCCGGCCATCGGCATCGCGCGGCACCTGGCTGACGATCTGGGCGAGCTTGCGCGCCTCGTCATAATATTTCGATTTCTCGACCAGCCGCTCGGCGATCCGCCGTGCTTCGTCGCCCTCGGCGAGTTCGAGCAACGCCTGCGCCTTGGCGGGCTCGGGGATGCGCGCCGAGCCATAGAATACGAAAGTGGAAGCGATCCCGGCTTCCTCCAGGATCAGCTCGGGCTTCAGCAGTTCCAGCTGGAAGCGCACCGGGCGCAAATCCTCGCGCAGCAGGAAGTCCATGTCCTGAAAGGCGAGGCGATAGGCGGGGTCTTCGGTCTGCGGGGTGCGGATCGATCCCTTGGCGGTTTCGGCGTCCTGGCGCGCGGGGGCGAACAGGCGATTGGGAATCTTGGCGTCGCTCATTTCCCCGGCCCTAACCCAGCCGAACCGCCACGGCTAGCGGCAGAAACCCGCGCGATCATCCTCCAGGTGGAAATGATTATAATGGGCGGTGTTGTAATCGGGGCTGAGCACCGTGCCGAACCGTTTGCACGCGGAAGCGCGGATCACGCGGAGGAACTCGGCGGTGGCGGGGTCGGGCGAGCGCCACCCGTCCTGCACCGTGATGCGCCGTCCGTCCGCCAGCACGAAGCCGCTGACATCCACCGCATTGCCCAGCGCATGGCCTGACAGGCGCGTGTAAGCGGGAGCGGTGCCGACGGTGTTGCGGCAGGCATAGCTCCCCATCGTCTCGATCCGGGCAAGCTCGCCCCCCAGGATTTCGCGCGCGGCGGGCGCGACGCCGTTCCGCGCCCAGCCGATGAAGGTGCGCGCGAGCCCGCAGCGCATCCCTTTGATCCCGGTGACGGGGACGCCGATGTCGATCAGCTGTACCGCGCCGATCAACTGGCAACCGCCGCCATAATCGCGGTCCGGCAGCGGCGAGAAGCGCACGTCCTGGCGCGAGAGATCGGCGAAGCAGGCCTGGGTTTCGCGGCTGGTCGGCAGATTGAGCGTGACCGCTGGGCTCCCTCGCGGGCGCGGGGGCGGCGGAGCCACGCGGTCCCCGCCAAAACAGCCGGCGAGCAGCAGGGCAAGGCCGAAGGCGGGTGTGGGGCGGCGCATGGCAATCCGCCTAGCGCGCGATGTTAAACGCCGCGTTAACCAAGCGAACGGCGCCGCCTGTGGTAATTTTTCACCAGCGCCATTGACGATGCGCGAAAGATCGTTACCGAGGTCGACGGGCCACGCGGTCCCAACGCCGCGCGTGCTCTCTGCAAGGAGAGTTGACATGACTGAACTCGGCGCCCCTGCGGCGCGCACCAAGCCGTCGGTGAAGCCGGCGCGTCCCTTTTTCTCCTCCGGTCCCTGCGCCAAACCGCCCGGCTGGTCGGCCGACAAGCTCGCGACCGCGTCGCTCGGCCGCTCGCACCGTTCCAAGATCGGCAAGGCGCGACTCGAACGCGCGATCGCGCTGACCCGCGCGGTGCTGCGCGTGCCCGACACCCACCGCATCGCGATCGTACCGGGCTCGGATACCGGCGCCTATGAAATGGCGATGTGGACGATGCTGGGCGCCCGGCCCGTCACCGCGCTCGCCTGGGAAAGCTTTGGCGAGGGCTGGGTGACCGATGCGGTCAAGCAGCTGAAGCTCAACCCCACGATCCTGCGCGCGGATTATGGCGCGCTGCCCGATCTCGGCGCGGTCGATTGGGGGCATGACGTGCTGTTCACCTGGAACGGCACGACCAGCGGCGTGCGCGTGCCGGACGGCGACTGGATCGCGGCTGATCGCGAAGGCCTGAGCTTCGCCGACGCGACCAGCGCGGTGTTCGCGTACGACCTGCCTTGGGACAAGCTCGATGTCACCACCTTCAGCTGGCAGAAGGTGCTGGGCGGGGAGGGCGCGCACGGCGTGCTGATCCTCGGCCCGCGCGCGGTCGAGCGGCTGGAGGGCTATACCCCTGCCTGGCCGCTGCCCAAGATTTTCCGCCTGACGAAGGGCGGAAAATTGGTGGAAGGCGTGTTCGCCGGGGAGACGATCAACACCCCGTCGATGCTCGCGGTCGAGGATGTGATCTTCGCGCTCGAATGGGCGGAAGGGCTGGGCCGGCTCGACGCGCTGATCGCGCGCAGCGACGCTAATGCCGCGGCTTTGGATGCGATCGTGGCCGAGCGTGATTGGCTGGGTCACCTCGCCGCCGATCCGGCGACGCGCTCCAAGACCAGCGTCTGCCTGACGGTCGCTGGCGCCGATGCCGCGCTGATCAAGAAGCTGGCGGGCCTGCTCGAGGCCGAAGGCGCCGCGTTCGACATCGCCGGCTATCGCGACGCCCCGCCGGGCCTGCGCATCTGGTGCGGCGCGACGGTCGACACCGCCGATGTGCAAGCGCTCGGCCCGTGGCTCGACTGGGCTTATGCCGGGGCGCGGGGCGGCTAACGCCCTAAAGCCCTCTCCCGTTTACGGGAGAGGGTTTGGGTGAGGGCACTTCTTCTTCCCCCGACCTTCGCCCTGCAGCCCGCCCTCACCCCAACCCTCTCCCGCCAGCGGGAGAGGGGGAAGAAGTACCCTCACCCCGACCCTCTCCCGCACGCGGGAGAGGGGGAAGTTCAGGATCGAACCATGCCCAAAGTCCTCATCTCCGACAAAATGGACCCCCAAGCCGCCGCGATCTTCCGCGCGCGCGGCGTCGAGGTCGATGAAATCACCGGCAAGACGCCCGATGAACTGAAGGCGATCATTGGCGATTATGACGGCCTCGCCATCCGCTCCTCGACCAAGGTGACCAAGGATATTCTGGCGCACGCCACCAACCTCAAAGTCATCGGCCGCGCCGGGATCGGCGTCGACAATGTCGATATCCCCGCCGCCAGCGCCAAGGGCGTGGTGGTGATGAACACGCCCTTCGGCAATTCGATCACCACCGCCGAACACGCGATCGCGCTGATGTTCGCGCTCGCCCGCCAGCTCCCCGAGGCCGATGCCAGCACCCAGGCCGGCAAATGGGAGAAGAACCGCTTCATGGGGGTGGAACTCTATGCCAAGACGCTCGCGCTGATCGGCTGCGGGAATATCGGCTCGATCGTCGCCGAACGCGCGCTGGGCCTGCGTATGAAGGTGATCGCCTATGATCCCTTCCTCACCCCCGAACGCGCGCTCGAATTGGGGGTGGAGAAGGTCGATCTCGAAACGCTGCTCGCGCGCGCCGATTTCATCAGCCTGCACACCCCGCTCACCGATCAGACACGCAATATTCTCTCCGCCGAGGCGCTCGCCAAGACCAAGAAGGGCATCCGCATCGTCAATTGCGCGCGCGGCGGGTTGATCGACGAGGCGGCGCTGAAGGCGGGGCTTGATAGCGGCCATATCGGTGGTGCCGCGCTCGACGTGTTCGCCGAGGAACCGGCCAAGGCCTCGCCGCTGTTCGGCACGCCGGGCTTCGTCTCGACCCCGCATCTTGGTGCCTCGACCACCGAGGCGCAGGTGAATGTCGCGATCCAGGTGGCGGAGCAGATGGCCGACTATCTGGTGAGCGGCGGCATCACCAACGCGCTCAACGTGCCGTCGCTCTCGGCGGAGGAGGCGCCCAAGCTGAAGCCGTACATGGCGCTTGCCGAAAAACTCGGGTCGCTCGTCGGCCAATTGTCGCACGGCGCCCCGGGCGGCGTCGCGATCGAGGTGGAGGGGGCGGCAGCGAGCCTCAACCAGAAGCCGATCACCAGCGCGGTGCTGGCGGGGATGCTGCGGGTCCATTCGGACACGGTCAACATGGTCAACGCGCCCTTTCTGGCGAAGGAGCGCGGGCTCGACGTGCGCGAGGTGCGGCATGACCGCGAGGGCGATTACCACACGCTCGTCCGCGTAACGGTGAAGACGCAGGCCGGCGAGCGTTCGGTCGCGGGCACTTTGTTCGGCGATCAGGCGCCGCGCCTGGTCGAACTGTTCGGGATCAAGGTCGAGGCCGATCTCGCCGGCCACATGCTCTACGTGGTGAACGAGGACGCGCCGGGCTTTATCGGCCGGCTCGGGAGCACGCTCGGCGACGCGGGCGTCAACATCGCGACCTTCCACCTTGGCCGCCGTTCGGCGGGGGGCGAGGCGGTGCTGCTGCTCTCGGTCGACGAGCCGGTGACGGCGGCGCTGATCGCCCAGGTTCGTGCGCTGCCCGGCGTGCGTACGGCGATGGCGCTCGGCTTCGCCTGATCGGGCCTGCCTTCAAAAAAAGAGCGGTGGTCCGATCGTCTCGGATCACCGCTCCGGTTTTCAAAAGGTCGCGTGAGGAGGGGCTTAGGCGCCCGCGACCTCGGCGATGTCGATCTTGATGCCCGCGCCCATGGTCGAGCTGATCGCGATCTTCTTGACGTACTTGCCCTTGGCGCCCGAGGGCTTGGCCTTTACCACCGCGTCGACCAGCGCGTCGAAGTTCGCGCGCAGGTCTTCGGCGGCGAAGCTCGCCTTGCCGATGCCGGAGTGGATGATGCCGGCCTTTTCGACTCGATACTCGACTTGGCCGCCCTTCGCGGCCTTCACCGCTTCGCCGACGTTCATCGTCACGGTGCCGAGCTTGGGGTTGGGCATCAGGCCCTTGGGGCCGAGGATCTTGCCGAGCCGGCCGACGACGCCCATCATGTCCGGGGTCGCGATGCAGCGGTCGAAATCGATCGTGCCGCCCTGCACCAGCTCCATCAGGTCCTCGGCGCCGACGACATCGGCACCCGCCGCCTTGGCTTCATCGGCCTTGGCGCCGCGCGCGAACACGCCGACGCGCACCGTCTTGCCGGTGCCCTTGGGCAGCGTGACGACGCCGCGGACCATCTGGTCGGCATGGCGCGGATCGACGCCCAGGTTCAGCGCGACTTCGATCGTCTCGTCGAACTTGGCGGTCGCGTTCGACTTGGCGAGCGCGATGGCTTCATCGACGCCGTACAGCTTGTCGCGGTTCACGGCGGTGGCGAGAGTCTTCGCCTTCTTGGTCAGCTTCGCCACGGTATCAGCCCTCCACCACGTCGACGCCCATCGCGCGGGCGGAGCCTTCGATGATGCGGGTCGCCGCTTCGATATCGTTGGCGTTCAGATCCTTCATCTTCACCTGGGCGATCTCGCTCAGCTGCGAGCGCTTGATCGTGCCGGCCTTCACCTTGCCCGGCTCCTTCGAGCCCGACTTCAGGTTCATCGCCTTCTTGATGAGGAAGGTGGCGGGCGGCGTCTTGGTCTCGAACGAGAAGCTGCGGTCGGCATAGACCGTGATCACCGTCGGGATCGGCGAGCCGACTTCCAGATCGGTGGTCGCGGCGTTGAACGCCTTGCAGAATTCCATGATGTTGACGCCGCGCTGACCGAGCGCGGGGCCGATCGGCGGCGAGGGGTTGGCTTTGCCTGCAGGAACCTGCAGCTTGATATAGCCGGTAATCTTCTTGGCCATTGATCTCACTCTATAGGGGGCGGCACGCGGCCACCCGGTTCAAGTTTAGCGGTTCAAGCGGCTGAAAGCCTCCCGCACGGAAGCGCCCCCCGCCCGAGTCGGGCGGAGAAGCGAAGGCGCGCGCATAGCGGCACCGGGCCGCCGGCGCAACTTACTTGACGCGCTCGACCTGCTCGAAATCGAGTTCGACCGGGGTCGCGCGGCCGAAGATCGACACCGACACCTTGACCTTCGACTTGTCGAAATCGAGGCCTTCCACGGTGCCGTTGAAGCTCGCGAACGGGCCTTCGAGCACCTTCACCGCGTCGCCAATCTCGAAATCGACCTTGATCTTGGTCTTGGTGGTGGGCGCCGCTTCGTCCTTGGTCGAGAGCATCCGCGAGGCTTCGCCATCGCTGATCGCCTGCGGCTTGCCGTTCGGCCCCAGGAAGCCCGTCACCTTGGGCGTATTCTTGACGAGGTGATAGACGTCGTCGTTCATCTCGAGCTTGGCCAGCACATAGCCGGGCATGAACTTGCGCTCGACCTGGATTTTCTTGCCGCGCCGCGCCTCGGTGACGGTTTCGGTCGGCACTTCGATCGCCTCGACCAGCTGTTCGAGCCCGAGCCGGGTCGCCTCGGCCATGATCGCGTCGCGAACCTTGCCTTCAAAGCCCGAATAAGCGTGAATAATGTACCAGCGCGCCATAAGTCCCTTCCGGCCCTTCCTTACTTCGCCAGGTTCAGCAGCAGGTTGACGATCGCGTCAAAGAACGCGTCGATCGTGAAGAAGAACAGGCCGAGCATCGCGGTCATGATCACCACCATGATCGCGGTCATCCGCGTTTCTTTCCAGGTGGGCCACACCACTTTCCTGGTTTCGGCTTGCACCTGGCGGATGAATTCAGTCGGGGTCGTCTTCGCCACGCCATTTTCCTTCGTTGATCCTTGTCGCCGAACATAGGCTTCCCGTCCGGCCCCGCCAAGCGGGCACCGACGCTGATCCTATTTGCGATTTCGGATTTGCTTACGCTTACGATGCTTCGCGGGCGCGCGCAAGCGGCTTTGGCGGCAGCCACAGGGTGAAGCGGGTGCCGTCGACCCGGATCGGGTGATAGCCGCGCGCGCGGGCGGTGGCGGCGAGGGCGGCGTCGCCGTCGGGCTCGGCGCCAGTCAAGACCGGGCCGAGCGGCGCGGTGGGGAGGGTGGCGGGGCTCAGCAGGTGCAGGCGCCGCTCGGCGGCTGGATCGAGCAATCCCTCGCCGCGAAAGTAGAAGGGGCCGGCGGCGAAACGCGGGTCGATCGCGAGCCCCGCGGCGGGCAGATATTGCGGCGAAAGTGTCGCCACAGCCCCGCCCGCGCCCGTGCCGCGCAACGCCGCGCCGATCGCGTCGCTCTCGCGCGCGGCGCGGGGCATCGCCAGCCCCTGCCGGGCCGCGCCGAGCAACGCCTCGATCGACAGCGACAGGCCGGCGCCAACAAAGATCGCGGTCGCGATGCGCAGCGGCCGCGAAGGCGCCGCGACGCTCCAGCCCCGCGCCAGTTGGACGAACAGCGGTGGCAGCAGCGGCAGCAGATATTGGCGCCAGGTTGGAAAGGGGGCGAGGCTCGCCAGCGCCCCGGCGAGCAGGAACAGCGCGAGCACCGGCGACCGCCCCCGCCAGCCAAATCCCAGCGCGAGCAGCGCCGGGCCGAGCGCCAGGAATTTGAGCGCGTCGAACGCCTTGGTCGCCAGCGCGAGCTTGGCGGGGTTGGCGCGCGCATACCAGTCGGCCGGGCCGGCATGGGGGAAGCGCAGCACCTCGAACGCGAACGCCTCGGGCGCGGCGGCGGCGAGCGCTGCGACCAGCAGCGCCGCCGGCAGCGCCCCCAGCGCCAGCCAGGCCGGGCGCCGTGCCCGGTCCGCCAGGGCATAGGCGCCATAGGCCAGCGCGGGCGCGGCGTAGGAGAGCTTGGCCGCCGCCGCCCCCGCCAGCAGTAGCCCCGCGAGCAGCGCCCGCCCGCGCGTTGGCGGGGCGAGCACCGCGACCAGCCCGCCGCTCAGCAGCGCGGCGGGCAGCATATCGTTGCGCGCCGCCGCCGCGCTGAACAGGAAGCTGTCGCACGCGCCCATCAGCAGCGCGGCGGCCGTCGCCATCGTGCGCGTCGCGCCCGCCACCCGCGCCGCCCGCGCGACGAGCAGCAGCGTCAGCACCCCCAGCGCCGCGTTCACCAGCCGCAGCGCGATCCATGCGCCGCCCCCGGCCAGCATCGCGACCGGCGCGAACAGCAGCGGCTGGAGCGGGGTCTGCAGATAGGCGAAGTCGCTGTAGGGCAGCCCGCGCACCGCGAGCACGGTCGCGGCGACATATTGGCTTTCGTCATGGTCCACCGGCCGCGCGAGCGCGAGCAGGGCGAGCAGGAGGAAAACCGCGCTCCACAGCGCGACCGGAACCAGGCGACGTGTCACGAAGCGGCCATAGAAAAGCGGCAAGGCCAGGCAAAGCCCCGCTAAAAGGGGCGTCTTGATCCGGGGGACTTGCCATGCGCGTCGATCGTCGTTCCTTCCTGCTCACCGGCAGCCTCGGGCTCGGCGCCTTCGCGCTTCCCGGCTTCGCGCAGACGCCCAGCGTCGCCGACGCGCGGGGCTTCACCCACAATGTCGCGAGCGGCGAGCCGGCGGCGGATTCGGTGCTGCTGTGGACGCGCTATGTGCCCGCAAGCGGGGACAGCGCCGAGCTGCGCGTCGAACTTTCCGAAAGCGCGGATTTCGCCCGCGCGATCGATGGCGGGCGGATGATCACCGGCCCGTGGCGCGACTGGACCGCGAAGATCACCGCGAGCGGGCTGAAGGCGGGCACCCGCTATCACTATCGCTTCATCGCTCCCGATGGCAGCCGCTCGCCGGCGGGGCGCACCAAGACGCTGCCCGATGGCGCCACGCGCCAGGCCAAGCTGGGCGTGTTCAGCTGTTCCAACATGGCGTTCGGCTATTTCAACGCCTATGCCCATGCCGCCGAGCAGGGCGAGATCGACCTCGCCATCCACCTTGGCGATTATTTCTATGAATATGCCCCCGGCATTTACCCCTCGGCTGAGCAAAGCGTCGCCGGGCGGCTGCCGGCGCCGGCGAACGAGCTGATCGCGCTCGCCGATTATCGGCTGCGCTATGCGAGCTATCGCGCCGATCCCGATTTGCAGAAGCTCCACGCGAGCGTGCCGTGGATCGTGCAGTGGGATGATCACGAATCGGCGAACGACAGCTGGGAAGGCGGCGCCGAGAATCACGAAGCGGGCGAGGGCGACTGGAATCTGCGCCGCGCCGCCGCGATCCAGGCCTATCGCGAATGGATGCCGGTGTCGGACGAGCCCTGGGCGCGCTACCAGATCGGCACGCTCGCCACGCTCTACCGCACCGAGACGCGGCTGCTCGCGCGCACCAAGCAGCCCGAGCTGCGCGGCCTGCTCGGCGGGCTCGATCCGCGCGCGGCGCTGGTCAAGTTCCGCGATGGCGCCTGGCAGGATCCGGCGGCGACGATGATGGGCACCACGCAGGAAGCGTGGCTCGCGGGCGCCCTGCGCCAATCGGTGAAGGCGGGCACGCGCTGGCAGGTGGTGAATTTCGGCACGATCCTGGGTGAGACCCGCCTGCCGCTCGAGGCCAAGGACTGGATCGCCGCCGATGCCCCGGCGCGCGCCAAGGCCTATGTCACCGCCGGGCTGCTTGCCTCCTCGGTCGGTCTGCCGTTCAACTTCGATAATTGGGGCGGCTACCCCGCCGCGCGCCGCCGCTTCCTGCGCGACGCGCAAGCCGCGGGCGCGAATCTGATCGTGCTATCGGGCGACAGCCACAATGGCTGGGCCTATGATCTGGCGCAGGACGGTAAGCCGGTGGGCGTCGAGTTCGCGGGGCACGGCGTCACCTCGCCGGGCATCGAAAGCGGGATCAGCGCCGATCCGGCCAAGGTCGCCGCCGCACTGGTGCGCACCAACCCGGAGCTCAAATGGTGCGACACCAGCCGGCGCGGCTATATGCTGCTGACGCTCACGCCCGAGGCGGCGCGCAACGATTGGGTGTTCGTCGACACGATCCGCGAGCGCGGCGCCAAGGCGAGCGTGGGGCATAGCGCGACCGTCGCGCGCGGGCGGAATGTGATGGGGTAGGGCGGCGGCGCGATCGTGCGTCGATCGGCGCGCTGAAAAACCTCCGCCACTGTTGATATGACAGCTCTTCCCCGGCGAAGGCCGGGGCCCAGTCGCGCCACGGTAGCAGCGTGGCGCCGCACGGGCTGCGGGCCCGATCCTGGGCCCCGGCCGTCGCCGGGGAAGTGGTGGGGGCATAACCCCTGCTGCTCCTTGTCGTTGAGCTTGCTGCCACGCGGCGGCGCGATCGACCGTTGCGCCTTCATCGGTAGCAGCGTGGCGCCGCACAGGCTGCGGGCCCGATCCTGGGCCCCGGCCTTCGCCGGGGAAGGAGTGGTGGGAGAGCGGTCCCCGTTTTGTTTGGTGTCGTAGCGTGTGCCGCTTGGTCGTTAAGCCGACGGCCTCATGACAGCCGCAAGGCTGTCCTTACAAGCACGCCTCCAGATAAGCCTGGTCGAACCCGAATTGCCGCGCCTTGTCGAGCGTGTAGGGGCGCAGGCCCATCGAGCGATATTCGCCCAAAATCTTGCCCTCGGCGGTTTCGTCCAGATATTCGAACTTGAACAGTTCCTGGGTCACGATCACCGGGCCTTCCATCCCGATCACCTCGGTAATGTTGGTCACGCGGCGCGAGCCGTCGCGCAGGCGCTTCACCTGCACGATCAGATCGACCGAGTCGGCGATCTGACGGCTGATCGCTTCCTTCGGCACCTTGATGTCCGACATCATCACCATGTTCTCCATACGCGCCAGGCATTCGCGCGGGGAGTTGGAGTGGAGCGTCGCCATCGAGCCATCGTGGCCGGTGTTCATCGCGGCGAGCAGATCGAAACACTCGCTGCCGCGAATTTCGCCCAGGATGATCCGGTCCGGCCGCATACGCAGCGCGTTCTTCACCAGATCGCGGATGGTGATCTCGCCCTGGCCTTCCAGGTTCGGCGGGCGGGTTTCGAGCGGCAGCCAGTGCGGCTGCTGCAGCCGGAGTTCGGCCGCGTCCTCGATCGTGATCACGCGCTCGCCGGGGTCGATCATCTTCGACAAAGCGTTGAGCATCGTCGTCTTACCCGAGCCGGTGCCGCCCGAGATCACGACGTTGAAGCGGCAGGCCCCGGCGATCTTCAGCGCGGTCGCCATCTTGGCGTTCATCGAGCCGAACCCCGCCATCATGTCGAGCGTGATCGGCTTGGCCGAAAATTTACGGATCGAGATGGCGGTGCCGCGCAAGCTGAGCGGCGGCACGATCACGTTGACGCGGCTGCCGTCCTTCAGGCGGGCGTCGGCGAGCGGCGTGGTCTGGTCGACGCGGCGGCCGACCGAGTTGCAGATGCGCTGCGCGATCTGGAACAGATGCTCCTCGTCGCGGAACTGGATGTTGGCGAGTTCGAGCTTGCCCTTGCGTTCGATATAGGTCTGCTCGGGGCCGTTGACCATGATGTCGGAGATGTTCGGGTCCGACAGCAATTCCTCGAGCGGCCCCAGGCCCAGCAGCTCGTCGACCAGCACTTTCTCCAGCGCGAACTGTTCGCGCCGGTTGAGCGTGAGCTTCAGCTCGGCGAGCACCTCGACGATGATCGGGCGGAATTCCTCGGCCAGCTCGTCCTTGTCGAGCGTCGCCGCGGCTTCGGGATCGACGCGTTCGAGCAGGCGCGGGAGCACCTGTTCCTTGATCTTGTGGATCGAAGCCTCGAAGCCTTCCATCTTCGATTGGCCGGCGTCGCCCGAGGTGGCCTGGCGTTCGGCCAGGCGCTGCATCGCGTCCATCGTGCTGCCGGGGATCGTCGCCCCAAGCGGATCGCCTTCGGGCGGCAGGATCGAGGCAGGCGGGAATTGCGCGCTATCGAGATCGGACGCGCGCGCCGGCGTGCCCTGCATCGGGCGGGCGACGCCGAAAGCGGGCCGCCCCGGCGCCCCGCCGCCACTCGTGCCACTCCGCCGACCAAATGCGCTCATGATCAACCCTCTTCCTTTGGCGGGTAGCGCTAACCACGAAGCTTTGATTTTTCGCTAAGAGCCGCCCCCGGTTGGGGCTGGCGCCGGCGAACGGTGCGCGATCCGCTCAAAATGGAACCATATCGGTGATGCTCCCGCTCTAGTTAGCCATTTGTTATCGCCGACGGCGCATTTAGTCGCCCGTTGGAGGGGCGCATTGTGTTGATCAATCAATCCGTTGCCGCTGCTTATGATAAACCACGATCCGCGCGTGTGGAAGTCGCGAGCGAACGAGTAATAGCCTTTGACCATCTTCGTGGTCTGGCGATCCTGATGGTGATCATCACCCATTGCTTCACCGCGACAGGGGTTCTGCTCGAGTATCCCTTCAGCGAACACCATTGGTTAATCAGCCTGATGGGCGGCGCGACGGCGATTTTCGTCTTCATTTCCGGCTATTTTTACGAACGAGTTTATCGCCGGCGTCTGACCGGGCGCGAGCTGATACGCCAGCGCCTGCTGCTGCTGCTGCCACCTTATCTGTTCATCTCGCTGGTGCTGATCGCGTGCGACCTGGAGCCTGGCGTGCGCGGCACGGTGCCAGTGGCCGGCGATCCGGTGCAGGGGCTGGCGGTGCTGTTGCTCACCGGCGCGACCGGCCCCGCCATGTGGTATGTGCCCTTCATCCTGGCGCTGTTGTTGTTCACGCCCGCTTTCGCGCGGTTCGCCGTCGCCCCGGTCCGCCGGCAGCTCGCGGTGCTGGCGGTATTGCTCGCGATCAGCATCGTCGTGCCGCGGCATCCCAATATGCTTGTCGCCAACCTGCTGCATTTCGCGCTCTATTATGCCTATGGCATCTTCTGGGCGGTGCACCGCGAGCGGTTGGAGGCCGAGGTGCGGCGGCCCACCGTGCTGCTGCTGCTCGCGCTGCTGCTCGCGGCGGCGGCAACGCTGCAATATGCGATCGGCTTGGCGGGCGACCCCGGCGCGCTTGGGCCGCTGCTCAGCGCGCGCGACATCGTGGTCGTGCGCAAGCTGATCCTGATCGCGTTGCTGATGGGGCTGCTGCTGCGCTTTTGCCGCCAGCCTATCGCGCCGCTCTGCGCGCTCGCCGACCTGAGCTTTGGCTTGTTCTTCGTTCACCAGCCGGTGATGCTCGGGCTGGTGCGCGCCGCGCGCGTGTTCGGCTATCGCGGTGAGGCCTGGGGCAGCGCGCTGCTGCTCTGGGCGCTCACCGTCGCGCTTTCGATCGCGGTTCTGCTGTTGGGGCGTGGCCTGCTGGGCCGGCGCGCGCGGGTGCTGCTCGGCGCCTGAGGAGCTCAGCCGATCCGCTCGGCGAGCACCGTCAGCCCACGCGCGTTCACTTCCGCGAAACCGCCCGCGATGGCGAGCATCTCGGGCTCGGCCTTGTCGCTCTTGTAGATATGCAACGCCCCGTCGCGGATCGTCGACATCAGCGGCGCATGGCCTTCGAGCACGCCGAAATCGCCTTCGCTGCCGGGGACGACGACCATATACACGTCCTCGGAGCGGACGAGCTTTTCGGGGGTGACGAGTTCGAAGTGGAGCATTTTCGATACCTTTTCCCTCTCCTCTTTAGGGGAGAGGGCCGGGGAGGGGGGCATTTCGGAGAGGGTGTCGCCGCGCAACGGCCCCTCTCCCAACCCTCTCCCCCGAAGGGGAGAGGGCTTAGGGCAGGTTACGCTTCCGCCGCCAGCTTTTCGGCCTTCGCGACGGCGTCGTCGATGCCGCCGACCATGTAGAAGGCCGCCTCGGGCAGGTGATCATAATCGCCGTTCACCACCGCCTTGAAGCTGCGGATCGTGTCTTCGAGCTGGACGAACTTGCCCGGAATGCCGGTGAACACTTCCGCCACGTGGAACGGCTGCGACAGGAAGCGCTGGATTTTCCGCGCGCGGGCGACGGTGAGCTTATCCTCTTCAGAAAGCTCGTCCATGCCCAGGATCGCGATGATGTCCTGCAGCGACTTGTAGCGCTGCAGCGTCGACTGCACCGCGCGCGCCACTTCGTAATGCTCCTGGCCGACGACGCGCGGCTCGAGCACGCGGCTGGTCGAATCGAGCGGGTCCACCGCCGGATAGATGCCGAGTTCCGAGATCGCGCGGCTCAGCACGGTCGTCGCGTCCAAGTGGGCGAACGAGGTGGCGGGCGCCGGGTCGGTCAAGTCGTCGGCGGGCACGTAGATCGCCTGCACCGAGGTGATCGAGCCCTTGTTGGTGGACGTGATGCGCTCCTGCAGCGCGCCCATGTCGGTCGAAAGCGTCGGCTGATAGCCCATGGCGCTCGGAATGCGGCCGAGCAGCGCCGACACTTCCGAACCCGCCTGGGTGAAGCGGAAGATGTTGTCGACGAAGAACAGAACGTCCTGCCCTTCCACGTCGCGGAAATATTCGGCGATCGTCAGGCCCGAGAGCGCGACCCGCGCGCGCGCGCCCGGCGGCTCGTTCATCTGGCCATAGACCAGCGCCACCTTCGACCCGTCCGAAATCGCGTTGCCGGCCTCGTCCTTGGCGATCACGCCCGCGTCGAGGAATTCGTGGTACAGATCGTTGCCCTCGCGGGTGCGCTCACCCACGCCCGCGAACACCGAGGTGCCGCCGTGGCCCTTGGCGATGTTGTTGATCAGTTCCTGGATCAGCACGGTCTTGCCGACGCCCGCGCCGCCGAACAGGCCGATCTTACCGCCCTTGGCATAAGGCGCGAGCAGGTCGATCACCTTGATGCCGGTCACCAGAATGGCGGCTTCGGTCGACTGGTCGACGAACTCCGGCGCCTTGGCGTGGATCGGGCGCTTCAGGTCGGTATCGACCGGGCCGCGCTCGTCGATCGGCTCGCCGACCACGTTCAGGATGCGCCCCAGCGTCTTGGGGCCGACCGGCACCTGAATCTGGTTGCCGGTGTCGGTCACCGTCTGGCCGCGCGTCAGCCCTTCCGTCGAGTCCATCGCGATCGTGCGGACGGTGTTCTCGCCGAGATGCTGCGCGACTTCGAGCACCAGCCGGTTGCCGTTATTGTCCGTCTCCAGCGCCGACAGGATCGCCGGGAGCTGGTTTTCAAAGGTCACGTCGACGACCGCGCCGATCACCTGCGCGATGCGCCCGACATTGTTGGTGCCCGTGCTCGGGCGCCCTTCGTTCAAAATGTCTTCAGCAGCGGTAGCCATGCTCATTTCCTTGCACTTGAAGTCTGGCCTTGCGCGCGCTTGTCGGCGGGCGCCTCGGCGGAATCGAGATCGGGGGTGGGCGCGGCGGCGACCGGCGCGCCCACCCGGGTGAATGTGACGACGATATGGTGGCTGCCCGCGCCGCTGCCACCGGGCACGGGCGTGTCGGTCACCGCGATGCTCGCGCCGTGATCCTCGAACGCCACCGATTTGGGCGCGACGACGCCGGCGATCAGCCGGTCATCAGGGTTCAGCTGGAAACGCTGGAGAAAACCGCGCAGGAAGCGGCGCGGGATCTTCAGCAGCTCGCGCTCGGCGCGTTCGTCCACCTGGCCCTGGCGGGTGATGTCGAACACGAAGACGATGCTGTCGATCTGCTTGGCGTCGCGGCCCGTCGCGGCGAAATCGGAGACGATCGAGATCGGCGCGCCCGGGCGCGGCGCGACCTGCGCGGTGCCATCGGCGCGATAGACGTCGCCTGCCTTGGCATAGGCATCGACCAGGAAGCCCAAATCGTTCGCCGCCGCGATCACCGCCTGCGGATTGGCGAACATCTGCCGCCAGCGATCGGCGAACACTTTCGCGGGCACCGGCGGGCGCTGCTCGGCGATCGCCGCCATTTCCTCGTTCAGCGTGGACGTGTCGCCCGCCTGGCCGCCGCACCCCGCGAGCAGGGCCGCCCCCGCCATCACCCCCACGCGCAGCACCACGCCCCCGATCGCATCGGGAGCGCCGGCGGCGCGCGGTGGGAAGACGCGGATCATCCGGGAGCCTTCAGACCAGCTGGAGCGTCACGGGAATGTTGCCCCGCGTCGCGCGCGAATAGGGGCAGATTTCATGCGCTTCGTGCAGCACCTTTTCGGCGGTTTCCGCATCGACGCCCGGCAGATGGACGCTGAGCGTGACGCCGAGCGCGAAGCTCACCGCGTCCTTGTCGAGCGTCACCTCGGCGGTCACCACCGCCTTGGAGCCATCGACGCCGTGCTTGCGCGCGATCGCCATGATCGCGCTGCCGAAGCACGAGGAATAGCCGAGCGCGAACAGCTGCTCGGGATTGGTGCCCTCGCCGCTGCCGCCGATTTCCTTCGGGATCGCCATCGCGAGGCCGAAGCCGCCCTCGGCCAGCACCGCGCGGCCATCGCGCCCGCCCTTGGTCGTCGCCTTGGTCACATAAGCCATGCGAAACTCCCTTCGGTTAGAGCGCCTCGGCGCCCGAGATGATCTCCACCAGTTCGGTGGTGATCGCCGCCTGACGCGCGCGGTTATACTGGATCGACAGGCGCTTGATCATGTCGCCGGCGTTGCGCGTCGCATTGTCCATCGCGGTCATCTGCGCGCCGTAGAAGCCGGCATTGTTCTCCAGCATCGCGCGGTAGAGCTGGATCGCGATGTTGCGCGGCAGCAGTTCGGCGAGGATCGCTTCCTCGTCGGGCTCATATTCCACCGCCGCGTCGCTCGCCGGCGCCGCGCTCGCGGTAAGCGGCACGGGGATGATCTGCTGGACCGACGGCTCCTGCACCAGCGCCGACTGGAAAGTGGAATAGAACAGGTGCGCGACATCGAACTCGCCCGCCTCGAAACGCGCGATCAAGTCCTGCGCCAGCGCCTGCGCCTCGCCGAAGGCGGGGGCACGCAGCGCGCTCATGTCGCGGTCGAAATGGATCATGCCGGGGAAGAAACGGTTCAGCACCCGCGCCTTGCGGCCGACGAGGTAGAAGCGCACCGTCTTGCCCTGCGCGATCAGCTCTTCCGCGGTGCGGCGGGCGAGGCGGACGATGTTGGTGTTGAACCCGCCCGCGAGGCCGCGCTCGGAAGTCGCGACGACGAGCAGATGCACCTGATCGCGCCCGGTGCCGCTCAGCAGCTTGGGCGAGGAGGCGCTGACCGTCACCTTGCTGGCAAGGCTCGCCATCACCGCTTCCAGCCGCTGCGCATAGGGGCGCGCGGCAACGGCCGCGTCCTGCGCGCGGCGCAGCTTGGCGGCGGCGACGGTCTTCATCGCCTTGGTGATCTTCTGCGTCGACTTCACCGAGCCGATGCGGATTTTAAGGGCCTTAAGGCTCGCCATCTGTCTTTCCTTTTCCCGCTCCCAATTCCGGGAGAGGGTCGGGCTGTCTGTCCTTCTCCCGCTCCCGCTTGCGGGAGAGGGTCGGGGTGAGGGTTTTGCCGCAGGGCGCCGTGCCCGGTTCACCCCCTCACCCAACCCTCTCCCGCCTGCGGGAGAGGGCTAATTGCTTCACGCAAACGTCTTGCCGAACGCCGTCAGCGCGTCCTTCAGCTTCGCGCGGGTTTCGTCGGTCAGGTCACGCTTGTCGCGGATGTCGCCGAGGATATCGGCGTGCGCGGTGCGGAAATGCTGGAGCATCGCCGCTTCATAGCGCGTCACCTGCGCGGTCGGGATCGCGTCGAGATAGCCCTGCGTGCCGGCGAAGATCGACACCACCTGCTCCTCGAAGGGCAGCGGGTTGAACTGCGGCTGCTTCAGCAGCTCGGTCAGCCGCGCGCCGCGGTTGAGGAGCTTCTGGGTCGAAGCGTCGAGGTCCGAGCCGAACTGCGCGAACGCCGCCATTTCGCGATACTGCGCCAGCTCCAGCTTGATCGAACCCGCGACCTTCTTCATCGCCTTGGTCTGCGCCGCCGAGCCGACGCGGCTGACCGAGAGGCCGACGTTGATCGCCGGGCGGATGCCCGCGAAGAACAGGTCGGTTTCGAGGAAGATCTGGCCGTCGGTGATCGAGATCACGTTGGTCGGAATGTACGCCGACACGTCGCCCGCCTGCGTCGCGATGATCGGCAGCGCGGTGAGCGAGCCATTGCCGTTCTCGTCGTTCATCTTCGCGGCGCGCTCGAGCAGGCGGCTGTGGAGATAGAACACGTCGCCCGGATAGGCTTCGCGGCCCGGCGGGCGGCGCAGCAGCAGCGACATCTGGCGATAGGCGACCGCCTGCTTCGACAGATCGTCATACACGATCACGGCGTGCATCCCGTTGTCGCGGAAGAACTCGCCCATCGCGCAGCCGGTATAGGGCGCGAGGAACTGCAGCGGCGCGGGCTCCGACGCGGTCGCGGCGACCACGATCGAATATTCCATCGCGCCATTTTCTTCGAGCTGGCGGACGATCTGCGCGACGGTCGAGCGCTTCTGGCCGACCGCGACGTAGATGCAGTAGAGCTTCTTGCTCTCGTCGTCGCCCTGGTTGACCGACTTCTGGTTGATGAAGGTGTCGATCGCGACCGCGGTCTTGCCGGTCTGGCGGTCGCCGATGATCAGCTCGCGCTGGCCACGGCCGACGGGGACGAGCGCGTCGATCGCCTTCAGCCCGGTCTGCACCGGCTCATGCACCGACTTGCGCGGGATGATGCCGGGCGCCTTCACTTCGACGCGGCGGCGCTCGGTGGCCTCGATCGGGCCCTTGCCGTCGATCGGGTTGCCGAGCGCGTCGACGACGCGGCCGAGCAGGCCCCGGCCGACCGGCACGTCCACGATGGTGCCGGTCCGCTTCACCGTGTCGCCTTCGCGGATTTCGGCGTCCGAGCCGAAGATCACGACGCCGACATTGTCGGCTTCGAGGTTGAGCGCCATGCCCTGCACGCCGTTCGCGAACTCGACCATCTCGCCCGCCTGGACGTTGTCGAGACCATAGACGCGCGCGATGCCGTCACCCACCGACAGCACCTGGCCGGTTTCCGAGACCTGCGCCTCGGTGCCGAAATTGGCGATCTGGTCCTTGATGACCTTGGAGATTTCTGCGGCGCGGATATCCATGTTCAACCTTTCCCCGACGGCGTGGCCGTCTTTCGATGTCTCGACGGCGCGGCCGTCAGCCTTTCCCAGACGGCAAAGCCGTCAGCCTTTCATTGCGTGTGCGAGTGCGTTCAACCGGGTCTTGATCGAGCTGTCGATCATCTGGCTGCCGATGCGCACCACCAGCCCGCCGAGCAGGCCGGGATCGACCGACAGATCGACCGCCACCTCACGCCCCAGCCGGTGGCGCAGCGCCTGTTTCAGCGCATCGACCTGATCGTCGGCGAGCGGGTGCGCCGAGGTGACTTCGGCGGTCGTCTCGCCGCGATGGTGCGCGGCGAGCAGGCGGAAGGTCTTGATCACCGCCGCCAGCTGCCCGAGCCGGCGATTCTCGGCGAGCACGCCGATGAAATTGCGGGTGGTGGGATCGAGCGCGAGCGCGTCACCCAGCGCCGCCACCGCCTTCAGCGCCTCGCCCCGGCTGACGAGCGGGCTGGTGGTGAGCCGGGCGAGCTCCGCCGATTCGTCCAGCCCGGCGCGCAGCGAGGCGAGGCTCGCCTCCACCGTGTCGATCGACTTGGTATCGCGGGCGATTTCGAACAGCGCGGTCGCGTAACGCCCGGCAAGGCTGGCCTGGATACCGCTGCTCATTTGGCCGCTGGACATGTCCACGCGATCGACACCCTCTTCGCGAAAATGAAAATAGCCTCGGGCGCGGCAAGGCTAGGCGCCCCCCGCCGAGTTGGGCGGCTGCTAGCACCCACCCGCCGGCGATGCAAGCACCGCCCGTCACGGGGCGCGGAGCCGCGAAAAACCGGGCGTGTCATCGTGGTGCAACATTCGGTTAACCTTGTCTTCGGCGGTGGCGCCTAGTTGGGCGAACCGAAGCGATTTCGGGATTTTGGCCGCCGATGATTCCCTTGCTCGACCGCCTGCGCACGTTCGCACTGCAACCGCGGCGGGGGATCAGCGGTAAGCTGAACCGCGCGCTGTTCGCACTGATCGGGGTGCAAGCGCTGATCGCGCTGGCGATGCTGGTGGGGGCGATCTCTACCCGCCAGGCGGTGATCAAGCTGGTCGACCAGCATCTGAGCCCGGTGAGCGAGTTGCAGCGGATGACCGAGGGCTATGCCGCCGCGCTCGCCACCGCGCACAAGGTGCAATCGGGCAATGCGACGCTCGCCGGGGCGATCGACGCGATCGGCATGGCGCGCGAGGATGTCGCCGCGAGCTGGACCCGCTTCCGCGCCGATCCGCTCGAGGACGAGCACAAGCCCGCGATCGACCGCGTCGCCGCCGCGCGGGCCGATGCCGATCGCGCGATCGGCCAGCTGGAGACGATGCTGCGCCACGGCCAGACCGACCGGCTGGATTTCTTCATCAGCGGCACCGTCAACACCGCGTTCGACCCGCTGATGGCGGCGAGCGATTCGCTGATCGCCGACCTGCGCGACGATGCAGAGCTGCATAAGGCGGCGCTCGCCAACGGCTTTGTCCGCGCCTTCGTGATCGCGCTGCTGCTGATCGTGGCGGCGGCGGGGATTGGTTGGTGGGGGGTGGGGATGGTTCGCCGTGACATCGGCGCGCCACTCGCCGAGATCGTGATCGCGACCCATCGCATCACCGACGATCGCCATGACGGCACGATTCCCGGCCTCGATCGCGGCGACGAGATCGGCGACATCGCCCGCGCGCTCGCCTTCGCGCGCCAGCGCTCGCTCGACGCGCGCCGGCTGGCGGACGAGCGGCGCCGCGCCGAGGAAGCGCTCCATCGACGCGAGATGCGCGAACATGCCGAAAGCGCGCGCCGCGCCGCCGATCTCGACCGGTTGTTCGCCCAGTTCGAGCGCGAGGCGGCGGGCGTGGTGCGGCGGCTGAAATCGGCCGGTCCCGCCTTGCGCGAGACCGCGACCATCCTGTCGGGCCAGGCGGCGGAGGCCGAGCATCACGCGCTCGCCACCGCCGCGCTCGCCGAACAGAGCGCGGGGAGCGCGCGCACGATCGCGCACAGCTCCGGCGCGCTGACCGCGGCGATCGACCATATCAGCGAGGCGGTGCAGCTTTCGCGGGGGTCGGTCGGCACGGTGCGTGAGCGCACGCTGCAGGGGCGCGACCATGCCGAATCGCTCGGCGCGCTGGTGAGCGAGATTTCGACCGTGCTCGATTTCATCGCCGGGATCGCCGGGCAGACCAATCTGCTCGCGCTGAACGCCACGATCGAGGCGGCGCGTGCCGGCCCGGCGGGGCGGGGCTTCGCCGTCGTCGCCGAGGAAGTGAAGGGCCTCGCGCGCCAGACCCAGGCGGCGGCGGGCAAGATCGAGGCGCGGCTGGCGGCGGTGCGCGCCGCGAGCGACACGGTGCTGACCACCATCGCTTCGGTCGACGAGCTGGTCGCCGCGCTCGGTTCCTCGGCGAGCGATGTCGCGCGCGCGGTCTCCCAGCAGCGCGACATGACGCGGCGCATCGGGACCGCGATCGCCGAGGTGGAGGAGGGGACCGCCAACGCGGCGATGAACGTGCAGGCGCTCCACGAGCGCGCCGAGCGCACCCGCGGCACGGCGAGCGACCTGGCGACCACCGCCGATGATGTGGCGGGCGGGGTCGAAACCCTGCGCCGCCAGATCAACCGGCTGATCGCCGAGGTTCGCGCGGCCTGATCAGCGCACGGGCGTGAAGGCGATCGCGCGCGCGGTGCCGATGGGGCGTGCGGCCGCGCTTTGGCCCGCCGCGAGACTGAACGTCTCCCCCTGGCGATAACGGCGCCCGGCGAGCGTCACTTGCCCGGCCGCGACATAGCCGAGCAGCGGCCCACGCAGCGTCTCCGCCCGATCGAGCCGGAGCGCCGCCGCCCGCGCCCCCCGCACGCCCGGCAGCGCGAGCGCGGCGGTGGGGAAAGTGCGCCGGTCGATCTTCTCGCTCGGCTGCTGCTCGAACACGATGAAGGGGTCGCCCGCGCGCTCCAGGTTGAAATCGGTGAACACCGCTTCCGCGCTCGCCGAGGCATTGTCGAAATGCAGGATGCGCGGGCCGGCGGGCTCGTAAAAGGCGTCACCCGCCTTCAGCACCTGCATCGGCTGACCTTCCACCTGGTAAAGGATCGTGCCCTTCGATACATAACCGATCGCGGGCGCGGCATGGGTGTGGACCGGCGCCTTCTGGCCGGGGCGGAAATGGAAGTCACCCACCTCCACCTGCGCCACGTCACGCGCGGGAAAATCGACATCGAGCAGCAATTGGCGCGGCGCGGCGGCGGCCGACGCGACAAGGCCGAGCAGGGAGAGCGCGGCGAGCAGAGCATAGCGGTTCATGGCGAGACTCCTGTTCCAAAGGGGTGATCTTCGATCCGCGATCGGCTTGCCCCGGAACCGCCGAGGCATTAAATACCGAACGCTCTCTTTTAATGGAGAGTGACCGCTCTTTATGCAAGGTTAAAAAGAGAGCGATCGGTATTTTATGTCTGAGGACGCCCGTGATGCGCTATTCCACCGAGCATAAAGAGCTGACCCGGAAGAAAATTCTCGACGCGGCGGCGACGCGGTTCCGGGCCGAGGGCTATGACGGGTTGGGGATCGACGCGCTCGCGAAGGCGGCCGGCGTCACCAACGGCGCCTTTTACGGCCATTTCGCGTCGAAGGCGGACGCCTATCGCGAAATCGTCGTGCGCGGCCTCGCCGATCTGCGCGCGGGGATCGCGGCGCATCAGGCCGAGCATGGCGCGGACTGGGTTCGCGCCTTCGCGCGCTTCTATTTCGGGCAGGCGAAGCGCGATTATGTGGAAAATCTATGCGCGCTGCCCGCTTTCGGCGGCGAGGCGGCGCGCGCGCCGGCACCGACCCGCGCCGCTTTCGAGCAGGAATTGCGCGGCGTTCAGGCGGCGCTCGCCGCCGGGCTCGCCGGTGCCGATGCCGACATCCGCGCGTGGCGGATGCTGGGCATCATGGTGGGGGGCATCACGCTGGCCCGCGCGGTGCCCGATGCGGCGCTGGCCGAGCAACTCGCCGAAACCTACGAAGCCGCGCTGGTCGCCGCCGCCGGTCCATCGGTTTGAGCGCAACGCCCGGGATGCGCCGCGCGCGCGCCGCCCGTAGAGAAGGCCCATGGAAACGCTCCCCGATCCCGAAACCGCCTGGACCGCGCTGATCGCGCGCGACCGTGGCTTTGATGGCCGCTTCGTCTGGGGCGTCCGCTCGACCGGCGTCTATTGCAAGCCGAGCTGCCCCGCGCGCCGGCCCCGGCGCGAAAATGTCAGCTTCCACGCCGATGGCGCGGCGGCGCGCGCGGCGGGGTTCCGCGCCTGCAAGCGCTGTCGCCCCGACGAGGTGGCGCGCGACGAGGCGGCGGTCGCCCAGGCGGTCGCGCTGCTGAAGGCGGCGGAGGACCGGCTGGCCTTGCCCGAGCTGGCGGCCGCTGTCGGCTATGCGCCGCACCATTTCCAGCGGCTGTTCACCCGGATCGTGGGCATGTCGCCCGCCGCTTATGCCCGCGCCTTGCGCGCCGGGGCGGCGGCCGAGGCGCTGACCAGCGAGGCGAGCGTGACGGCGGCGATCTATGACGCCGGCTATTCGGCGCCGAGCCGCTTCTACGCGAGCGCCGCTCCTCGGCTCGGCATGGCGCCCAAGGCCTGGGCGCGGGGCGGGGCGGGCGAGGTGATCCGCTGGACGATCGCCGAAACCAGCCTCGGCCCGCTGCTGATCGCCGCGACCGACAAGGGGTTGTGCCGCGTCGCGTTCGACGCGGACGAAGACGATCTCGCGCGGCGCTTCCCTCAGGCGGAGATCGTCGCCGGCGATGCGGCGTTTGCCGGCCTCGCCGAGCAGGTGGTGGCGGCGGTCGAGGAACCGGCGCGCGCGCACGCGCTGCCGCTCGATGTGCGCGGCACGGCGTTCCAGGAAGCGGTGTGGCGCGCGCTCGCGGCGGTGCCGGCGGGCGAGACGCTGAGCTATGCGGCGCTCGCCGGGCGCGCCGGTCGCCCGCAGGCGGTGCGCGCGGCGGGATCGGCGTGCGCGGCGAACCCGGTCGCGGTGCTCATCCCCTGCCACCGCGCGCGGCGCGCCGATGGCGGGGCGGGGGGCTATGCCTGGGGGCTGGAGCGCAAGGCGGCGCTGCTGGCGCGGGAGGGGCGCTAGACTGGTTCACGCGGAGACGCGGAGACGCGGAGGAAAGAATTTTTCGCGCAGAGGCGCAGAGGACGCAAAGGGAGGACGCGGGGGGAGCCGTGGCATTTCAGCCTGCGCCGCAGGCGCGCTAACGCACCACGATTGAAGGCGCTTCGCGCGATACTTGTCTCAGCTCCCCCTCTGCGTCTCCGCGCCTCCGCGTGAAAATCTACCCCGCCAGCTTCGCCTCGATCGCATCCCAGATCAGCCCCGCGACATCGGTGCCGTCGAAGCGTTCGATCGCGACGATCCCGGTGGGCGAGGTGACGTTGATCTCGGTCAGCCATTTGCCGCCGATCACGTCGATCCCGACGAACAACAGCCCGCGCCGCTTCAGCTCCGGCCCCAGAGCCGCGCAAATCTCACGCTCGGCCTCGGTCAGCTGGGTCTTTTCGGCCGAGCCGCCGACCGCGAGGTTGGAGCGGATCTCGCCCGCCCCCGGCAGCCGGTTGATCGCCCCCGCGACCTCGCCATCCACCAGCACGATGCGCTTGTCGCCGGCGGCCACCTCGGGAAGGAACGCCTGGATCATGTGCGGCTCGCGCCACGTCTGGTTGAACAGCTCGATCAGCGCCGAAAGGTTGGCCCCGTCCGAACCCACGCGGAAGATGGCCTTGCCGCCATTGCCGTGGAGCGGTTTGACCACGATCTCGCCATGCTCGTCGAGGAACGCGCGCGCATCGGCCAGCGAGCGCGTCACCAGCGTCGGCGGCATGAAGCGCGCATAATCGAGCACGAACACCTTTTCGGGGGCGTTGCGCACCGAGGCGGGGTCGTTCACGACCAAAGTCTGGTGCGCGATGCGCTCCAGCAAATGAGTGGCGGTGATATAGCCGAGGTCGAAGGGCGGGTCTTGCCGCATCAGCACCACGTCGGCTTCCTCGCCCAGGTCAAGCCGCACCGGCGCCTCGAAATGATAATGCGCGCCCGGCTGGCGCTGGACGGTGACGGGGTGCGCCTTCGTCCACACCCGCCCGGCCGAATAGCTGAGATCCTCGGCCAGATAGTGGAACAGCCGATGCCCGCGCTTCTGCCCGGCGAGCATCAGCGCGAAGGTCGAATCGCCGGCGATGTTGATCTGGTCGAGCGGGTCCATCTGGACGGCGACGGTGAGCGGCATGGCGGTCCTCCTGGCGCTCTAGTGGAGCGGAATGGCGAGCCTGTCGAGCGGGGAGACCGCGGCGCTCCTCCTTCCTTCTCACCTTCCCCGGCGAAGGCCGGGGCCTAGCGGCGGGACGCTTGCAACGGAGCGCTTCCCGGGCTTAGGCGGCGATACTGGGCCCCGGCCTGCGCCGGGGAAGGGGGGAGTGGCGCCAAAGGCCGAGGTCACCCCAGCCACGCATTCTCGATATGCCGCACCGCGCCCGGCGCGATCAGCAGCACGTCGATCCGCGCGTCCTCGCCGCCCGTCGCGTAATCGGCGAGCAGCAGCTCGGCGGCAGCCGCCACGCGGGCGAGGCGCGCGGCGTCGATCGCGAGATCGAGCTCGGCCGCGCTCGCGCGCGTCTTCACCTCGACGAACGCGATCAGGCCGGGGCGTTTGGCGATCAGGTCGATCTCGCCGGCCTTGGTCCGCACCCGCTGCGCGACCACCTCCCAGCCGCGTTCCGCCAGCCAGCGCGCGGCGAAGGCTTCGCCCCGGCGGCCGAAATCATCGGCGCGGCGGCGCGCCTCGGGCGAGCGGCTCACCCTTTGAGCTCCAGCGCCCGCGCATAAAGCGCGCGGCGATCGAGGCCGAGCGCCTTGGCGACCTCGCCCGCCGCCTTGCTCGCCGGCAGCCGTTCGAGCGCTTCGCGCAGCGCCGCGTCGGCATCGGCGGCAGATGGCGGCGGGGCTTCCCCCGGCGGCGCGACGACGATCACGATCTCGCCCTTGGGCGGCGCTTCGGCATAGCGCGCGGCGAGCTCGGTCAACGGCCCGCTCACCGCCTCCTCGTACAGCTTGGTGATTTCGCGCGCGACCGTCGCCGCGCGGTCGCCCAGCCCGTGCGCGAGCGCGGCGAGCGTCGCGCCCAGGCGCGGTCCGCTTTCATAGAATATCAGCGTCGCCGCCACCCCCGCGACCCCGGCGATCGCGGCGCCGCGCGCCCCCGCTTTCGCCGGCAGGAAGCCCATGAACAGGAAGCGGTCGGTCGGCAGCCCGGCGAGCGTCAGCGCCGCGATCGCCGCGCAGGGGCCGGGGACCGTCACCACCCGGTGCCCGGCGGCGCGGGCGTCGCGCACCAGTTTATAGCCGGGGTCGGAGATCAGCGGCGTGCCGGCATCGCTCACCAGCGCGACCGCCTCCTGCCCCAGCCGGGCGACCAAACCGGGGCGGACGGCATCGGCATTATGGTCGTGATAGGGCGTCATCGGGCGTTTGACGCCGAGATGATGGAGCAAACGCGCGGTCACGCGCGTATCTTCCGCCGCGATCAGATCGGCCGTGCGCAGCACCTCTGCGGCGCGGGACGAGAGATCGCCGAGATTGCCGATCGGCGTCGCGACGATATAGAGGCCGGCAGGAAGGGTCATCGGGGACGAGTCATGGCAGAGGCGCATATGGGCGCGCAACGGCGCCGGCTGTTCGGCCGGGTGCTGGCGATCGGATTGGGCCTGGCGCTCTCGGCGTGCCAGACGGTGGTGCCGCGCGGCCCCGCGCCCGGCCCGCAACGCCCGACGACGACCGCGCCCGTCGCCGCGCAACCCCGCGTCGACAGCGCCATCCCGCAGGATACCGAGCGCCAGCGGATCGCGCTGCTCGTGCCGCTCAGCGGCCCCAACGCCGCGGTCGGCCAGAGTCTGGCCAATGCGACCCAGCTCGCGATCCTCGACACCAAGACCGATCGCATCCGGATCACCAGCTATGACACCAATCGCGGCGCCGCGGTCGCGGTCCAGCAGGCGCTGGCGGACGGCAACCGGCTGATCCTGGGGCCGCTGCTCGCCGAGGATGTGCGCATCGCCGCCCCGCTCGCCAAGCGCGCAGGGGTGCCGATCATCGCCTTTTCCAACGATGTGAGCGTGGCGGGCGACGGCGTGTACCTGCTCGGCTATGCGCCGCAGCAGTCGATCGAGCGGGTGGTGCGCTATGCCGCGAGCAAGGGCATCAAGGATTTCGCCGGCCTCGTCCCCAATGGCCTCTATGGCGAGCGCGCCGCGACCGCGATGCTGCGCGCGGTGGAGGCGACCGGCGGCCAGGTGCTCGCGCTGCAAACCTATGATCGCCAGCCCGGATCGCTGAACGGGGCGATCCTGCGGCTGGCGCGCAATTCACCCTATCGCGCTGTGCTGATCGCCGATTCGGGCGCCGCCAGCGCGCTCGCGGTGCCGCTCATCCGCAAGAATGGCGGGCAGGCGGCGCAAATCCTCGGCACCGATTTATGGAATACCGAGACGAGCATCGCCGCCAACCCCGCGCTCGCCGGCGCCTGGTATGCCAGCGTCTCGAACAGCCTGTACCGCCAATATGCCCAGAAGTACCGGGCGCGCTTCGGCACCGCGCCGTTCCGCCTGTCGAGCCTCGCCTATGATGGCGTGTTGCTGACGGTACGGATCGCGCGCGATTGGCGGGTGGGCACGCCCTTTCCGGTCGGCGCGCTCGCCGACAAGGGCGGGTTCGCGGGGCTCGACGGCGCGTTCCGCTTCGGCCCCGATGGCGTCGCCGAGCGCGCGCTCGAAGTCCAGGAAATCCGCGGCGGCGCGAGCGCGACGGTGAGCCCCGCGCCGGCGGGGTTTTAGGTCGCGGGTTGGGCCTCGACCCTGGTTTGACGACGCTGACGGTTCGACCGGACAGTATTTTTGACGACTTAGACTACCCGCCGTCAAATTTACCACCGTCACCCCGGCCTTCGAGCCGGGGTCTCGCTTTTCTTCTTGCCGTCGCGAGGCGGCGGGACCCCGGCTCGGGGGCCGGGGTTACGGTGGTATCGAAGATGTAACAACCGCTCCAAGGACCGCGAAAGCGGCGCTCCTGCTTACCGCGCCACCGCCGCGATCACGGCGTTGAGCACGAGCATCCCCGCCTCGGTCGCGCGCAGCCGTTCGCCGTCGCGCGCGACCAGCCCTTCGCGTGCGAGCAGCGCGATCGCCGCTTCGTCGACCACCCCGCCCAGCGCCCCGCCGCCCAGCGCCGCCACTCTGGTAAGGTCCACGCCCTCGGCAAGTCGCAGGCCCATCACCAGCGCCTCGCGGGCGCGCTCTTCGGGGGTGAGCGCGGTTTCGCTCTCCAGCCCGTCGCCGCGCCGATCGACGGCGCTCAGCCAGTTTTCGGGCTTGCGGTGGCGCTGCGTCGCCTGCCCGCCGCGCCGGCCATGCGCGCCGGGGCCGATGCCGGCATAATCGCCATAGCGCCAGTAGGTCAGGTTATGGCGGCTCTCGGCGCCCGGCCGGGCATGGTTGGAGACTTCATAGGCCGGCAACCCCGCCGCCGCCGTGATCGCCCGCGTCGCCTCGAACAGGGCGGCGGCGTCATCCTCATCGGGAAGCGATAGGCGGCCGGCGGCGGCCTCGGTCGCGAAGCGCGTGCCGGGCTCGATCGTCAACTGATAGAGCGACAGGTGCTCGGTGCCGAAGCCGAGCGCGCGCCGGAGTTCCGCCTCCCAGTCGCCCGCGCCTTGCCCCGGCCGGGCATAGATCAGATCGAAGCTCACACGGTCGAACACGCGCTGCGCCACATCGAGCGCGGCGAGCCCCTCGGCCAGATCATGCGCGCGGCCCAGGAAACGCAGCGCGGCATCGTCGAGCGCTTGCAGCCCGAGCGAGACGCGGTTGACCCCCGCCGCCGCGAGATCGGCGAAGCGCGCCGCCTCGACCGAGCTCGGGTTCGCCTCCAGCGTGATCTCGATGCCCGGTGCGAACCCCCAGGCCTGTTCCGCCGCCGCGATCAGCGCGGCGACGGTCTCGGGCGGCATCAGGCTGGGGGTGCCGCCGCCAAAGAAGATCGATCCAAGCGGCCCGGTGGTGCGCGCCGCCTCATGCGCCAGATCGGCGAGCAGCGCCGCGCGCCAGCGCGCCTGGTCCACTGCCGCGCGAACATGGCTGTTGAAGTCGCAATAGGGGCATTTGGCGACGCAGAACGGCCAGTGGATGTAGAGCGCGAGCATCGGGTTGGCGCGCGGTCCCGGCAGATTAGCTCAGCACCCCCGCCACCAGCGCCTCGAACGCGCGGGTGCGGTGGCTCAGCTGCTTCTTCTCCACCGGGTCGAGCTCGGCGAAGCTGCGGGTTTCGCCGAGCGGCACGAACACCGGATCATAGCCGAACCCCAGCGTCCCGCGCGGCGGCCAGGTGAGCGTGCCTTCGACGCGCCCCTCGAACCAGTTCACATGCCCATCGGGCCAGGCGAGCGCGAGCGTGCAGACGAAATGCGCCGCGCGGCTCACGTCCGGCCCCAGCGCCTGGAGCTTGGCCTCGACCTTCTCCATCGCCATCAGCCAGTCGCGCGTGCCGTCCGCCGTCTCGGCCCAGTTGGCGGTGTACACGCCCGGATCGCCGCCCAGCGCCTCGACGCACAGCCCACTATCGTCGGCGAGCGCGACCAGCCCCGACAGATCGGCCGCCGAGCGCGCCTTCAGTTCGGCATTGGCGAAGAAGCTGGTGCCGGTCTCCTCCGGCTCGGGCAGATCGAGCTCGGCGGCGGAGACGGGCTCCATGCCATAAGGCCCCAGCAAATCGCGAATCTCGCGCGCCTTGCCTTGATTGTGGCTGGCGATCACCAGCTTGCCGGGGGTGAGGCGGCGTAGCGCCTGGCTCATGCCAGCGCCCGCGCCTGCGCGGCGAAAATCTCGCCGCAGCCGATCCGGGCGAGGCGGAGCAGGCGGAGCAGCGCTTCCTCGTCATAGGGCGCGCCTTCGGCGGTCGCCTGCGCCTCGGCGATATGGCCGTTTTCGAGCAGGACGAAATTGGCGTCGGCGTCGGCGGTCGAATCCTCATCATAGTCGAGGTCGAGCACCGGCGTGCCGCGCCACACGCCGCAGCTGATCGCCGCGACCTTCTGCGTCAGCGGATCGGCGGTGAGCTTGCCTTGCTTCAGCAGCCCGTCGATCGCCAGCCGCAGCGCCACCCAGGCGCCGCTGATGCTCGCGGTTCGGGTGCCGCCATCGGCCTGGATCACGTCGCAATCGAGCGTGATCTGGCGCTCGCCAAGCAGTTTCAGGTCGGTGACGGCACGCAGCGAGCGGCCGATCAGCCGCTGGATTTCCTGGGTGCGCCCCGATTGCTTACCCTTCGCCGCCTCGCGGTTGCCACGGGTGTGGGTGGCGCGGGGGAGCATCCCATATTCCGCCGTCACCCAGCCTTCGCCCTTGCCGCGCAGGAAGGGAGGCACGCGTTCCTCGACACTCGCGGTGACGAGCACCTTGGTGTCGCCAAAGCCGATCAGCACCGAGCCCTCGGCATGTTTGGTGAAACGCGGTTCGATGGTGATGGCGCGCATTTGATCGGGCGCTCGGCCGCTGGGGCGCATTTTCGGGTCTCCCTGTTCGTCGGCGAGCGGCCTAGGCGGCTTTGCGGGGGGAGGCAATGCGCGCTAGGCGGAACGCAAACACCTTCCCCGGCGCAGGCCGGGGCCCAGTGACCCCGCCGCCGGAGCGGCTGCGCGCCCTTGCGACCGTGGCGAGGCTGGGCCCCGGCCTTCGCCGGGGAGGGTGAGGATGGGTTCGAGGTGATGTCCTTGCCCCTCCCGCCCGGCTTGCCTAATTTGCGCCAAGCCATGACCCCGAACATCCATGAACTCAGCGACCGCGCGCGCGACGTGTTTCGGATGGTGGTCGAAGCCTATCTCGAAACCGGCGCGCCGATCGGCTCGCGCACCATCGCCAAGCTCTCCACGCTCAACCTCTCGCCCGCCTCGATCCGCAATGTGATGCAGGATTTGGAGGAGCTGGGCCTGCTCGCCGCGCCGCACACTTCGGCCGGGCGGATGCCGACCGACACGGGATTGCGCCTGTTCGTCGACGGGATGATGCAGGCGATGGAGCCGAGCGCCGAGGAGCGCGCCGCGATCGAATCGCAGGTCGGCCAGCCCGGTCCGATCGAGGAGGCGCTCGCCGCGACCACCGCCGCGCTCTCCGGGCTTTCGGCGTGCGCCGGGCTGGTGTTCGTCCCCAAGCGCGAGGTGCGGCTGCGCCAGATCGCGTTCGTGCCGCTGTCGCACGATCAGGCGCTCGCGGTGCTGGTCGCGGAGGATGGCACGGTCGAGAACCGCGTCGTCGCGCTGCCGGAGGGCACCACCGCCAGCGCGCTCGCCGAAGCCGCGAACTATGTGAGCGCGATGTTCGGCGGGCTGACGCTCGCCGAAGCGCGGGCGCGGCTCGACCGGGAGATCGCCGCCGAACGCGCCGCCCTCGATAGCGCCGCGCGCGCGCTCGTCGAACGCGGGCTCGCGGTGTGGAGCGAGGATGGCGAGCGCCGCCCGGTGCTGATCGTGCGCGGGCAGGCGCGGTTGATCGACGCCGCCGCCGCCGCCGACCTCGACCGGGTGCGCGATCTGCTCGACGATCTCGACGGCAAGCAGGAAGTCGCCGGCCTGCTCGATCGCGCGCGCGACGCGAACGCGACGCGCATCTTCATCGGCGCGGAGAACAACCTGTTCGCGCTATCGGGATCGTCGGTGATCGCCCGCCCGTTCCACGGGCTTGACGGGCGCGTGGTCGGGGTGGTGGGGGTGATCGGCCCGACGCGGTTGAACTACGCGCGCATTGTGCCAATGGTCGATTTCACGGCCGGGGCGCTTGCCCGCTTGATGCCATAGGGAAGTTATGAGCGAGACCGAGAACAAGGATTTTGCCGGCGAAACCGCCGAAACCGCAGCCCCCGCCGACGAGGGCGCCGCGCGCCTCGCCGAGCTGGAGACGCAGCTGGCCGATGCCCGGCAGCAGCTGCTCTATGCCGCCGCCGACACCCAGAATGTCCGCCGCCGGCTGGAGAAGGAGATCGCCGACGCGCGCACCTATTCGGTGACGAGCTTCGCGCGTGATCTGCTGTCGGTGGCCGACAATTTCGAGCGCGCGCTGGCGGCGATCCCCGCCGAACTGCGCGAGGACGAGAAGCTGAAAGGGCTGGTTTCCGGCATCGAAGGCACCGCGCGCGAGCTGAACGCGGTGTTCGAGCGCCAGGGGATCGTGAAGCTCTCGTCACTGGGCGAGAAGCTCGACCCCAATCTGCACCAGCCGATGCTCGAACTGCCGAGCGACGCCGAACCCGGCACGATCGTGCAGGAGCTGCAGCCGGGCTACAAGATCAAGGACCGCCTGCTGCGTCCGGCGATGGTCGCCGTGGCGAAGGCGGGGTAGTCGTACACCCTAAACAGGCAGGCACTCTCCATTTTCTGGCTCCGTCACCCCGGGTCAAGCCCGGGGTGACGTTGATTTGGCTGCGCTAGGAGCTTCCTCCGCGGCCAAGCTTGACAAGCCGGCCACGTACGCCACCAAGCGCTGCATGACTTTAAACCCCAACCTCACCGAACCCCGCGCGTCGTTCGTCACCCATCTCGAATGCTCGATGACCGGCGAGCATTACCCGGCGGACCAGCCGCGCGGGCTGTCATCGGTTGGGCGGCCGGTGATCGTCCGCTATGATCTGGCGGCGCTGAAGGCCGCGCTTCCCCGGGCGCTGGTGGAAGCGCGGCCGACCGACCTGTGGCGCTGGCGCGAGCTGCTGCCGGTGCGCGACGCGGCCAACATCGTCAGCCTGGGCGAGGTCGAAACCCCGCTGATCCCCGTGCCCCGGTCGGGCGGCGCGAAGGTGCTGGTGAAGGACGAGGGGCGGCTCCCCACCGGATCGTTCAAGGCGCGCGGGCTGGTGATGGCGGTCAGCATGGCCAAGGCGCTTGGCGTCACCCGCATCGCCATCCCCACCAACGGCAATGCCGGCGCCGCGCTCGCCGCCTATGCGAGCCGCGCGGGGATCGAGACGATCGTGCTCTGCCCCGACGACACGCCCGAGATCAACGTGCGCGAGATCGCGCTGCAGGGGGCGCGGGTCTACCGCGTCAACGGGCTGATCGACGATTGCGGCGCGATCGTCGCCAAGGGCGCGGCGGAAGGCCGCTGGTACGATGTCTCGACGCTCAAGGAGCCCTATCGGATCGAGGGCAAGAAGACGATGGGGCTGGAGCTCGCGGCGCAATTCGGCTGGGAACTGCCCGACGCGATCTTCTACCCGACCGGCGGCGGCACCGGGCTGATCGGCATGTGGAAGGCCTTCGCCGAGCTGGAAGCGCTCGGCTGGATCGGGGCGAAGCGGCCGAAGATGTTCGCGGTGCAGGCGAGCGGCTGCGCGCCGATGGTGAAGGCGTTCGAGGAAGGCAAGGAACACGCCGAGCGCTGGGAGAATGCGCACACGATCGCCAGCGGCATCCGTGTGCCGCGCGCGGTGGGCGATTTCCTGATCCTGCGCGCGGTGCGCGAATCGGGCGGCATCGCGATGGCGGTCGACGATCCCGCGATCGAGGCGGCGGTCGAGCGTTGCGCGCGCGAGGATGGGCTGCTGCTCTGCCCCGAGGGCGGGGCGACGCTCGCGGCCTATCATCAAGCACGCGCCCAGGGGCTGGTGAGCGCGGATGACCGCGTCGTGCTGTTCAACTGCGCGACCGGCCTCAAATACCCAATGCCCGATCGCTCCAAGACGCTCGACCGCCACGCCGCGATCGATCTCGCGGCGCTTTAAGCGGCAAACGCGGCGAGCAGGAGCCCGCCGGGCACGGTCATCACCAGATAGAGGGCAAGGCCGCTCGCGGTCAGCCAACGCGGCACGCGCGGCGCGGCGAGCGCGAGCGCCCCGCCGAGCGCGATCCCGGGCCACACCACCGCGTAATAGCGCGATTGCGGGGTGGTCAGATCGCCCATCGTCGCGAAGGCCCGCCAGCCGAAGCCGAGATGGATGACGAACAAGAGCGCCGTCCCGGCGAGGAAGGCGAGGATGATCCGGCGCGCCGCCGGTGCCGCGCGGGCGCCGATGGCGGCGAGCGCCAGCTGGGCGATCAGCAGCACGCCCGACAGCGCGGCGGGCAGGCTTGCTTCCGCGGCCGGCCATTTCAGCGCCAAATCGCCCACGAAGCGCGCGGCGAAGCCGATCGGGGTCAGCACCACGCGCGCCTCGGGCGGTACGGCGAAGGCTTGGGTGTTGATCGGCACCAGCGCCCCGGTGCGCCACCACATCACCGCATAAGCGAGCGCCCCCAGCACGCTGCCGGCGAGGATGAGCGCGGTCCGCCCCGTCCACAAGGCGCGCCGACCGCCCAGCACGAGATAGCAACCCACCGTCCCGCCCAACGCAATGAACGCGGTAAGCTTGGTCCAGCCGGCGAGCGCGAGCCCCAGCGCGACCAGCCAGGCGGCGCCCCCGGGCAGCGCCAGCCCGGCGAACACCAGCGCCGTCGCCAGCGCGGCCAGATTGTCGTTGTTGATCATCCCCGCGACGAGCACCGCCTTGGGAAAGCTCGCGGCGATCACCGCGAAGGCCAGGCGCCCGCGCGCGCTCTCGATCCGCCGCCACCCGGCGACCAGCACCAGCGCGAGCGCGACCGTGGCGAGCGCGACATTGGCGAGCCGAAGCGGCAGGGGGCCATCGCCAAGCCCGAGCAGCGGCGCGAACAGCAGATAATAAAGCGCGGGGTGATTGATGTAATTCCGCTCACCCGACCACGCGCTCAGCGCATCGGGCCGGACGATGCCATAGTCGCGCGGATCGGCGGCGAGATCGGGCCGCTCGAACTGGGCGCGGATCACCGAATAATGCTGCAATTCGTCGAACGGGCTGGGGAAGGGGTAGTAAATGGCAATCCCCAGCGCGAGCACCGCGAAGCAGCCGAGCGCGAGCAGCGCCGGGGCGAAGGCGTCGCGCGTCATGCCGGCGAAAAGGGCAGGATCGCGGCGAGAGGACCAGCGTCGCTTCCCTGTTCGCGCGCCAGAAAGGCGTGACGAACGATCTCCGCCTGCTGCTCGATGCCATAGCGCGCGAACGGCTTGCCGGGTTCGAGCGTATAGCCGTAACGGCAAAAGGGATGGCGTTCGATCGGTAGCCAGTGCCCCGCCTGGTGCTGCCACACATGCACCATCTCGTGCAGGAACAGTGCCTTGGCGGCCAGGGTCGATGCCGCGAAATCGGCGCACCACCACGGACTTCGCGGGTGGAAATGGATATGGCCCCAGGGCGCCATCACCGTGTCGCGCGGCTGGAAGAACGCCCATTTGCGCGGCACCAGCCGTACCCGCGCATAATCGATCGCCGCGCCGAAGACGCCGCGCGCCAGGCCGACCTCGCCGGGGGTGAGGGGGCGGCTTTCGCGCGTCGGGGTCGCGTCGGTCGCCGTCATCCGCCCGGTTCGCCCAGCTCTTCGCGCACCATGTCGAACTCGCGCACGCCGCGCCGGCGCCGGGCGGCCTCGATCAGTTCGCGCAGCCGCTCGCGCCGCGCCCGCGCCTGGGTGATGTCGCGCAGCACGAGGGGCGCGGCGCGCGTCGTCTCGTCCGACGAGGTGATGCTGATCGTGCCGAGATCGGCGAGCTGGTTGATGATGCTGAAATCGATGCGGATGTCCTTGATCCGGTACAGCTCGATCTCGTCGATCGACTTCATCAGCACCCCGCGATGCAGGATCAGCCGGTCGTCGGTGAGTTCATAGGTGGTCGCGAGGTTCCCGATCCACTTGGCGGCAAGGATGACGGCGCCCGCCACCAGACCCAGCGGGAACAGCCACGCCCAGGCCCCCACCGGGCGCTGCGCGAGCGCCCAGAAGCTGCCGAGCAGGCCGATCACGATCAGCAGCACCGTGCCCCAGCCCGCGAGCGAGCCGCGCAGCCAGCCGGCGGTCGACGAGCGGAAACGATCAATGATCTGCGGCATGGTTGGGCCTCCCTCCGCCTCAAGATTAGCCCGTTGCCTCGGCTCCGTCACGCGCGTGTCGCGGCCAGCCTCACCTTTTGGAGCGATATTTGTCGAACCAGGCGAGGATGGCGCTCGCTTTCGCCGCTGATTGGCTTGGCCGCGCGGTGAAGCCGCCATGGCTCGCCCCGGGCACCTTGACGAGCGCGGTCGGCACCCCGCGGATCTGGAGCGCGGCGTAATATTGCTCGCTCTCGCTCACCGGCGTGCGATAATCCTCGGCGCCGACGACGACGAGCGTCGGCGTCTTGACGTTGCCGACCAGGCTCAGGGGCGAGTGCGCCCAATAGCTCATCGGGTCTTCCCAGGGCTGTTTCTTGAACCAATAGCGCGAGGTGAAGCCGGTATTGTCCATCGTCAGCGCCTCGCTGATCCAGTTGATCACCGGCTTCTGCGCGGCCGCCGCCTTGAAGCGATCGGTCTTGCCGACGATCCAGCTGGTCAACACCCCGCCGCCCGAGCCGCCGGTGACGAACAGATTGTCGGGATCGGCATAGCCCTGCGCGATCACGGCATCGACCGCGGCCATCAGATCATCATAATCCTCGCTCGGATAATTCTTGTCGATCAGATTGGCGAAGGCGGCGCCGTAAGAGGTCGATCCGCGCGGATTGGCATAGACCACCGCATAGCCGCTCGCCGCGTAGAGCTGATAATCGGTCGAAAAGACCGGGGCATAGGCCGAATGCGGGCCGCCATGGATTTCCAGGATCGTCGGCACGCGCGTGCCCGGCTGGTAATTGGGCGGTAGCACGATCCAGGCGTCGATCTTGCGCCCGTCCTTGGCGGTGACCGCGACGGGCTTCAATTCGCCCAGCGTCTTGCCCTGCAGCCAGGTTTCGTTGAGCCGGGTGAGCGGCTTGCCGTTCAGATAAACGTCCGCCGGCTTGCGCCAATCGCCGCCGGTATAGGCGACCTGCCCCTTGGCCGAGACGCTGAAGCTGCCGCCGGTATAGGGCCGATCGAGCGACCCGCCCGCGAGCCCGCCGACCACCGGGGTGATCTGCCCGTCAAGCCCGACGCGCGCGACCTTCTTTTCGGCATGGTCATCATAGCTGACATAGATGCCGCGCCCATCGCTCGCCCACACCGCGACGTCGATGTCGCGATCGAGCTTGGCGGTGAGCGATCGCGGGTTGGCGCCATCGGCGTCCATCAGGTAAAGCTGCGCCGGCTCGTTGCTGCGATAGCTGTCGTCATTGCCGAGATAGGCGATCTTGGTGCCGTCGGGCGAGACCGCCGGCGATTGATCGGGGCCGTAGCGCTTGGTCAGCTGGCGCAGCGTTCCGGTCGCGACCTCGACGCTGAACAGCTCGCTGTCATTGGGCTCGCGTTCCCAATCCGCACGGCGATTGGCCGAGAAGACGATGTGGCGCCCGTCCTTGGTCCAGCTGAGCGGGCCGCCATCCTGGAAGTTGCCGAAGGTCAGCTGGCGCGGGGCGCCGCCATCGGCGGAGACGACGAACAGATGGTCGAACCCCGGCCGCACATAGCCGCCACCATCGGCGCGGTAGGTGACGCGGTCGATGATTTCGAGCGGTTCGGCCCATTTGGCGCCTTCGGGCCTGGCCGGCGCCTTGCCCAGGCGCTGTCCCTCGGCGGGCACGCGCATCGTATAGGCGATCTGGCGGCCATCGGGGGACCAGGTGATCGCATCGGGGCTGTCGGGCAGGCCGGTGACGCGGGCGGTCGCGCCGCTCGCCAGCCAGCGGACATAGAGCTGCGGCGCCTGGCCCGGCTCGGCCGCGACATAAGCGAGGCGGGTGCCATCGGGCGACCAGCGCGGACTCGCGCCGGTGGCGGCGAGGGGCGATTGCGCGCCGGTCGTGGTGTCGATCAGCCAGATCGCGCTCGCCATCCGATCGGCCATGATGTCGCCGGTGCGGCGGACATAGGCGATGGCGCGGCCATCGGGGCTGATCTGCGGATCGGCCGCCTGTTCAAGGTTGAACAGATCGCCGCCGGTGAAGAGGCGCGTCGGCGCCTCCTGCGCGGCGAGCGGCAACGCGCAGCCTGCGAGCAGCAACGCGAAAGCGGTGCGAAGCATCGTGATCATCCTCCCCCAAATCGGCGCGATTTGTCGCGCGGGGGCGGGGATCGCGCAAGCGGTTTTGGGCGGCGTTATTCCTTGGGCGCGGCGTCGCCCGCGGCGATCACCGGCGCGGTCACCTCGATCCGGCTATTGTCGGCGAAGGTGAACACCAGCGGGATGCGGCCGCCGGGCTTCACGCCTTCGTTCACGTCATAGAGCATCGCGTGGCGACCGCCTGGCGCGAAGGTCAGCTCGGCCTTGGCGGGCACGTCGATCGCGCGCTCCGGCATCATCATCGCCGCGCCGTTATGCTGCATCGAGGCGTGCAGCTCGCTCTTGATGACGAAGGGCGAGGTGACGCTCAGCAGCTTGGTCGCCGCGGGGCCGCCATGGACGGTGAAATAGGCGGCGCTCGGGTTGCCCTTCACCGCGCTCAGCCGGACATAGGCATGGTCCACCCGCAGCACCGGCGCTTCGCCGCAACCGGCGAGCCCGGTGGCGAGCAGCGCGGCGCCAAGCAGCGCGGGGCGGGCGAGGGCGCGGATCATCGAGCTATTCTCCATCTGGAACCAACCGCCATTTTGTAGAAACCAAGCAATCTTGCGGCAAGCAAAAGCCCGCCTATATCCCGAAAAGCCCGCCTATATCCCGAGACGTTGCTGTGCCGCGCTTGGGGGCGCGGGGCGCATCAGGCTAGTGTTTTTTGTGGATGGGGGCCGATAGAGGACCATGGGTAAAGTAATCGGTATCGACTTGGGCACCACCAATTCGTGCGTCGCCGTGATGGAAGGCGGCAAGCCCAAGGTGATCGAGAATGTCGAGGGTGCGCGTACCACCCCGTCGATCGTCGCTTTCGCCAAGGATGGCGAGCGGTTGATCGGCCAGCCGGCCAAGCGCCAGGCGGTGACCAATCCCGACAATACGGTATTCGCGGTGAAGCGGCTGATCGGCCGCCGCTATGACGATCCCGTCACCAAGCGCGACACCGAACTGGTGCCGTACAAGATCGTGCGTGGCAGCAATGGCGACGCCTGGGTCGAGGCGGGCGGCAAGGATTACAGCCCCTCGCAGATTTCGGCCTTCACGCTGCAGAAGATGAAGGAAACCGCCGAGAATTATCTCGGCGAGCCGGTCACCCAGGCGGTGATCACGGTGCCCGCTTACTTCAACGACGCGCAGCGCCAGGCGACCAAGGACGCCGGCCAGATCGCGGGCCTGGAAGTGCTGCGCATCATCAACGAGCCGACCGCGGCGGCGCTCGCTTATGGCCTGGAGAAGCAGGACGGCAAGACGATCGCCGTCTATGACTTGGGCGGTGGTACGTTCGACATTTCGATCCTGGAAATCGGCGACGGCGTGTTCGAGGTGAAGGCCACCAATGGCGACACCTTCCTGGGTGGCGAGGATTTCGACAACAAGCTGCTGAACTTCCTTGCGGAAGACTTCAAGAAGGCCGAAGGGATCGACCTCACCAAGGACAAGCTCGCGCTGCAGCGGCTGAAGGAAGCCGCCGAAAAGGCGAAGATCGAGCTCAGCTCGGCGCAGACCACCGAAGTCAACCTGCCCTTCATCACCGCCGACCAGAACGGGCCGAAGCATCTGGTGAAGAATGTCAGCCGCGCCGATCTCGAGCGGCTGGTCGATGATCTGATCCAGCGCACGCTCGAGCCGTGCCGCAAGGCGCTGGCCGACGCGGGCGTGAAGGCGAGCCAGGTGGACGAGGTCGTCCTCGTCGGCGGCATGACGCGGATGCCCAAGGTCCGCCAGGTGGTGAAGGACTTTTTCGGCAAGGAACCGCATTCGGGCGTCAATCCCGATGAGGTCGTCGCGATGGGCGCGGCGATCCAGGCGGGCGTGCTGCAGGGCGACGTGAAGGACGTGCTGCTGCTCGACGTGACGCCGCTGTCGCTCGGCATCGAGACGCTGGGCGGCGTGTTCACCCGCATGATCGACCGCAACACGACGATCCCGACCAAGAAGTCGCAAATCTACTCGACCGCTGATGACAATCAGCAGGCGGTCACGATTCGCGTCTTCCAGGGCGAGCGCGAGATGGCGGCCGACAACAAGCTGCTCGGCCAGTTCGATCTGGTCGGCATCCCGCCGGCGCCGCGCGGCGTGCCGCAGATCGAGGTGACGTTCGACATCGACGCAAACGGCATCGTCAACGTCTCCGCCAAGGACAAGGGCACCGGCAAGGAACAGCAGATCCGCATCCAGGCCTCGGGCGGGCTTTCGGACAGCGACATCGAGCAGATGGTGAAGGACGCCGAGCGCTTCGCCGAGGAAGACAAAAAGCGCCGCGAGGCGGCGGAGGCGAAGAACACCGCCGACAGCCTGGTCCACCAGATTGAGCGCCAGCTGGTCGAGCATGGCGACAAGGTCGACAGCGCCCTGAAGGCGGAGATCGAGAACGCCGTCGCCGACACCAAGAAGGCGATCGAGTCCGGCGATCCGCAGGCGATGCGCGACAAATCGGGCGCGCTGCAGCAGGCGGCGATGAAGCTTGGCCAGGCGATCTACGAAAAGGAACAGCAGGCGCAGGCGAGCCCCGGCGCGGCGCCCGCCGAAGAGGCGAAGGCCGAGGACGTGGTCGACGCCGAATTTTCGGAAGTGGACGATAGCAAGGCTTAACTGGGTGCAAGCCCAGCGCGCCTTCGACGATAGCAAGGCCCGGACCACCGCACGTCACGGCGGCGGTCCGGGCCACCTGTTGTGGTCGCGGTGGGACGGGACGATGAAATGACCACCGAAGTCGATTATTACGAGCTTCTCGAATGCGAGCGCGGCGCCGATGATGCGACGCTGAAGAGCGCCTATCGCAAGCTCGCGATGCGTTGGCATCCCGATCGCAACCCGGGCGATCGCGAGGCCGAGGCACGCTTCAAGGCGATCAACGAAGCCTATGATTGCCTGAAGGATCCGCAGAAGCGGGCCGCTTATGATCGCTTCGGCCACGCCGCCTTCAAGAACGGGCAGGGCGGGCCGGGCGCCGCCGATTTCGGCGCGTTCGGCGATATTTTCGAGAATATCTTCGGTGAGTTCATGGGTGGCGGCGGGCGCGGCCGGGCCTCGCCCCAGCGCGGCGCCGATCTGCGCTACGACATGGAAATCAGCCTGGAAGACGCCTTTCATGGCAAGGCGACCGAAATCACGATCGATGTCGCCGCCAGCTGCGGCGTCTGCCACGGCTCGGGCGCGCGTAGCGGCACCAGCGCGCGCGCGTGCGGCACTTGCGGCGGGATGGGCAAGGTTCGCGCGCAGCAGGGCTTTTTCGTCGTCGAACGAACCTGCCCCAGCTGCCACGGTGCCGGGCAGGTGATCGCCGATCCCTGCCCCAGCTGCCGGGGCGAGGGGCGGATCGACAAGACCAAGACCCTGACCGTCACCATCCCGCCCGGGGTGGACGAGGGCACGCGGGTGCGGCTGAGCGGCGAGGGCGAAGCGGGCTTGCGCGGCGCGCCGCCGGGCGACCTTTACATCTTTCTCCATGTCGCGCGCCACGGCATCTTCGAGCGCGAGGGCACGACGCTGTTCGCCCGTGCGCCGATCAGTTTCACCACCGCCGCCTTGGGTGGGACGATCGTGCTGCCGGGGCTGGACGGCGAGAAGCACGAATTGCGCGTCGCCGCCGGCACCCAATCGGGGCGCGAACTGCGGCTGCGCGGCGCGGGGATGCCGGTGCTGCAGGGGCGCGGGCGCGGCGATCTGGTCGTGCGGATCGAGGTCGAGACCCCGACGCGCCTCTCCGCCAAGCAGCGCGAACTGCTCGAAGCGTTCCGCGCGACCGAAACCGGGCAGGAATGCCCGCAATCGACCGGCTTCTTCCACAAGGTGAAAACCGCGCTGGGCGGGTGAACGCGCTCATCGGCGCGCCTTGGCTTGACCGACTTCTGGTGTGGGGTATCACCACGCCATCGTTGGGAGGGCGGAATGAACAGCCAGGGCGCCGCGCGCATGGCCCGGTCGCGGCCGCAATGGGTGCTGATCGCGTTGATCGTCGGCTTCCTCGCCGGGCTGGCGCTGCAAGGCCAGACGGCGGTGGTCGAGGGCGCCAATCTGATCGGCGGCATCTGGCTCGATTTGTTGCGGATGACGATCCTGCCGCTGGTCTTCGCGTTGGTCACGACCGGCGTCGCCGATCTCAGGTCGCGTGGGGCGGAGGCGGGGGCGCTCGGCTGGCGCCTTGGCCTGGCGATCGTGGTGTTGTTGGCGCTTGCCGGGGCAAGTGCGGGGTTGATCGTGCCGCCCTTGCTCGCGCTCAGTCCGATCGATGCCCGGGCGATTGCCGCGCTGGCCCACGCATCGGGCGAGGCCGCGCCTGCCGTGCCCGCGAGCGCGCTGGCCGGGCTTCGCGGCATGATCCCGACCAATATCGTGGCATCGGCGGCGGCTGGCGCGATCGTCCCGCTGGTGATCTTCGCCGCGGCACTGGGCGCGGCGCTGGGAGCGATGGTCCCGGCACGCGCCGATGCGCTGCTGGCACCGCTGCGCACGCTCGCCGATGCGATGATCCTGATCGTCGGCGTGGTGCTGCGCTTCGCGCCGATCGGGGCGCTGATGCTCGGCATCAATCTCGGCGCGACCGTGGGTTGGGCGGCGGTAGCCGCGCTCGGTTATTTCCTTGCCATCTCGCTCCTCTTGTCGCTGGTGCTGATCACGCTGAGCACATTGTTCGCGGCGATGCTGGGGGGCGTTGGCCTGGTCGCCTTCGTGCGCGCGGCGTTGCCGCCACAGCTGATCGCGGCGGGCACGCAATCCTCGCTCGCCACCTTGCCGACCACGCTCGCGGCGGCGCGGCAGCTGGGGGTTTCCGAGCGGGATGCCGCGGTCGCGCTGCCGCTGGCGGTATCGGTGTTCAAGATCACCGGCCCGTCGAACGGTATCGCCGTGGGGCTTGCGCTGGCATGGCTCAGCGGTACGCCGGTTGACGCGGTGCACATCGCGGTGGCGGTGCCGGTCGCGATGCTGGCATCGCTCGCGATCCTGGGGGTGCCGGGCCAGGTGACAATGTATGCGGCATCCGGCCCAGTCGCGGTGGCGCTAGGCGCGCCGCTCGGCATGCTGCCGGTACTGATCGCGGTTGATCCCTTGTCGGACATGTTCCGTACCGCCTCGAACGTCACCGCGCATCTGGCGGTAACGTGCTTCGCGGCGGCAGGTGTTCGTGAAGCGTATCCGATCGGTACCGAGCCGATCAATCGCCCCAATGGCGCAGTCGCGACGCCGCATCCGTAAATCTACCGTATCCGCGCGCGGTTTCGCCCCTGAACGGGGTACGCCCAAAGGCGGCGTCGTTCGCTAGAGGCGAACTACCTCGATCACCAGGATCAGGGCGCCAAGCCCGACTAAGGGGCTGGCGATCGCGGCCAAAATCCGCCTCGCGGCCGCCATCCTCACCCGGATGGCCCGGAGCTGGCGATGTAAGAACCTTACGCTTGCGTGCAATTAAGTTGTTCGCGCGCTGCCTTGCCTCGGGCATAAGCGCGCCCCGTTTTGGGCCTCCATCCGGTTGGCCGGCCCCAAGGTTACTACCCAATGTTAAGGGTTTGCCGGGCAAGAGAAAGATCAAGGCGGTTATCGTGCCGGCACGGGTAAAGGGGCAGAGCATGGACGCACGGAATCGCTTCGACGATTCAGGCAGCGGCTTATTCATGGGCGATTGGCGCGGCCCGGGCGATACCGGGCGCAAAGTGGTGCCGGCTGCGGCACCCGCCCCGGCACGTCCGCAGCTTCACCTGCAAGCCCGCCGCGCCAGCCTGGCCCAGGAGCGCAAGCGCGCGCGCGATATCGTCTCGGCGGCGAAGAACCAGATCGTTTCAGCGTTCGACGATGTGCGCTTCGGCCATAACCTGAATGTCGAGGCGCTGTGGCCGCTCGTCACCGCGATCACCGCCTCGGTCGAGCGCCACCCCGCCGCGATCCTCGGGGTCACGCGGATCAAGGACCGGCACGAATATACCTATCTCCATTCGGTCGCGGTGTGCGGGCTGATGATCGAGCTCGCGCGGCGGCTGAAGCTGCCGACCGATCAGCACCACGATATCGGTCTCGCCGGGCTGCTCCACGATGTCGGCAAGGCCCGGCTACCGACGAGCCTGCTCGACAAGCCGGGCGCGCTGACCGCGCAGGAGCAAAGCGTGATGCACCAGCATTGCCAGCTGGGGCACGATATTCTGACGAGCACCGATCAGGCGCTGCCGGCGGTGGTGCTCGACGTATGCCTGCATCACCATGAGCGGCTTGACGGGTCGGGCTATCCCGATCGCCGCTCGGGCAACAATGTCTCGCTGGCGGCGCGGATGGCGGCGATCTGCGACGTGTATGACGCGGTCACGTCGCCGCGGCCCTATAAGGCGTGCTGGTCGCCGGCCGAGGCGATCGAATATATGGCCGATCGCCCGCACCATTTCGATCCCGAGGTGCTGCGCGCGTTCACGGGCATGATCGGCATTTTCCCGGTCGGATCGATGGTGCGGCTCCAGAGCGAGCGGCTGGCGGTGGTGCTCGACGAGCCCGAGGAGAACCCGCTCGCGCCCGCCGTCTGTCCCTTCTTCTGCGTGATGACCAAGCAATTGCTGCCGCTGCGCCGAATCTCGCCCGAGCAGGACCCGATCATCGGCATCGAGGTGCCGTCGCGCTGGCGGATTGGCGATTGGAACAAAATCCGCGCGGACATCCTGGCGCATTTCGCCGGCGGGATGGACCCGGCGAACTGAGGTGCGGTCAGCGCCCGCCGAAATGCGCGAGCGCGGCGCGGGCGATCTCTTCGCCCCATTCCTGCACGAAATGGCCGCCGCCGGCGATCATCAGCGGTTCGGGGCAGCCGCGGATGCGTTCGCGCAGCGCCGCCATTTGCGGAGGACCGAGCACGGGATCGGCGTCGCCCACCGCCATGAAGGTGGGGCCGGACCAGTGGTTCGACCAGAAATCGGCCGCCGCGCGCGATTCCGCGGCGCCCGGCATGTCGGGCTCGACCGGCACCAGCGCGGGCCACACCTGCGCGCCCGCCTTGTAGCTCGCATCGGGGAAGGGCGCGTCGTACGCGGCGATTTCATCCGGCGTCAGATGCGGCGTGCCGCGCGCGATCAGGGCGCCGATCGGCAGATCGGGAGTCGACAGCGCATAGGCCTTCCACATCAGGAAACCCGGCCCTGGTGACTGGCCGGTCGCGAGCCCGGTGTTCATAACAATCAGCCGCGCGATCCGTGCGCGCATCCCCTCATGCACCGGCAGCGTCAGCCCGATCAGCCCGCCCCAATCCTGCACCACCAGCGTGATGTTGGTGAGGTCGAGCCGCTCGATCAGCGCGATCAGCCAATCGCGGTGGAAGTGGAAGCTGTAATCGCTTTGCAGCAGCGGCTTGTCCGATCGGCCAAAACCCAGGAAATCGGGTGCGACCACGCGCGCGCCGCTTTCTAGGAACACCGGGATCATCCGCCGGTAGAGATAGCTCCAGCTCGGCTCACCGTGCAGGCACAGGAAAGTCTGCGCGGCATCGCGCGGGCCTTCGTCGATATAGGCGCCGCGCAACCCCTGATAGCCGGGGAGGTCATCGACATAGTGGGGCGCATAGGGAAAACCGGGAAGGTTGGCGAAACGGTCGTCGGGCGTGCGTTTGGCCTCGATCATGGCGGCTCTCCTATCCTTGAGTCTTTTTCCGTATGCTAAATGTCGCACCCGCTACGGCAAGCGTTTTGGGCACCGCTACGCGCCGATCACCTGCTGCTCGATCGCGCCGAAGATGCTGTGGTGCCTGTCGTCCTCGGCCCAGATGCGCACCGTGTCGCCCGCTTTCAGGAAGGGGGTTACCGGCTTGCCGCCCTCGATCGTCTCGACGGTGCGGACCTCGGCGAGGCACGAATAGCCGACGCCGCCCTGGGCGATCGGCTTGCCCGGGCCGCCCGCGGCGTCACGGTTCGATACGGTGCCCGAGCCGATGATCGTCCCCGCGCCCAGCGCGCGGGTCTTGGCGGCGTGCGCGATCAGCGTGCCGAAATCGAAGGTCATGTCCTCGCCCGCCTGCGCCCGGCCGAAGGGCGCCCCGTTCAAATCGACGCACAGCCGGCGGTGGAGCTTGCCCCCCTGCCACCAGTCGCCGAGCGCTTGCGGCGTCACGAACACCGGCGAAAAGGCGCTCGCCGGCTTTGACTGGAAGAAGCCGAAGCCCTTGGCCAGCTCGCCGGGGATCAGGTTGCGCAGGCTCACATCGTTGGTGAGGCCGACGAGACGGATCAGCCCAAGCGCGTCTTCCCGCGAAACGCCCATCGGCACGTCGCCGGTGACGACGACCACCTCGGCCTCCAGGTCGCAGCCCCAGGCTTCGTCCCTGAGCGGGATCGGATCGCGCGGTCCGAGAAACCCGTCGGAGCCGCCCTGATACATCAGCGGATCGTGCCAGAAGCTTTCGGGCATCTCCGCCCCGCGCGCCTGCCGCACCAGCGCGACATGGTTCACATAGGCCGAGCCATCCGCCCATTGATAAGCGCGCGGCAGCGGCGCGGCGGCGTCATGCTCGTGAAAGCGTTCGAGCGGGATCGCTTGGTGCTCGAGATCGGTCGCCAGCGCCTCGAGCGATGGCGCGATACGATCCCAATCGTCGAGCGCGGCCTGGAGCGTGGGAGCGATATGGCCGGCATCGGCATACCAAGCGAGATCGTTCGAGACGACGACGAGCCGCCCATCGCGTCCGCCCTTCAGGCTGGCCAGTTTCATCGTGTCGCTCTCCCGTTGGTCTTTCGTCCGGGACTAGACCCGGAGCAGGGGGCTCGACAAGCGGGGTTGACCTGCCCGGCCCCGCCCCACAAGCTTGGCGCAACCAGATAATCAGGGAGAGAGAGATGCTCGACACGCTGCCCGGGCGCTTCGCCTATAACGAGGATCACCAGGCCTTCCGCCAAACCGTCCGCCAGTTCCTGCTGAAGGAAGGCGTGCCCAATGTGACCCAGTGGGAGAAGGACCGGCTGGTCCCCAAGGCGTTCTGGCGCCAGGCGGGCGAGGTCGGGATGCTGTGCCCAACGGTGCCCGAGGCTTATGGCGGGCTCGGCCTCGATTTCGGCTATAACGCGATCGTCAACGAAGAGATGGCGTATCTCGGCGTCCCCGCCGGCTTCACGCTGCAATCGGATATCGTGTGCGACTATCTGGTCGCCTATGGTTCGGAAGAGCAGAAGGCGCAGTGGCTGCCCCGCCTGGTGAGCGGCGAGACGATCACCGCGATCGCGATGACCGAGCCGGGCACCGGCAGCGATCTCCAGTCGATCCGCACCAGCGCGGTGAAGGACGGCAACCACTATGTCATCAACGGCAGCAAGACCTACATCACCAACGGCCAAAATGCCGACCTGATCCTGGTCGTCGCCAAGACCGACCCCGACGCCAAGCCGGCGTACAAGGGCATGTCGATCATTCTGGTCGAGGCGGATCGCGAGGGTTTCCAGCGCGGGCGCAAGCTCGACAAGATCGGCCAGGACGCCGCCGACACCAGCGAGCTGTTCTTCGAGGATGTCCGCGTGCCGATGACCAACTGCCTGGGGCAGGAGGGGATGGGCTTCATCTATCTGATGAGCCAGTTGCCGCAGGAGCGGCTCTCGATCGCGGTCGGCACCCAGGCGAGCGCGCAAAAGGCGTTCGACGAGACGGTGGAATTCACCAAGACGCGCAAGGCATTCGCGGGAATGGTGTTCGATTTCCAGAACACCCGCTTCGTGCTCGCCGATCTCAAGGCGAAGCTGCAAGTCGGCTGGGCGCATCTCGATTGGGCGATCAAGCGCCACCTCGCGGGTGAACTGACCGCGACCGAGGGCGCGGCGGCCAAGCTGTGGCACACCGAGCTGCAATGGGAAGTGATGGACAAATGCCTCCAGCTCCATGGCGGCGCGGGCTATATGAACGAATATCCCATCGCCCGGATGTGGCGCGCGGCGCGGGTCAGCCGGATTTACGGCGGCACCAACGAGATCATGAAGGAACTGATCGGGCGCTCGTTGTGACCACCCGCGGCCGATCAAACTGACCGGTCCGTCACCCCGGCCACCGAGCCGGGGTCCCGCTGGCTTCGCGACGGTCGCCAAACAGCGGGACCCCGGGTCAAGCCCGGGGTGACGCCCAAAAAAGCCGGTGCTGGAAGCGTGCCGCCGCCTCGCTTACCCCCGCCGCGCGCGCCACGCGGCGGCGCTCTGCCCCCAATTATCGACCGGAAATGCTTCCAGTGGCGGCGGCAACCGGGTCGGCCCGCGATTGACCGAGCCGAGCCGCTCCGCCAGCGCGATCGAGCGGTTATTGTCGGGGGCGATCGTGTGGCAGACGTCGTCCCACCCCAGCACGTCAACCGCATAGTCCATCGCCGCGACCGCCGCTTCATAAGCGTAGCCGCGTCCGGCGAAATCGGGCAGCACGCCCCAGCCGACCTCGGTCCCCGGCCAGCCCTCGGGCTGCCACGGGCCGATCCGCCCCACCCAGCGCCCGGTATCGCGCTCGATCACCGAGAACATGGCAAAGCCACGAATTTCCCAAGCACCGCGCATTTCGCACAACGATCGCCACACTTCGCTGCGTGTCTTCACCCCGCCCAGATGCCGCATCGTCTCGGCGTCGGCGGCGAAGGCGGCGAAGCCGTCAAGATCGCCCGCCTCGGGCAGGCGTAGCAGCAGTCGTTCGGTAGTGAGAACGGGCGCGCTCACCCGAAGCGGCTCTTGAGCGCGAGCATCGCCAGCGCCGCCTTAGCCGCCTCGCCGCCCTTGTCCTTCTGCGCCGGGTCGGCGCGGACGAGCGCCTGTTCTTCGTTCTCGGTGGTCAGGATGCCGTTGCCGATCGCCAGGCCATCCATGCTGAGCGCCATCAGCCCGCGCGCGCTTTCGCCGGCGACGATCTCGAAATGATAGGTCTCGCCGCGGATCACCACGCCGATGCCGACATAAGCGTCATACCGCCCGCTTTCGGAGGCGAAAGCGATCGCGCCGGGCACTTCGAGCGCGCCGGGGACGGTGATCGTCTCATGCGCGTGCCCCGCCGCCTCGATCGCGGCGCGGGCGCCGGCGAGCAGCATGTCGTTCAGATGCTCATAGAAACGCGCTTCGACGATCAGGATGCGAGCCATGCTTCTTCCCTACAAAAATTCTTACCGGTCATGGGAGGGAACGGAGTCACTCCCCCGACGTGCACGGGATCGGCCGTTCGCCGACGATCGACAAGCCATAGCCCTCGAGGCCGACCAGCGTGTGGTGCGTGTTGGTGAGCAGCACCATGTCCTGTACGCCGAGTTCCGCCAGGATCTGCGCGCCGATGCCGTAGTCGCGCAGCTCTTCGACCTGCGGATCGCCCGCGCCCTTGCCTTCGTGCCGGAGCTGAATGAAGCGCGAGACGAGGCCGGGCATCGGCTTGTTGATCACCACGATCACGCCCGAGCCATGCTCGGCGATCAGCTCCATCGAGTGCGATAGCAGCCCGGCGCGTTCGGATTCCTCGCCGAACACGTCGACGAACATCGACATGGTGTGCATCCGCACCAAGGTCGGCTTGGCCGCGTCCACCTTGCCCTTTTGCAGCGTGATCAGCTCGTCGCCGGTCGCCTTGTTGCGGAAGGTCATCGCCCGCCATTCGCCGCCCCAGCGGCTGGCGAAGCTGATTTCGGCGGTCTTCTCGACCAGATGGTCGTGCTTGCGGCGATAGGCGATCAGATCGCGGATCGTGCCGATCTTCAGCCCATGCGCCTGGGCGAAGGGGATCAGATCGTCCATCCGCGCCATCGTGCCGTCGTCGCGCATGATCTCGCAGATCACCCCCGAGGGGTTGAGCCCGGCGAGGCGCGAGACATCGACCGCCGCTTCGGTATGCCCGGCGCGCACCAGCACCCCGCCATCGCGCGCGACCAGCGGGAAGACATGGCCGGGCGTCACGATCTCGTCCTTGCCCTTGGATGCGTCGATCGCGACCGCGACGGTGCGCGCGCGGTCATGCGCGGAGATACCCGTCGTCACCCCGTCCTTCGCCTCGATCGAGACGGTGAAGGCGGTCGAATGGCGGGTGCCGTTGTTGCGGCTCATCAGATCGAGCCCGAGCTGATCGACGCGGGCGCGGGTCATCGCCAGGCAGATCAGCCCGCGGCCATGCGTCGCCATGAAGTTGATCGCCGCGGGCGTCGCCATTTGCGCGGGGATGACGAGATCGCCCTCATTCTCGCGGTCTTCGTCGTCGACCAGGATGAACATGCGGCCGTTGCGCGCTTCCTCGATGATTTCCTCGATCGGCACGACGACATCGGCGTCGTCGTTGGCGAACAGGAACGTCTCCAGCTTGCGCAGCGTCTCGGCAGTGGGGTTCCACTCGGGCGAGTCGATCTCGCGCAGGGTGTTGGCATGAAGCCCCGCGGCGCGGGCCAGGCCGGAGCGCGACATCCCGCCGTCGGTGACGAGGCGGCGAACGCGGTCAATCAAGAGTGTGCTCATGGGGCCGGAATAATCACATCATAATGTGATTTCAAGCTGGCGATCACACATTCATGTGTGTTTTACGATAAGCCTCCATCCGGCCGAGATAGCGGGCGAGTACGTCGATCTCGATATTCACCGCCGCCCCCTCGGTAAGGCCGCCCAGCGTCGTCGCGTGCTGGGTGTGGGGGATGAGGTTGATCGCGAAATGGGTAAGTCCGTCGGCCTGATCGGCGACTTCGTTGACGGTGAGCGACACGCCGTCCACCGTCACCGATCCCTTGGGCGCGAGATAGGGGGCGAGCGCCGCCTCCACCGCGAAGCCGATGCGGCGCGAGTCGCCCTCGGGGCAGATGCCGACCACGCGCGCGATGCCATCGACATGGCCGGTGACGATATGGCCGCCCAGCTCCTCGCCCAATTTCATCGCCCGTTCCAGGTTGAGCTGCCGCCCGGCCTCCCACATGCCCGGCGCGGTCCGCCGGACCGACTCGGCCGACACATCAACCGCGAACCAGCCCGGCCCCTTTTCCACCACCGTCATGCACGCGCCCGAACAGGCGATCGAGGCGCCCAGATCGATGCCGTCGGTATCGAAGCCGGTGCGTACCGTCACGCGGCGGTCGCCCCGGTCCTCGCTCGCCGTGATCGTGCCGATATCGGTGATGATGCCGGTGAACATGCAGGCTCCTCAGCGGATGCGGTGATACACTTCCAGCCTGTCTTGGCCGAGCCGGCGGGCATCGGCAAGCCGCCAGCGGCCATGTGCTTCGGCCAGGCTGGCAAGGCCGATGTCGCCCAGTGCCGGGCGGCCCGCGCCGATCAGGATCGGGGCGCGATAGAGCAACAGGCGATCGACCAGATCCGCCGCGAGGAAGGCGCTCGCCGCGCCGGCGCCGCCTTCGACAAGCAGATGATCGACACCCGCGAGGTCGGCGATCGCGGTGGGCGCGCGCAGCTGTTCCCAGCCCGGCGCGGCGGCGGTGGATGAGAGGAGCAACCGCCGCGGGCTGCGCGCCTCGAGCCCCGGCAGCCGTACTTCGAGCCGGGGCGCGTCGGCCTCGAACGTCCCACGCCCGACCAGGATCGCCTCGTGCCGGCTGCGTTCGAGATGCGTGTGGGCGCGCGCCTCCGCCCCGGTGATCCACTGGCTCTCGCCATCCGCGCGGGCGATCATCCCGTCGAGCGACAGCGCGAGCTTCAGCGTCACCATCGGCCGGCCGAGCCTGCGGCGGGCGAGGAACCCCGCCATCGCCACCCGCGCTTCGTCGGCGCGAACCCCTTGCTCGACCGCGATGCCCGCCGTGGCGAGCCGGGCGAACCCCTCGCCATTGGTCCGTGGGTCGGGATCGCCGAGCGCCGCCACCATGCGCGTCACCCCGGCGGCGATTAGCAGCTCGGCGCAGGCTGGCCCGCGCGCCGAGACATGGGCGCAGGGTTCCAGCGTCACGTAAGCGGTGCCGCCGCGCGCCGCCGCTCCGGCCTGGCCGAGCGCCATCGCTTCGGCGTGGGGGCGCCCGCCGGGCTGGGTCCAGCCGCGCCCGACGACTTGTCGCGCGCGCACGATCACGCAGCCGACATTGGGGTTGGGCGCGGTTCGCCCGCGCGTCCGTTCACTCAGCGCGAGCGCCGCGCCCATGAACGCTGCGTCTAAATCCCCCATTGCTTCAGCGCGTCATCAACCTTCTTGAAGCTGGCCTGGCGCTTTTTCTTCAACGCCTCGATCCGCGCCAGCTCGGCATGTTTCTTCGCTTGATCGATCTTCTGCTGGGCGCGGATTTCGTCATCGGTGCGGCTCGCGGGCCATTGCTCTACATAGATGATGTTGGGCGTGTAGGGCCGCTTGAATTCCGATGCGTCCTTGATCAGGGCCAAAATAATCCCCGCCGTCAGCGCCGCCGAGCAGGCGAAGAACCAAAGCTCGTGCCGCTTGCGCGCGGCGAAGAAGGCGCGGAGATCGGCCAATGCCGCGATCGGCGAGAAACGGGCGAAGAAACGCATCGCGCCAACATAGTCCCTGCCCGCATACGGGAAAAGTACGGGGAGCCGAATTAGTGAGCTGCCCCCTTCTGAGTGGTCCATCGACTATGAGAGTCTGGATCAAGGAAGGGACGACGAATGCCTGCCAAG
>NZ_JAIERS010000013.1 GCF_019746665.1 Sphingomonas sp. | reverse complement strand
CAGGAAATGCTGACGGTGAAGTCCGACGACGTGGTCGGCCGCACCAAGGTCTATGAAGCGATCGTCAAGGGCGACGACACCTTTGAGGCCGGCATTCCGGAGAGCTTCAACGTGCTCGTCAAGGAAATGCGCTCGCTGGGCCTGAATGTGGAGCTGAAGGCCGATGAACCGGGCTTCGACTCGGACGGCGTGCAGATCGCGGCGGAGTAACCTTCTTCCTCCCTCTCCCCTTCAGGGGAGAGGGTCGGGGAGAGGGGACGGTGTGGCAGCCTGGCGCGCGGCATCCCCCTCTCCCAACCCTCTCCCCTGAAGGGGAGAGGGCCTAGCGGAGCCAAGACATGAACGAACTGACCAATTTCGCGAACCCGATGGCGAAGCCCGAAACCTTCGACCAGATCCAGATCGGCATCGCCTCGCCCGACCGCATCCGCAGCTGGTCGTTCGGCGAGATCAAGAAGCCCGAGACGATCAACTATCGCACCTTCAAGCCCGAGCGTGACGGCTTGTTCTGCGCGCGCATCTTCGGTCCGATCAAGGACTATGAGTGCTTGTGCGGCAAGTATAAGCGCATGAAGTATAAGGGCATCGTCTGCGAAAAGTGCGGCGTCGAGGTCACCGTGTCGAAGGTGCGCCGCGAGCGGATGGGCCATATCGAGCTCGCCGCGCCGGTCGCGCATATCTGGTTCCTGAAGTCGCTCCCCAGCCGCATCGGCCTGCTGCTCGACATGCAGCTCAAGCAGCTCGAGCGCGTGCTGTACTTCGAAAATTACATCGTCATCGAGCCGGGCCTGACCCCGCTCGACAAGTATCAGCTGCTCACCGAGGACGAGCTGCTCGATGCGCAGGACCAATATGGCGAGGACGCCTTCTCCGCCGGCATCGGCGCGGAAGCGGTGCGCATCATGCTCGAAAGCCTCGATCTCGAGGGCGAAAAGCGCGCGCTGCTCGAAGAGCTCGCCACCACCAAGTCGGAACTGAAGCCCAAGAAGATCATCAAGCGGCTGAAAGTTGTCGAGAGCTTCCTGGAATCGGGCAACCGGCCGGAATGGATGATCCTGGAAGTCGTGCCGGTGATCCCGCCCGAGCTGCGCCCGCTGGTGCCGCTCGACGGTGGCCGCTTCGCGACCTCCGACCTCAACGACCTGTATCGTCGCGTCATCAACCGCAACAACCGCCTGAAGCGGCTGATGGAGCTGCGCGCGCCGGACATCATCGTGCGCAACGAAAAGCGCATGTTGCAGGAAGCGGTCGACGCGCTGTTCGATAACGGCCGCCGCGGCCGCACGATCACCGGCGCCAACAAGCGTCCGCTCAAGAGCCTGTCCGACATGCTCAAGGGCAAGCAGGGCCGTTTCCGTCAGAACCTGCTCGGCAAGCGCGTCGACTATTCGGGCCGTTCGGTGATCGTGACCGGCCCCGAGCTCAAGCTGCACCAGTGCGGCCTGCCCAAGAAAATGGCGCTCGAGCTGTTCAAGCCGTTCATCTACGCCCGGCTCGACGCCAAGGGTCTCTCGATGACCCTCAAGCAGGCCAAGAAGTGGGTCGAGAAGGAGCGCAAGGAAGTCTGGGACATCCTCGACGAGGTGATCCGCGAGCATCCGGTGATGCTCAACCGCGCGCCGACGCTCCACCGCCTTGGCATCCAGGCGTTCGAGCCGGTGCTGATCGAAGGCAAGGCGATCCAGCTGCACCCGCTCGTCTGCTCGGCGTTCAACGCCGACTTCGACGGCGACCAGATGGCCGTCCACGTGCCGCTTTCGCTGGAAGCCCAGCTCGAAGCGCGCGTGCTGATGATGTCGACCAACAACATCCTGTCGCCCGCGAACGGCAAGCCGATCATCGTGCCGTCGCAGGACATGGTGCTGGGCCTCTACTACATCTCGATGATGAAGGAGGGCGAGCCCGGCGAAAACATGCTGCTGGCCGACATGGCGGAGGTGCATCACGCGCTCGATTCGGGCGCGGTGACGCTTCACACCAAAGTGGTCAGCCGCGTTCCGCAGACCGACGAGCAGGGCAAGACCTATCTGAAGCGCTATGAGACCACCCCGGGCCGGATGCTGCTCGGCGAGTGCCTGCCGAAGAGCCACAAGGTGCCGTTCGACATCGTCAACCGCCTGCTGACCAAGAAGGACGTGGGCGACGTGATCGACGAGGTCTATCGCCACACCGGCCAGAAGGAGACGGTGCTGTTCGCCGATGCGATCATGTCGCTCGGCTTCCGCCATGCGTTCAAGGCCGGCATCTCGTTCGGCAAGGACGACATGATCATCGCGCCCGACAAGGAAAAGCTGGTCGACGAGACGCGCGAGCTGGTGAAGGATTACGAGCAGCAATATCAGGACGGCCTGATCACCCAGCAGGAAAAGTATAATAAGGTGATCGACGCCTGGAGCCGCTGCGGTGACCAGGTCGCCAACTCGATGATGAACGAGATCAAGGCGGTGCGGCGCTATGAAGACGGCCCGATGAAGGGCCGCGAAAAGCCGATCAACTCGATCTACATGATGGCCCACTCGGGCGCGCGTGGCTCGCAGGCGCAGATCAAGCAGCTCGCGGGGATGCGCGGCCTTATGGCCAAGCCGTCGGGCGAGATCATCGAAACGCCGATCATCTCGAACTTCAAGGAAGGCCTGACCGTCCTTGAATATTTCAACTCGACCCACGGCGCCCGCAAGGGTCTGGCCGACACCGCGCTCAAGACGGCGAACTCGGGCTATCTCACCCGCCGTCTGGTCGACGTGTCGCAGGACTGTGTCGTCACCGAGATCGATTGCGGCACCAGCCGCGCGTTGGAGATGAAGGCGATCGTCCAGGGCGGCTCGACCATCGCCTCGCTCGGCGAGCGTATCCTGGGCCGCACCACGGCCGAGGATCTGGTCGACAGCAAGACCGGCGAGATCGCGATCGCCGCCGGCACGCTGCTCGACGAGCCGATGGTCGCGCGGATCGAGAAGATGGGCATCCAGGCGGTGAAAATTCGCTCGCCGCTGATCTGCGAGACCAAGGTCGGGGTCTGCGCGAAATGCTATGGGCGTGACCTCGCGCGCGGCACGCCGGTGAACATCGGCGAGGCGGTGGGTGTGATCGCCGCGCAGTCGATCGGCGAGCCGGGCACGCAGCTGACGATGCGGACGTTCCACATCGGCGGCGCGGCGCAGCTCAACGAGCAGTCGAACCTGGAGGCGAACAGCGACGGCACGATCGAATATCGTGACCTGCGCATCATCCGCGACCAGCGCGGCCGCCGCGTGGTGCTCAGCCGCTCGGGCGAACTCGCGATCATCGACATCGAGGGCCGCGAGCGCGCGGTGCACCGTATCCCCTACGGCGCCTATGTCGCGTTCGATGACGGCGCGGTCGTCAACAAGGGCGATCGCCTCGCCGAGTGGGACCCCTTCACCATGCCGGTGATCACCGAAAACCCGGGGGTGGTGAAGTATCAGGACCTGATCGACGGCAAGACCATGGCCGAGCAGGCCGACGAAGCGACCGGCATCACCCAGCGCGTGGTGATCGAATATCGTGCCTCGTCCAAGTCGAAGGAGGATCTGCGTCCGCGCCTGACCCTGCTCGACGAAGCTTCGGGCGAGGCCGGCCGCTATATGCTCGCGCCGGGGGCGACGCTCTCGGTCGAGGATGGCGCGACGGTCGCGGCGGGTGACGTGCTCGCGCGTGTCAGCCGCGAAGCCGCCAAGACCCGCGACATCACCGGCGGTCTGCCGCGTGTCGCCGAGCTGTTCGAAGCGCGCAAGCCCAAGGAAAATGCGATCATCGCCAAGGTCAGCGGCCGGGTGGTGTTCGGCAAGGACTATAAGGCCAAGCGCAAGATCGGCATCCAGCCCGAGGACGGCGGCGAGGTGGTCGAGTATCTGATCCCCAAGTCGAAGGTGATCGACGTTCAGGAAGGCGACTATGTCAAGCGTGGCGACAATCTGATCGGCGGCTCGCCCGATCCGCATGACATTCTGGAAGTGCTCGGCATCGAGCCGCTGGCTGAATATCTCGTCAGCGAAATCCAGGAAGTTTACCGGTTGCAGGGCGTGAAGATCAACGACAAGCACATCGAGGTGATTGTTCGCCAGATGCTGCAAAAGGTCGAGATCACCGACGGCGGCGACACGACCTTGCTTGCCGGCGAGCAGGTCGATCGCGAGGAGATGGACGAGATCAACGCCAAGCTCGAACCGGGCCAGACCCCGGCGCAGGGCAAGCCAGTGCTGCTCGGCATCACCAAGGCCTCGCTGCAGACCCGCTCGTTCATCTCGGCGGCGTCGTTCCAGGAGACCACCCGCGTGCTCACCGAGGCCGCGGTGCAGGGCAAGAAGGACACGCTGATCGGCCTGAAGGAGAACGTCATCGTCGGCCGCCTGATCCCGGCGGGCACCGGCGCAGGGATGAACCGCATCCGCGTGGCGGCCTCGTCGCGTGACGCCGCTCTCCGGGTCGCGCAGCGGCGGATGAACGAGGCCGCGATCATCGCGCCCAACTCGGCCGCCGAGGAGCACGCCGCCGAACTGGCGCGCGGCCCCCGCGACGCGGTCGGCACCGGCGATGACGCGCTGGCGAAGGTCGCGCCCTCGGGCCACGGCACCGACGCCGACGCGGGCGATTATCTGAACGACTGAGCCACGCGTCGCTGACACGATAAGCGCCGCCCGGGAGCGATCCCGGGCGGCGTTTGTGTTTTCGTCATCATGCGCACTGTGTGCAACGCTCCCTCCGCTTGCCGCATTGAACCGCGCGACAACGCGGCCGCGGAGGAAGCCCAATGGGATCCCCTTATCTCAGCCTGTTGCACGATCTGTTCCCGCGCCGCCTGCAGCAATGGCTGGGGCCGATCGCCGCGGCGGCACTGCTCGGCATCGTGATCGCGCTGGCGGTGGTGTGGACGGGGCTGCTCAACCTCGCCGCCTCGGTGCCCCATCCAGCCGGCTGGTCGACCCTGCTGCACTACACTTTCAAGCGCTCGGCGGCGTTTCACGCCGGAGGCCTACAGCCGCCGCCCGACATTAACAGCGCGGCGCTGATCCAGAAGGGCGCGATCTATTATGATCGCGTCTGTTCGCACTGCCACAGCGTCCCCGGACGCGGCCAGAACGTCGTCGCGCTCGCGATGCGGCCGCAACCGCAATATCTGCCGAGCGTCGCGCAGGATTTCACCGTGCCCGAGCTGTTCTGGATCATCAAGCACGGGATCAAATATTCGGCGATGCCCGCCTGGCCGGTGCAGGATCGCGATGACGAAGTGTGGGCGCTCGCCGCCTTCGTGAAGCAAGTGCCGAAGATGCGCGGCGACGCCTACCGCCGGCTGATCGGCGCGGACCTGCCCGATGCGATGCCACCTTTCGCGCCCGGCACGGTGAAGCCAGTGCCCTATCAGCCCGGCATCCTTACCCCCGATGCCTCCGAACAGCGGATCGAGCGGCCGAGCTATGGCTTTGGCGATGCCGAGGTGAGCGACGCGGTCGGCGGCAGCTGCGTCGCCTGCCACGGGCGCGATGGCGCGGGGCGGCCGGGCGGCGCCTTCCCCAATATCGCGCTGCTGACCGACGAGCAGATCGCGACCGCGCTCAACCGCTATGCGAGTGGCGCGCGACCGAGTGGCTTCATGCAGACCGTGGCGCTCAACCTGACGCCGGAACAGATCGCCGGGCTGGCGCGCTATTATGCCGGCCAACCCAAGCGCCAGGCGGACCAGCTGCACCCCGATCCCGCGCTGCTCCAGCTCGGCGAGCGAATCGCGACGCATGGCGACCCCGCCCGAAGGGTCGGCGCCTGCGCCAGCTGCCATGATTACACCCGGGCGGTGGCCAAGGCCTATCCCAAGATCGATGGGCAGAATCGCTATTATCTGCGCGATCAGCTCAAGCTGTTCCGCACGGGCCTGCGCGGCGGCACCGGGCGGGGCAATCCCATGTACGCCGCAGCCCGCCACCTGTCCGACCGGGAGATTGACGGCGTGGCGCTCTATTATGCCGCGCGTTCGCCGGCGGCGCCACGGCCGCCCGTGGTCGGCGGCGCGGGCGGTTAGGCTTCCAGGTCGCGCATCAAGCGGCGCACCGCTTGGTCGATCTCACCGTCCTGCCCGCGCAGTTCCTCGATCCGGCGGACCGCATGGATCACGGTCGAATGGTCGCGCCCGCCGAACTTCCGCCCGATCTCGGGCAATGAGCGCGTCGTCAGCCGCTTGGCGAGATACATCGCGATCTGGCGCGGCCGCGCGACCACGCGCGCGCGGCGCGCGCTCACCAGATCGAGCGGCTTCAGATCGAAATAAGCGGAGACCGCGCGCTGAATCTCATCGATCGTCACCCGCTTCTGCGCGCCGCGCAACACCTCGCCCAGCGTCTCCAGCGCGAAATCCATGTCGATCCGCGCGTCCGTCAGCTGCGCATAGGCCACGAGGCGGTTAAGCGCCCCCTCCAGCTCGCGCACGCTGCTGCTGAGCCGCAGCGCGAGCAGATCGAGCACTTCGGCCGGCACCGCGACCGCCAGTTCGGCCAGGCGGGCGTCGAGGATCGCGCGGCGTAGCTCCGGCTCGGGCGGCTTGATATCGGCGACAAAGCCGCTCGCGAAGCGCGAGAGGATGCGCGCCTCGACGCCTTCCAGCCCCTGCGGCGCGCGATCGGCGGCGACCACCAGCCTTTTGCCGGCGGCCATCACCTCGTTGATCGTGTGAAAGAACTCTTCCTGAGTCGCGTCCTTGCCGGCGATGAACTGGAGATCGTCGATCATCAGCAGATCGGCGGAACGCAGCCGCGCCTTGAACGCGAAGGTGTCACGCGCGCGCATCGCCTGGACGAATTCGAACATGAACCGCTCGGCCGACATATAGATCACGCGCGCGCCGGGCTGGACCGCGAGGAAGGCCTGGCCGATCGCGTGCATCAAATGCGTCTTGCCAAGCCCGGTGCCGCCATGGAGGAACAGCGGGCTGAAGCGCGGTGCGCCCGGCTCCGCGAGCGCGCGCGCGGCGTTGAACGCGACCCGGTTGGATCCGCCCACCACGAACCGTTCGAAGGTCCAGCGCGGATCGAGTGCGGGGCGCGACGCCGGATCGGCGGCGGGAGCGGGCATGGGCTCGGCGGCGCGCGATTCGGCGCGCGCCTGGTCGATCGAGACGATCTCGGCGCTTACCACGGCGAGCGGCGCGGCCGCGCTCGCGGTTTCGATGACGACCGTGTGGACGCCGGGGACGAGCGCGCGAAACTCATGGGTCAGCCGTTCGCCGTAATTATTGCGCACCCAATTGGTCATGAACGCGGACGGCAGCGCCAGGCGAACGATGTCCTGCTCGCCGGTTTCCACCAAGGTCAGCGGCTTCAGCCATTGATCGAACAGCCGCCCGCCCGCCGATTCGCGCAAACCGCTGCGGATTCGGCCCCAGGCGCGGGCGATATCGCTCAACTTGGTCGCGTTCTGAGCCCTAGAACCTTGCACGCAATCGTCTCCCATCCGCGCAAATACGCCCCTGCGCGGCCCGTTTTACCAACGACAAAGCTCCCCCAAGGCGAACACCGTCCGCCCGACGTCCCCATGCTTTCATCAAAAACCGGACGTGACGATCGCACCGGCGAGTTCCAATTATGAAGAGCGGGATGAGTCGATCAAGACCCCAGTTGTAAACATTCTGAAATAATCAGGATTGACATGCGCAACCCCTAGGTTTTCCGAGGGCAGCCCTTTTAAGTATCTATGTTATAATGGCTTTTGTTGAAGGCAGGCCGCCTGCGGCGCGCGAATCGTGGGATAACCTACCGTCCCGTTTTGTGGCGCGTTTGTAAAAGCAAGTGGACGTCGATTCTGCTAGGCGCCGCCCCCGCCCAAACGCAAAAGCCCGCCGACTGGGGCCGGCGGGCTAATCTGTTCGGCACTTGAAACGGTTAGGCGAGCGCCGAGACCGCCTTGGTCAGGCGCGAGAACTTCCGCGCCGCCGTGTTACGATGCAGGACACCCTTGGCGACGCCGCGCGCCAATTCGGGCTGCACCTCGCGAAGCGCGAGTTGGGCGGCACCCTTGTCGCCGGAGGCCAGCGCCGACTCGACCTTCTTCACGAAGGTGCGGATGCGGCTGATTCGATTCTTGTTGACCACCGCACGGCGATCGTTCCGCCGGATCCGCTTTTTCGCTTGTGGCGTATTCGCCATGAAGAACCTCGAGCCTTTGCTTGGATGAAGGGAGCACGCGGCCAAAGCCGCTTGCGAAGGCGCGGCCCTTAACCCCTTCGGACCGCTTGGTCAATCCTTAGCGCTGGCAGCGCGCGCAGAAAAAGGTCGATCGCCCGCCATCGACGCGGCGACGGACCGGCGTGGCGCAGGCGGGGCACGCCTCTCCCTCGCGACCATAGACGCGCCAATCCTTGCTGAAATAGCCCAGCTCGCCATCGGGCCGGGCATAGTCGCGCAGCGACGATCCGCCGGCGGCGATCGCGGCGGTCAACACCGTCCGCACCGCCTCGACCAGCGGCGTCAGGCGCGGCGTCGCTACCCGGCCGGCGGCACGGTTTGGGGCGATGCCGGCGATGTGCAGCGCCTCGCACACATAGATGTTGCCGAGCCCCGCGACGATCCGCTGATCGAGCAGCAGCGCCTTCACCGGCGCGATCCGCCCGGCGAAGCGCGCGGCGAGATGCGCGGGCGTAAAGTCTGGCCCCAAGGGCTCCGGCCCCAGCGCCGCGAACGGCCCCCAGGCGGCGAGCGCCGCGCTTTCCACGAGATCAACCGAGCCGAAGCGGCGCGGATCGTTGAGTGCCACGCGCCGCCCGCTGTCGGTTTCGATCAGCAAATGGTCGTGCGGCAGCGCCTCGCTCGGATCGAGCCGCCAGCGCCCGGACATGCCCAGGTGGAACACCATCGTGTCGCCGCGGTCGGTTTCGACCAGCCCATATTTGGCGCGACGGCCGAGTGTCATCACCCGCGCGCCAGTCAGCCGCTGCGCCAGGTCCGGCGGAAAGGGCCGCCGCAGATCGGCGCGGTGGGTGACGACGCGGGTGAGCCGCGCGCCCTCCAATACCGGGGCCAGGCCGCGGACGGTCGTTTCAACCTCGGGAAGTTCGGGCAAGGTGGCGCCGCTTCTGGATCAGCGCCGCCCGTCGCGCGCATTGCGCCGCGCTTCGAGCTCGGCGACCTTGTTGCGCTGGGCCAGCTTGCGCGCTTTCTCACGATTCATCCTGCCGACCATTTCGATCGCGCCGAACAATGCGATCGGCATCGCGACAAGCAGCACGATCAGGCCGACTTCCCAACTATCGAGGTGACTGAACATCAAAACCTTCTGGTGTCCTTGCGTGCCCCACCGCAATGGCGGCGCGTTATAAGTATTTACCGAAATTGCAAGTTACGCTTGTGACCGCCCCTCAAAGCCGCCCCTCCCTTTGCCATTTGCTCCCGCCCCCCGGCTTGGCTAGAGCGAGCGGCATGAGCGAGACGGTATCCTTTGGCTATCAGCAAGTAAGCCCGGCGGAAAAGACCGCACGCGTTGGACAGGTCTTTCAAAGCGTTGCACGGCGCTATGACCTGATGAACGACGCGATGTCGGCCGGCATGCACCGACTGTGGAAGGATCGTTTCGTCCGCCGCGTGAAGCCGCGCCTGGGCGAATCGCTCCTCGATATGGCGGGCGGCACGGGTGATATCGCCTTCCGGCTCGCGGCGAGCGGTGCGAGCGTCACCGTGGCCGACATCAACCCGGCGATGCTTGAGGTCGGGATGCAGCGCGCCGCCCGGCGCGGGATCGACGGGCTGGTATGGACCGAGGCCAATGCCGAAACGCTGAGCTTTCCCGAGAAATTCTTCGATGCCTATACGATCGCCTTCGGCATCCGCAACGTGACCGACATCCCCGCCGCTTTGGCCGAGGCGCACCGCGTGTTGCGGCGCGGCGGCCGTTTCTTCTGCCTGGAATTCTCGCAGACCTTGTGGCCGGGCTTCGCCGAGCTTTATGACGCCTATTCGCATCATCTCGTCCCCCGCCTCGGCCGGGCGCTGGCGCGTGACGAGGACAGCTATCGCTATCTAATCGAATCGATCCGGCGGTTTCCGGATATGGAGCGGTTCGCGGGGATGATCCGCGAGGCGGGCTTCACCCAGGTTTCGGTCGAGCCGGTGCTCGGCGGGCTGGTCGCGATCCACAGCGGCTGGAAAATCTGATCATGGCCATGCTGGTGACGCGCGCGTGACGGCGCCTGCCATTCATCTGTGGCGGCTGCTCAAATGGGGCCGCACGCTCGCTCGCCACGGGGCGTTGCGCGGGATCGAGCGCGATCCCAACACCCCCGCGCCGGTGCGCCGGCTGTGTCGCATCGCCCGGCTCGGCGCGCGGGTGCCGGCGACGCCCGCTTATGCCGACGCGCTCGAGGCGATCGGGCCGCCCGCGATCAAGCTGGGGCAGACGCTGGCGACCCGCCCCGATCTGATCGGCGAGGACGCCGCGCGCGATCTCGAGCGGCTGCAGGACGCGGTGCCGCCCCTGCCCTACGCCGTGATCGAAGCGGCGCTGCGTAACAGCTTCGGTCGCCCGCTCGACCAGATTTTCGCCGAGATCGATCCCAAGCCCGTTGGCGCCGCGTCGATCGCGCAGGTCCACCGCGCGATCACCACCGATGGCCGGCAGGTGGCGGTGAAAGTGCTCCGCCCGGGCGTCGAGGAAGAATTCGCCAAGGCGATCGACACCTATGAATGGGCTGCGGCGCATCTCGAGGCGTTTGGCGGCGAGCTGAGCCGGCTGCGCCTGCGGCTGGTGATCGAGACGTTCAAGCGCTGGACCGCGCGCGAACTCGATCTGCGACGCGAGGCCGCCTCGGCGAGTGAACTCGCCGAATCGATGATCGCCGAGCCCGATTTCGTCGTGCCCAAGATCGATTGGCAGCGAACCACGGGGCGCGTGCTCACGCTCGAATGGATCGAGGGGATCAAGCTTTCCAAGCGCGATCAGTTGCTTGCCGCCGGGCACAACCCGGCACGGCTTGCGCAGACGCTGGTGCAGGCGTTCCTGCGCCAGGCGATCGCGGAAGGGTTCTTCCATGCCGATCTTCATCAGGGCAATTTGTTCGCGCTGCCCGGGGACCGGCTGGCGGCGATCGATTTCGGCATCATGGGCCGCATCGACCGGCGCGCGCGCGTTTGGCTCGCCGAGATTCTCTATGGCCTGATAACCGGCAATTACCGGCGCGTGGCGGAAATCCATTTCGAGGCGGGCTATGTGCCGCCGCATCATAATGTCGGTGAGTTCGCGACGGCGCTCCGTGCGGTCGGCGAGCCGATGCGCGGCATGGCGGTGAAGGACATGTCGGTCGGCCAGATGCTCGACGGGCTGTTCAACATCACCCGCGACTTCGACATGCAGACCCAACCCCATCTGCTGCTGCTGCAGAAGACGATGGTGATGGTGGAGGGGGTCGCGACCGCGCTCGATCCCGAGATCAACATGTGGGAGACGGCCGCTCCCTTCGTGCGCGAATGGATTCGCACCGAATTGGGGCCGGAGACGGCGATCGCCGATCGGTTGATCGAGGATGTCCGCACCCTCGCCCGCCTGCCCGAGCTGGTGCGCAATATCGAGCGTCACTTCCCCAGCCCCGGCGGCGCGCCGCCTGCACCGCCGCTCAAACCCGTCGAGCTGGTACGCATCGGCGCTGGCTGGCGCTATGCCACGGTCGGGCTGCTGAGCGGGTTCACCGGCGCCTTGCTCGCCTGGCTGGTGCTCGGCTGATGAGCGCGCGGGCGTCGCTGTGGCTCGCCGCCCCAAGCGCCTATGCCGGGCTCGACGCTCCCCGCGCTCGCGCGATCGCGCTGATCTGGGCGGTGCTTCTGCTCGCCTGCCTCGCCGCGCTCTCGATCCCGCCGCCGCCCCAGGCGCAAGCCGTGCCCGGCGATCCGGCGAGCAACGTGACCGACATCATGCTGTATGAATCGATCGCGGCCGGGGTGCGGGGGGGCGGCAACTACTACACCGTCGCCGCCGACGCGCTGCGGCGGGGTGAGTTTCCGCTGAAACCCTTCGTCACCTTCCGCCTGCCGACGCTGGCGATGGTGCAGGCCTATCTGCCGCCGGCGCTGGTGATCGCGCTGCTCTATGCGCTCGCGGCGGGGGTGGGCTTTGCCTGGTATCGGGTGCTGCGCCCGGCCTTCGTGCGTCCGCTCGCGCTGGTGCTGGCGCTGGTGCTGCTCGGCGCGGCGATGATCGTGTTCGTCCAGCCGAGCCTGATCCCGCTCCACGAGGTATGGGCCGGGCCGCTGATCGCGCTGTCGCTTGCGCTGTGGCGGCCGGGGGCGGCGCGCGACGCGATCGGGGTGGCGCTGATCGCGATGCTGGTGCGCGAGACGGCGGCGCTCTACGCGCTGGTGATGCTGGGCCTCGCGCTGATCGAGCGGCGGCGGGGCGAGGCGTGGGGCTGGGTCGGCGCGCTGGGCGTGCTGGCGGTCGTCGTCACCTGCCACGCCTGGGCGGTTTCGCGGGTGGTGACGGTGGACGACGCGGTCTCGCCCGGCTGGCATGGGCTGTTGGGCTTTGGCTATTTCGTGAAGGTGATGACGCTGTCGACCGCGCTCGCCGAGCTGCCGCTGCTGATCGCGGCGCCGCTGGTGGGGGCGGCGCTGATCGGCTGGAGCGGCTGGGCCGATCCGCGCGCGCGGCGGGTGCTCGCGACGATCGCCGCTTACGGGGCACTGCTCGCGCTATTCGCGCGGGCGAACAATTTCTACTGGGGGCTGCTCGCCGCGCCTACCCTGTTGATCGGCCTTGCTTTTCTGCCCGATACCGTGCGCGATCTCTGGACCAGCGCCGCCGCCCGGCGCCGCATCACCGTGACGAGGCTGAAGCGATGAAGCGCGTGCTCCTGATCGTCGGTGGCGGGATCGCGGCCTACAAGGCGTGTACCCTGGTGCGGCTGCTGAAGAAAAGCGGCATCGCCGTGCGCTGCGTACTAACCGAGGCGGGCGCGCAGTTCGTGACGCCGATGACGCTCGCCGCCTTGTCTGAAAACCCGGTCCATACCAGCCTTTGGGACTTAAAGGACGAGACCGAAATCGGCCATATCCAGTTGAGCCGCGAGGCTGATCTAGTGGCCGTCGTACCGGCGAGCGCCGATTTACTTGCAAAGATGGCCGCTGGGATCGCGAATGACTTAGCCACCACTTTACTGCTCGCGACCGACAAGCCGGTGCTCGCCGCGCCCGCGATGAACGTACGGATGTGGCACCACCCCGCGACTCAGCGCAATCTCAATCAGTTACGCGCCGATGGTGTCACGCTGCTCGAACCCGATGAAGGGCCGATGGCGTGCGGCGAGTTCGGCCCCGGGCGCCTGCCCGAGCCCGACGCGATCCACGCCGCGATCCTGGCGATGCTGGAAAATGCGCGCCCGCTGCCCCTGCCGGGCACGCCCGCGCCGCTGCCGGGCACTGCCGCGCCCCTCCCGAGCAACGCAACGCCGCCGCCAGCCGCTGCCAAGCCGCTCTCGGGCAGTCACCTGATCGTTACCGCCGGACCGACGCACGAGCCGATCGATCCGGTGCGCTATCTCGCCAATCGATCATCCGGCAAACAGGGTTTCGCGATCGCCGGGGCGCTCGCCACGCTCGGCGCGCGGGTCACGTTGGTCGCGGGGCCGGTGACGCTCGCCACCCCCGCCGGGGTGACGCGGATCAATGTCGAGACCGCGCTCGAGATGGCGGCGGCGGTCGAGGCGGCGCTGCCGGCGGACGGCGCGGTGCTGGTCGCCGCGGTCGCCGACTGGCGGGTCGCGGCGGCGGCGCAGAAGCTGAAGAAGCAAGGCGGCACCCCAGCGCTCCAACTCGTCGAGAATCCCGACATCCTGGCGGGCCTCGCCCGGCACGAGCGCCGGCCCCGGCTGGTGGTGGGGTTCGCGGCGGAGACCGAGCGGGTGATCGAGCACGCCCAGGCCAAGCTCGCGCGCAAGGGGGCGGACTGGATCGTCGCCAACGACGTGTCGGGCACGGTGATGGGGGGCGAGGCGAACGCGGTGCATCTGGTCCGCGCCGACGGGGTGGAAAGCTGGCCCGAGGCTCCCAAGGCCGAGGTCGCGCGGCTGCTCGCGGCGCGGATCGCCGAGGCGCTGACGCACGGCTAGCGCTTAAGCCGCGACCAACTCCCGCGCCACCCTTGCGGCTTCGCGCGCGCCCCGCTTCGCCCCGCGCGGCGATCCCCACACCGCCACCAGCAGCATCAGCAGCGGCGTCATGAACGCGCGGTGGCGCTCGCCAAATTCGAACCAGACGCCGAACAGCAGCAGCTGCGCGAACCCGGCGGCGACCAGCAGCAGCGCGGTGCGCGCGGCGGCATCATCGCGCCAGCGCGCGGCGGCGAGGCTCGCCGCCCACAGCAGCAACTGCGCGCCCTGGAGCAGCGGCAGCCATAAGGCGGCGGCCGCCCCCGTGAGCGGCGGGCGCATCGCCGCCAGCCGCACCAGCGCGAAATCCCCCGCCCCGGTTGCGCGGAGCAATTTGGCGAGGTTCAGCCAGGCGAAGCCCAGCGGATGGGCGATGATCCACGCCTTGGCCTCCGCCGAGGCGCGCGCGCCATAGGCCAGCTCGGGCAGGCCGCGCCAGCCGGGCGGCTCGGGCTCCCACACCCCGCTCGCCCCGGCATGGTTGCCGATCCACAGACTCACCCCGCCCGCGCTGGTGAGCGGCACGAAAGCGCCGAACAGCGCCGCGTTGCGCAGCCACCAGGGCAGCATTACGAGCACGGCGACCGCCGCCGCGATCCCGCCGCACCGCACAAGCTGGGCCACCCCGAGCCGCCAGCCCAAAGCGAGCCCGAACAGCCCCGCGATCGGCGCCCAACCCGGCTGGGTGAGCGCGAGCAACCCCGCCGCCACCCCCAGCGCGACCACCGGCGGGCGCTCGGCGAGCCACAACCGCGCGATCGCCAGCACGAGCAGGATGGCGAGCGACTCCTTCTGGGCGAGCGGCGCGTCGAACCAAGCGGCGGGCCACAACAGCAGCAGCAACCCCGCGCGCCGCCCGGCGAGCGGCGCGCCGATCGCCCGGCCGATGCTGGCGACAAGCGCCACGCTCGCCAGATCGAGCGCGCCGGACAGCGCGAGCAGGCTCGCCGTGCCCGCGCCGAACGCCAGCGTCCACCCGGCGAGCAGCAGCGGATAGGCCGGCGGATAGAGCGCCCATACCCGCAGCCCCATGAACGGCTCGTCGATCCACAGTCCGGTTCCGGCGCGCAGATGCTCGGCGAGGAGCAGATAGCTGTGCGGATCGCCGGGCGAGACCCTGCCGTCGCTCAGCCACCCCGCCACGATCCGCCCGGCGAGCGCGAGCAGCAGCACTGCCGGCACCAGCGCGCGCCGCCCGGCCGCGATCCAGGCCAGCGCGCAAGCACCCAGCCACGCCACCATCAACAGCCCGCCCGCCGGCGCCGCGCCCCAGCGCATCGCCAGCGAAGGCGTCGCGAACAGGCCGTACGCCACGATCAGCGAGAGCAGCGCCCAGCTCGCGCGCGCCCACCAGGGCTGCGGGGAGAACAGGTTTGGCATCATGCGTGCCATAACCGCGCCGATCCTAGCGCGCGGTTAAACATTGCCGCCCACCCCCGCCCCCGGCTAGGCAGGCGCCATGAGCCTTACCCCGCGCATCGAACTCAAGATCCTCGACCCCCGGCTGCACGAATGGGGGCTGCCGCGCTACCAGACGGCGCTTTCGGCGGGGATTGATCTGCACGCCTGTATCGACGCGCCGCTGACGCTGGAGCCGCAGGCGCCCGCCGTGCTGATCCCCTCCGGCATCGCGGTGCTGATGAACGATCCGCATCTGGTCGCCTTCCTGCTCGCGCGCTCCGGGCTGGGGCATCGGCATGGGCTGGTGCTGGGGCAGGCGGTGGGGACGATAGACGCCGACTATACCAACCAGATTTTCATCAGCGCGTGGCTGCGCACCCCGCCGGGCTCGGCGCCGTTCACGATCCAGCCCGGGGACCGCATCGCGCAATTGGTGTTCCTGCCGATCGCGCGCCCCGAATTCGCGATCGTCGAGGATTTCAGCACCCAGACCAAACGCGGCGAAGCGGGCTTTGGATCGACCGGGGTTAACGTGCGTTGACCTCGGCCGGGGGGCCGATGGAGAAACGATGATCCTCGCCCTGTCCCTGCTGATCGACATGCCGCCGATGCCCGCCTGGGACATGATGCCACCGCTGCGCCTGCGCGAGGAACGGCACGTGTCAGCCGAATCGAGCCAGTTCGTCGCGGGGGAATATGCCCAGGGGCACTGCGCCCGGCCCGAGGCCATGCCGCATCTGTCGCTCGATGTCGCGCTACTGATCGACCACGACGGCACGGTGGCGGCGAGCGTGCCGCGCGCGATCGATTGCCCCACGGTCGAACAATTCGCCGCGGGGCTTGCAACCGGCTGGGCGCGGGGCAATCTCGCGCGGCGGGCACGCCGGATCGGCTGGTATCGCCTGCGGCTGGACTTTGATTGGACCGGATGAGCCTTACCGACGCGCAGCTCGATCGTTATGCCCGGCAGTTGATCCTGAAGGAAATCGGCGGCGCCGGCCAGGCGGCGCTGCTGGGCGCTCATGTCGCGCTGGTCGGCGCGGGCGGGATCGGGGCGCCGGCGATCCAATATCTGGCGGGCGCGGGCGTCGGCACGCTGACGCTGATCGACGATGATGTGGTGGCGCTCAGCAACCTTCAGCGCCAGACGCTCTATGGCATGGCCGATCTGGGCGAGCCGAAGGTGGCGGCGGCGGCGGCGGCGGTCGCGCGGCTGAACCCGGAGGTGCGGGTGATCGCCCAGCGGGCGCGGATCGACGGCGACAATGCGGCTGAACTGCTCGGCGCCGCGGACGTGGTGATCGACGGGTGCGACAATTTCGCGACCCGGCTGGCGGTCGCCGACGCCGCGCTCGCGTCACGCAAGCCGCTGGTCTCCGCCGCGGTCGGCCAGTTCGAGGGGCAGCTCGGCGTGTTCCGCGGCTGGGACGCGGACAAGCCCTGCTATCGCTGCTTCGTCGGCAACGATCCCGAGCGCGCGGGCACCAGTTGCGCCGAGGATGGCGTGCTCGGCGCGCTTACCGGGCTGCTCGGCAGCCTCGCAGCGCTCGAGGCGATCCGGCTGATCGCCGGCTTCGGGGCGGAGAGCGCCGGGCGACTGCTGCTGATCGACGCGCTCGACCTGCGCTTCCGCACCCTCGCGCTGCCCAAGGACCCGGGGTGCCCGGCATGTCGCTGACGGTGATGCTGATCGCGACCGACGCCACGCGCGCCCGCGCCGCGCTCAGCCTCGCGCTCGCCGCCGCCGCGTTGGGCGAGCCGGCGCGGGTGTACGCGCACGAAGGCGCGGTCGCGCTGCTCGCCGCCGCGCCGCGCGCGGATGACGGGGGCGAGGCGCTCGCCGCCGCCGGCTTGCCCGATCGGCTGGCGCTGCTGGCGATGGCGCATGAGGCGGGCGTGGCGCTGATCGCGTGCCAGACCGGGCTGGCGCTTGCCGGGCTCGGCCTGCCCGATCTGGTCGCCGGGGTCGAGGCCGGGGGGCTGGTGAGCCTGCTCCAGGCCGGCGGGCGGCTGGTGTGCGTTTGAGCCGCGCGCGACCCAAGGTTCCCCCCCGCCCCAAGCTCCGCTAAAGCCCCCGCATGACCGATCCCTTCGCCCTGTTCGATGCCTGGTTCGCCGAAGCGACCACCAGCGAGCCCAACGATCCCAACGCGATGGCGCTCGCCACCGCCGATGCGGACGGGCGGCTGGGGCTGCGCACGGTGCTGCTGAAGGGCCATGATGCGCGCGGCTTCGTGTTCTACACCAACCAGCAGAGCCGCAAGGGCGCCGATCTGGCGGCGCACGCGCGGGCCGCGCTGCTGTTCCACTGGAAATCGCTGCGCCGGCAGGTGCGGATCGAAGGCCCGGTGAGCCCGGTGAGCGATGCCGAGGCCGATGCCTATTTCGCCACCCGCCCGCGCGACTCGCAGCTCGGCGCCTGGGCGAGCGACCAGTCGCGCCCGCTCGCCAGCCGCGCGCTGTTCGAGGAACGCTTCGCCGAGGTGAAGGCGCGTTTCGAAGGCGGCGCCGTGCCGCGTCCCCCGCATTGGTCGGGCTACCGCGTTGCCCCCGAACGGATCGAATTCTGGCAGGACCGCGCTTTCCGCCTGCACGAACGCCGGCTGTTTACCCGCGCGGACGACGGCTGGGCCGAGGGATTGCTGTACCCATGACCGACAATCACCACCAGGCCGCGGCCGATCACCGCGCGTCGGTTGGCCGGCTCACCCAACGCGCCGCGATCGCGAGCGTGTGTACCGCCGCGCTGCTGATCGGGATCAAGGCCTATGCGGCGTGGCGCACGGGATCGGTCGCGATGCTGGCGTCGCTCGCCGATACCGGGCTCGATTTCGGCGCCTCGCTGATGACGTTGTTCGGCGTGCGGCTCGCCGCGCAGCCCGCCGATCACGATCACCGCTTCGGCCATGGCAAGGCGGAGGCACTGGTCGCGCTGTTCCAGGTCGCGCTGATCGCGGCCTCGGCGCTCGCCATTTTCGCGCGCGCGGTGCAGCGGCTGGTGGCGAGCGCGCCGACCACCGATGCCGAGTTCGGCATCATCGCCTCGCTGATCGCGGTCGGGCTCACGCTTGGCCTGCTCGCCTATCAGCGCCATGTGATCGCCAAGACGGGCTCGGTCGCGATCCGCGCCGATCATGTCCACTACCAGTCGGACCTCGCGCTCAACATCGCGGTGATCGTGGCGCTCGCGCTCGATCATTTCCTCGGCTGGGCGGGGGCGGACCCGGTGTTCGGCCTCGCCATCGCGCTATGGCTGCTGTGGGGCGCGTGGCGCTCGTCGAACGCGGCGATCGACCAGCTGATGGACAAGGAATGGCCCGAGGAACGCCGCCGCGCCTTCGTCGAGGTCGCCAGCCGCCACCCGGCGGTGCGCGGCCTGCACGATCTGCGCACCCGCACCAGCGGCTCACATGATTTCGTGCAGTTCCACGTCTGGGTCGATCCCCAAATGTCGGTGGCGGCGGCGCATGACGTGGTCGAGCGGATCGAGCGCGACCTGGGCGCCGAATTTCCGGGCACCGAGGTGTTCATCCACCTCGATCCCGAAGGCCATATCGATCACCCCGGCAATGATCTGGTCGAGGCCGATCTGGTCGCCAAATTGAAGGAGTTGAAACCGCTGTGACCCGCCTGCCCTTCGCCCAGATCGACGCTTTCGCCAGCCGCCCCTTCACCGGCAACCAGGCGGCGGTGGTGCCGCTCGAAGCGTGGCTCGACGACGCGGTGCTGCTCGCGATCGCGGCCGAGAACAACCTCAGCGAAACCGCCTTCTTCCTGCCCGACGCGAGCGGCGCGGCGGATTATGAGCTGCGCTGGTTCACCCCCGCCACCGAAGTGGTGCTGTGCGGCCATGCGACGCTCGCCAGCGGCCATTATCTGCTGAGCGCCGATCCTTCGCGCGACCGCGTCACGTTCCGCACCCGCCGCGCCGGGCAACTCGAAGTCGCGCGCGACGGCGATGCCTATCGCATGGCACTCCCCGCGTGGAAACCCGAACCCAAGCCGCTCCCCGCGATTCTCGCCGGCCTCGGCCTGAGCGCGGCGGTCGAGACCTTGTGGCACCCGCACCGCTACGGCGTGGTGGTGCTGGCGGAGGAGGACCAGATCCACGCGCTCGCCCCCAACTTCCGCGCGCTCGCCGCCGAGGGCGATGTGCTGACGATCGTCACCGCGCCGGGCCGCGACACCGATGTCGTAAGCCGCGTCTTCGCCGCCGGTGCAGGGATCGACGAAGACCCGGTGACCGGCTCGGCCCACGCGGTGCTGACGCCTTATTGGGCGCAGCGGCTGGGGCGGCCGAGCTTCACCGCCTTCCAGGCCTCCAAGCGCGGCGGGCATCTCGGCTGCACGCTGGAGGGCGACCGCGCGGTACTCAGCGGCAAGGCGGTGACGGTGATCGAGGGGACGCTGTTGCTTTGAGCGCCGCCAGCTCCTCCCCTGCAAGGGGAGGTGGCAGGCGCGCTAGCGCCTGACGGAGGGGTGTTCCCGGCAGTTCGATGGCGATACCCCTCCACCACGCTTCGCGCGGTCCCCCTCCCCTTGCAGGGGAGGAGCTGGAGCTACTCCGAACCCTACCCCGTCACCGCCTTCACCACTTTCCCCACCGCCACCTCGACCTCGTGCAGCCGGTCCTCGCGGCTGTTCCCCAGCCGCACCAGCACATAGCCATGCTCTTGCCCGTCACGGCCCTTGGCGCGGAAGGTGACGACATATTGCCCCAGATGCCCGTTCATCGAGGCGATCGGTGGCTGGCCCACCGCCTCGTCCGGGAAATGGTTGAGCCAGGTCTGGCCGCCATAGACCGCCTTCCTAGGCGAGGGCGTCTTCATGAAGGCGAGCCAGTCGGGCGCCACGACCTGCACGCCCCCCGCCCCACGCCCGTCGAGCAGCACCTGCCCCAGCGCCACAAAGTCGCTCAGGTGCAGATGGATCAGCGAGCCGCCGATCTGCGTCCCGGCGCCGTCGAACTCCAGGAACGCGCCGGTCGCGCCGGCGGGGCGATAGAGCCGCTCGAACGCGAAATCGCGATAGGCCGCGGCCCGCACGCGCGGATCGCGGCTGGGGGTGAGCGTGCGGGTGACGATCTCCGCCAGGATGATCGTCGTCAGCGAACTATATTCGAACTTCGCCCCCGGCGCCGCCTCCAGCGGCACGTTGATCGCGCGCGCCGCCATGCCCGCAGTCCCCGAGACGAACAGCACCTGATTGGTGTCTGACCTTTCCACCGGATCGCCGACTTCGCTATGCCGCAGCCCCGATGCCATGTTGAGCAACTGGCGCAGCGTGATTTTTGCGCGGGGATCACCGGGCCTGCGCCATTCGGCGACGGGCGCCGGCGCGTCGAGCTGGAGCTTGCCGTCGCTCACCAGTTCGCCGACCAGCATCGCCGTCATCGTCTTGGCGGTGGACCAGCTGATGAAGCGGTTGGCGTCCGAATAGCCCGGCGCATAGCGCTTGGCGATCACCCGCCCATCCTCGACCAATATCGCCGCGCGCGCGTCGCCCTGATCGGCGGCGAACAGGGGGCTGAGGATATCGGGCGTCTGGCTCGGCGCTGCGCTCCCCAGCGCGAGCGCGGCCAAGGGGGCGAGCAGGATCGGCTTGCGCGTCATCCCCCCGACGATAGAGTGGCCCCCGATGATGGCAAGACGGCTTGGCTTCGGCCTGATCCTGATCGTGATCGCAGCGCTCGTCGCCGGCTGGCTCTATATCGAGCAGCGCCGCGCGCAGCTGGAGCTGGGGGTCGGCTATGCCGCGCGCGTCGCCTGCGCGTGCCGCTATATCGGTAACCGCCCGATCGGCCAGTGCTACAAGGATTTCGAGCTGGGGATGGAAGTGATCCGCCTCGCCGACGATCCGGCGACCAAGAGCGTCACCGCCTCTGTGCCGCTGATCGCCAGCCGCCGCGCGACGTTCGACCCGCTGCTCGGCTGCCAGGCGGAGCCGTTCAAGGGCAAACCGCTCAAGGTGCATTGAGGGAATAAGCGGCGCACGACAACCTTCGCCCTTCCCCGGCGAAGGCCGGGGCCCAGTATCCCGCGGTGCCCAAGTGCGCCCCCCACCCCCCACGCACCGATGCTGGCCCCCGGCCTACGCCGGGGAAGACGGTGGGTTGAACGCCGCTTCCCCGCACAACCAACCAACGGACGGCGCCGCCGCGAGTCAATCGCGCATCGCCACCACATCGCCCGCGCCCGCTTGCCTGAACGATCTTGCCCGTCCCCGGCGAAGGCCGGGGTCCAGTGTCCCGTGGTGCCCATGTTGCGCGCAGCATCCCTCACGCACCGATGCTGGGCCCCGGCCTTCGCCGGGGAAGGAGGTCGGTTACGGGCAGCTCCCCGCCGATCTAGGTGCGACGCACACCAGCCGCTGGCGCCAGGCGGTTGTCGAACCGCCCGCGCGGCGGCTAAGAGCGTTGCCGGACCATGCAACCTTTTCCCTGGATCGATCTCGCGATCATCATCGCGCTGGTGCTGCTGAATGGCGTGTTCGCGGCGTCCGAACTGGCGATCGTCTCGGCGCGCCGGGCGCGGCTGGAGGCGATGGTGCGCGCCAAGCGGCGCGGTGCCGCCTCCGCGCTGCGCCTGGCCGGCGATCCGGGCAAGCTGCTGTCCACGGTGCAGATCGGCATCACCCTGATCGCGGTGATCTCCGGCGCCTATTCGGGGGCGAGCCTGGGCGGGCCGGTGACCGACCGGCTGCGCTGGCTCGGGATGAGCGCCGGCATCGCCGAGACGCTGGCGATCGTGCTGGTGATCGGGCTCACCACCTTCCTGTCGCTGGTGATCGGCGAGCTGGTGCCCAAGCGGCTCGCCTTGCGCCGGCCGGAGCCGATCGCGGTGGTGGTCGCCGCGCCGATGATCTGGCTGTCGCGCGCCGCCGCGCCGCTCGTCTGGCTGCTCGACGGGGCGAGCGGCGCGCTGTTCTGGCTGCTGCGCCTGCCCGGCCATGCCGAGGATCACGTCACCGCCGAGGAGCTGCAGCTGATCGTCGCCGAAGCCAGCAAATCGGGGGTGATCGAGGAGCATGAGCGCACGATCATCTCGGGCGTCGTCCGCCTCGCCGATCGCCCGGTGCGCGAGGTGATGACGCCGCGCACCGATGTCGAATGGCTCGACGCCGATCTCGACGAGGCGGGCGTGCGCCAGGCGCTGATGGCGAGCGGGCACAGCCGGCTGCCGGTGGCCGAGGGCTCGGTCGACGCGGTGATCGGCGTGGTGCAGGCGCGCGACGTGGCGCAGGCGCTGTTCCGGGGCGAAGCGCTCAACCTGCGCGCGCTGATGCGCCCGGCGCCGGTGGTGCTGGATCAGATCGACGCGATGGACGCGCTCGATACGATGCGCGCCGCCGAAGTGCCGATGGCGCTGATCCATGACGAGTATGGCCATTTCGAAGGCATCGTGACGCCGGCCAACCTGCTCGCCGCGATCGCCGGCGAGTTCGCCTCCGATGCCGACCCCGATGACGCGCCGGCGATCGTCGAGCGCGACGATGGCTCGCTGCTGGTCGCGGGGCAGACCGCCGCCGATCTGCTCGCCGAGCGGCTGGGGATCAATCTGCCCGAAAACCGCGACTATGCGACCGTCGCGGGGCTGGCGCTCGCGGTGTTCCGCCATCTGCCCGGCGAAGGCGAGAGCTTCACCCTCCAGGGCTGGCGGTTCGAGGTGGTCGATCTCGACGGGCGGCGGATCGACAAGCTGCTGGTGAGCGCGGCGTGACGGTCGGCGGGAGGGGGAGCGCGCGATGACCTATGACGAGGTGGTGCTGGGGCGGCGGAGCATCCGGGGGTTCCTGCCCAAGCCCGTGCCGCGCGGGCTGATCGAGGAGATCCTGGCGCTCGCGATGCGCGCCCCCTCCAGCATGAACACCCAGCCGTGGAACTTCACCATCGTCTCGGGCGCACCGCTCGAGGCGATCCGCGCGGGCAACAGCGCGCGGATGCTGGAAGGCGTGCCGCAATCGCGCGAGTTCCGCACCGGCCAGCCCTTCGCCGGAATCCACCGCGAGCGCCAGATCGCCGTCGCCAAGCAGCTGTTCGCCGCGATGGGCATCGCCCGCGATGATGCCGGGCGCCGCCAGGATTGGGTGATGCGCGGCTTTCGCCAGTTCGGCGCGCCGGTGTGCATCATCATCACTTATGATCGCACGCTCGCCGACAGCGACGACACCGCGTTCGATTGCGGCGCGGTGAGTAACGCCATCGTCAACGCCGCTTGGTCGCGCGGGCTGGGCGCGGTGATCAACAGCCAGGGCATCATGCAATCGCCGGTGGTGCGCGAGCACGCCCGCATTCCCGATCACCAGGTAATCCTGAAAGCGATCGCGCTCGGCTGGCCGGACGAGCAATTCCCGGCCAATGCGGTGGTCTCCGAGCGCAAGCCGGTGGCGGAGGCGGCGACCTTTCTGGGGTTTGCGGACTGACGCGATGCGCACTGCACCGGGCACGCCCGGTGTGGCGTGATTCCTGCCGTTCTCACCTTCCCCGGCGAAGGCAGGGGGTCCAGCGGCGCGCGGCTTGATGTGGCGCACTGACCTCGCGCGAGCGGGATACTAGGCCCCGGCCTGTGCCGGGGAAGAGGTTCATCGCAACCGGCAGTGGCAATCAGGGCTTACGCCAACGCCGCCGATTTGACGCGAGACGCGCCGAATCTGGCTGTGACCGATGCGAAATGCCTTCAGCCCTTACCGACCTCCCCGGCGCAGGCCGGGGCCCAGCGGCGCGCGGCTTCAGGGCGCGCGCTGACCTTGCTCGGACGGGATACTGGGCCCCGGCCTGCGCCGGGGAAGTGGTTCTCATCTCATGAGCGGAGCCCCGGTCGGCGCTTCCGCCTACGCTCCGGGTTGAGCGCGGGCAGCGCGGCGGCAGACCGCGGCCATCCCCTACCAGCCCGATGACAGGGCGGCGCTCCATCGCGCCGCCCCTTTGGCTTACTGGTTGTTCTGCCGGTGCAGGAAGCGCGGGATGTCGAGCCCGCCTTCGCGCTCACCCTCGTCGCGCTGGGTGCCGCGTGTCACGTTGCTCATCCGCTCGAACAGCGTGCCGCCCAGCTTGGGCTTGGGCGCCGGCGCCTCGGGTTCGGGCGCCGCGACCTCGGGCTCGGGCGCGGCGGCGGGGGCGCCGGCGGCGAGCCAGCGGCGACGGCTCGCCGGCGTCTCCTCGGCCGCGGGTTCCGGCGCGGCGGGCGTGAAGACGGGCGTGATCGGCACCGCATTCTCTTCGCCCAGCACCAGTTCGTCCTCGGCGGGCGCCGCGATCGGCGGCGGGGCGTCCTCGAACGTGCTCACCGGCGCGGGTGCGGCATCGGCGGACGCCACCGCTTCGGGCTCCTCCTCGGCGCGGCGCGGGGGCGCGAAGCTGAAGCCGCGCGCGGGCTCGGCCGCCATCGGCGCCGGCTCGGTACGCGCCTGCGCCTCGATCCCGGTCGCGACCACCGAGACGCGGATCTTGCCCTCAAGGCCCGGATTGAACGCCGAACCCCAGATGATGTTGGCTTCGGGATCGACCAGCTCGCGAATATGGTTCGCGGCCTCGTCCACCTCGAGCAGGCGCATGTCCTCGCCGCCGGTGATCGAGATGATCACGCCCTTGGCGCCCTGCATCGACACGCCATCGAGCAGCGGGTTGTTGATCGCCTGTTGCGCGGCGATCAGGGCGCGGTCGTCGCCTTCGGCTTCGCCCGTGCCCATCATCGCCTTGCCCATTTCCTGCATCACCGAACGCACGTCGGCGAAGTCCAGGTTGATGAGGCCGGGCATCACCATCAGATCGGTGATACCGCGCACGCCCTGCTGCAGCACCTCGTCGGCCATTTCGAAGGCCTGTTTGAAGGTGGTGTTGGCGTTCGCGATCAGGAACAGATTCTGGTTGGGGATCACGATCAGGGTATCGACGTACTTCTGCAGTTCCTCGATCCCGGCGTCCGCCGCCTTCGATCGGCGCGCGCCTTCGAACGCGAACGGTTTGGTGACGACGCCCACCGTCAGGATGCCCATGTCGCGCGCCGCCTTGGCGATCACCGGCGCCGCCCCCGTGCCGGTGCCGCCGCCCATGCCGGCGGCGATGAAGCACATATGCACCCCGTCGAGCAGCTGCGCGATCGAGTCGATCGTCTCCTCGGCCGCCGCGCGCCCGATCTCGGGCCGGGCGCCCGCGCCGAGCCCTTGCGTGATCTTGGCGCCCAGCTGCACGCGCTGGCTCGCCGCCGATTGCTTCAGCGCCTGCGCGTCGGTGTTGGCGACGAGGAAGTCGACCCCCTGCACGCCCGCGCGCATCATGTTGGCGATCGCGTTGCCGCCCGCGCCGCCCACGCCGATCACCGCGATCCGCGGCGTCAGTTCATCGACATCGGGTGGAAGAAAATCGATGCTCATTGCCCCTACTCCGTCTCGCCCCCGCAACCACCGGGTTGATGGAGGTTACCATGCACAAAGCCCCGGTCGTTAACTAGCGCAAATTCGCGGGGCTGCCACATTTGCTTAATAATTCGTCCGGAACGCGCGGATCATGCGCGCGAGCCATCCGCCCTGCGGCCGGTGGACCAATTGTCCGGCGGGTACGATCGCCCGCAAATCCACCGGGTTGGCGGCGGCATAATGGGTGAGCCCGGCGAGCGTCGCGAAGGCCGGGCCGCTATGCGCCTCGGGCAGCGCGGTCAGCCCGCGCGGGCGGCCGACGCGCACCGAGCGGCCAAGCGCGACCTGCGCGTAATCGGCGATCCCCTTCAGCTCCGCGCCGCCGCCGGTGAGCACCACCTGGCGCCCGACCGGCCCCTCGAACCCCAGTTCGGTCAGCGCCTTGCGGATCTCCGCCATCAGATGGTCGAGCCGCTGGCGGATCACCGCGATCAGTTGCGCCTTGGTAATGCGCGAGCCCTCGCCGCCTTCCTCCTCGGCGGAGATCGGCGCGACGTCGATCATGTCGTGATTGTCGCGCGGGCTGGCATTGGCGGAGCCGTGGAAGCACTTCATCCGCTCCGCCTGCGCCCGGCGCGTGCCGAAGCTGGAGGCGATGTCGTCGGTGATGTCCGCCGCGCCCATCGGGATCGAGGCGAGGCCGACCAGCATCCCGCCCGCGAACAGCGAGACGTTGGTGATGCCCGCGCCCAGCTCGACCAGCGCGACGCCCAGCTCGCGCTCCTCGTCGGACAGGCACGCCATGCCGGTCGCGATCGGTGCGCCGATGATCGATTTCACGTTCAGATGCGCCGAGCGCACGCACAGATCGAGATTGCGCACCGGCGAGCCATCGGCGGCGACGACATGGATATGCACGCCCAGCGTTTCGGCATGGAGCCCGAGCGGGTTCTTCACCTCGGTCCGGCGATCGAGCATGTAGAGCGTCGGCTGCGCGTGGAGCACCATCCGCCCCGCCGGATCGATCGACTCGCGCCCGGCCTGGAGCAGCGCGTCGATGTCGCCCTGCTCGACCCGGTGCCCGCCCAGCTCGACCTCGACCGAGGCGACATCGGACACCAGCCCGCCGGCGGAGAAGGCGACCCACACATTCTCGATGTTCATCCCGGCGATGCGCTCGGCCTGCTCCACCGCCTCGCGCACCGCCGCCTCGGTCGCGCCCATATCGGCGATATAGCCGCGCTTCACCCCCCGGCTCTCGCGCTGGCCGGTGCCGAGCACGATCAGCTCACCGCCATCGGCCTTTTGCGCGATCATCGCCGAGACTTTCGACGAGCCGATGTCGAGCGCGGTGATCAAGCCTTCCGGTGCTACTTTCGCCATATGCCCCTATCCCGTTTCGCCCGACCATGACGCGGTTTCGATCGCCGAGGTATCCGTCATCGCCCGAGGTGCCGCCTCGCTCGATTTGCGCGCGACGAACTTGTTGGGGTCGCGCAGGTCGAACCGCGCCCAACCCCGGCCGAGCAGCCGATCCTTGCCCTCGATCTCGGCGAATTTCACCAGCGCCTGCGCCGCGCCCTCCTCGGGCAGTTGCAGCGTCTCGCCGGTGTCGAACAGCAAGTCCCAGCGGCGATTGCCCACCCAGGTCGCGGCCTTGACGACGGGCTTCATCGCCGGCGCGCTATCGAGCAGGCGGCGATAGAGCGCGATCTGCTCGTTCGCGCCGGGGCCGATCAGCAGCGGCAAGGCCGGCGCCTTTTCCGGGGCGACCGCCTCCAGCGGCACGCCGTCCGCGTCGATCAGCATGACGCGCCCCTGATATTGCCACAGCGCCGCCTCGCGCCGTTCAATCAGGTTGATCACCAGCCGGTCGGGCAGCCGGCGCGAGACCTGCGCGTCGGCGATCCAGCCATAGCGCAGCAGCTTGGCGCGCACCGCGCCCAGATCGACCAGCGGCATCGCCCGCGATTTCTGATCGAGCACCGCGGCGTACACGGTCATCGCGTTCATCCGCGCCGCGCCCTTCACCTCGATCGAGCGGACGCGGAAGCCCGCATCGCCCAGCGCCTCGGCGGCCGCCAACCCCGCCGCCTGCGGCACGCCGAACAGCGTCGAGAGCGCGAACAGCCCGGCGAGCACCGCGCCGGTGAACATCAGCGTCACGCCGCGCTTCAGCGTCGCTTCGGAGACGGGCAGCATCAGCAGCGCGCGGTCGATCACCGATTGCTTGCGCACCACCGGCAGCTTGCGGTTGCCGCTGGCGACGACTTTACGGGGGGGCGTGCCCCGGCGGATCGTCTTGCTCATTTCAGCGCCTCATCGACGATGCGCTGGCACAGCTCGGGATAGCCGATGCCCCGGTGGCGCGCCTGTTCGGGCACCAGGCTCAAGGGCGTCATGCCGGGCTGGGTGTTCACCTCGAGCAGGAACAGCCCTTCCTCGCCCTGGCTGTCGTCCCAGCGGAAATCGGCGCGGCTGCAGCCCTTGCACCCCAGCAGCCGGTGCGCCTGCAGCGCGATCCGCTCGCACGCCTGGGCGATCGCGTCGGGCACCGGCGCGGGGTAGAGATGGTCGGTCAGGCCGTCGGTATATTTGGCGTCATAATCGTAGAAGCCGGACTTGGGGCGCAGTTCGGTGACGCCGAGGGCCTGATCGCCGAGCACCGCCGTCGTCAGCTCGCGCCCGCGGATGAAGGGTTCGGCGAGCAGTTCGTCGAACTCGGCCCACGGCCCGCGCGTGTCGCGGCCGATCGGCTGGCCGTAATTGCCCTCATTGGTCACGATCGCGACGCCGACCGAGGAGCCTTCGTTGATCGGCTTCACCACATAGGGGCGCGGCAGCGGATCGCGCTCGAACAATTCGGCCGATTTCACGATCCGCCCGCCCGGCATCGGCACGCCGTGCGGGATCAGCAGCAGCTTGGTGAGCTGCTTGTCGATCGCGATCACCGAGGCGACGCGGCCCGAATGGGTGTATTTGAGCCCCATCAGGTCGAGCATCCCCTGCACCGTGCCGTCCTCGCCCGGCGAGCCGTGGAGCGCGTTGAAGACGACATCCGGCGCGGCCTCGGCGAGGCGCGCGGCGACATCATGGTCCATGTCGATGCGGGTGACGCGGTGGCCGAGGCTTGCGAGCGCCTCGGCGACGCCCGCGCCCGATTTGAGCGACACCGCGCGCTCGGCCGACCAGCCGCCCATCAGAACGGCGATGTGGAGGGGGGCAGTCACCTAAAATCCTCCCCATTTCATGGGGAGGGGGACCATTTGCGCAGCAAATGGTGGAGGGGCGGCTGCTGGGCGCGACCGTTGGCGCTCGGCGCCGCCCCTCCACCGCCTGCGGCGGTCCCCCTCCCCAAGCAAGCTTGGGGAGGTTTTTTGCGGATAAGTCACGCCACCACCCCCACGCGCTTGATCTCCCATTCCAGCTCGATCCCCGTCGCCGCTTTCACCCGCGTCCGTACTTCCTCGCCCAATCCCTCGATCTCGGCGCTGGTCGCGGCGCCCAGGTTGAGCAGGAAGTTGCAATGTTTTTCGCTCACCTGCGCGTCGCCCAGCCGCAGGCCCCGGCAACCGGCGCGGTCGATCAGCGCCCAGGCCTTGTCGCCCGGCGGGTTCTTGAAGGTCGAGCCGCCGGTCTTGCTGCGCAGCGGCTGGCTCGCCTCGCGCGCGGCGGCGATGCGGTCCATCTCGGCCTGGATCGTGGCCGGGTCGCCCGGCGTGCCCGCGAACACCGCCTCGATCACCACCGCCCCTTCGGACAAAGCGGAGTGGCGATAGCTGTAGCCGAGCGCTTCCACCGGCAGCGTTTCGACCAGCCCGTCGCGCTGGACGATCGTGGCGGCGGCGAGGACGTCCGCCGTCTCGCGCCCATAAGCGCCGCCGTTCATCCGCACGAACCCGCCGACGGTCCCGGGGATCGAGCGCAGAAACTCAAGTCCCCCGAGCCCCGCGTCGCGCGCGGCGGAGGAGACCAGGATCCCGCTCGCCCCACCGCCGCAGACGAGCCTGTCGCCCTCGGCCCGCGCATAAGCGAAGGGCTTGCCCAGCCGCACCACCACTCCCGGCACCCCGCCATCGCGCACGATCAGGTTCGAGCCGAGCCCGAGCGCCATCACCGGTACCGCCGGGTCGAGCGCCGCCAGGAACGCGCACAGATCGTCGCGGTCGGCGGGCTCGAACAGCCACGCCGCCGCCCCGCCCGCCTTGAACCAGACGAGCGGCGCGAGCGGCGCGTTGGTGGTGAGCGAACCGCGCACCTTGGGGAGGGTGAGGGTAGCCACTACCCCCCTCCCCTCAAGGGGAGGGGCTTCATGTTACGCTTGAAGCTCACCGCCCGCCCCACAGCCTTGCCCAGCTCGCCATCGCGGCGACATTGGCCTCGGTCGCGCGGCGGCTGGCTTCCTGCCAGGCGACGGTCGCCTCGCCCGCCGAGAGGAAAGCGCGCTGCACGTCGAGCAGCTGGCGCTGCCAGGCGAGCGAAAGATCGAAAATGCTGGTCATAACGCCCCTATCCTTCCGCTACCCCCGCGCCGCCGTGATCGCGTCGGCCAGGCCCGCCGCCCATTTGGTGATGTCGCCCGCGCCCAGGCAGATGATCTGGTCGCCCGGCTGCACCGCCTCGGCGAGCGCGCGCGCCAGTTCCTCGGCGTCCGCCACCGCCTGCGCCGAACGGTGCCCGCGATGCTTGATGCCAGCGACGAGCGCCTCCGCCGAAACCCCCTCGATCGGCGCCTCGCCGGCGGCATAGACCGGGGTGACGAACACCATATCGGCATCGTTGAACGCCTGCTGGAACTCCTCCATCAGGCTCCCCAGCCGCGAATAGCGGTGCGGCTGGCACACCGCGAGCACCCGCCCCTGCGCCGCCTCGCGCGCGGCGGAGAGCACCGCGCGGATTTCGACCGGGTGGTGGCCATAATCGTCGATCACGGTCGCGCCCGCCACCTCGCCCACCTTGGTGAAGCGCCGCTTGACCCCGCCGAACGCCGCGAAGCCGCGCTGGATCGTCTCGTCCGGGATGCCGAGTTCGAGCGCGACCCCGATGGCCGCCAGCGCGTTCTGCACGTTATGCCGGCCCGGCATCGGCAGATCGATATGCTCGATCGAGCGATAGCTGCCGTCGCGGTGGCGCACGATCGCCTCGAACTTGTTGCCGCCGGGATACGGCGTCACGTTCACGCCGCGCACGTCCGCTTGCGCGGAAAAGCCATAGGTCACGATCCGCCGGTCGCGCACGCGCGGCAGGATGCCCTGCACTTCGGGGTGATCGAGGCAGAGCAAGGCGGCGCCGTAAAAGGGCACATTCTCGATGAACTGGACGAAGGCGTCCTTCACCCGATCGAACGCGCCATAATGATCGAGATGTTCGGGATCGATATTGGTGACGACCGCGATCGTGCCGTCGAGCCGCAGGAAGCTGCCGTCGCTCTCATCCGCCTCCACGACCATCCAGTCGCTCGCGCCCAGCCGCGCGTTCGAGCCATAGCTGTTGATGATGCCGCCGTTGATCACGGTCGGGTCCACCCCGCCCGCGTCGAGGATCGCGGCGACCATCGAGGTCGTCGTGGTCTTGCCGTGGGTGCCCGCCACCGCGACCGTCTGCTTCAGCCGCATAAGCTCGGCGAGCATTTCCGCGCGGCGGACGACCGGGATGCGGCGTTCATAAGCCGCCTCGACCTCGGGATTGCCGCGCTTGATCGCGGTGGAGGTGACGATCACCGCCGCCTCGCCCAGATTTTCCGCATCATGGCCGATGAACACCGGGATACCGCGGTCGCGCAGGCCCTGCACCACATAGCCCTCGGCCACGTCCGATCCCTGCACGCGGTAGCCGAGATTGTGCATCACCTCGGCGATGCCCGACATGCCGATGCCGCCGATCCCGATGAAATGGATGGTGCCGATGTCGCGCAGGCCCTTCATGCGAACGCCGCCTTGGGTTGCGCGGGGGCGACGCGGCCAACGGGCAGGCCGCTATAGGGCGCGTCGAGCATCTCGACCAGATCGGCGAGATCGCGCGCGGCATCGGGCCGGCCCAGCGTCCGCGCGCGGCCGGCGGCATTTTCCAGCGCTTGCGGGTCGAGGCCCAGCTTCTGCATTTGCTTGGCAAGCTCCACGGGGGTGAAGGCGCGCTGCGCGATGGTGCGCGCGCCGCCCACGTCGGTCATCTCGCGCGCGTTCGCGGTCTGGTGATCGTCGGTCGCGGCGGGCAGCGGCACCAGGATCGCCGGGCGCCCGGCGCAGGTAAGCTCCGCGATGGTCGAGGCGCCCGCGCGCGCGATCACCAGATGCGCCCAGGCGAGCTGTTCGGGCATATCGGGCAGATAGGTCGCGAGTTCGGCCGCGATCTGGAGGTCGGCATATTTGGCGCGCACCGCTTCAATGTCCTCGGGCCGCGCCTGGTGCGTCACCTGCATCCGCCGGCGGAAGCTTATGGGCAACAGCGCGAGGCCATCGGGCACCACCTGGCTCAGCACGCTCGCGCCCTGGCTGCCGCCCGTCACCAGGATGCGGAAGATGCCGTCCTCCTCCAGAAGCGGATAGGGCTGCTCGCGCAGCCGCGCGATCGCCTCGCGCACCGGATTGCCGACGAGCCGCGTCTTGCCCTCCAGCGCGCGGGAAAGACGCTCGACCCTGGCATAGCTGGTCGCGATCGCCGTCACCCGCGTCGCGACGAGGCGGTTGACGCGGCCGAGCACCGCGTTCTGCTCATGCACCGCCGTTGGCACCCGCAACGCGAACGCGCCGAGCAACGCCGGCAGCGCGGGATAGCCGCCAAAGCCCACCACCGCCGCCGGGCGCCGTTCCTTGAACAGCCGGATCGCCATGCGTCGCCCGGCGAGCATCGAGCGGCCCGCGCGCGCCCAGCCGAGCGGACCGCCCTTCAGCGGCGCCGCCGGGACGATATGCGTCTCGATCCCTTCGAACAGCCCGGGAAAGCGCACCCCGCGCGCGTCGCTCACCAGCGCGACCGAATGCCCCCGCCGGATCAGCTCGGCGGCGAGCGCGGCGGCGGGCACCATATGCCCGCCGGTGCCGCCCGCCGCCAAAACGAAATGTCGCGCCTCACTCATTGCTGCCACCGAACGATATAGGGGGACTGAACGAGGAACGGATTGCGCCGAGTGAAAGCGAGCAGCAAGCCCATTCCCGCCGACAGCGCGATCATCGATGACCCACCATAGGAAATGAAGGGCAAGGTCATCCCCTTCGACGGCGCGATGCCGGTGTTGACCGCCATCGAGACGAGCGCCTGCGCGCCGAACTGGGTCGCGAGGCCGGCGGCGGCGAGCAGGCGGAAAGCGTCGGTCTCGTCGAGCAGTTTCACCACCACCCGCACGACCAGCGCCAGGAACAGCAGCGCGATCACCGCGCAGGCGATGAGGCCAAATTCCTCGCCGATCACCGAGAAGATGTAATCGGTATGCGCCTCGGGCAGCTTGAACTTCATCGTGCCGCCGCCGGGGCCGGTGCCGAGCCAGCCGCCGCCGGTGATCGTCGCGTGCGCCATGTCGGTCTGATAATGGTCGATCGCCTTGTCCTCGTCGCCCCGGAACAGGAAAGCGTCGATACGGATGCGCGCGGTGTCGTAGAACAGATAAGCGGCGACGATCCCGGCGAGCCCCATCCCGCCGAGCATCCCCAGCACGCGCAGCGGCACGCCCGAGACCATCAGCAGCGTCACCCAGATCACGCTGAAGATCACCGTCTGCCCGAAATCGGGCTGCAGCATCAGCAGCGCGCCGATCAGCGCCATCAGCGCGAAGCTGATCGGCACCACCGGCAAATCGGGCTCCTTCTCGCGCAGCGACAGCAGCCAGGCGACGAGCACGACGAAACAGGGCTTCAGGAACTCGCTCGGCTGGAACTGCGCGATCCCCGCGCCGATCCAGCGCCGCGCGCCGTTCACCTCGACGCCGACGAACGGCACCAGCGCGAGGCAGGCGAGGAAGAACCCCGCGCCCAGCAGCGCGCCGCGCCGCGCGGTTTCGATCGGCAGCATCGAGACGACCAGCATCAGCGGCACCGACAAGGTGACCCACATCAGCTGGCGCCAGAAATAATAGAGCGGCGGAAAATGCACCTTGTCGCCCGAATAGCGCGCCGCCGAAGCCGGCGATCCCGCGGCGACCGCCAGCAGCCCGATCGCGATCAGCAACAAGGCGAGCAGCAGCAGCACCCGGTCGATATCGAAGAACCACATCGCCAGCGGGTGGCGCGAGCCGCGCCCGGTGCGCGGCTTCATCTTCGCCCACAGCTCGCGGCGGCGGGTGGCGCGGCTGTCGTTCATAGCGCCGTCACCAGCCGGCGGAATGTCTCTCCCCGATCCTCGAAATCGCGGAACTGATCGAACGAGGCGGCGGCGGGGGAGAGCAGCACGGTATCGCCCGGCTCGGCGTTGCCGACCGCCGCCCGGAGCGCCGCGTCGAGCGTGCCACTCACCGTCACCGGCACTTGCCCCGCGAGCGCGGCGGCGAACGTCTCGGCGGCGTCCCCGATCGTGTAAGCGTGGACGACATTGCCGAAATTCTTGGCGGCGGCCGCCAGCGAGGCGCTTTTCGCCTGCCCGCCCAGGATCCAGTGGATGCGATCGAACGCGGCGAGCGCGGGGGCGGCGCTCTCCGCATTCGTCGCCTTGCTGTCATTGACGAAGCGCACCCCGTTCCGCTCGCCGACCAGCTCCATCCGGTGCGGCAGGCCCGCGAAGCTCTCCAGCGCGCGGTCGATCGCCGGGTTGGGCACACCGAGCGCCTCCGCAACATTGATCGCGGCGAGCGCGTTCTGGGCGTTGTGCGGGCCTTGCAGGCGCGGCCAGCGCGATTGATCCATGCAGAAGCCCGGCGCGATCTTGATCAGCTGTTCGCCCTTGGCCGACAGCGCACGCGCGATGAGCGCGGACGGGGTATCGGCGATCGAAATGATCGCGCGGTGCTCGCGCGCCTGCATCGTGAACAGCCGCGCCTTGGCGGCGGCATAATCCTCGAAATCGCGGTAGCGATCGAGGTGATCGGGGGTGATGTTGAGCAGCACCGCGACATTGCAATCGAGGCTTTGCGTCAGGTCGATCTGGTAGCTGCTGAGCTCGAGCACATAGACGCCGCCCGCGGGCAGCGGATCGCGCGACAGGATCGGCAGGCCGATATTGCCCGCCATCAGGCTCGGCACGCCCGCCGTTTGCAGCATGTGGTGGACGAGCGCGGTGGTCGTCGACTTGCCGTTGGTGCCGGTGATGCCAACCACCTTGTGCGGCGGCAGCTCGGCGCGCGCCTGGGCGAAAAGTTCGATGTCGCCGATGACGGGCACGCCCGCCGCGCGCGCCTTGGCGGCGAGCGGGTGGCGGTTGAGCGGCACGCCAGGGGAGACGACAAGGGCGTCGAAGGTCGAGAGATCAAGCGTGTCGAGGTCGGCCACCACCAAATCCTCCCCATTCATGGGGAGGGGGACCGCCGGCCGCAGGCCGGTGGTGGAGGGGGTGGGCAGCGACGAGCCGGCGGCGGTTCCAGGCTCGCCACCCCCTCCACCAGCCTGCGGCTGGTCCCCCTCCCCGTGAACGGGGAGGATTTGGGTGCGCTTCGTGGCGTCGCTATCCCACGCCACGACCCGCGCCCCGCCCGCGAGCAGCGCGGCGACCGTCGCCGCGCCCGATCGCGCGAGGCCGAGCACGGCATAGCGCTTGCCCGCCCAGGCGCGGCTCGTGATCATCTGAGCTTCAGCGTCGACAGCCCGGCGAGCGCCAGCACCAGCGAAATGATCCAGAAGCGGATCACGACCGTGCTTTCGGCCCAGCCAAGCTGCTCGAAATGATGGTGAATCGGCGCCATGCGGAAAACGCGCTTGCCGAAACGCTTATAGCTGAACACCTGGATGATCACCGACAGCGCTTCCATCACGAACAGCCCGCCGATGATCCCGAGCACGATCTCGTGATGGGCTACCACCGCGATCGCCCCGAGCGCGCCGCCGAGCGCGAGGCTGCCGGTGTCCCCCATGAACACCGCCGCCGGCGGCGCGTTGAACCACAGGAACGCGAGTCCCGCGCCCACGATCGCGCCGCAGAAGATCGCCAAATCGCCCGCGCCGCGCACATGCGGAATGCCGAGATAACCCGCGAACTTCACATTGCCGGCCAGATAGACGATCAGCATGAACGCGACCGCGGCGATGATCACCGGCATCGTCGCCAGGCCATCGAGCCCGTCCGTCAAGTTCACGGCGTTGCCGAACGCGACGATCGTGAAGGCAGCGAACAGGATGTAGAAATAACCGAGGTCGATCGACACCTCGCTGAAGAACGGCAGGTACAGATGCGTACCGTTCTGCTGGGTGATCACCCAGCTGGCGAGCCCCGCGATCAGGAACTCGCCCGCCAGCCGCGCGCGGCTGCTGATCCCGGCGGTCTTCTGCTTGCGCACCTTGTCGTAATCATCGAGGAAACCGATCATCCCGAAGCCAAGCGTCACGAACAGGCACGCCCAGACATAAGGGTTGCTCAAGTCCATCCAGATCAGCACCGCGAGCACCAGCGCGGTCAGGATCATCAGCCCGCCCATCGTTGGCGTGCCGCGCTTGGCGAGGTGCGATTGCGGGCCGTCGGTGCGGATCGGCTGCCCCTTGCCCTGGCGCACGCGCAGCCAGCCGATGAAGCGCGGGCCGATCACCAGCCCGATCAGCAGCGCGGTCGCCACCGCCATGCCCGAGCGGAAGCTCAGATAGCGGATCAGGTTCAAAACGCCCGGAAAACCCAGTTGCTGGGCGATGAAATACAGCATTATGCCTGTTCCCCGAGCCGCGCGACCAAGCGCGACAGCCCCACGCCATTCGATCCCTTGACGAGCACGGCATCGCCAGCGGCGAGCACCGCGCGCAGCGCGCCTTCCGCCTCGCTCGCGCCCGGCACATGGACGAAATCGAGCCGTCCCTCAAGCGCGCGCGCGAGCGGGGCCATGCCCTCCCCCACCAGAATTGCGTGGATAACCCCGGCCTCGATCAGCGGCGCGGCGAGACCGGCGTGATAATCGGCGCTCGCCGCCCCCAATTCGCGCATCTCGCCCAGCACCGCGAGCTTGCGCGCGGCGCTTTCGGCGCCCAGCACCGCGAGCGTCGCGCGCATCGAGCTGGGGTTAGCGTTATAGCTCTCGTCGATCACCAGGGCCGTGCCGCCCCCCGGCAGCGCGACGTTCAGCCGCGCGCCGCGCCCCGGCAGCCCGCCCAGCTCGGCGAGCGCGAGGCCGGCGAGCGCGACATCGGCGCCCACCGCCTCGACCGCGGCCAGCACCGCGAGCGCGTTCGACACCCAATGCTCGCCCGGCTGGTTGATGGTGAAGCCCAGTTCCCGCTTTTGCAGCCGGGCGGTGACGAAAGTGCCGTTCGGGGTCCGCATCGTCTCCAGCGCACGGACATCGGCGCCCTCGCCCAGCCCGAAGCTGACGACGTTGGCGGTGTGCCGCGCCGCCGCCGTCGCCAGCCGCTCGCCATAGGGGCTGTCGAACGGCACGATCGCGGTGCCGCCGGGCTCGAGCCCTTCGAAAATCTCCGCCTTGGCGTCGGCGATCGCCTCCACGCTATCGAAGAACTGGGTGTGCGCCGGCGCGATCGCGGTGATGAGCGCGACATGCGGGCGCACCAGCCGGGTGAGCGCCGCGAGTTCGCCCGCGTGATTCATGCCCATCTCGAACACATTGTACCGCTGGCACGACGACATCCGCGCGAGGCTGAGCGGTACGCCGGTATGATTGTTATAGCTCTTCACCGAGCGATGGACATGGCCCGGCATCGAGCGCTCCAGCGCGGCGTAGAGCGCTTCCTTGGTGCCGGTCTTGCCGACCGAGCCGGTAACGCCGATCACTTTGCCCACCACCCGCTGCCGCGCCGCGACCGCGAGCGCCTGCAGCGCCGCCATCGTGTCCGCCACCAGCACGTGCGGCCCGTCGACCGGGTGCGACACCAGCACGCCCGACACGCCCTTGGCCAGCACTTCCGGCACATAGCGATGCCCGTCGGTGCTCGCGCCCTTCAGCGCGACGAACAGGTCGCCCGGCCCCGCCTCGCGCGAATCGAACGTCACCCCGGTCGCGACCCATTCGCCGATCGCGACGCCGCCGGTGGCGGTCGCGATCTCGGCGGCGGTCCACAGAATAACGCTCATCCCGCCACCTCGCGCGCGACCTGAACGTCGTCGAACGGCAGCACCAGATCGCCGACGATCTGGCCCTGCTCATGCCCCTTGCCGGCGATCAGGACGATATCGCTGGGGCCGGCTTCGGATATGGCGGCGGCGATCGCCTCGCGCCGGTCGGCGATCTCGCGCGCGCCCGGCGCGCCTTCGAGCACGGCGCGGCGGATGGTGGCGGGGTCTTCGCCGCGCGGATTGTCGTCGGTCACGATCACCAGCTCGGCGCCCCTCGCCGCGACCGCGCCCATCGGGCCGCGCTTGCCGGGATCGCGCTCCCCGCCCGCGCCGAGCACGACGATCAGGCGCCCTTCCGCATGGGGCTTGAGCGCGGCGATCGCGGCCTCGATCGCATCGGGGGTGTGCGCGTAATCGACATAGACCGGCGCTCCGGCGCGGGCGATCGCGGCGCGCTCCAGCCGCCCGCGCACCGGCTGCAGCCGCGCGAGCCGGGCGAGCACCGCGCTCGCCTCGCCGCCGGTCGCGATCGCCAGCGCGGCGGCGGTCAGCGCGTTCGCCGCCTGATAGGCGCCGATCAGCGGCAGGTTGACCTTGTGGCGCTTGCCGCCATGCTCGATCTCCAGCGCCTGGCCAAGCAGGGTCGGTGCGCGCGAGACGAGGCGCAGATCGGCGCCACCTTCGCCGATGGTCACGACCCGGAGCCCCCGCGCCCGCGCGATCGCGGCGGCCTGTTTGGCGCGCGGATCGTCGGCCCAGATCACCGCGCTGCCGCCATCCGCCACCACTTCGGCGAACAGGCGCATCTTGGCGGCGAAATAATCGTCCATGTCGCGGTGGTAATCGAGATGATCGCGGCTGAGATTGGTGAACGCCGCCGCCGCGACCGGCACGCCCTCGGTCCGGTGCTGCGACAGGCCGTGTGAGGAGGCCTCGAACGCCAGATGCGTCACCCCTTCGCGCGCGAGCCCGGCGACGTTCGACAGGAAGGTGACGACATCGGGGGTGGTGAGCCCGGTCGTCACCCGGTCATCGGCGGTCGTCACCCCCAACGTCCCGATCGAGGCGGCGTGGTGGCCGGCCATGCGCCACAATTGGCGCGTCATCTCGACGGTGGAGGTCTTGCCGTTGGTGCCCGTCACCGCGACGCAGGTCTCGGGGAACGGCGCGAAGAAGCGCGCGGCGAGCCGGGCGAAGGCGGCGCGCGGGTTGGTATCGGCGATGTGGACCGCGCCCTCGACACGCGCCTCGGGCCGCGCGACCACGGCGACCGCGCCGCTCGCGACCGCCTGGGGGATGAAATCCTCGCCGTTCACGCTCAGCCCCTGGAAGGCGCCGAACACGGTGCCGGGGGCAACCTTGCGATGATCAATGGCAAAGCCCGTCACCAGCGCCGGCTCGTCGCCGCCGGTGAGCGTGCCGAGCCTCATTCGGGAACCGCCTGATTCTCGCCCGGCGCGTGCCAGATCAGCGGGGTGATGTCCGACAGGTCGACGTCGCGCCGCGTGTCGGGCATCACACCCAGCAGTGGCGCGGTGCGCAGGATCACCCGGCTGACGACCGGCGCGACCGTCCAGGCGGCGGTGGTCTGGCCGGCGGAGCTGGCATTGGCGATCGGCGAATCGAGCATGGCAACCACCACATAGCGCGGTGCGTCCATCGGGAAAGCCGCCGCGAAGGTGCTGACGTTGCGCTTCTTGGAATAGCCCGTCTTCATCGCGACTTCGGCGGTGCCGGTCTTGCCGCCGACGCGGTAGCCCGGCGCCTCGCCCTTCTTGCCGGTGCCCTGCAGCACGACGAGGCGGAGCAATTGCCGCATCCGCGCGCTCGTCTCGGCGCTGATCACCCGCCGACCGGCGGCGGCCTGGCCGGGGGCGACCTTCAGCAGCGTCGCCGGCCGCCAGACGCCGCCATTCACCAGCGCCGCATAAGCGCTCGCCAGATGGAGCGGGGTGACGGCGATGCCGTGGCCGTACGCCGTCGTCATCGTCGTGACGCGCGCCCAATAGAGCGGCCAGATCGGGCGCTGACGCTCATGCAGCTCGACATCGGGGCGGGTGTCGAACCCCAGCTGCTTGAACATCGCCTGCAATCGCGCCGGCCCCATCGCGTCGGCGATGCGCGCGGTGGCGATGTTCGACGAGTGGATCAGCGTCTCCGCCGCGTTCAGATAACGGCGCTGAGGATGATCGTCACGAATGTGGAAGCGGCCGATCGCGAGCGGCTGGGTCGCGTCGAAGCGCTGCGCCATCGAGGTGACGACCCCGCCATCGATCGCCGCGGCGATGCTGATCGGCTTGAAGGTCGAGCCCAGCTCATAGACCGATTGCGTCACGTTGTTGCGCAGTTGCAGTGCCGCCGGATCATCGGGGTTGCGCGCATCCTGCACGCGCGGCACGCGGTTCGCGTCGAAATTGGGGAGCGAGGCCATCGACACGATCTCGCCGGTGTCCACGTCCAGGATCACCCCCGCCGCGCCCTTGGCCTGGAAGCTCGCCATCGCCTGGCCAAGCTCGGCCTCGAGCGCGCCCTGCACCCGCGCGTCGATCGAGAGCGCGACCGGCTTGGCGCGGGCGTTCTTGTCGCTCAGCGGCGTATCGAGCCAGCGCTCCATGCCGCGCATCCCGTGGCCGTCATAATTCAGGAAGCCGAGCGTGTGGGCCGCGAGCGCGCCTTGCGGATAGAGCCGTTCGGGCTCGCGCGCGAAGGCCATCGCCGGCTCGCCGAGCGCGTTCACCGCGCGCACCGTCTCGGGCATCGCGCGGCGCTGAAGATAAGTGAAGTTCGCGCCCGATCGCAGCACGCGCAGATACCAGGCCTCGTCATGGTCGGGGATCAGTTCGGCGAGCTTTGGCGCCAGTTCCTCGGGGGTGTTGACCAGCTTGTTGGGGTGAATGCCGATCGACCAGGCGTCGATCGTGCGGGCAAGCGGCGCGCCGTTGCGATCGACCAGATCACCGCGCAGCGGCACCAGGGCGGCGGCGGCGTCCGCCCCGGTCTGCGGCGCGGCGAACGCGCCGAGCCACACCAGCCGCAACAGCACAATGCCGACGCCGCCCGCGACCAGCAGCATCAGCATCACCAGCCGGACCGACGCGAGCTGGGCGATCGGATGGCGCGCGCCCGCCAGGCGCGGCCGCGGCGGGCGGGCGACGAGGACGGTCACCGCGTGCCCCGCGGCGCGTCGAGCAGCGCGCCGATGCTAGGATCGGCGAGCAGCTTGCGGCTGATCATCGCGACCGTTCGGTTGGGCGCCGGCGCGTTGGTAGCGGCGGCGAGCACCGGCGCGGCGGGCTTGGGCGCCGGCTGCGCCGCCGCCTGAGGCGCTGGGGTCGGCGCGGGGGTCGGGGCGGCCTGGGCGAAGGCGGGCGGCACCGCCGGCGCGTCGAGCTTCGCCAGCACCGGCTGCGGCGTGCCGAGCGTCGCCGGATCGAGCGCGGCGAGCACCGTCTCATCCGCCACGAACTGCTCGGCGCGCGGCGCGTCGAGCATCATGTCCTCGCGGTTCCAGCGTTCGAGCTGGGCGAGGCTGGCGCGGGTGTTGAACTCGGTTTCCAGCTGGCGGATGTCGCGCGTCGCCCGGGCGATGGCGCGATCCATGTCCGCCACCTTCTTGCGCTCCGCCGCGACCTGCAGCGACACGAGATAGCAGCCCAGCACAACCACCACGCAGCCGAGGAACCACCCCAACCCTCGGAACCGATACGATGCCGCCATCCTCTACGCTCCCTGGTGCCATGCGGGCGCCGCCGTGCGCCGCGCGGTTCTGAGTGTCGCCGAGCGCGCGCGCGGATTGCGCGCGATCTCGTCGTCCGAAGGACGCTGCCCCCGCCCGACCTGATCGAAGGTCGGCGCGGGCCCCTGCGGCGCCTGCGGTAAGTGGCGCGATCCGGCGGGCAGATTGCCCGATCGTTCGCGCAGGAAATTCTTGACCAGCCGGTCCTCGAGGCTGTGGAAGGTGACCACCGCGAGCCGCCCGCCGGGCTTCAACACCCGTTCCGCCGCGTCGAGCGCCGCGCGCAGCTCGTCCAGTTCCTGGTTCAGATGGATGCGGATCGCCTGGAAGCTCCGCGTCGCCGGGTCTTTCTTGTCGTGCGGCTTGTGACCGAGCGCGCGGCGGACGACCTCGGCGAGCTCGCCGGTGCGCCCGAGCGGCCGCGCCGCCACGATCGCGCGGGCGACGCGGCGGGCGCGCGGCTCCTCGCCATAGGTATGGAGCACGTCGGCGATCTCGGCCTCGTCGGCGCCGTTCAGCCATTCGGCGGCGGTGGTGCCGGCCTGCGCCATCCGCATGTCGAGCGGACCATCGCCCTGGAAGCTGAACCCGCGCTCGGCCTGGTCGAGCTGCATCGACGAAACGCCGATGTCCATCACCAGCCCATCCACGGGCACGAGGCCGCGCGCGGCGAGTTCGGCGGCGAGGGTGGAGAAGGGCGCCTCGATCAGCATCAGCCGTGGCCGCTCGGCGGCGAGCGCGCGGCCGAGCGCGGCGGCATCGGGATCGCGATCGAACGCGATCACCTCGCCCCCTGCGTCGAGCATCGCCCGGCTATAGCCACCCGCGCCGAAGGTCGCGTCGACATGGCGCTCGCCGGGGACAATGGCGAGCGCGTCGATCACTTCGGTGAGCAGCACCGGGATGTGGGGGGTGGCGGCGGTCACAACGCCTCTCCCCGCTCTTCCATGAAGAAGCGCGCGGCGTCCTTCATCCAGTCGGCGGCGGTGTCGCAGCCGATGAGCGTCGCCGGGTCCCAGATTTCAAAATGGTCGCCCATGCCGGCGAAGAAGGCGAACTTGCCGATCTTCATCCGCCGGCGCGGGAAGGGCGGCAGGATGAACCGGCCCGAAGCATCGAACGGCACCGGATCGGCGGCCATGCCGGCGCGCAGGATCTGGGCGCGCGGCGCGCCATTCTCGCCGGCATGGGCGCGGGCGCGCTCGGCGAGATCGGCGTGGAGGCGTTCGGCGTGGCCGGCGTCATAGCCGATCAGGCATGGATCGCTTTCATGCAGGCCGACGATGACGGTGGCGGCATCCTTGGGGTCGATGCCGGCGGGGTTGCGGGCGATCAGGGTCGCGCGCAGCGTCGAGGGGATCGCGACGCGACCCTTCTCGTCCACCTGCTGCAGAGCATAGCCCTGATAGATACCCCTGACTGACACGCACGCCCCTGCCCAGGCGGCACGCGACTCCCCTGCCCCGCAAAACGGCCTGCCCGCCGCCTAGCGAAGTACGCTGCGCTTTACGCAAGGGAGCCCGCCCCTGTTAACCAAAGCTATACATGGGGCCTGTTGGGGACACAACGGGTGAAATGGGGATTTACGGGGAAATGCTGGGTTCAAACGCCAAGCTGAGGGGATTGTAAAAAGCGGTTCCCGCTTCGTTCTTTACGGAAAAACCACAGTGCGCGGGCGGGTTGGTTAACAACGTCATCTGCCCGCGCGCGCCGGCGCTCGCGTGTCGATTAGGCGGCCACGACGAAACGTTGGTTTTTGAAGGAGATATGCCGCAGACACTCTCGTCCGCGCGGCGTCGGGCCGGCCATCGGAGCCCGGCCGGCTATTGACGCGGCTTGGCGGCGGGCGGCGGGGTATCCGGGTTCGGGGTGCTGGTGCTGGGGGCGACCCCCAGTTCGGCGAGCGGCTCTTTCTGCGCGCTGGCCAGCGGATCGGTGATGTTGGCGTTGGTGAGATTGGCGACGACATCGGGCTTGGCCGCGCCGATCGCCGCCACCGGCCGCTCGCGGTTGACCGCGCTGAAAATGGCGCTCGCCAGGCCGATGAGCAGCAGCACGAACGCCAGGCCGGTCATCCCAACCTTGACGCGCTGGATCGCCTGCGCGGGTTCGATCGCCTTCTTCATGCCCCGTTACGCCGTTACCAGAAACGTAGGCTATTGTCGAACCAACCTTAACGGGGGGTGAGCTGCCGCGGGATCGGCAGGCCTTTCGCCGCCAGCCAGTCGCGATTGTAGAGCGTCGAGAGATAGCGGAACCCCGTGTCGCACAGAATCGTCGCGACTCGACTGCCGCGCCCCAAGCGCCGCGCCAGCGCGACCGCGCCGGCGACGTTGATGCCCGACGACAAGCCCAGGCACAGCCCTTCCTCGACCAGCAGCCGCTCAACCCAATAGAGTCCCTCGGCATCGCTGATGCGGAACTGGGTGTCGACCGGCGCGCCTTCCAGATTGCCGGTGATCCGCCCCTGCCCGATCCCTTCCGCGACCGATGAGCCTTCCGATTTCAGCTCGCCATGCGCGTAATAATTGTAAAGCGCGGCGCCGTGCGGGTCGCTGAGCGCGATCGTGACCGCCTCGTCCTTTTCCTTCAGCCCTAGTCCGACGCCCGCGAGCGTGCCGCCGGTGCCGACCGCGCAGGTGAACCCGTCGATCCGCCCTTCGAGCTGCTCCCAAATCTCAGCGGCGGTGCCGTTGATGTGCGCGCGGCGGTTGGCGACATTGTCGAACTGGTTCGCCCAGATCGCGTTGGGCGTCTCCTCGGCGATGCGGCGCGACTGGTGGACGAAATGGCACGGCGAGGCATAGGGCGCGGCGGGCACCGTGATCAGCTCGGCGCCAAGCGCGCGCAGCGTGTCCATCTTCTCGCGGCTCTGCGTCTCGGGCATCACGATGATCGTGCGATAGCCCTTGGCGTTGGCGACGAGCGCGAGGCCGATGCCGGTATTGCCCGCGGTCCCCTCGACGATCGTGCCGCCGGTATGGATCAGCCCACGCTCCTCCGCATCCTCGACGATCGCGAGCGCGGCGCGGTCCTTCACCGATCCGCCGGGGTTGGTGAACTCGCACTTGGCGAAAATCTCGCCGCCGCTTTCGTCGCTGGGGCCTTTCAGGCGGACGAGCGGGGTGTTGCCGATCAGGGCAAGGGTGTTGGGCGCGCTGGGCATGGCGCTTCAATGGCCGGGGCGACGATCGGCTGCAAGAAAGAGAAGCTTTGCGCGGGCGAGGCGTTTGGCGGGGGCGCGCGCTGTGATAAGCTAGGCCACGAGGAGTTGAGCGATGGGCGCCGAACTGAAGATCACCGACGCGGAGACACTGCGGCTCGCCGAAACGCTTGCCGCCGCGCGCGGGGAGAGCGTGGAGGCGGCGATCCGCGGGGCGTTGGAACGCGAAATGGCGGTTCGCGAGCTCGATCTCGCGAAAACGATCGCCGCCGTGAGAGAAATTTCGAGGCGCTTCCGCGAGAAAATGCCCGCCGAATGGCATCATATGACGTCAAAGGAAATCATGGATTCAATCTATGATGAGGACGGATTGCCCGTCTGATGGTCATCGATACGTCGGCAGTAATGGCAATGCTGCTATGCGAGCCCGAAGTTGATCAGTTCAGTGCGCTGATCAAAAGCGCGAGGAATCGTCGCCTTTCGACCGGAAGCTGGATCGAACTTGGCGCGGTCCTTACCCGCCGCGCCGACGATTTACGCACCGAACTCGTAACGCTGATGTCTTTGCTCAATATCGATCTGGAACCAGTCACCGTCGAACAAGCGCGGATCGGCCACGACGCCTATCGCCGCTTCGGCATCGGCTCCGGCCACCCCGCCCGGCTCAATTTCGGCGACTGCTTCGCCTATGCGCTCGCCAAATCCCTCGACGAGCCGCTGCTGTTCAAGGGCGAGGATTTCGCCCAGACCGACGTCACGCCCGCGCGCTGACCCCGGCGCGCGCCAGATGCGGGCCGAGCCGCCCGGCGAGCGCCAGGAAGAACATGCGATAGTCGCTCACCAGCGACCAGAGCGGATAAGTGAAGGTCGCCGGCCGGTTTCGCTCCACCGCGAAATGCGCGCCCCAGGCGAAGCCATAGCCCGCGAGCGGCACCGCGAGCCACCACCAGCCGTTCTGCGTCAGCGCCAGCGCCGCCGCCAGGAAGGTGAGCGCCGTGCCCGCATAATGCAGCGCGCGGGTCTCGGCGCGGGCGTGCTCCCGCAGATAATGCGGCCAGAAATCGGCATAGCGGGTGATCGGCTTCATGCCGCGATAGGAGCCGCCACGGCGCCGCGCGTCAAGCCTTTCGCGACGCGCCGGCCTGGCCTATGTTCCCGCCATGTTCCAAGACTCGGCCCCGCTCGACGCGCTCGCCCTGCCGCCGCGACCGTTGCGCTGGCTGTTTCTGGACCTGAACAGCTATTTCGCGAGCGTCGAGCAGCAGCTTCAGCCCCATTTGCGCGGCAGGCCGATCCTGGTCGCCCCGGTCGATAGCGACACGACGGTCGCGATCGCCGCCTCGGTCGAGGCCAAGCGCTACGGCATCCGCACCGGCACGCCGGTGTGGGAAGCAAAGCAGAAATGCCGCGACCTCATCATCACCCCGGCGCGCCACGATCGCTATGTCGCCTTCCACGAGGCGATCCTCGCCGAGGTGTGGCGGCACATCCCGGTGACGCATGTCTGCTCGATCGACGAAGTCGCCTGCCGGCTGCTCGATAACGAGAACAGCGTCGCGGCCGCGACCGCGCTCGCCCGGCGGATCAAGGCGGGCATCCGGGCGAATGTCGGCGAATGCCTCACCTGCTCGGTCGGCATCGCGCCCAACCGGCTGCTCGCGAAGCTCGCCTCGGACATGCAGAAGCCCGACGGCCTGGTGATCCTGAGCGCCGATCAGCTGCCGCACCGGCTGTACGACATGCCGCTCACCGACATCGCCGGCATCGGCGCGAAAATGGCGCGGCGGCTGGCGCAGGACGGCATCAACGACATCCGTCAGCTGCTCGCGCGCCGGCCGCGTGACGCGGGGAGCGCCTGGGGCGGCACAAATGGCGACCGGCTCTGGTATCTGCTTCACGGCGTCGACCTGCCCGAAAAGCCGACGCAGAGCCGCACGATCGGCCACAGCCAGGTGCTTTCCCCCGGCAAGCGCGGCTTCGTCCCCGCCCGGCTCACCGCGCGGCGACTGGCGCTGAAGGCCGCGAGCCGGCTCCGCCGCAAGGGGTATCGCGCGCGGCTGCTGGTGCTCCACGCCAAGTTCGAGGACGACAAGAGCAACTGGCGCGCCGCCGCCAAATTGCCCGCGACCGAGGACAGCTTCGTGATCCTGGCCGCGCTCGATCCGCTGATCGAACGGCTGCGCGCGGCGGGGCGGGCGCATCGCGGCGGCGGGCAGGTGCGGCTGATCGGGGTGACCCTTTCCGAGATCGCCCCGGCGGCGGGCGAGCAGCACAGCCTGTTCGCGCACCTCGCCCCCGACGAGCCGCTGGCGCGCGAAACGCGCGGCGTCGCGCTCAGCCGGGCGATGGACCGGCTCAACGAAAAGTTCGGGCGCAACGCGGTGTCGGTGGGCGTGCTGACGGGCGGGCGGATCGACCGGGTCGGCGCCAAGATCGCCTTCGGCCGCATCCCCGAAGCGAGCGAGTTCCACGAATAATATTCATGCGTTGTTCAACCCGCCGCGCTATGGCTGGTGGTTCGCATGACCCGCTGGCTCGCCCTTCCATTGCTGACGCTCGCCCCGGAGCCGGCGACGGCGCAAATCACGGGCTTTTCGATCCACCAGCGGGTGGTGATCCGCGTGCCGCGCTCCGAGCCGCCCGGCGCCGTGGTCGTGCCCACCCGTTGGCGCGAGGCCAAGGGGCCGCGCTGCGTGCCGCTCGACGGGATTGTCGGCGCGGCGATGATCGAGCCCGAGCGGATGGATTTGCTGCTGGCCGATGGCGGCCGGCTGCGCGCGCGCTTCGACGATGCCTGCCCTGCGCTCGATTTCTACCGCGGGCTCTATGTGAAGGCCAATTCCGACGGCCAACTCTGCGCCAAGCGCGACGCGGTGCGATCGCGCTCGGGCGACGCCTGCCGCATCACGGGCTTTCGCAAGCTGATGCGGCGAAAGTAACGGCACGGCGCCAGCCCGCTTTTCCTTGACATTCGCGCGTAAATCCGCAAGCGCGCAACCAGTGCCCCTAGGCCTGTGCCGGGGCTTTTCCCGGACCCCTAAATGACCTTTGCCGATCTCGGCCTATCCGAAGAACTTCTCCGCGCCGTAACGGAAGCCGGCTATAACGAGCCGACACCGATCCAGGCCAGCGCCATCCCGTCGGTGCTGATGATGCGCGACATGATCGGCATCGCCCAAACCGGCACCGGCAAGACGGCGAGCTTCGTGCTGCCGATGATCGACATTCTGGCGCATGGCCGCAGCCGCGCGCGGATGCCGCGCTCGCTGATCCTGGAGCCGACGCGCGAACTCGCCGCGCAGGTGGCGGAGAATTTCGAGAAATACGGCAAATACCACAAGCTCTCGATGGCGCTGCTGATCGGCGGCGTGCAGATGGGCGATCAGGTGAAGGCGCTGGAAAAGGGCGTGGACGTGCTGATCGCCACCCCTGGCCGGCTGATGGACCTGTTCGAGCGCGGCAAGATATTGCTCACCGGCTGCGAATTGCTGGTGATCGACGAGGCCGACCGGATGCTCGACATGGGGTTCATTCCCGATATCGAACAGATTTGCAGCAAGCTGCCGGCGCAGCGCCAGACCTTGCTGTTCTCGGCGACAATGCCGCCGCCGATCAAGAAGCTGGCCGACAAGTTCCTGTCGAACCCCAAGACGATCGAGGTCGCGCGGCCGGCGACGACCAACACCAACATCACCCAGTGGCTGGTGCCGGTATCGAGCGCCAAGAAGCGTGACCGGCTGGGCGACCTGCTCGAAGACCCGCAAGTCAAGACCGCGATCATCTTCTGCAACCGCAAGACGACCGTCCGCGATCTGAACCGCGCGCTGAAGCGCGACGGCCACCGTTCGGGCGAAATTCATGGCGACATGGAGCAGCCGCAGCGCATCGCCGAGCTCGATCGCTTCAAGGCGGGCGAGATCAACATTCTCGTCGCTTCCGATGTCGCCGCGCGCGGGCTCGACATCAAGGGCGTGAGCCATGTGTTCAACTTCGACGCGCCCTGGCACCCGGACGATTATGTCCACCGCATCGGCCGCACCGGCCGCGCGGGGGCGACCGGGGTTGCCTATACCTTCGTCACCGCCGAGGACGCCGAGAATATCGCCAATATCGAGAAGCTGACCGGCCAGGCGATCCCGCGGCTGGAAGGCGCCGCCGACTTGGCGCCGGCGGAGGGCGCGCCGAGCCGATCGCGCGGCCGCAAGCGCCCGGCGAGAGGCGCGGCCAAGGCGGAGGCGCCTGTAAAGGCCGAAGCGCCCGCCAAGGCCGATTCGCGTCCCAAGCGGGGAGACGCGCGCCCGGCGCCCGAGCCCGCGAGGGAGCCAGCACGTGAGCGCGGCCCGCGCGGCTTCACCGCCGAGCCGCTGATCGAGGATGCGAGCCCCGTCGGCGAAGACGGCTGGCACGGCCCCTTCCCCGAATTCCTGCGCGCTTCGCTGGCGGCGTGATCGAACGGATCGCGCCGGTGCGGGTCGAAAGCCCGTGCGTCAACGTCTGCCGGATCGACGACGCGACCGGCCGCTGCGTGGGCTGCGCCCGCACGTTAGACGAGATCGCCCGCTGGACCCGCGAGTCGAGCGCCTGGCGCGCGGCGGTGATGGCCGAATTGCCGGGGCGGCGGGGTTAACCCCCAAAAAGCGCTGATAAATTTGCCGAACCACCGCGAGTTGGCCTACAAAGGTTTGCAGGCAATGAGGACGGCACGATGCGCGACAGCGAACGACCGGGCAGATTGCGGCGTGTCGTTATCCTGGGCGGCGGCACCGCCGGGTGGATGACCGCCACCGCGCTCGCCAAGAGCTTCGGGCCGCGCCTGTCGATCACGCTGCTCGAATCCGCCGAGATCGGCACCGTCGGCGTCGGCGAGGCGACGATCCCGACCATCCACTGGTTCAACGAGCTGATCGGGCTCGATGAGGCTGAATTCCTCCGCGCGACCAAGGCTAGCTTCAAGCTGGGGATCGAGTTCGTCGATTGGACGCGGCCCGGCCACCGCTATTTCCACCCCTTCGGCACTTATGGCGTGCAGCTTCCCGGCGTCGCCTTCCACCATCGCTGGCTGAAAGCGCGGGCCGAGGGGCTCGATCTGCCGCTCAGTGCCTTTTCGCTCGCGACGCGGCTCGCCGCCGAGAATCGCTTCGCCAAGCCGCAGGGCGATGCGCGCTCGATCCTGTCGACGCTCGGCTATGCCTATCATTTCGACGCGGCGCTCTATGCGCAGCATCTGCGCGGAATCGCCGAGGCGGCGGGCGTCACCCGCGTCGAGGGCAAGCTGCGCGACATCGAGCGCGATGGTGCGAGTGGTCAACTGACCGCGCTCACCACCGAGCGCGGCGAGCGGCTGGCGGGCGAGCTGTTCATCGATTGCTCGGGGTTTCGCGCGCTGCTGATCGAAGGCGCGATGGGCGCGGGGTTCGACGATTGGTCGCACTGGCTGCCGTGCGACCGCGCGGTGGCGGTGCCGTGCGCGCGGGTCGCCGAAACCACGCCCTACACCCGTTCGACCGCGCGCGCGGCGGGCTGGCAGTGGCGCATCCCGCTCCAGCACCGCACCGGCAATGGCTATGTCTATGCGAGCGCCCTATTGTCGGACGACGAGGCGGCGGCGACCTTGCTCGCCAATCTCGACGGCGCGCCGCTCGCCGAGCCGCGTTTCCTGCGCTTCACCGCCGGGATGCGGCGGCGCTGCTGGGTGGGCAATGTCGTCGCGATCGGGCTGTCCTCGGGCTTTCTCGAACCGCTCGAATCGACCAGCATCCACCTGATCCAGTCGGGCATCGCCAAGCTGCTGACCCTGTTCCCCGATGCCGACATGGACCCTGCCCTCGCCGCCCGTTTCGACCGGGTGTTCGCCGCAGACATGGACGACATCAAGGACTTCCTGATCCTCCATTACCACGCGACGCACGACAAGCCCGAGCCGCTGTGGGCGCAGTGCCGGCACATGCAACTGCCCGAGACGCTGGTGGAGAAGGAAGCCCAGTATCGCCGATCGGGCCGGGTGATGATCGAGGGCGACGCGCTGTTCCGCGAGGCGAGCTGGCTCGCGGTGCTCAACGGGCAGGAGGTGCTGGCGGGCGATTACAACCCGCTCGCCGATACGCTCGATCCGGCGGTGAACCGCGCGCAGCTGGAGCAGATCGCCGCCGTGGTCGCCCGCGCCGCGCCGACGCTCCCCAAGCATGACGCGGCCATCGCCGCGCTGATCGGCGCCCCCGCCCCGGCGGTCGCGCTGGCGGGATGAACCGGCCCGAGATCGCCGCGCGGCTGATCGGCGCGGAGCGCCAGCCGCTGGTGACGGTCGACGGCTTCGCGCCCGATCCTGACGCGCTGCGGCAAGCGGCGGCGACAGCGCAGTTCACGCCGGCGAGCGACCATTATCCGGGGCTCAGCGCAGCCGTGCCGCGCGACTATCTGGTCGCGGTCCAGCCGGTACTCGCGACCGTGCTGCGCGAGGTGTTCGGCCATCGCCGCGCCTGGCGCGTGCTCGACGCGCGCTTCGCGCTGGTGACGACGCCGCCCGAGCAATTGAGTGTCGCGCAGCGGGTGCCGCATGTCGATGCGCTCGATCCGGGGCGCATCGCGCTGGTGCATTATCTGATGCTTGAGGGGGGCGACGGCACCGCCTTCTTCCGCCACCGCGCGACCGGCTATGAAACGCTCGATGCCGCGCGCGCGCCGGGCTATCAGCGGCAATTGGCGGAGGAGCTGGCGATGACGCCCCCGCCCCAGGCTTACATCACCGGCGACACCCCGCACTTCGCTTGCACCGCGCGGGTGGCGGCGCGCGCCAATCGCGCGGTGATCTACCGCAGCGCCTTGCTCCATAGCGGCGCGATCAGCGCGGGCGCGGTGCTTTCGCCCGATCCCCGCCTTGGCCGGTTGACGGTGACGGCGTTTCTGGCGGCCGAATAGCCGCCGGCGGCCGCACCGCGAGATAGACGGTACTCCACAGCTGCGCCGCGTTCGACTCGTCCACATCCTGCCGCCCCGCGCCGAAGGCGACCACCTGATAGCGGCCCCCGGCATAGCGCCACGACCACAGCTCCGAATTGGCGACCGCGCGCGCGGCCAGGATCACCCGCCACAGCTTGGCCTGGGCATCGCGCAACCGGGCGCGCGTCGCGGGCGGCAAGTCGGTGCGCGCGAGCTGGCGTTCGAGCCCGGCGGCGAGCAGCGCCTGCTGCCAGGACCACACCACCGCGCCATGATAGGCGGCCGGGGTGAATTTCGCCTGCAACGCCGCCGGCGCGAGCACCGGATTGGCGACGAGCAGCCCGGCATCGGTCATCAACCCTGCCGGAAAGGGTCGCATCATCGCCGTGACCGCGCGATCGAGCTCCCCCGCGCTCGGCCGCGCGAACAGCAGCGCGAAGCCCTCGTCCGAATGGAGGATGGGCACTGGCTTGCCATCGGCATCGAGCGCGATCGCATGATAGTCGAGCGGCCCCGCCCCCAAGGCGGCGAGCGCCGGCGCGGCGGGTACGCCCAGCCGCGCGGCATAGCCCCGGATCGCGCTCGCGGCCTCAGCGGCGGGCACGCTTTGCGCGAACAGCGGCGGCGCCGCCTCGCGCCATGCCTTCGCCAACCGCGCCGCCTCGCCCAACGCCTGACGGTCATCGGCCGATAGATACGGATCGAGCAGCCCGGCCGCGTAGAGCCGCGCCGCCGCATCGAGCGCGGCCGGCACCAGCACCGCGTTCACATCATAGGCATAGCGCCCGCCGCCGACGCCATCATTGCTGTCGCGCCACTGCCCCGCCGCGCGGCCGGGCTTGAACGCGATCAGCCGCTCGACTGCCGGCGCCTGCGCGAAGGGCCGCGCCTGGGCGAGGACGAAGCGCAGATTGCGCACCAGCGCGGCGCCAACCTTCTCCTGACGGTCGGGTACCGCGACGCTCGTCAGCCCTCGGGCGAGATAGGCGCGGGCATCCGGCGCACGGTCGAGCAGATAGGCCGCGGCGACCGGGGCGAGCATGTAATCGTCGTCGACCATGAAATAGTCGAGCTCGGCGGCGTTGCCGCGCTCGCTCGCGCGGCGCTTTTCCATGATCGCGAACTCGGCGATGCCCTCCTCATGCGCCACTTCGCCCGTCGGGTTGAGCCGGGCGAGCACCGCGTTCAGCCCCGCCTCGATCGCCGCGGGCTGGAGCGCGGGCATCAACAGCCGCACCGACATCAACGTGTCGCGCCCGAAATAGGTGTTGAACCGCCACGATCCGGCGAGGAATTTCTCGCGGTAGCTGAGGAAGCGCAGCGCGTTGCGCGCGGCCTGGTCCGGCGCGGCGCGGGCGCTCAGCAGTTCGCCCTCGGTCAGCCCGGTAAGCGGCGGATCGCCGGTCGCGCCGATCATCTCGAGCCGGATCGGCTGCCCGGCCTGGGCGGTGATCGCCTGCCCGGCGATCCGCCCGCTCAGCACCCGCACCCGCAGCAGATAGCCCGGCGCGCCATCGAGCCGGTCGCGCGCCCATTCGATCGTATCGCCGCTGATGCGCGGCGCGACGCTTACCTCGGGCGGGAATTTGGCGATCGCCTGATAGTCGCGCAGATAGCGGACGTTCGTCACAAGGCCCTGCTTCACCGCCAGCCGCGCCGCATCGACGCTCGCCACCGCGCGCACCCCGTGGAGCGACCGCCCCCGCGCATCGTTCACGGCGAGCGGCAGCGGCGGCTGCTCGAGCCGCCAGGTCACCGGCGCGGCGACGCGATCGAACCACAGCGCCACCCCGCTATTCCCCGCCGGGAACGCGATCAGGATGCGCGGGTCGAGCCCCGAGCGCAGCAGCAGATGCGCCGCCACCGGCCCATCGCGGACGAAGGCGTTGATGTTGCGCCCCTCGACCAGCTGATAAGCGAGCTCGGGCGTGGCGGGCGGAGGCGCCGCGCCGAGCAATACGCCGCCCAGCAACGCCCCCGCGGCGCGCGGCACCTCCCAACCCATCAACCGCACGCTCCTAGAACCGCATCGTCACGCTGCCGCCAAAGGTCGGCCCGACGATACCCCGCGCGTAGAAGAAGCCCGAGGCCGCGTTCTGGCGCTGGCCCTGGCGGGGATTGCCCTCGGTCAGGCCGATTTCGTCGAACACATTGTCGACGTTGAAGCTGGCTTGGAGCCGTTCGCTGAGGTTCACGCTCACGCCGAAGCTCGTCACGCCATAGGCCGGCAACGCGATGCCGTTGCCCGAGTCCGCGAAAATTCTCCCGATATATTTGTACCGCCCGTAAAACTCGCCGAGCTTGCGCGGCAGCTGGAAGGTGGAGGTGACGGTGAACAACGTCGAGGGGGTACGCTCGGGCCGGTTGCCGTCGAACCCCTGCTGGCGCTGGCCGTTCAGCCGCAGATTGTTGAGCGTCGGGTCCTGGAACACCCCGAAGAAATCGACCGACCACCAGCGCACCGGCCGGATCAGTGCATCGACCTCGACGCCGAAGGTGCTCAGGTCCGCCTGGAAAGCGGTCTGGATCGTCGGGTTGGTGGGATCGATGAAATTGTAGAACTGGTTACGGAAATTGGTCTGGAACACCGTGACCGAGGCGCTGAGCAAGCGGCGATATTCATAGCGCACGCCGCCTTCGTACAGCTCGATGCCGGTGATCGGATCGGTATTGTTGGTCTGGAAGCCATCGGCATAGCGGGCATAGACTGACAGGTTCGGGCGGATCAGATAGTTGACGCCCACCGTCCAGGCGATGCGATCCTGGGTGCGGCGCGTGTCGGCGAAGGTGCCGCCAAAGGTGGAGCCCACCGTCGGCACGACCCGGGCATTGGCGACGCCAGGTTGGACGAGCTGCTGGAACTCGGTCGGCTGGCCTTGCGCGTTGAACGCGGTCGCGACCAGGCGATTGGCGGGGTTCGCGGCCTGCGCGGCGGTCGGCGGTTGGCCGTCGAGGAAGCGCGCATCGTCGCTTTCCCAGCGGATACCGCCGTCGATCCGCAGGTCGCCGATCTGGAACTCGTCATTGGCATAGACCGAGACCGAGCTGTCGGTCCGCCGGCGGATGCCCGCGCCCCAATTGCCGTACGAAATCTGGCCGTTATCGGTCAGTGTGCCGATGACGTTGTTGTTCGCATCGAGCGCGACGACATCATAGATATCGCTGTTGTTCTTGACATCGTTGACGACCGCCGACGTTGCCGACTGATTTTGATAGCGGCCCACATTGTAATAGAGCACGCCAAGCGTGAGCGAGTTCTTGAAGCCCGATCCCTGATATTCCCAGCGCCCGCCAAAATTCGATCCGAAATCGAACCCGGTCTGATAATCATGGTTGAGCGTCGTCTGCTGGAGGAAGCCATTGCCGTTGAGCGCGTTGAGCGCCGCGACCTGGTTCGATCCCAGCACGACATTGGTACGCAGGTTGCGGATGCCGAAACGCGCCGTGTTCGGGAACACGGCCGCGCCGCGCGCCAGCAGATCGTTGATCGGCGAAGCGGCGCCCGGCGTAAGATACGTGACCGCGCTCGCGAGCCCGGCATTGCCGGTGCCCGATCCCGGAAACAGCCCATTGAAATCGGTCTTCAGCCCCAGATAGCGGGCGTGGGCGAACAATTCGATCGAGTCGGTGAGCGGCTTTTGCACATCGATCCGCAATTGCTGCGTCTTGACCCGCACCCCTTGCGAATAGTTGAAATCGCGAAAGCCGCTGGGGTCGACAAAGGTCGAAACCGGCACTGAAATCCGTGAAAAGGCAGTGCCGCCGATATTGCCGAATTGGGTATCCAGCCCCGGGATGCCGCCCGGCTGCCCGTTGTTATTGGCGTAAGGCTGGGTAGCGTAATAGGCCGCCTTGAAGTCGCCGATCCGGCCGGTGAGCCGCACGAACCCGCCATCGTCGAACCGATATTCGAGCGAACCCTTCAACCGATAGCCATCATAGTTGAACGGGTTGCTGCGCACCCCCGGGCTGGTTTGAAAGAAGCCGCCGATCGTGAAGGCCAGCTTGTCCTTGATGATCGGCGCCGAGACATAGGCATCACCGCGCCGCAGCCCGTAATCATAAGCGGTGAAGCGCGCGATCGCCTCGGGCCGCTCGAAATTCGCCGCGCGCGAAATGAAGTTGATCGTCGCGCCCGCGCCGTTCACCGTCAGCACGCCCGACGAACCGCCCTTCACCGCTTCCAGCCGGTCGATCGACAAGTCCTGCGTGAAGAAGAAGTCCGCGCCGCCGCCCTGATAGATGATCGGCAGGCCGTCTTCCTCCAGCTGGACGAAGCGCTGGCCGCCGCCTTGCAGACCGCGGACCGAATAATTGTTCGACAGCTCGCCCGCCGTGCCTTCGACGAAAATGCCCGGCACGAGTTCGAGCAGATCGGCGGTCGAGCGCGGCGCCTTGCGGTCGATCGCCTCGCGCGTCGCATAAGTGATGTCGGCCGAGGACGTGATCAGCGGCCGGTTGCGCGAGGTGGTGCCGGTAACGACGACGTCTTGCAGCCCGTTCGACGGATCAGCTTCCCCGGTATTTGTACCGGGTGGCGCGTCGGTGGGTTGCGGCGCTTGTTGCGGGGCCGTCGGCGTCGGTTGATCTTGCGCCTGGCCGTGAGGATCGGCGCTTCGCGCAAGTGCCGGCGTTAGCGGCGCCGCTGCCACGCCCAACAACAACACCGCCCGCGCGCTCAGCCGCTTGCCGTTTTTTGAGTTGGCCCCCGAAATGACCTGACAGGGTCTCGCTCTTAGATAAGAGTGAGCCATATGACTGAGCATACGACTA
>NZ_JAIERS010000010.1 GCF_019746665.1 Sphingomonas sp. | reverse complement strand
ACGGGGAGGATTTTGTCACATCCCCCATGCGACCTGGGGGTCGTTCGCGCGCTTCAGATTGCGGTAGCGCGCCACCGCCCATAGCGGGAAATATTTCGGATAGCCGTGGTAGCGGAGATAAAACACGCGCGGGAAGCCGCCGCCGGTATAGTGCTCCTGGCCCCACAGCCCGTCTTCGTCCTGGTTGGCGATCAGCCACGCCACCCCGCGCTCGACGGCGGCTGACTCGACCCGCCCCGCCGCCATCAGCGCGAGCAAGGCCCAGCCGGTTTGCGAGGCGGTGGAGGGGGCGGGCTCATAACCCGCATAATCAAGCTTGTAGCTGTCGCAATCCTCGCCCCATCCGCCATCGGGGTTCTGGATTTCCTCCAGCCAGTCCGCCGCGCGGGCGATGCTCGGATGGTCGCCACCCAACCCCGCCGCGTTGAGCGCGCACAGCACCGACCAGGTGCCGTAGATGTAATTCACCCCCCAGCGGCCGAACCAGCTGCCGTCCGCCATCTGCTCCTTGGCGAGATACTGGATCGCCGCCTGCATCCGCGGGCTTTGCAGCGGTTCGCCGCGCTGGGCTAGCATCGAGACGCAGCGCGCCGTCACATCGGCGGTCGGCGGATCGAGCAAGGCGCCGTGATCGGCGAAGGGAATGTTGTTCAGATAATCATAGGTGTTGTCGGCATCGAACGCGCCCCAGCCGCCATTTTTCGATTGCAGCCCCACGGTCCATTCGATGCCGCGATCGATCGCCTGATCATATCCGCCGGCGAGCGCCAGCTTATCCTTGGCCCGGTCCATCGCCATCACCACAACGGCGGTATCGTCGAGATCGGGATAATGATCGTTGCGATATTGGAAGGCCCAGCCGCCGGGGCGCACCCCCGGCTTTTCCTCGGCCCAATCGCCCGCCACATCGAGCACCTGCAGCGGCTTCAGCCATTCGAGGCCGGCCTTGGCGCGCGCCTCATTCTCCTCGCCGCCCGCCTCCAGCATCGCGTGCGCGGCGAGCGCGGTATCCCACACGGGGGAGACGCAGGGCTGGCAATAGGCCTCATCGTCCTTCACCACGAGCAGCTTTTCGACCGACTTGCGCGCGATCGCGCGGTGCGGGTGATCCTCGGGATAGCCCAGGCAATCGAACATCATCACGCTGTTCGCCATCGCGGGATAAATTGCGCCCAGGCCGTCCTCGCCGTTCAGCCGCTCGACGACGAAATCGATGCATTTCTGGATCGCGCGCTCGCGGCTGCGCTTGGGCCACACCGGCTCGGCGGCCTTCAGCACCTTGTCAATCGCGCCGAAGAACAGCTGCCAGTGGCGCTTGGCGCCCGCGACATTGCTTTTGAGCGGTGCGTCCTTGACGGTGTAAAGCTCGTCCACCCGCACCCCGCGCGGGTTCTTCGCGATGGGCTTCTTCACCCCGAGCACCAGCAGCGGCACGATCACCGTGCGCGCCCAATAGCTCATCTTGGAGAGGTGGACCGGGAACCAGCGCGGCAGCAGGATCAGCTCGGCGGGCATCGTCGGCACCACGTCCCAGCCGCCGGCGCCGTAGAGCGCGAGCTGGATGCGCGTGAAAACATTTACCGCCGCCGCCCCGCCCGCCCGGTGGATCGCCGCGCGCGCGCGCGCCATGTGCGGCGCGTCCGGATCATCGCCGATCATCTTCAGCGCGAAATAGGCCTTCACGCTCGCCGAAATGTCAAAGGCGCCGGCGTGGAACAGGCCCCAGCCGTCATGCTCGGCGGATTGGATGCGGCGCAGATAACGCCCGATCTTGGCCTCCAGCGCCAGGTCATCGGGCTCGCCCAGATAATGGCGCAGCAGGATATATTCGGCCGGGATGGTGCAATCGGCTTCGAGTTCAAACACCCAGTGCCCATCGTCGCGCTGCAGTTCGCGTAAGGCGGTCGCGGCGCGTTCGGTCGCGCGGTCGGCCTGGGAAACAAGGTCATGAGTCAAAATATCGGCGGACATGGCCGCGCTCCTTAGCCGATTGCGGCGTTCTGTGCCAATCGCGCGGCGGTAACGCCGGAACGAAGCGCGCCTTCGATCGTTGCCGGCAGCTTCGTCTGAGTCCAGTCGCCCGCCAGGAACAGATTGCGCCATTTTGTGGCGGCAGCGGGGCGGCGGGCATTTTGTTCGGGCGTCGCGGCGAAGGTCGCCCGCTTTTCCTTGACGATCTGCCAGCGCGGCATCGCGGCGGTGATGCCAAGCGCGGCGCGAATATCGCCCCAGATGCGCGTGGCGAGCGCTTCGCGGTCCTGATCGATCACATCGTCGGCGCCGCTGATCGTGATCGAGATGCGATCGTCATGGCAGACGATCCACTGCGCGGTCGCGCCGATCAGCGCGGTGATCGGCGGTGCACCCGGGGGCGGGGCCATCAGATAATGGGCGTTCAGGATCGAGCAGAACTCGGTCGGCACCGTCAGCCCTGGCACCAGATCGGCGGCGACCCAGGGCGGAACCGCGAGCACCACCGCGGCATCGCCTACCGGCTCTACCCGCTCGCCGAAGTCGAGGCCGGTCACGCGGTCCCCCTCGAACCTTAGCCCGCGCAGCCGGGCGCTGAATCGCGGTTCGGCGCCGTGGGCGCCCAGAAAAGCGAGCGCGGGTTCGACGAACACCGCGTCGAGCGTCGGCACCGCGACCATCGTTCGGCACGCCCGCCCGCCGCGCGCGAAGGATTCGATCAGGAAGCGTCCCGCGAGCCAGGCAGAGCCCTTGGCCGGCGGGCAGTTGAGCACCGCGAGCATCATCGGGTCGACCACCCGGTCCCAGAACAGTCCGGCGGGCGTGATCATGTCGCCGATCGTCGTCGTCCCTGGCCGCGTCGCGGCGAGGCGGAGCAACGAGAGATGGTCACTGAGCTTCGTGCCCGGCGCACGGCGGTCCTTGTCGAACATCCAGAAGGGCAAGCGCCCGTCATTGACCTTGAGCGTCCAGCGCGTGCCGCAACGCATGTCGATCATCGCGAAATCGGCGTGATCGGGGCCTTCGATCCGGTCGGCCGTGCCGATCAGCCCGAGGAAATGATTGACCGCCTGATTGCCGGAGAAAACAAAGTGATTGCCGTTGTCGATCACACGATCGAGCGCCTTGTCGTGATAGCTGCGGCAGCGTCCACCCGCGCGTGGCGCGCTGTCGCTGAGCGACACCGCCCAGCCGTGCCGCGCGAGTTCGGTCGCGGCGGAAAGCCCCGCCATTCCCGCCCCGACGACAAAGGCTTTGCGACCGCTGCTCAACGCACCGCCATCAGGCGCAGCACGGTGAAGATCAGCGCCACCTTGTTGACCTTGATCCGCTTGCGCGGTGGCTGCCAGCCCTGCGCCTCCATCCGGCTGAGGATCTTCTCATAGACCGCGCCCATTAGCCGGGGGGCGATCAGGTGCCCCTTGGGGCGAGCTTGAAGGATCGCATGGGCGGCGGCGAAATGCTCATGCGCCTTCACCGCCAAAGCGCGCGCGGCGTGATCGACGCGCGGGTCACGCGCGAGTTCGGCCGGGGTAGTGGGATCAACCCCCGCCGCCGCGAGATGCTCTCGCGCGAGATAGACGCGGCCGATCGCCGCATCCTCGTCGATGTCGCGCAGGATGTTGGTGAATTGCAGTGCGCGGCCGAGATGGTGGGCGAGATCGAGCCCGTGCTGCGGCTCCATCCCGAAGATTTTCACCGAAAGCCGCCCGACAGCGCTCGCCACGCAGTCGCAATAATAATCGAGCGTCTGGAAATCGGGCCAGCGAATGTCGCGCTCGACATCCATCAGCATCCCGTTGATCACGGCGTGAAAATCGGTGCGGTTGAGCTGGAAGTGCTGGACGGCATCGGCCACCAGCGCCGCCCGCCCGGCATCGCCGCCGGCATAAAGCGAATCGATATCGGCGCGCCACGCCTCCAGCTCGGCGCGGCGGCCTTCGGCGTCGCCCTGCTGGTCGTCGGCGATATCGTCCACCGCGCGGCAAAAGGCGTAGACGGCGTACATCGCCTCGCGCTCGGCCTTGGGCAGCACGCGCATTCCGGCGTAGAAGCTGCTGCCCGAAACCTGCGCCTGGAGCGCGCCGGGGGTGGTCTTGGGGTTCATCGCAGCGCCCGGGCGAGTGCGGCGCGGCCGGCGATCCACGCCATCTGCGCCTTCGAATGATGCACCTTCTCCCTCAGCGGATCAGCGGTGCGCAGCCGCGCCGTTAGCCGCTCGGCAAGTGCCTGAATCGCGGCGACTTCCATCGCCAATCTTGTGTCACGAATGTCACGGGCGAAGCGCGCCGATTGTTGGAGCAGCCCCTGGGTCAACCGCGCGCATTCCGCGATCGCCACCTTCAGTCCAGGGGTAGCCCGTTCGCCGCCCAGATCCTCTACCCGGGCGCCGGCGCGGGCGAGGAGGTCGAGGGGGATGTAGACGCGGTCGAGCTTCCGGTAATCCTTGCCGCAATCCTGGAGGTGGTTGATCACCTGAAGGGCCGCGCACAAGGCATCGTTCGCGGCCCAGGTCGCGCGATCTTCGCCATGAACATCAAGTACATAGCGCCCAACGGGCATCGCCGAGACGCGGCAATAGTCGATCAGATCGGCCCAGGTCGCGCAGCGGTTGACGGTGCAATCGCGCTCGAACGCGGTGAGCAGATCGAGGCCGTGCTGCGGCGAAAGCCGGTATTCGGCGAGCACTTCGCGCAACGCCAGCCCCTCCGGGGCAGCGTCAGACCCGCCTGAGAGCGTCGCGCGCATCGCCCCGAGCAACGCCAGCCGCTCCGGGGCAGTCGCGTGCTCGTTATCGGCGACATCGTCGGCGGCGCGGGCGAAGCGGTAGAAGGCCATGATCGGCGCGCGGTGCCGCGGCTTCAGCAGCCAAGAGGCGACCGGGAAATTTTCGTCCTTGTGCCCCTTGCCCGAGGCGAGCGTGGCGGCGCTCAGCGTCTGGCTGGTCATGCGCGTGCCCCGAGCGCGGCCTGCGCGCGCCCTTTCCACATCCCGCCGCGCCCGCGCCAGAACGCGAGCGCCGAGGCGAAGGTCGCGCCGGCATAGAAGGCCGCGATCGCCGGCAGCGCCAGCCCCCACAATGGCGAGCGGCGATAGAAATGCAGCATCGGTTGAAAGGCGATCGCCATCAGCCCCCAGGCCCCCAGTCCAAGCCCGCGCGCATAGCCTTCCCCGAACAGCGCGAGCAAGGGCGGGGCGAGATAGAGGAGCGCCAGCCCCAGCAGCGTCCCCGCCAGCAGCAGCGCCGAATAGCCGAGCTGCGCATAGGCCGAACGCGCGATCATCGCGCCGACCGAGCCCCATGTGTCGTAGCGGCGGATCGAGACCGAACGGTTGGTGAGGCCCAGCCAGACCCGGCCCTGCTTCGCCATCAGCGCCCCGAACGCGCAATCGTCGATCAGCGCGGTGCGTACCGCGGCGATGCCGCCCGCCGCCTCCAGCGCCTCGCGCCGCGCGAGCATACAGCCGCCCGCCGCCGCGCCCACCCGGCCCCGGTTCACCGCGCCGAACGGATAGAGCATCGCGAAGAACCACACGAACGCCGGGATCAGCGCGCGTTCGGTCAGGCTCTCGCAGCGCAGCCGCGCCATCAGCGAGACGAGCACCCGGTCGTCACGCACCGCCCGCGTCACCAGCGAGCGGAGCGTATCGGGGGCATGGGCGATGTCGGCGTCGGTCAGCCACAGAAAGTCGGGCGTGCCCGCCGCCGCGATTCCCTGATTCACCGCCCACAGCTTGCCCGTCCAGCCGGCGGCGAGCGGAGCACCGTTCAGCACCGTCAGCCGGTCCGATCCGGCGGCGGCCGCGCGGGCGATCTCGCCGGTGCCGTCGCTGCTATTGTCGTCGACCAGGATGATGCGGAAGTCGCCGGGATATTTCTGCGCGATGAGGCTGCCGATCGACTCGCCGATCACCTCCGCCTCGTCGCGCGCGGGGACGACGGCGGTGACGCTTGGCCAGCGGATCGGTTCGCTCGGAATATCGAAATGGTCGCGCTCGCGGGTCCACCAGAAGCGGTCGCGCAGGAACACGATCACGATCCAGGCGGTGAGCGCCGCCGCGCCGATGCCGAACGCGATCATGCGATCTTCCCCGCCGCGCGAAACCAGGCGATCGCGTCCCCCAGCGCCTCGATCGAGGGCCGCGCGCGATAGCCCAGCTCGCGCGCCGCCTTGGCGGACGAGAAGAACATGTTGTGCGCCGCCATCTTGAGCGAATCGACGGTCAGGAAGGGATCGGGCTTGCCGCTCAACCGGCACCACGCCTCGTTGGCGTAGGCCAGCGGGAACAGAGGCGCGCGCGGGATGCGCACGGTCGGCGGCTTGCGCCCCACCAAGCCGGCGATGGCGCCCAGCATGTCGCCCAGCCGCACATCCTCGCCCCCCAGGATATAACGCTCGCCGATCCGCCCCTTTTCCAGCGCGAGCAGGTGCCCGGCGGCGACATCGTCGACATGGGCGAGGTTGAGCCCGCTGTCGACATAGGCCGGCATCTTGCCGTTCGCCGCCTCGATCACGATGCGCCCGGTGGGGGTGGGCTTCACGTCGCGCGGGCCGATCGGGGTGGAGGGGTTGACGATCACCACCGGCAGACCGTCCGCCGCCATCGCTTCCACCAGCCGTTCGGCGACCACCTTGGAACGCTTATAGGCGCCGACCGCCTGTTCGGGCGTCGCGGCGCGCGCTTCGTCGGCGACGCCGCCGTCGAGCGGCTTCAGCGTCGCGACGCTGGAGGTATAGACGATCCGCTCCACCCCCGCGTCGCGCGCGGCGCGCATCACATGCTCGGTCGAGGCGCGGTTGTTGCGGACGATCTCCTCCGGGTCGGGTGCCCAGATCCGGTAATCGGCGGCGACGTGGAACAGGTAGCGCACCCCGCGCATCGCCCGCGCGACCGACTCGGCGTCGCGCAGATCGCCCTCGGCGAGTTCGGCGTCGAGCCCCGCCAGATTGGTCCGGTCGCTGCTCGGCCGCACCAGCAGCCGCAGCCTGGCGCCCCGGGCGGCGAGCGCGCGCGCGACCGCCGCGCCCACGAACCCGCTCGCCCCGGTCACCAAAATCGGTTCATGGCCCAGCTCCATGGCGCCGCTCTAGCCGCGCCACCGGGGCAGGGGAAGATGCGGGAAGGCCCGAACAGGTTGCACCGCGTCGCGCCGGCATCGCCATTTTGCCCTATGGTTGCCACAGTCGGCGTGACAGGAAATCTTGCGGATTGGCGCCGGGCAAAAGCTGCGCTAACGCTCCGCGCTAATTTTCGGTTCAAGGATGTTGCCGCTGATGATGCGCTCGCTTTTCCTCCAGGCGCCCTCGTTCGATGGCTATGATGGCGGCGCTGGCTCGCGCTATCAGGCCAAGCGCGAGATCCGCTCCTTCTGGTATCCTACCTGGCTCGCCCAGCCGGCGGCGCTGATTCCCGACAGCAAGCTGATCGACGCGCCGCCGCACGATCTGACCTTCGACGACATCAAGCATCACGCGGTCGAGCGCGATCTGATCGTGCTCCACACCTCCACCCCCGGCTTCCGTTCGGACGTGAAGGTGGCGGAGATGCTGAAGGCGCTGAACCCCAAGCTGAAGATCGGCTTCATCGGCGCGACCGTGGCGGTAGACGCCGCCTGGGCGATGGAAAACGCCCCCAGCGTCGATTTCGTCGCGCGCAACGAATTCGATTTCACCATCCTCGACGTGGCGAAGGACATTCCCTTCGCCGACATCAAGGGCATCAGCTATCGCAACAGCGAAGGCGTCGTGATCCATAACGAGGATCGCGACACGCTGATGGACATGGATCAGCTGCCCTTCGTCACGCCGGTGTACAAGCGTGACCTGGAGATGGAGAAATACTTCATCGGCTATCTGAAGCACCCCTATGTCAGCTTCTACACCGGCCGGGGCTGCAAGAGCCGCTGCACCTTCTGCCTGTGGCCGCAGACGGTGGGCGGGCACAACTACCGCGTCCGCTCGGTCGGCCATGTGATCGACGAGGTGAAATACGTCCTGAAGGCGTTCCCGCAGATGAAGGAACTCTTCTTCGACGACGATACCCTGACCGACAATATCCCGCGCGTCGAAGCGCTGGCGCGGGAGCTGGGCAAGCTGGGCGTCACCTGGTCGTGCAACGCCAAGGCGAACGTGCCGCGCGAAACGCTGAAGGTGATGCGCGACAATGGCTGCCGCCTGCTGCTGGTGGGCTATGAAAGCGGCAACCAGCAGATCCTGCACAACATCAAGAAGGGCCTGCGGATCGAAGTCGCCAAGAAGTTCAGCAAGGATTGCCGCGAGCTGGGGATCACCATCCACGGCACCTTCATCCTGGGCCTGCCGGGCGAAACGCACGAGACGATCCAGGAGACGATCGCCTACGCCAAGGAAGTGAACCCGCACACCATCCAGGTGTCGCTGGCGGCGCCCTATCCGGGCACGTTCCTCTACAAGCAGGCGATCGAGAATGGCTGGTTCGACGGCACCGACCATCTGGTGACCGAGGGCGGCACCCAGATCGCGCAGCTCAGCTATCCGCACCTGCCGGCGGAGCAGATTTTCGAATCGGTCGCGGATTTCTACAAGAAGTTCTACTTCCGCCCCTCGAAGATCGGCTCGATCGTCGGCGAGATGGTGACGAGCCCGACGATGATGAAGCGCCGCCTGCGCGAAGGTGTCGAGTTCTTCGACTTCCTGCGCAACCGCCATCAGGACAAGGCGGCGTAGGGACGCGAGCCGCTGCTCCTCCCCTGGAAGGGGAGGTGGCAGCGCGAAGCGCTGACGGAGGGGTGTCCCCGGCAATTAGAGGGGGATACCCGTCCACCACGCTACGCGTGGTCCCCCTCCCCTTGCAGGGGAGGAGTTTGGCGCTCCCGGCTTTTGCGCGTTTCTCGCCGTCTCCCAAGCCGGCTCCCACTAGAAGCACCCCATGCTCCGCTATCTCGCCCTGATCCTCACCATCGCCGGCCTCGCGCTCGCGCTGTGGCTGATCGGCGCCAATGGCTGGGCGGAGGTGCTGCACGCGGTGGGCGTCGCCGGGGTCGGCGGGCTGGCGGCGTTGGTCGCCTGGCAGTTCCTGGTGTTCGGCCTGCTCGGCTTTTGCTGGTGGCTGGTGACGCCGGGCGTGCCGCGCCGCGCGATCGCTTCGCTGATCTGGGCGCGCACGGTGCGCGATGCGTCGAGCGAAGTGCTGCCTTTCTCGCAAGTCGGCGGCATCGTGATCGGCGCGCGCGCGGCGGTGACGGCGGGGGTGCCGCCCGCGCCGCTCTATGCCGGGATGATCGCCGATCAGACGACCGAGCTCGCCGGGCAGTTGCTGTTCACGCTGTTCGGGGTCGTGGTGCTGCTGACGCGGCTGGAGGGGCATGGCGCGGTGCTGCCGCCGGTGCTCGCCGGCGCGGCGGCGATGGCGGGGCTGATGGCCGCCTTCGCCTTCGCCCAGCGGCCGATGCTGCGCATCGCCAAGGGGCTCGCCGGGCATGTGCTGCCGGCCTCGCTCGCGACGTTCGACCAGGTGCAGGACCAGCTCGTCGCGGTCTATCGCCGGCGCGAGCGCGTGGTGAGCGCGTTCCTGCTCCACTTCATCGGCTGGATCGGATCGGGGATGGCGGGGTGGATCGCGCTCCACGCGATGGGCCGCCCGCTGCCGCTGATCGACGTGCTGACGATCGAGGCGCTGATCTTCGCGCTGCGCACCGTCGCTTTCCTGGTGCCGGGTGGAATCGGGGTGCAGGAGGCGGCCTATGCGCTGCTCGGCCCGATCTTCGGGCTCGCGGCGGGGCCGGCGCTGGCGCTGTCGATCGTCAAGCGCGCGCGCGACGTGAGCTTCGGCGTGCCGGTGGTGGTGCTGTGGCAGCTGTTCGAGGCGCGCGCGCTGCGCCGCCGCGCCGTGCCGGGCGGGGGCGCCTGATCACGCGCGCGGATGCGCGTGGCGGTAGATGTCAAGCAGCTGCGCGGCATCGACCTGGGTGTAGATCTGTGTCGAGCTGAGGCTTGCATGGCCGAGCAGCTCCTGCAGCGCGCGCAGATCGGCGCCGCGCCCGAGCAGATGCGTCGCGAAGCTGTGGCGCAGCGCATGCGGCGTGGTGCGCTCGCCGAGCCCGAGCGTGCGCCGCGCCTGCCGCACCGCGCGCCGCACCACGCCGGGATTGAGCGCGCCGCCCTTCGCGCCCCGGAACAGCGGCGCGTCGGGCTTGAGCGGATAGGGCAGCCGCCAGGCATAATCCTCGATCGCCGCGCGCACCTGGGGCAGCAGCGGCACGATCCGCGTCTTGGCGCGCTTGCCGGTGACAGCGAGCGTCTCTCCCAAGGGCAGCGCCGCGCCGGGGAGCGCCAGTGCCTCGCCGATGCGCAGGCCCGCGCCATAGAGGAGCAGCAGCAGCGCGAGGTCGCGCGCGGCGATCCAGGGTTCGGCGGCATCCTCGGCGACCGTGTCGGCGAGCGCCACCGCCTCGTGCGGCGCGATCGGGCGCGGCACGCTCTTCTTGACGGCTGGCCCCTTGAGCGGCGGGCAGGGCGCGCCGGCGAACTTCAGGAACGCGCGGATCGCGGCCAGCTCACGCGCGGCGGAAGCATTGCCGAGCCCCTCCGCGCGCCGGGCGGCCAGGAAAGCGCGCAGATCGGCGGCGGAGAGCTGGCCGAACGCCGCCGCGTCGATCGCGCGACCCCAATGGTCCTGGAGGAAAGCGACCAACCGCTCGGCGCTCGCCAGATAGGCGCGCACCGTGTGCGGCGAGCGGCGCTTGTCGCGCGCCAGATGCGCGGCGAAGGCGGGGGGGAGGGGGTGCATCGTTATCGGCCATCCGCTTGGAGAAGCGCGAATATCGAACGCAAAAACTGGTCGGCGCCCTTCGAGGTGAAGTAGTGCGCCGCGCAGGTTCGATTCAACCTACCTTTCAGCTCCGACGGGGTAAGCCTGTTCAGCGCGTCGGCAAGATAGGCGCAAAGCTTCGCTCGCTCCTCGACGGATAAAAAATCCAGCACGTACCGAGCCAGATCATCAACGTCATTCGCGCAACATCCGATGTCTTGGTGCAGATTTTTCCCGATCAGCTCCAGTGCCATGGTGGTAACGTCGTAGCGCGTGGGGGTCGCAGCGTCCAATCGAACGTGGAACCTTGAGAGGCCAGCTCCGCACGCGCTACCGGGATAACAGGTAAGCGAACCGTGCACGCAGGTTCGGCCTATCCTGGCCCCTAATCGCTTAGTCCGGCTAGTACCGCGTCCGCGAAGCCATTCGGGTCTTCCAGCATCAGCAAATGGCCGCAGCCCGGTAGATCGCAATCGCGCGCCGCCGCCGCCATTACCCAGTTGGGCACGTGCCATTCGGCGCGGCTGCGCTCGCCCGCGATCAGGTTTAAGCGCAGGCCGCTGTCGAGCAGGTGGCGCACATCGGCCAGATACTCCGGCTGCCCGGTCGCGGCGACGACCGCCTGCGCCTGATTGCGCAGCGTCGCGGCGGGCTGACGCGCCAGCCAATCCGTCGCGATTTCGAGTGTCGCGGGCGTCGGTTCGACCCCAGCGCCGGCGAGCCATCCGGTGACATCGGCGCGAAACCCGGCCAGCGTTGCCCCAACCTCGGCCAGCGGTTGGCGGGCGATCTGCTGCGACCAGAAGGCGTCGCCCAGCGTGAAATTGCCCTCGACGCTGGTGAGCGACGCTGTCCGGCCTGGATAACGACGCGCGAACAGCACCGCGACCGCGCCGCCCACCGAATGACCGACAAGATGGACGGGCTCCGCTATCCCCGCCCGATCGAGCCACCCGGCGAGATGATCGGCCTGATCCGCGAGTGTCCAGTCGACCGGGGCAGCCGCATGGGCCGTGCCATAACCGAGCAGATCGGGTGCCAGCACCTCGGCCTCACCAAAGGCGCGCAAGATCGCGGGCGCGGAGAGCGAGCCGATCAGGCCGTGAATGAGCAGGATCGGCGGCATCAAGCGAATCTCCGAAAGCAGTCAGCGGTGCTGGCGCGCGGCGATTGGTTCAGCGGCACGCGCGCCGGAGGTCGGGCTTGTTACCCGATGCTCTGCCCGGTCTTCGCCCAGTCCGCGAGAAACCCCTCGATCCCCTTATCGGTCAGCGGGTGCTTCACCAGCTGGCGGATCACCGCCGGCGGCGCGGTCATCACGTCGGCGCCGATCCGGGCGCTTTCCAGAATGTGCACCGGATGGCGCACGCTCGCGACCAGGATTTCGGTGTCGAAGGCGTAATTGTCATAGATCAGGCGGATGTCGCGGATCAGCTCCATCCCGTCGAAGCCCACATCGTCGTGCCGGCCGACGAAGGGCGAGATGAAGGTCGCCCCCGCCTTGGCCGCGAGCAGCGCCTGGTTCGCCGAGAAGCACAGCGTCACGTTCACCATCGTGCCGTCATCGGTCAGCGCTTTGCAGGTCTTGAGCCCCTCGATGGTGAGCGGCACCTTGATCGTGACGTTGTCGGCGATCCTGCGCAGGATTTCGGCCTCGCGCATCATTTCGGCATGATCGAGCGCGACCACTTCGGCCGACACCGGCCCATCGGTGATGCCGCAGATTTCCTCGACCACTTCCAGGAATTGCCGGCCCGATTTGGCGATGAGCGAGGGGTTGGTCGTCACCCCGTCGACCAGCCCCGAGGCGGCGAGATCGCGGATTTCGGACGTATCGGCGGTATCGACGAAGAATTTCATGGGAGGCCCCTCGCAAAGCGGTGTCGCGCGCCGCCTAACCCAAAGCGCGGCGCGGCGAAAGCTTGCCTTTGCCGCGGCGCGCGTCGATCTAGCGCGCATGGCCCGGGCGCGTGTGATCCTGATGAACAATGCGCTGGGGCCGCTCGATTACCGGGTGCCGCAGGGGATGGCGGTGGTGCCCGGCAGCATTGTCACCGCACCGCTCGGACCGCGCCAGCTGCTCGGCGTGGTGTGGGAAGAGGACCGCCTGCCCGCCGAGCCGGTGGGCGACAACCGGCTCCGCAATCTGCTCGCCGTCGCCGACGCGCCGCCGATCGGGGCGCCCCTGCGGCGGCTGATCGAATGGACGGCCGATTATTATCTCGCCCCGCTCGCGGCGGTGCTGCGGATGGCGATGCCCTCTTCCTCCGCGCTCGAGGGCGGACGCACCTTGCTCGAATATCGCGCGACGGGGGAGGTGCCCGATCGGCTCACCCCGCAACGCGCGCAGGCATTGGAGCGGATCGCCAGCCGGCAGGGGCTGGTGCGCGAGCTGGCTCTGGCGGCGGGGGTGAGCGACGCGGTGATCCGGGGGCTGGTGAAGGCGGGCGCGGTCGAGGCGGTGGAAGTGGCGCTCGACGCGCCGTTCGACGCGCCCGACCCCGATCACGCGGCGCCCACCCTATCCCCCGCACAAGCCGAGGCGGCGGACCGGCTGATCGGGGCGGTGACGGCCGCCGAGTTCGCGCCGATCCTGCTCGATGGCGTCACCGGATCGGGCAAGACCGAGGTGTATTTCGAGGCCATCGCGGCGGCGATCCGCGCGGGCAAGCAAAGCCTCGTCCTGCTCCCCGAGATCGCGCTTACCGAGCCGTTCCTGAAGCGCTTCGCCCAGCGCTTCGGCGTGGCGCCGGTCGCCTGGCATTCGGACCTGCGCCAATCGCAGCGCCGCCGTGCCTGGCGCGCGATCGCGAGCGGCGAGGCGCTGGTGACGGTGGGCGCGCGATCGGCCTTGTTCCTGCCCTATGCCCGGCTCGGGCTGATCGTGGTCGACGAAGCGCATGAGACGAGCTTCAAGCAGGAAGAAGGCGTCCATTACCACGCGCGCGACGTAGCGGTGATGCGCGGCAAGTTCGAAGGCTGCGCGGTGGTGCTGGCCTCGGCGACGCCCGCGATCGAGACGCGGCATCAGGTGGCGCTCGGCCGCTATGCCGAGGTGACGCTCCCCGGCCGCTACGGCCCCGCACAACTGCCGAGCATCGAGGCGATCGACCTGATCGCCGAGCCGCCCGAGCGCGGGCGCTGGCTCTCGCCCAAACTCGTCGCCGCGATCGACGAGACGCTGGCGCGGCACGAGCAGGTGCTGCTGTTCCTCAACCGGCGCGGCTATGCGCCGCTGACGCTCTGCCGCACCTGCGGGCACCGTTTCCAGTGCCCCAATTGCACCGCCTGGATGGTCGAGCACCGGCTCGTCGCGCGGCTCGCCTGCCATCATTGCGGCCATATCGAGCGCGTGCCGGAAGTGTGCCCCGAATGCGCCAACCCCGATACGCTCGTCGCGTGCGGCCCGGGGGTCGAGCGCATCGCTGATGAAGCGGCGTTGCTCTGGCCGGAGGCGAAGCGCGCGATCGTCACCTCCGACACGATCTGGTCCCCCGCCAAGGCCGCCGAGTTCGTCCACCGGATGGAGGCGCGCGATATTGATCTGGTGATCGGCACCCAGCTGGTGACGAAGGGCTATCACTTCCCCGAGCTGACTTTGGTCGGCGTGGTCGATGCCGATTTGACGCTGAAGGGGGGTGATCTGCGCGCGGCGGAGCGCACTTTCCAGCAGATCGCCCAGGTCGCGGGGCGCGCGGGGCGCGGGGCGAAGCCGGGGCGGGTTTTCCTGCAAAGCTATGATCCGCGCGCGCCGGTGCTGCAGGCGCTGGTGGCGGGCGACCGCGAGGCTTTTTATGCCGCGGAGACCGAGGCGCGGCGCGAGGCGGGGGCGCCGCCGTTCGGGCGCTTCGCGGCGATCATCGTGTCGAGCGAGGACAAGGTCGCCGCCGAGCTCAGCGCCAAGCTGATCCGCGAGCGCGCCCCCGCGCCCGAGGGGATGGAAGTGTTCGGCCCCGCCCCCGCCCCGCTCGCGATGCTGCGCGGGCGGCACCGCTTCCGCCTGCTCGTCCATGCGCGGCGCGCGCTGGATGTGCAGGGCGTGATCCGGGAATGGCTCGGCGGCCTCGCCTGGCCCGCCAAAGTGCGCGTGACGGTGGATGTGGACCCTTATAATTTCTTGTGAGTCCATGGCAAACCAAGTGCCGATCGCGTATGATGTGAAACGATCATGTCGTTCACGCCCTGAATAAGGGAGGCGTTTCGATGACGATGCGAAGCCGAGCGCCGGCTATGCATGGCTGCTTTATTGCATTGTTCATGCTATCAGCTTGCGCGTCTTTCGATGCACGGCCCCAGCCCACTATTTCCGAAAAACCCGTGCTCAAGCAGGCCAAGGACTATGACTATCTGAAGGCGCAGGGCGATGTTTCCGCCGCGATTAGAAGTGGTATCCCCACGGCAACGCAGCTGGCCCAGGCCAAGCTCGCGCGCGATAAATTCATCGGGTTGCAGATTCAGGCGATTGATTACCGCTACCAGCAGTTCTTGCGGCATTTGTCGCGACAATTTCGGGGTAGCGGGCTCGCGCTCGATATTCTTGGTTTCGGTCTGAGCGGTGCCGCCTCGGTCGCCGGCGCGGGGGCGGCGCGTGGCCTGGCGGCGAGCGCGACCGCCGTTACCGGCAGCCGCGCCGCGATCAGCCGGGACGTGTTTTATGAGCGCACGCTGTCCGCCTTGATCGACGAGATGAACGCCGCACGCGATCAGGCCAAGGTCGCGCTGCTCACCGGCATGAAGCAGCCCATCAGCGACTATCCGCTGGAAATCGCGCTGATCGACCTGCGCGCTTATGAAGGTGCCCCCAGCCTCGACACCGCGCTCCAGAAGCTCAGCCGATCGGCCTCGGACGATGCGCGCCAGGCCGCGTTCAACGTCGCCGCGACTCGCGCCTGTGTCCCCGCGCCCGACAGCTTCGTGCTGCGCGGGCAGCTCGCCAGCCATTTGCGCGGGCTGACCGGCGCCGCCAACCTGCCCAAGTTGCAGGCGATCGCGGCGCAGGCGGGGGTGCCGGTGAAGGATGCGGCGGGTGTGGCGCTCAGCGAGGACGAGGTGCGCGACGCCTTGCTGGAGCAGATCACCAAATCCTTGTGCAGCAAGGCGGATCTTCAAGCGGCGATAACCGCCTGGGGCATCCCCGCGCCTGCCGCGCCCGCCGTGCCGCCCGCCGCTCCCGTGCCCTGAACAGACGGAAGGAACAGCCATGAGCATCAAGGCGATCTCAGCGGACAAATCCTCATCGTTGGACGACTTGTCCCTGATCATCTGGGGAAACGAGATCGTCTGGGGACAGTGCAGCAGGATAGGCAATGATGGCGAGGCGACCGTGATCCTGCTCGATCGCGAGCATATCCCGATCGCGACCGACGACGTGTTGCACGCGCGTGTCGTCGCCGGCGTCGCGACCCCGCCGGGCGCGCTTGCCTTGCTGTGTTCGGGCAAGGCGTTCGTCGGCGGGGTCGTTACCGAGGTGAGCGTCTATCGCGTCTGATCCGATGGCGGGGCGGCGGCGGGCACGCTAAGAGGGCGCGATGATCGCGCGCCTGCTCCTCGCTCTGCTGCTCCTGCTCGGCCTCGCCGCTCCGGCGCGGGCGGATGATATTTCGACCGCGGGCCGGGGCGTGGTGCGCGTCGTCACCATCGCCTCCACCGATGGCGAGATTGTCGGCTTCGGCCATGGCAGCGGCTTCGCGATCGCGCCCAACCGCATCGTCACCAACGCGCATGTCGTGGAGCTAGCCGCGCGCTATCCCGACAATGTGGTGATCGGGGTGGTGCCGAGCGAGGGCGACAAGAGCTTTCGCGGGCGGCTGATCGCCTATGATCCCAAGCGCGACCTGGCGCTGATCGAATTCAGCGGCGCGACGCTGCCGCCGCTCACGCTTTATCCCGGGCCGGTGAACGATGGTGAGACGGTGGTTGCGCTCGGCTATCCGGGCAATGTCGATCTCGCGACCGCGCAGAGCGCCGTCGATTTCATCAAGCCGCTGAGCCCGGTGCGCAGCCAGGGCGGCTATGCCGGGCGCCGGCGGCTGACGAGCGTCGAGGTGCTGCTTCACACCGCCGGCATCGCGCGCGGCAATTCGGGCGGGCCGCTGCTCGATCAATGCGGGCGAGTGATCGGGGTCAATTCGGCGATCACCCGCGCCGAGGAGGGCGATTCGACCTTCGGCTTCGCGATCGCCGACACCGAATTCGCCGCCTTCCTGCGCGAGGCGGGGCAGGCTTACGCTTCCACGGGCGCCGATTGCGTGAGCGTCGAGGATCGGCTGAAGCAGGACGAGGCCGCCGCCGCCGCGCGCGCGGAACAGCTCGCCGACGCGGATGCCAAGGCGGCGAGCGCGGCCGCCGCCAAGCGCGACGCGGCGATCGAAACGATGCGCGAGCGCCAGCTGTGGCTGCGCGAGAACTTTATCGGCGCGGCGACGCTGCTGCTGGTGCTCGGCGCGACCCTCGCTGGATGGGGCGCGCTGCGGGGGTCACAGGGGCGGCCGGCGCGGAGCTGGGTGATCGGCGGCGGCGTGCTCGCGATCGCGGCGCTGCTCACCTTCTTCCTGCGGCCGACGGGCACCGTCACCTTGCCAAGCATCGCGGCGGCGACCGTCGCGGGACAGCGGACGATGGCGGGCAAGCTCCTTTGCCGCCCGGTGCCGGCGCGCAGCCGCATCAACCTCACCGTACCGCGCGACATGCCGCTCGACTGGCGCGGCGATGGCTGTGTCAACGGCCGCACCCAATATGTCGAGAATGGCCGCCAATGGGAGCGGCTGCTGGTGCCGCAGGGCGAGCAGACCGTGTCGCTGCTCGATTATCGGCCCGAACTCGGCATCTATACCGAGAATCGCTACTATCTCGGCGCCCGCGAAATGGCGCGCGCGCGCAAGCTGCGCGAGGCGATGACGCTGAAGGCCTGCACCCGCGACCCCGCGCAATTGAGCGAGTTCGCCCAGGCGCAGGACGCGATCCGGGCGATCCTGCCGGCGCGCCCCGATGAGTGGGTGAGCTATGATTGCACACCGGCGGGGTGAGGGGGTTTCCAGGCTGGCAGGCGTCCGGCCATACCCACCCCAACCCCTCCCTAGGAGGGAGGGGCTTTAGGCTGGCTTTGGCGGTAGCATCGCCCCTCCCTACAAGGGAGGGGTTGGGGTGGGTGGAACTCAGGCGCAGCGGCCGCCGGGCCGGCCATGCCGCGCGCCCAATTGCCCCCACGCCGCGCGCATGGCACAGCCGCGCGCGATGGAGGCCGTTCCCGATATCGAACTGCAGGGGCTGTGGCGGCATTTGCCGGCGCGGGCGCGCCCCTTCGCCGCGCTCGCCCGCTTCGATCGGCCGATCGGCTGGTGGCTGCTGTTCTGGCCCGGCGCATGGAGCGTCGCGCTCGCCGGCGCGGCCGTCGCGCGCTGGGATTTGATCCTGTGGCTGCTGCTCGGCGCGGTGGCGATGCGCGGGGCGGGATGCGTCTATAACGACATCGTCGATCGCGACCTCGACGCGCAGGTCGCGCGCACCGCCAAGCGGCCGCTCGCCTCGGGCGCGGTGTCGCTCAAGGCTGCCTGGGCGTGGCTGGTGCTGCTGTGCCTGGTGGGGCTGGTGGTGCTGTTCCAGCTCCACCTCCCCGCGCAATTGGTGTCGCTCGCGAGCCTGGCGCTGGTCGCCGCCTATCCGTTCATGAAGCGCATCACCTGGTGGCCGCAGGCCTGGCTCGGCATGGTCTTCTCCTGGGCGGCGCTGGTCGGCTGGGTCGAGGCGAGCGGCGGGTTCGTCTGGCCGGGCCTGGCGCTCTATGCCGGCAGCGTGGCCTGGGTGGTCGGCTATGACACCATCTATGCCCTGCAAGACCGTGATGACGACGCGCTGATCGGCGTGCGTTCCTCCGCGCGGGCGCTGGGGGCGCGGGTGCGGCCGGGGGTGGCGGGCTTTTACCTGCTCGCGATCGGCCTGTGGGCGCTGGCGGTGTGGGGCGCGCGACCCGATCCGCTGGCGCTGCTCGCGCTGCTGCCGGTCGCGGGGCATCTCGCCTGGCAAGTGGCGACGCTCGATCCCGATGACGGCGCCGGCGCGCTCGCCCGCTTCCGCGCCAATCGCGGCGCGGGGGCGCTGATGTTCCTCGGCTGTCTGGTGGTGGGCAGCGCCTGAGGGTTCACAAGCCCGGAATCGCCCCCTAAGTCGGGCGGGATGCTAACCGTCGAACAAGCCCGCGACCGGGCCGCCGCGATTGTCGAGGCCGCGCGCCGGGCCGGGGCCGATGCCGCCGATGCCCTGGTCGCCGCCGATCAATCGCTCGATGTCTCGGTGCGGCTCGGCGCGCTCGAGGATGTCGGGCGCAGCGAAAGCGCCGAGCTGTCGCTGCGCGTGTTCTGCGGCAAGCGCGGCGCGAGTGTCTCGACCGCCGATTTCGCGCCGCAAACGCTGCAAGACTTGGTCGAGCGCGCGATCGCGATGGCCCGCGCCGCGCCCGAGGATGACTGGGCGGGGCTCGCGCCCGCCGAGCGGCTGCTCCACGGACTGCCGCCGCAGCTCGATCTCGACGATCCCACCGAGCCCGAGCCCGCCGAACTCAAGGCCCGCGCGCTCGCGGCCGAAGATGCCGCGCGCGCCGTCGCCGGGGTCACCAACAGCGAAGGCGCGGGGGCGAGCGCGCATCGCGGCATCGTCGCGCTCGCCACCAGCCACGGCTTCGCCGGGGGCTATGCGAGCACCACCCACAGCCTCTCCGCCTCGGTGCTGGCGGGCGATCAGGGCGCGATGGAGCGCGATTACGCTTATTCCACCGCCCGCCACGCCCGGCTGGTCGAGGCGCCCGAAGTGGTGGGTCGGCAGGCGGGCGAGCGCGCGGTGGCGCGGGTCGGCGCGGGTCGGGTCGAGAGCGGCGCGCTGCCGATCGTGTTCGATCCGCGCGTCGGCGGTTCGCTGCTCGGCCATTTGCTCGGTGCGATCTCGGGCCAGGCGATCGCGCGCAAGACGAGCTTCCTGCTCGACGCGCTCGGCACCCAGATTTTCGCGGCCGGGGTGACGATCCATGACGATCCGCATCGCCCCCACGGCCTGCGCTCGCGCCCGTTCGATGGCGAGGGGCTGGCGGTGAGCCCGGGCGACATCGTGCGCGACGGGGTGCTCGCCACCTGGCTGCTCGACAGTGCCTCGGCCCGGCAGCTGGGGCTGGAGCCGACCGGCCATGCCGCGCGCGGCGGCGCCGGCGTGGGGGTCGCGCCGAGCAACCTCTACATGGCCGCGGGCCACCTGCCGCGCGAAACGCTGATCGGCGAGATCGAGCGCGGCATCTATGTCACCGAACTGATCGGCATGGGGGTGAACGGCGTCACCGGCGATTATTCGCGCGGCGCCGCCGGCTTCCTGATCGAGCGCGGCGAGATCACCCGGCCGGTGAGCGAGTTCACCATCGCCGGCAATCTGAAGGACATGTTCCGCGCGCTCACTCCCGCGAGCGACCTTGCGTTCCGCTATGGCATCAACGTGCCGACGCTGCGGATCGACGGGCTGACGGTGGCGAGTGGCTGAGCTGGTCGACGCGGTCCGCGCGATCGCGGCGGAGGCCGGCGCGCTGGCGCTGCGCCGCGCGGGCGAGGGTTTCAAAAGGTGGGACAAGACACCGGGCAACCCGGTGAGCGAGGTCGATCTGGAGCTCGACGCGCTGCTGCGCGCGCGGCTCTCGGCGCTGCTTCCCGACGCCGGCTGGCTTTCCGAGGAGACCGCCGACAATGCCGATCGCCTGGCGTGCGAGCGCGTCTGGGTGGTCGATCCGATCGACGGCACGCGCGATTTCGTGCGCGGGCGCAGCGGCTGGGCGGTGTCGATCGGGCTCGCCGAGCGCGGCCAGGTGGTGCTGGGCGTGCTCGATGCGCCGGCGATCGGGCATCGCTGGTGGGCGGCGGCGGGGGCGGGCGCGTGGCGCGGCGATACCCGGCTGCGCTGCGCCACCCGGACCGACTTCAGCGGCGCGCGCGTCCCGACCGACAGCCTGCCGCGCGAGGACAGCGATCTGGTCGCGGTTCCGAAGCCGAATTCGATTGCGCTGCGTATCGCCATGGTGGCGGGCGGCGAGGCCGATCTGGTCGCGACCCTGCGCTGGGGCTATGAATGGGACGTTGCCGCCGCCGCGCTGATCGCAACCGAGGCAGGCGCGGCGGTGAGCGACGCGTTCGGGGTGCCGCTGGCCTTCAACACCGCGCGCGCGCAGGCGTTCGGCGTGCTGGCCTCGGCCCCGGGTATCCATAGCGCCGCGGTCGAACGGCTTGCCGATCGCGCCCGGTTGTTGGGTGTGACGCCTTGACCCGCAAGCAGCCAAATGGTGACGGTGATACGATGACACTCGATCTTTCCTGGGAGGATGTGCTCGAGGTTGGGCAGGGCGGGCCTGGCTGCGGGTTGCTTCACATCAACGGCCGCCAGCCGAAGGGTGCGTTCCGCTATCTGCCGCCAGCGATCGAGCATGAGGGGCACGTCTATGCCTCCACTTTCGTGCCCGGCGGGTTCGAGCTGTGCGTGATCGACCCCGTCACCCTGGTCCGCCGCCCGATCTCGCGCCGGCTGCCCTATGCGCGACTGGTGCGGGTGGAGGAGGGCGGGCTGGTCTATGTCGACGCCCTTGTCCAGGGGCAGGAATGCCGGTGGGAACTGGCGCCGCCCAAGCGCGGCGGGCTGCTCGGGCGGTTGCTCAAGCGTTAGCAGAGCGAGCGCGCCGCGTCGCTCTTGGCGGCTGAACCAGCCAGCAGCACGATCACCGACTCCAGCGTCGCGAGCAATTCCTCGCGGCCCGCGCCGGCGCGGGCGTGGAGCGCGGCCGCGTAAATGGCGTCGCGCATGATCGCCCCCATCAGCGCGGGCGACAGGGGCGCCGCGAAGCCTTCGGCCACCGCCCGGGCGAAGCGCGCCTCGAACAGCGCGCCGCTCGCCAGCATGTCGTTGCGCAGTTCGGTCTGCACGGCGCGCTCGGTCGCCGCTTCGACGACCGCGGTGCCGACGAGCAGGCAGCCGCGTCCGCGAAATTCCCCGGCCAGGAAGTTCGACACCGCGCCCGCCGCCGCCTGGCGCAGCGCGGTCGCGAGATCGGGATGCGCCAGCCGCTCCGCCATCGCGGCGCGGCCTTCGGCCTCATACTGGCGCAGCACCGCCAGATAGAGTTCCAGCTTGTTGCCAAAGCCCGCATAGAGCGTGGGCTTGCTGATCGACATCACATCGCACAGCTCGTCGATCGACGAGGCAGAGAAGCCCTTCTCCCAGAAAAGCCTCCGCGCGGCGAGCAGCGCCGTTTCCCGATCATATTGGCGCGGCCGACCCCGCTGCCGTTTTTGTAGCGACAACTACATATTCCTCTTGTGCCCGGTGAATTTTATTCGTATCGGTACAAAATAGCAAGTCAAGATCGAGTCGGCGCTTCAAGCGCACGGGAGATACGATATGTGCCGCAGCGACCTGGTGCCACGCGAAGCCGGTGTTGAACTGGCCAGCCGGCTCGACTCGGTGATCCGTTTCTACGTTGACCCGCAAGAGCGCGACCGGGCGACCCTTGAGCTGATTGGGCCGCTGACCAATTTCATCTCGCCCGCCGGCCAGCTTGAAACCTGCGAAGACGTGCAGTTGCGGATCGAGTTTCTATGCTGCGTCTTCGACGAAATGCGCGACATGGGCTGTTTTCAGCCCTGAGCACGAAGTCCCCCAGGCGGCCAGCGGCGGGCGTGGCACTCCGGCCACGCCCGCCCGGTCCCGCGCCGCAAGCAGGACTTAGGCCTAGGCGCGTCGGGATTGCGACATGGACCACATCAGCCGATCGAAGCCCCGGTCGCCCAGCACCACGCGCGCGATCTTCAGCGGCTTCGCGCCCATGCCGAGCAGGTAGCGCGTGCGCGGGCGCCGGGCGAGCGCGGCGCGTTCGATCGCCTGGGCGATGCGATCAGGCTCGGTCAGGTAGCGGGACTGGTCGGCGGCGCGGAGCAGCCCGGCATGGCGCCGGGCATAGGGCGCGTAAGGCCCCGCGCCCGAAGTCGCGATCAGGCTGTCACACGCGATCCCGCCCCATTCGGTCCGCACCCCGCCCGGCGCGATGACGACGACCTGGATGCCGAACGGTTTCAGCTCCAGCCGCAGGCAATCGCTCAACCCCTCCAGCGCGAATTTGGTCGCGTGATACCAGGCGCCGAACGGCTCGTGGGTGCTGCCGCCGATCGAGCTGATGTTGATGATCCGCCCGCTCCGCTGGGCGCGCATCAGCGGCAGGACGTGCTGGGTGAGCGCGGCGAGGCCGAACAGATTGACCTCGAACTGGCGCCGCGCCTCGTCGATCGGCACCTCCTCCAGCGCGCCATAGGCGCCATAGCCGGCATTGTTGACCAGCACGTCCAGCCGTCCCGCCTCGTCCGCGATGCGCGCCGCCGCCGTGGCGATCGAATCGGCCCGCGTCAGATCGAGCGGCAATGGCAGGATGTGCGGGCTCGCGATTGCGGCGAGCCGATCCTGGCGGCGGGCGGCGGCGTACACCGTGAAGCCACGCGCGGCGAGGCGACGACAGGCGGCGGCGCCAATTCCCGAAGAAGCGCCGGTAACCAAAGCGATTTTCGACATCACAAGCTCCTCAAATGGAGCTCGCGCTGATAAGAGTGGACCATGGTCCAAGGTCAAGCCCTAATGATCTCCGCCTTCGCTCGGGCAGCGGGCATGAGCAACGACACGGTGCGCTTCTATGTGCGCCGGGGGCTGCTTCACCCCGCGCACGGCAGCAAGGGCGGCGCCAACCCCTATCAGCTGTTCGGGCCGGATCAGCTGGCGCGCGCGCGGATGATCCGCACGGCGCAGGCGCTCGGCTTTTCGCTGCGCGAAGTCGCCGCGCTGATCGCGGAATATGAAGGCGGCATGTCTCCCGAGCGGACGCGCGAGGTGACCGCGTCGCAGCTCGACCGGCTCGATCGCCAGGCGGAAGCGCTCGACCGGATGCGCCGTCATCTGCGCGCGAAGCTCGCCTGGCTCGACGCGGGCGCCACGGGATCGCCGCCGACGCTCGACGATAGCGCCACCCCGCTCACCGAATTCGGCCCGGCGCTCACCAGCGCCACCTCGACCATGTCGCCGATCGCGTGATCGCCCTCGACGATCACCGATTGCAGCCATGGTGACTTGCCGAGCTTCTGCCCGGGCTTCTTGCCCTCGCGCTCGATCAGCACCGCGCAGCGCCGCCCCACGCTCGCCGCGTTGAACGCCGCCTGATCGCGGTTGAGCGCCGCCTGCAGACGCTGGAGGCGATCGTCCATGATCTCGGGCGCGATCTGCTCGGCCATCTCGGCGGCAGGAGTGCCGGGGCGCGGCGAATATTTGAAACTGAACGCCTGAGCGTAGCCCGCGGCGTCGACCAGCGCCAAGGTCTCGGCGAACTCCGCCTCGGTCTCGCCGGGGAAGCCGACGATGAAATCGCCCGACAGCGCGATATCGGGGCGCGCGGCGCGGATGCGATCGAGCAGGCGCAGATAGCCGCCGGCCGTGTGGCTGCGGTTCATGGCCTTCAGCACCCGGTCGCTTCCCGCCTGCACCGGCAGATGGAGGAAGGGCATCAGCTTTTCGACATCGCGGTGCGCGGCGATCAGCCCCTCGCTCATGTCGTTGGGGTGGCTGGTCGTGTAGCGGATGCGCGCGAGGCCGGGCAGCTTGTCGAGCGCGGCGATCAGATCATGCAGGCCGCGCCCGTCATCTTCCCAGGCGTTCACATTCTGGCCGAGCAGGGTGATCTCGCGCGCGCCCGCGTCGATCAGTGCCTTGGCCTCGTCGATGATCGCGGCGAAGGGCCGGCTCACCTCGGCGCCGCGGGTATAGGGCACGACGCAATAGGTGCAGAATTTGTCGCAGCCTTCCTGCACCGTCAGGAACGCCGAGGGCGGCACGCGGCGGCGCTTGGGAAGCGCGCCGAATTTGCTCTCGGCCGGCATGTCGGTATCGACCGCCGCGTTCCCTTGCGCCGCCCGCGCGACGAGTTCGGGCAGGCGGTGATAGGCCTGCGGGCCGACCACCACGTCCACCTTCGCCCGCGCGACGATCTCCGCGCCCTCGGCCTGCGCGACGCAGCCGGCGATCGCGATCAGCGGGTCTTGCCCATGTTTGCGCAGCCGGCCGATGTCCGAATAGACCTTCTCGGTCGCTTTCTCGCGAATGTGGCAGGTGTTCAGGATCACCAGATCGGCGGCGTAAGCGTCGTCGGTGGCGCTGAGGCCCTGTTCGGTCATCAGCTCGGCCATGCGGTCGCCATCATAGACGTTCATTTGGCAGCCGAAGCTTTTTACGTGGAAAGTGCGGGGGGTCATCCGCGCGCCTATACGCGCAATGCCGCGGCAGGAAAATGGCGGCGCCCGAGCCCGTCGCCGCGAAAAATTTCTGTCGGCTTTGTCGTTTCGCGCGCGGCTCGCCCGTCTATCCTGTGGAACGCCGCACGGGGCGCGCGATCCAGACGGGAGATCGACGATGAAATACATGCTCGCCATTTTCGAGGACGAAGCCAATTATCCGGGCGGCGAGGACGGCGAGGCGTGGCGCGCGGTGCTCGGCAAGCACATGGCGTTCGGCGGCGCGCTCGCCCAGGCAGGGGTCGAGTTCAGCGGCGCGGGGCTCCACCTCAGCCATAGCGCGACCACCGTGCGCACCGCCGCCGATGGCTCCCAGGCGGTGCATGACGGGCCTTATGCCGAAACCAAGGAGCTGCTGGGCGGCTTCTATGTGATCGAGGTCGCGAGCCTGGATGAGGCCATCGCCTGGGCCAAGCAGGTGCCGCACGGCGCGCATGGCGCGGTCGAGGTGCGGCCGGTGCTGGGGATGCCGGGCTGAGCCCGCTCGAACAGGCGTTCCGGCAGGCCGGCGGGCGCGTGCTATCCGCGCTCGCCGCCCGGCTGCGCGACCTGAGCCTGGCCGAGGAATGTTTCGGCCATGCTTGCCTCGCCGCCGCCGCCAGTTGGGGCGCCGATCCGCCGCGCGACCCGGCCGCCTGGCTCTATGCGGTCGCGCTGCGCCGCGCCTGGGACATGGCCCGCCATGCCAAGGTGCGCGACGCGGCGCCGGCCGACGCCCCCGCGCCGGTCGCCACGCCCGAGGAGATCGCGATGGCCGCCGCCGAGCCGATACCCGATGAACGGCTGCGGCTGATCTTCACCTGCTGCCACCCGGCGATCGAGCCCCCCGCGCGGGTGGCGCTGACCTTGCGCACCGTCTGCGGCCTGCCGCCCGACGCGATCGCGCGCGCCTATCTGCTGCCCGAGGCCACGCTCGCCCAGCGGCTGACGCGGGCGCGGCGCAAGATCAGGGATGCGGGCATCGGCTATGAGGTGCCGGGGCCAGCATATTGGCCGGATCGGCTGGCGAGCGTGCTCGCGACGCTCGAAATCGCCTATGCCGAGGCGCATGGCGACGCGGCGCTCGACGGACCGAGCGCGGCGATCGGGCTGGAGATGGTCGCGCTGTCGGGCGTGCTCGCCGAGATGATTCCGGGGGAAGCCGAAGTGCTGGCGCTCGCGGCGATGCTGCGGCTGGCGGAGGCGCGGCGCGGGGCGCGGGTGGATGCGGCGGGGATGATGGTGCCGCTCGATCGGCAAGACCCCGCGCGGTGGGACCGCGCGATGATCGCGGCGGGCGAAACATTGCTCCACCGCGCCGCCCGGCTACCGGGGGCGACGGGGCCGTATCAGCTGCTCGCCGCGATCCATGCGGCGCATGCGGGGCGCCGCCCGGGCGAGCCGCCGCCCTGGGCTGTCATCGTCGCGCTGTACGACGCCCTGCTGCGGGTGCGGCCAGGGCCGGTGGTGGCGGTGAACCGCGCGGTGGCGCTGGCGGGCGCGCGAGGCCCGGCGGCGGGGCTCGCCGCGCTCGACGATCTTCGCGGCGCGCGCGGGGTGGAAGGGTGGCTGCCCTGGCACGCCGCCCGCGCGGAACTGCTCGCGCGGGCGGGGGACATGGATGCCGCCGCCCAAGCCTATCGCGCCGCCCTCGCGCTCAGCCCGCCAAGCGCCGAGCGCCTGTTCCTGCAGGCGCGTTTGGCGGGGCTGGGGTAGGGTTGAAACGACCGCGCCGGGGTTTGGGCTTGTCCTCCGATGGTGCCCGCAAAAAGGGGGCATAGCGCACCCGTCGCCGGAGAGGGACGAAAGGCGGTCAGGCGTCGCGCCGGGAAGCAGCCAAAACCCCCGCCGGTGCCTCCGGCACCGGCGTGCCCGCGCCGAGCGCGTCGTGCCCGATGAAGGGCCGTACCGGCCCGCCCAGACGCTTCGCCAGCGCCTCCTCGATCCGCCGCCGGCTTTCCGCCGCGATCGCCTTGCGCCCCGGAAAATCGCGCGGGTGGAATGGTTCGAGAAACTCGACCTCGACCCGGAAACTGCCCGGCCGCGACAGCAGGCGTACGGCGTTGTCCTTGCCGTTCTCGGTGCCGATCCAGCCGATCTCGCGCCCCCAGCGCCCGTACCAGAGCAGCACCGGCTGCACCATCACCCCCGGCGGCGGCGGCTCGAGCACTTTGAGCATCGGCGTCTTGAAGGGGAGCAGCGAATAGCCGTCGGTGGTCGTCCCTTCGGGAAACACCGTTACCGACCAATTCTCGGCGAGCGCGTCGCGCAGGCGATTGATCTGGTCGGCCACGCCCAGCCGATCCTCGCGCGCGACGAACACGGTTCGGTTCTGCTTGGCCATCCAGCCGACGACGGGCGCGGTGCCGATCTCCGCCTTGGCGACGAAGGCGGTGCCGCTCGCGCCGGCGATCGCCATGATGTCGATCCAGCTGACATGGTTACTGATGAAGAACACGTCGCGCTTCAGCGGTGTGCCGCGCACCCGCACCCGCGCCCCGCAGATGCGCGCGCCGATACCAAGGTAAAGGCGCGGGAAAGGCGAGCCATAGCCGAACAGCTTCACCAGCAAATGGAAGGGCAGCACCACCAGCAACAGCAGCGCGAGGCCGGCCGCGCGCAGCCACAGCCGCGCCCAGCCGATCGCGCTCACCGCCGGGGGATCGCCCGCGGCGGCACGGTCACGCGGTGAGACCGCTTCAGGACTTGCGATCAAGCGAAACCCCGTAGAGTTCCATGCGGTGGTCGACGAGCCGGAAGCCCAGCCGCTCGGCGATCTGCTTCTGCAGCAGTTCCAGTTCGGGATCGACGAATTCGATCACCCGGCCGCTTTCGACATCGATCAGATGATCGTGATGCGCCTCGGGCGCGGGTTCATAGCGCGCGCGACCATCGCCGAAATCGTGGCGATCGAGAATCCCCGCCTCCTCGAACAGGCGCACTGTGCGATAGACGGTCGCGATCGAAATGCCCGGGTCGATCGCCGAGGCGCGTTCATAGACGCGCTCGACATCGGGATGATCGTCCGCGTCGGAGAGCACGCGCGCAATGATCCGGCGCTGTTCGGTGATGCGCAGCCCCTTTTGGGCACAAAGCGCTTCCAGATCGATCTTGCGCGGCACCGGCGTTCTTTCTGTATTGGCCTATCATCATCGGAGATAGCCCGATGCGCCCGACGCGAAAAGGGCCGGCCGATCGCAATGATCGGCCGGCCCCCAGTTTATGCGATCGGGCAGGGTTCAGCGCGAGCGGCGACGCTTGGTGCCCAGGCCGATCTTCTTCGCCAGGCTGCGGCGCTGTTCGGCATAATTCGGCGCGACCATCGGGTAATCGGCAGGCAGATTCCACTTGGCGCGATATTGCTCCGGGGTCATCTGATAATGCGTCATCAGATGGCGCTTGAGCATCTTCAGCTTTTTGCCGTCTTCAAGGCAAACGATATAGTCGGGCTTCACCGAAGCACGGATCGAAACCGCCGGTTCCTGCTTCACCTCGGGCTCGGGCGCGGGACCGCCAAGACCCTGCAGCGCGTTGTGAACATTCGCGATCAGCACCGGCAGATCGGACACGGCGACGCTGTTGTTGCTCACATGCGCAGCGACAATATCCGCGGTCAAGGTGATGAGCGTTTCCTGCAACTCGTTCGAGGTTTCCATCGTTATCCTTTCTGTCCCTGAAGCCTTGGCCCACATAGGGGCACTGACAGCGCTATCTGTTTTTGGCGCGCGCAATGCAAGCAATAATTTTGGTAAACGGCAAAGGTTTCAGTCGACGTCGCGCGCCAAGGTAAAGGCGTCGAACAATTGACCGCCCGGTCCGCGGTAATAGCCACGACGTTGACCTACCTTGTGAAATCCCAATCGTACGTAAAAACCGATGGCATCGTTGTTGGAGCGCACCTCTAGATACAGGCGCTTGGCGCCCCTGGAGCGCGCTTCCTCCATCGCCGAGCGCAATAAGGCACCGCCTACACCCAGTCGCCGCACCTCGGGCAAAGTCGCGAGCAGCAGAAGTTCGGCTTCGTCACCGATTACTCGGGCAAGCGCGAAGCCAGCGGCTGAGCCGTTCAGCCGCGCGATCGTCAGCCAAACGCCCGGCAAGCTTAGCATTCCCAAACATTGGGGCCGCGTCCACGCCTCCCCAAAACGGGGATCAAAGGCGCGCTTCATCAGCTGATCGACCAGGCCCAGCTCGGCGGTGCCCCCGCCGCTGAGCTCGATCACTTGCGTGCTCACCGCGCCGCCGGCTTGGCGTCCGGCGGCCGGCCATAGACCGGGCGCGCGGGAAGTTGCGCATAGGCGGCTGGCAGCAACCCGATATCGGCGGCGACGGGGAGCATCATCGCGGCCGCCGTCTCGGCGCGTTCGGGGTGAAGCAAGCGCACGCCGCTGCCGATCAACGCCATGTCTCCCGCCGCCGCGCGCGCGTCTTCGGGCAGCCGCGAGGCGAGCGGCGCGAGCGCGGCGAAGGGCGAGGCGGCGAAGGCTTGCATGAACACCTCTCCATGCCCCCCTTCCAGCACCACGGCAACCGTGGCGAGCGCGGGCGCGTCGGCGAACGCACGCGCGGCGATCAGCGCCAGCGCGCTATAGCCCGCTACCGTCGCGCCCCAGCCGAGCCCCAGCGCGCGGGCGGCGGCAAGCCCGACCCGAATGCCGGTGAAGCTACCGGGGCCGCAATCGACCAGAATGCGAGCGGCGCGGCCACCATCCGGCAGCGCGGCGATCATCGGCAGTAATTGTTCGGCATGGCCGCGCCCGACCCGGCGATGCTCCGCCGCGATCACCCGCCCATCCGCGATCAGCGCCACCGAGCAGGCCGCCGTGGCGGTGTCGATGACGAGCGTGCGCTCGCTCAGTTCTTCGCTCCGGGCAAGGTCACCGCCGGGCCGAGCGCGGAATTGGCGGCGGGCGCGGGCGCCTCGGCCTTGTAGGGCGGCGGATTGTCGGCGGCGATATAGGCGTGAAGGATGCGGCTCGGGTTCGCCGGCGGCTCGCCGCGCTGGATGGCGTCGACATATTGCATCCCGTCGACGACCCGGCCGAACACCGTGTATTTGAAGTCGAGCTTCAGTGTTGGTTCGAAGACGATGAAGAACTGGCTGTTGGCACTGTCTTCGGCCTTCTTCTTGTCCTCTGGGCTGGCGTCCGGCGCGGCGCCCTGGCGCGCGGCAGACACGGCGCCGCGGGTGTGCGGCAGATAGTTGAACTCGGACGGCAGGTCCGGCAGGTCGGAGCCGCCGGTGCCGTCGCCCTTGGGATCGCCGGTCTGCGCCATGAAGCCGTCGATCACGCGGTGGAAGGTAAGGCCATCATAGAAATGCTGGCGGGTGAGCGTCTTGATCCGATCGACCGCCTTGGGCGCGACATCGGGGCGCAGCCAGATCGTCACCCGCCCGCCGGTCGACAGATCGAGATAGAGCAGGTTTTCCTTGTCGTTCTGGTCGGCGGGCGCGGGGCGCAGCGAGGGAACGATCTGCGCGGTGGCGGGCGCCACCATGGCAACGCTGGTGGCAAGGGCGAACGCCCCGAAAATCAAACGCATTGCAACCCCATGGCAATCTGGCTTCGGCTTGGCGCCCATAAAGCAGTTTATTTGCGGCGCCAATTGGGCGCGGGCGCCGATCAGCTGCCCTTGCGGCCGAGTTGATTGACCCGTGCGACGACCTCCGCGTTGACCGCCGGCGAGACGAACTTGCGAATGTCGCCCCCGTAGAAGGCGATTTCCTTAACCCAGCGGCTGGCGATCGGCTGCAGCGCGACATCGGCCATCAGGAAGATGGTTTCGATGCGGTTGTTGAGCTGCTGGTTCATGCCCGTCATCTGAAACTCATATTCGAAATCGGTCACCGCGCGCAGGCCGCGCACGATCACGCTCGCGCCCTCGCGCTCGGCGAAGTCCATCAGCAGCGAGTCGAAACTGACGACGTGGATCTCGCCTTCCAGTCCCGCGACCTCGCGCTGAACCATCGCCATCCGCTCGGCGAGGGTGAACATCGGCGTCTTGCTGGGGTTGGTGGTGACGCCGATCACCAGCCGATCGACCAGCTTGGCGCCGCGCCGGATGATGTCGAGATGGCCGAGCGTCAGCGGATCGAACGTGCCCGGATAGACGCCGGTGCGGTTATGCATGGCTTGCCGCCTTCATTGTTGCGGCGTCGGTGGTGGAAGCGGTGGGGCGCCGCTGTCAAGCGCGGCCGAGTCGGGCGTCGAGCAAGGCGATCAACGCCGGCAGATCGGGCAGGGGATCGAGTTCAGCGGCGGCGACCAGCAGCGCGGGGCCAGCGCCCCGGTCGATCAGGATCGCGGGCAAGGCGAGATCGCCGATCGCTGGATAGGCACGCGCGAAATCCTCGCGGTGATAGAAGGCTTTGCTCTGCGGCAGGGATGCCAGAAATGCTTTCCACGCACGCTTCATCGCGACCGGCCCGTACGTGAGCGCGCACAGCGAGCAGGGGTAGCTCGCCGGCGCGACCATCTTGTGCACCGCATCGAGCAACGCGTGACCCAGCCCTTCATGGGCGTTGTAAACGAACAGCAGGCGGTCGGCGCTCACGCGCCGGCGAGTTCCATGATCACCGCCCATTCGGCGTCGGTGACGGGCGAGACCGAGAGCCGCGACTGCTTGATCATGCGCATTTCCGCCAGGCGCGGCTCGGCCTTCATCGTCGCGAGCGGCACCGGCTTGGGGAGGGGGGCCACGCATTCGAACTCGACCGAAACCCATTTCGGATCGGTGGGATCGGGCTGGAAGGCGCGGGTCACGCGAGCGATGCCCACCGCTTCCTTGCCCTCGTTGGAATGATAGAAGATCGCCTCGTCGCCCGGCGCCATCGCGCGCAGGTGTATGGCGGCGGTCGCGTTCTTAACCCCGGTCCATTCGGTGCGCCCTTCGGCGACGAATTCGTCCCAGCTATAGGCGGAGGGTTCGGAGCGGATCAGCCAATATGCCATGGCGCTGCTCTAGCCCCAGCTGGCACGGCGCCGCAACCACGCGGCGCGTTGCGCTTGACCTTGCCAAGCTAAACCCCAGATGAACGGTATATTCCCACCGCGTTCAGCCGGCGCGCGGTAGCACAATCTCATGCCGTGAAGGCGAATCGGCACATGCTGGAGTTGGGCCAAATGAAGAGCTGGATGAAGAAGGGCTTGGTCGCGCTGACCCTGGGGGCGACGCTGGCGACGGCGGCGACCCCCGCTGACGCGCAGCGCTGGTATGGTGGGCGCGGCCGCACCGTGATCGTGCGCGATCGCGGCATCGGCGCGGGCGGGGCGCTCGCGGTCGGCATCGCCGGACTGGCGGTGGGCGCGGCGCTCGCCTCCAACCGGGACCGCTACTATTACGGGCCGTCGCGCGGCTATGGTTATTACGGCCCCCGCTACAACTATTACGATCGTGGCTATTATGATCGGGGCTATTATGGCCCGCGTGCTTATTACGGGCCACGGGGTTACTATGACGGTTATGCCCCGCATTGCTGGATCGAGCGTCGCTACGATCCCTATTCGGGCTATCCGCTCCGCGTCGAGGTTTGCCGTTGAGGCCGTAGGGCCGGCGTAGGGCGTTGCGCCCGCGCCGGCTTTGCGCCAAGAGCCCGGCATGACCGAAACCGTTCCCGACCGGATCAGCTGCGATCCGCGCAGCCCCTTTTTCGATCAAGCCGCGCTCGAACGTGGCGTCGGCATCCGCTTCAAGGGCGCCCAGCGGCGCGATGTCGAGGAATATTGCCTGTCGGAAGGGTGGATTCGCGTCGCGCTCGGTAAGAAGACCGACCGTCATGGCCGCCCCTTGACGATCAAGCTCTCCGGCCCGGTTGAGGCCTGGTTCGAGCGGCCGGCGGCAGGCGCGGGCGAGGAAGCCGCCGAGGCATAGAATCGCGCGGATGCCGGCCGATAAAGTGCCGGTTGAGGCTTCCCCCGCTTCGGCTGCTCTGCCACATTCGTCGCCACCGGGCGCCACCGCCCGGCGACCGCAGGAGCCGCATGAGCCGCAAGCCCACGCCCAAAGCCCCGAGTGAGCGCAGCCGCGCCGAACTCAGCTTCGATCGCCCGCAATTGATGGCCGAGCTGTTCGGCCAGTTCGACCAAAACCTGTTGCTGATCGAGAACCGCCTTGGGGTGTACATCACCGCGCGCGGCAATCGGGTGGGGCTCGAAGGCTCGGCCGAGGCGGTGGCGGCCGCGCGGGATGTGCTCTCGGGCCTCTACCGCCGGATCATGCGCGGCGAGGCGGTCGATGCCGGGCTGATCGACGCGGAGATCGCGATGGCCGCCGAACCCACGCTCGACGGGATCATCTCGGCAGAGGCGGAAAGCCCGCCGACGGTGATGATCCGCACCCGCAAGAAGACGATCGTCCCGCGCACGCCAGCGCAGGCGCATTATATGCGCGAGCTGACGCGCCACGACATCATCTTCGCGCTCGGCCCCGCTGGCACGGGCAAGACCTATATCGCGGTGGCGCAGGCGGTGGCGCAGCTGATCACTGGCAGCGTGCAGCGCCTGATCCTCTCCCGCCCGGCGGTCGAGGCGGGCGAGCGACTGGGCTTCCTGCCCGGCGACATGAAGGAGAAGGTCGATCCCTATCTGCGCCCGCTCTACGACGCGCTGAACGACTGTCTGCCCGCCGAGCAGGTCGAGCGGCGGATCGCGTCGGGCGAGATCGAGATCGCGCCGATCGCTTTCATGCGCGGGCGCACGCTGGCCGATGCCTTCGTGATCCTTGACGAGGCGCAGAACACCACGCCCGCGCAGATGAAGATGTTCTTGACGCGCTTCGGCCAGAACAGCCGGATGGTGGTGTGCGGCGACCCGAACCAGACCGACCTGCCGGGCGGCACCCGCGCCTCGGGCCTGAACGACGCGGTCGAGCGGCTGGAGGGGATCGAGGGGCTGAGCGTCTGCCGCTTCACCGCCGGCGACGTGGTCCGCCATCCGATTGTCGGACGGATCGTGGATGCTTATGAGGGCGGCGAATAGCTGCTATGGTGCGGAGATGATGGTGGTCGGCGGGGCGGCATTGGACGTGTCGATCCGTGGTGGGTCTTGCCAAAGCGAACGCTCCGGTCATTCCTCACAGCGGAAGTTCAGCGTTTGTTTCGATGATGCTTGCCAGCGCGGAAATGTCGCCCAGATGCTCTATACGGGCAGTGACTTCGCTCATACGGATCTTAAGTGACCCTCGCCATAGATGTCCTGCCAGAAGCGCCCTGGCCAGAAGCTCAGCCTTGGGAAGCGCTTGCTGCGCGCGCGGCGCGAGCGGCGTTCGCGGCGTCGCAGCAAGCCACGCGGCTAGACGCGCCGACATTCCCAGTCGAACTCTCCATCCGCCTCACCAGCGATGCGGAGGTGCGGGCGCTCAACCGCGACTATCGGGGAAAGGACAAGCCGACCAACGTGCTCTCCTTCCCGATGCTCGACGTCGACGAGCTTGCCCAACTTGATGAAATGCAAGGTGAAATCCTGCTCGGCGACATCGTCCTCGCGCATGAAACCTGCGCGCGCGAAGCGGCCGAGCGCGGCATTTCGCTCGCGGATCATGCGACGCATCTGATCGTTCACGGCACGCTCCATCTGCTGGGCCATGATCATCTCGAGGATGAGGAAGCCGAAGCCATGGAGCGGATCGAGCGTGATGTGCTACAAGGGCTTGGCTTGCATAACCCTTATGAGGACTGACACCCGCTAATGCCCGACGGCCAAAGTACCGACGCCGCCTCTCCCGACGGCGGCTTGTGGCGCAGTTTCCGCGCCTGGATCTTCGGCGAACCGCATGACGATTCGCTGCGCGCGCAGATCGAGGAAGTGATCGACGCGCATGAGGACGATCCCGCGCCCGATGCCAAGGGCGATCTTTCGCCGCTGGAACGCCAGATGGTGCGCAACCTGCTCCATTTCGGCGAGCGCGACGCGGGCGACATCGGCGTGCCGCGCGCCGATATCATCGCGGTGGAGGAGGGCACCAGCTTCGCCGAGCTGGTGAAGCTGTTCGCGGAAGCCGGGCACAGCCGGCTGCCGGTGTACCGCGAAAAGCTCGATACGATCATCGGCATGGTTCATATCAAGGACGTGTTCGCGATCCTGGCGACCGGCGCCGAGCATCCGGCGAGCATCGCCGGGCTGATCCGCGAGCCGCTGTTCGTGCCGATGTCGCGCGGGGCGCTCGATCTGCTGGCGGACATGCGGCAGAAGCGCGTGCATCTGGCGATCGTGCTCGACGAGTATTTCGGCACCGAGGGCCTCGTCACCATCGAGGATCTGATCGAGGAAATCGTCGGCCATATCGAGGACGAGCATGACGAGGCGCCCCAGGCGCTGCTCGTACCGATCGACGATGGTGGGTGGGAGGCCGACGCCCGCGCCGAACTGGAGGAAGTCGCCGCCGTGGTCGATCCGCGGCTGGGCGTCGCCGAGGAGGATATCGACACGATCGGTGGTCTCGCGGCCTTGCTCGCGGGCCAAGTGCCGGCGGCGGGCGCGGTACTCGGTCATCCGAGTGGCTGGCGGATCGAGATCGTCGCGGCCGATGGCAAGCGCGTGCAACGCCTGCGCCTGCACCCGCCCTTGCCGGCTTTGGTCGACGCGGGCGGCAAGTAGGCTTCTTGTAAATTCTTGGCAACTTCCCATTTCTTGCGGGTGCGCCAAGGTTGGGCGTGCTTTTTTTACCTTGAGCAGTTGCGGTTGTGGTATCGGATCATGTCATCCGTGCCGCCAGCTTGGCTGACTTTATGGCCGCCGGTGTCCCTCCCTTTCGCCGGCGGCCACCCGCTTCTCGGCAACGCTTAGCCGAATTGCCTAGCCGAATTTGTCGGCCCGCCGCTGCCCGACCAGCAGCCCCGCCTCCAGCCGCGCGCATAGCGCCGCATAATAGTCGCGCAGGAAGCCCTCGTCGTCGCCGTCATCGGGGAGCGCCGCCTTGGCGCGGATGGTCGCCGCGACCACGGTGATGGCGTCGCGCCGCCCGGCCCGGAGCACTTCCTCCAGCGTCTGCAGCTCATATTCGCCGTAAAGCGCGAGCGCGCTCTCGGAAAAGCGCCGCGCCGGCTGCTGCACCGCCAGATCGGTGGCGAGCGCGCGCCGCTCCGCTTCCACCACCCAGGTGCCCGCGAGCAGATCGCCGACGCGCAGCCGGTCGCGATTGAACAGCGGGAAGAACAAGAAGATGCCGCTCCACAGCAGGGCGGCGATCGCGAAGCCGGCATCGCCGTTGCTATCGAAACTCTGCCCGACCGCGAAGGACAGTGGCAGGAACAGCTCGATCTCGCGCATCGCGTTGCGCGCGATCACCGCGCCGCCGGTAAGCCGCGCCCCGTCGCGCGCGACGACGCGCAGGCCGAGCGCGCGCTTGCCGGGGGTGGCGCCACGCCCGCCCATTTCGAACAGCACGAACCAGCCGTTGCGCAGCACGAACGATACGACCAGCCACAAAATCTCGAAGATCGCGCCGATCTGCGCCCGTGCCCCATCCAGGATGAACGCGATCAGCAGGGTGAACAGGATCAGCGTCGCGAGGATCAGCGCGGCGTCGATCATGAAGGCGCCGGCGCGCGCGCTCGCGCTCGCCAGCCGCAGTTGCAGGTCGACACCCTCGGGGGTGACGAAGCTGCGCCGGGGATCGGGCGCGGCGCGTTTAGGCGGCGCCATCGCGGCCCCCGCGTGGCCAATAGAAATAGCCCAGCCACAGCACCAGCATGGCCAGCCCGATCAGCGCGCGGGCGCCGTCGCCCTGCACGCTTTGCCGCCCGATGCCCTCCAGCACCCCAGCGACCGCGAGCATCACCACCGTGCCGCCCATCACCGTCGCGGCGAGCCGTCCCTGGGTCACCGCCGCCTCCAGCCGACCCTGCCGCCCGGGAAAAGCGAGCGCGGTGCCGATGCGCAAGCCCGCGGCGGAGCTTAGCAGGATCGCGAAAATCTCGGTCGTGCCGTGGATCGACAGCCACGCGGCGAGATTGGGGCCGAGCCCCGCCGGTACGAACACCGCGAACAGCGCCCCCATCATCAGCCCGTTGAAGATCAGCAGCATCACCGTCGGCACCCCGAACGCGAAGCCGAGCGCGAAGCACAGGATCGAAACCTGGGCGTTGTGCGTGAAAAGGAAAGTGGCGAAGGTGGCGAGCAGGCCTTCGCGATCGCCCTTTGGCACATCGTAGAGCGTCTCGCGCAGCGTCGCGGCGCTCGCGCCGGGGACGCGCCCGCCCGCCATCTGCGGATCGATGATCGCGCCGTACAGGCTCGGGTCCTGGCGGATCAGCACATAGCCGAGCACCGCGCTCACCGCGAACAGCACGAACGCGATCAGAGTTTCGCGCCACACGCTCTGCACTGCTCGGGGCCAGGCGCGCGCGAAAAAGTCGCGCAGCTGGGCGGTGAACGACACCGGCACGCCGTAGAGCTGGAAATAGGCGCGGCGCGACAATTGCTCCAGATAAGCGACTAGCGCGCGATCGAGCGAGGTTTCGCGCGCGACCGACAGCGACGACAGCGTCGCGCGGTAAAGCTGGGGCAGCGCGAGCAGATCTTCCGCCGAGAGCGCGGTCACCTTGCCGCGCTCGAGCTGGGCGAGCAGCGCGTCGAGCCGCTCCCAATCGGCCTGATGCGCCGCGCGGAAACGGGTCGCGTTGACGAGAACCGGGCCGGCGCCCGCCGCGTGCGTGCTCATAGCAGATTCCGTCGCTTCAGATCGGCATAGCCGGCAACCAGCCGCTCGCCCACCCGATCATGCTCGCTTTCGATCACGCGCACCCCCAGACGCTGCAACCGGGTGATGACGAGCTGGCGATCGCGCAATAGCGCGCCGGCGGTCACCGCCCGGGTCACATCCTCGGCGGTTTCGGGAGCGCGCGCGGCGATCGACTCCAGTTCCTCCTCGCGCAGCACCACCACCAGCAGCAGATGGGCCTCGGCGAGGCGCGCGACGGCGCGGACCAGGAAATCAGCAGCGGCAGGATCGGTGAATTCGGTGAACAGCACGATCATCGAACGCCGGGTAAGCCGCTTGGCCAAGGCGGTGAGCGCGAAGGTGTAGTTGCTTTCGGCGGCGCTGTAATCGATCTCGGCGGCGACGTGCTGCAATTCGGCGAAGGCACCGGCGCCGGACACGAAGCCGCTCGCCAGCCGCGGCCGCGCGTCGAACGCCTCGATCGCGACGCGGTCGCCCAGCTTGAGCGCGACCCAGGCGGTGAGCAGGCTGGCCTGCACCGCGCGGTCGATCCGCGGCAGGCCGGCGACCGGCTCGCTCATCTGCCGGCCGCAATCGACGACGAACAGGATCTGGCTGTTGCGCTCGGCGCGATATTCCTTGGCGTGGAGCTTCACGTGGCGCGCCGAATGTTTCCAGTCGATCCGCCGGCGGTCCATGCCGGGATGGAAATCGACCAGCGTGTCGAACTCCTGCCCGTCGCCCCGGTCGATCTGGGCGAGCAGGCCCTGGAAGGCGTGGCGCTGGAAAATCTGCGCCGCCTGGGTCCGCACCCCGCCCAGATCCGGCAGCACGCGCGCGGTGGCGCCCGGTTTAACGACACGCTGATGCCAGGCGAGGCCGAGCGGCCCGGTCCAGCGCGCCCATAATCGCTCGGCGATCAGCAGCCCGCGCCGGCGCGGCACCACCGGCAGCGCGACCCGCACCGCGCCACCATCGAGCGCCACGCGCACCCGGTTGTCCTCGGGAAAGTCAGGCGCGCCGCTCACCCCCAGCGCCAGTTCGGCGCGTCGCGCCAGCCCGCCCTGCAGGCGCAACGTCAGCCAGGCATCGGTCGCGACGCCGATTGGCAGTGTGCTCGGCCAGTCGAGCGCCAACCGCGCGCGCGCCGCGCCCAGCAGCGCGTCGGCGGCGACGAGCAGCAATACCGCGAGCGGCCAGAACAGCGCCAATTGCCAGCGCGTCGGCGCGATCACCGCGAGCAGCAGCGCGGCGGGCGCGCCAAGGCTCGCCGCCAGAATCGCCGCGCGCGCGGGATAGATCAACGCGGCACCTCGATCTGGGCGATGATCGCCGCGACCGCTTCCTCGATCGAACGCCCGCTGATCTCGGCCGCCGGCGACAGGATCAGCCGGTGGCGCAGCAGGGCGGGGGCGAGTGCCTTTACATCGTCGGGGATCACGAAATCGCGCCCGTCGAGCGCGGCGCGGGCGCGGGCCGCGCCGGCCAGCATCGCGCCCGCGCGGGGGCTCGCGCCGCTTTCGATCTCGCCGGAAGTGCGCGTCGCCCGCACCAGCGCGACGATATAGTCGATCACCTCGTCAACCAGCCGCACCGCGCTGACGGTGGCCAGCGCCGCTTCGATCGCGCCCGCGTCGGCGCAGCGTTCGACGCCCCACTCGGCGGGGTCCATCGCCGCCGTGCGCGCGCCATGCGCGGCGATGATCCGGCGCTCCTCATCGGCCGAGGGGTAATCGACGCGCTGCTTGAACAGGAAACGATCGAGCTGCGCCTCGGGCAGCGGATAGACGCCCTGCTGCTCGATCGGATTCTGCGTCGCGACCACCATGAAGCGCGGGCTGAGCGCCAGGCTTTCGCCGTCGATCGTCACCTGGCGTTCCTGCATCGCCTCGAGCAACGCCGCCTGGGTTTTGGGCGGGGTGCGGTTGATCTCGTCAGCGAGCAGCAATTCAGTGAAGATCGGCCCGCGCGTCAGGGTGAAGCTGCTCGTCTGGAAGTTGAACAGATTGGCGCCGATGATGTCGCCGGGCATCAGATCGGGGGTGAACTGGATGCGCCCGTAATCGAGCCCCACCGCGCGCGCGAAGCTTTGGGCGAGCAACGTCTTGGCGGTGCCCGGCGGGCCTTCGAGCAGGATATGGCCGCCGGCGAACAGCGCGACGAGCATCAGTGCGAGCGTTTCGTCCTGCCCCACCACCGCCTTCGCCACTTCGCGCCGGATCGTCTCCGCGAGCGTGCTGACTTCGTCCACCGTCACCCGATTTTCTCCTCGAACCAATTGTGCAGCGCTCGTGCCCGGATGCTGAGTGTATCGCGGTCGTTCGCTTCCGAAAGCGCGGCGGCGAGCGGGCTGAACTTGGCGCCGCCCTGCGCGTCGAGATAGGCGTCGAGCGCCGCGCCGCGCAGCCGCGCGGGCGCCGCCAGCCGCCGTGCGGCAAGCTCGCGCAGCAACGTCGCATAGCGCGCGCCGAGCCGACGTTCGGCGCGGGCGCGGCGGACGAGCGCGGCGGCATTGTCCACCAAAGCCGCCTTGCCGAACGCGATCGCGCGCGCGCGGGGAACGGCCGGCCCGAACCGCGCGAACGCCTGCCAGCCGGCAAGCAGCAGCGCCGCGAGTACCGCCGCCGTTACCGCCAGGAAAGGCGGCTCGAAGGCGAGGCGCAGCACATTGGGTTTCGCGCCAAAGCCGTTCATCACGAGATCGAACCCAAGGCCGCGATCTTCCGGCGTCAGCGCCGCGAGCAGACCGAGCGCGGCCTTCGCATCCTCCAGCCGGCGCAGCCCGCGATTGTCGAGCAGATCGGGGTCGGCGAGCAGATATTGCTCCGTGCCCTTCACCCGGGCGAGGACGATGCCGCCCTTGCCGTCGCTCAGCAGCGGTTCGAGCAGCGGCCCTGCCATCACCTGCAGCGGCCGTGGCGCGGTGAATTTCAGCCCTTCGAGCAGCGCGCCATGCGCGACCAGCGGGGCGCCGCCGCTGCGATAGCGGCCGACCCGGATCTTCACCGCCGGCGCGAGCGTCCTCTCAGGATCGCCGCGGTGGATAAATCCGGCCTGGCGGACCCAGCCGGGATGATCTCGATCAGGTCCGACCTGCCATTTGGTCATCACGAACAGCGTCGGCTGCCGGGGGCGCTCGCCGAGAATCTCGCTGAAATCCTCCAATCCGCTGTCGGGGGTGACGACCAGCAGCCCGGGATTGCCCCAGAAGCGCTTGTCACGGATCATCATTGGCGCTCCGCCGGTCGCGCGGGCGAGGCGGACGATGCCGCTGAACCCGGTCGCGGCGTTGGACAGGGCGTGGCGATCGCCCACGCCGAAGCGCGGTGTTTCGGGCAGATAGGCGCCGAGCCCCAGCGTCGCCGCGAAGCCGATCAGGCCGATCATCAGCAGCAGCACGACCACCGCCGGGCGAAACACCTGCGTCTCGCGCGCACGACCGACCGCGACGTCGCTCATCCCTGCCAGGCCTGACCCAAAGTGAAGCGCGCATAGGCGTCGCGCGCCTGCCGCCAATCCTCGGCGCTCACCGCGCGGCCGCCGAACAGGCTGCGCTCGACAAGGCCGGCGATCCCGGCGAACAGGCCGCGCGCCGGCGCCGGCACCGCCTCGGCGCGGGCCAGCTCGCGCGAGGTAAGCGCGGGCTGCACCAGCTGCGGGCGGCGCGCGGCGATGTCGTCGATCGAGCGGCGCAGCAGATGGTGCGCCGCCTCGGCATAGCGCCCGGCGGCGGCCAGCGCCTCCGCCTCCTCGAGCCAGCGGCGGACCGGCATCGCCTCGGGTTGCCAGCCATCCTCCTCGATCACCGGCGCGGTGCGTGGCGCGCGGCGTGGCAATCGCCACTGCCCGGTTCGCAACCGCTGGACGATCAACATCACCGCCAAGCCCACGACCAGCGCGATCAGCCCCCAGAACAGCAAGCGGGCGATGATCCCCGCCGGCAGCAGCGAGTCGAGCCACTGGAACAGCCGCACCAGCGGTTTGACGAGCCAGCGGAGCCACTCGCCTACCGCTTTCGCCCAGGCGGGCGGCGGGGGCGGCGGGGTTATCGGAGGCAGCTGGAACTGAACATTGGGGTCGCTCACCAGCGCCTGATGCGCGGCGGCCAGTTCCGTGCCACTTTGCTCGCTCGCCCGCGCCACGCTCACTCCCTCGCTGTGTGCCATGCTTAGCGCGCGTATATCGCTACGCAACCAACAGTTTTGGCTGGACAGCCAAATCACGGCGCGGCAGCCTTCAAATCGAACCAAAGCGCTGACTCGCAGGGGGCAAGTAATGGCGACGCGGATTTATGAAACGGATCGTCAGGTTCCGATCGGCGAGGTGATCGGCCGCAGCGCCGGCTTGTTCCGAACGAACCCGGCGGTGATGCTTGGCGCACCCCTAGCGGTGACCCTGCTGCAAGGGGTGCTGGTAACGGGCGCGGGCGTCTCAGGAATTTATGGACGGCGCCAAATTCTCGATTTCTTCAGCGGGCTCAGTGATCCGGCGACGTTCCTGGGGGTGATCGGCGCCGGCGTGGTGCTGTTCCTGATCGGGCTGGTGGCGCAACTGATCCTGCAGGGCATCGGTGTCGTCACCGCCGCGGCGGCCGCCGATGGCGAGCAATTGTCGTTCGGCACCGCGCTCGGACGCGGTCTCGCCGCTGTCCCTCGGCTGTTGCTGTTGTCGATCCTGCTGTTCGGAATCGTGATGCTGTTGTTTTTCGTGCCCCCTGTTGTGCTGGGTGCTGGGGTGGCCGCGACCGCGGGCGGCGGTGCTCCGGTCGTGCTGCTGGTGGCGCTGATCTGGCTGGCGATGGTCGTCGCGGTGATCTGGCTGGTCGCGATGTGGGCGGCGACCCCGGGCGCGAGCGCGGTCGAACGGCGCTGGGCGATCGGGGCGATCCGGCGCAGCGCGGCGCTTACCCGGGGGCTGCGCTGGCGGATGGTCGGGCTCTATCTGGTGATCTTCGCGCTTTATATCGGCGTCGGCGCGGTGCTCGCGATGGTGCAGGGGCTGTTGCTCGGCATCGACTCCTTCTCGGTCGCGCGCGGCAGTTTCAGCTCGGCGGGCGGCGGCGCGGCGGCGCAGGTGGTCAACAGCGTCATCTCGATCACGGTGCAGACCTTCATCGGCGCCTATGTCGCGGCGATCCACGGTACGTTGTTCGGCCTGCTCCGTCAGCGGCACGAAGGAATGCCGAGCGCGCGGTTGAGCGAGGTGTTCGCCTGAGCGGGCGTTGACGGCGCCGCCTGTGCTCGCCTAAGCCCTTGCGTGCGCTTGGTCCCCGTGTTCGCGCGGGGTGAAAAGGGAATGGGGTGCAAATCCCCGGCTGGACCCGCAACTGTAAGCGGCGAGCCATGCCGTCATCATGCCACTGGGCCCCGGCCCGGGAAGGCGACGGCATCGGCGCTGACCCGCGAAGCCAGGAGACCTGCCCGGCGCCGATCGTCCATCAGCCCGCCGGGAAGCGCGGGCCGATACGGGACATATCCCGCGTGACGATGCCCCGCCGGAATCGGCCGGCGGGCGAGCGATGGCGGGTTATGGGCAACGGAGCGACCGGGCCGAGCCGAAGGACAATCGCGGGCGCGGCCATGCTATGGCTCGCGGCGCCGGCGCTCGCCGCGCGCGTGGCGCCACGCCGGATCGTCTCGCTCAGCCCCTGCACCGACGCGATCCTGATCGAACTGGTCACCCCAGATCGCATCGCCGCCTTGAGCCATTTCTCGCATGATCCGATCGGCTCGACGATCGCCGAGCGCGCGGCGCGGCTGCCGATCACGCATGAAACCGCCGAGGAGGTGGTGCTGCTGCGGCCCGATCTGGTGCTCGCCAGCCGCCACACCGATCGCGCGACACGGGCGGCGCTGGCGCGGGCCGGGCTTACGGTCGAGCTGTTCGACGTGTGCGACACGATCGAGGCGGCGCTCGCCGAGATCGCGCGGGTCGCGGCGCTGGTCGGGGAGCCCGGAGCGGGGGCAAAGCTCCGGCGCCGGATCGAGATCGCGCTCGCCTGCGCTTCGGCGCCGCTCGGCTGGCGGCCACGCCCGGCGCTCATCTTCCAGCCCAATGGCTTCGTCGCGGGCGGCGGCACGTTGCCCGATGCGCTGCTCCAACGCGCCGGCTTCACCAACGCCGCCGCGCATTACGGCGTGCGCAAATGGGGCACGGTGCGGCTGGAAGACTTGCTCCAGGCGCCGCCCGCTATCCTGTTCCTGGGCGAACATGGCCGCGCGCCCTGGGCGGACCGGGTGCTCACCCATCCCGCGCTCGCCAAGCTCGCCGGGCACACGCCGCGCGTCACCTTTCCCGAACGGCTGCTCTATTGCGCGGGGCCGGCGATGGTTCGCGCGGTCGCCACTTTCGCGCGCGGGCGCGAGGTGCTGGCATGAGCCGCACCGCCGCCACCATTGTCGCGCTCGGCACCGGCGTGCTTCTGCTCGGTCTGCTGTCGCTTTCGGTCGGGCGAGTGTGGATTCCGCTCAGCCTATGGGGCACGCCGGGTACGCTCGGGGTGCTGCTGTTCGAGCTCCGGCTGCCCCGGACGCTGCTCGCGGTGATCGTCGGCGCGACCTTGGGGCTGGGGGGGGCGGCGCTGCAGGGCTATACGCGCAACCCGCTCGCCGATCCGGGGTTGCTCGGCGTGTCGGCGATGGCGTCCTTGGGGGCGGTGCTGTCGCTTTACTTCAGCCTCACCAGCTTCTGGCTGCTGCCGACGATGGCGATCGGGGGGGCGGGCGTGGGCGTGCTGCTGCTGCTCGCGCTGGCGGGGCTTACCGGCGGGACGGTGACCTTCGTGCTCGCGGGCGTGGTGCTACAAACGGTCGCGGGTGCGGGAATCGCGCTCGCGCTCAGCCTCGCGCCCAATCCCTGGGCATCGGGGGAGATCATCAAATGGCTGATGGGCTCGCTGCAGGACCGCAGCGTGGATGATCTGCGTTACACACTGCCGCTGGCGCTGGCGGGCGGGGCGTTGGTGCTCGCGACCGCCCCGGCGCTCGATGCGTTGACGCTGGGCGAGGCCGGCGCGCGGTCGCTTGGCGCGCGGCTCGGGCGGGCACGGCTGATGCTGGTGGTGGGCGTCGGCCTCGCGACCGGGGTGTGCGTTGCGGCGACCGGCGTGATCGGTTTTGTCGGGTTGATCGTGCCGCATCTGCTGCGCCCGCTGGTCGGGGCGCGCCCGAGCGCGCTGCTGGTGCCGAGCGCCTTGGGCGGCGCGGCGCTGATGCTCGCCGCCGACATGGCGGTGCGGCTGCTGCCGACCGCCGAGGAAGTGCGGCTGGGGGTCGCGCTGTCGGCGCTCGGCGCGCCGTTCTTCCTGGCGCTGGTGCTGACGCTCCGGCGGCGGCTGCGATGATGCCGCTGCCGGAGGGCGACGTGCTGGCGGCGGACGATGTACGGGTCGCGCTTGGCGGCCGCCCGGTGCTTGCCGGGGTCAGCGCGCGGTTCGCGCCCGGCGCGGTGAGCGTCGTGCTCGGCCCCAACGGCGCGGGCAAATCGACCTTGCTCGCCTGCCTCGCCGGGCTGCGCCCGCCTGACGGAGGTAAGGTGACGCTCGGCGACCGGCCGATTACCGGCTGGCGGCCCCCGGAACGTGCCCGCGCTTTGGGCTTCCTGCCGCAAATCCCCGAAATCGCCTGGCCGGTAAGCGTCGAGACGCTGGTCGGGCTCGGGCGACTCCCCTGGCGTGGGGCGAGCAGCGCCGCCGAGGACAAGGCCGCCATCGCCGCCGCGCTCGACACCGTGGGCATGAGCGCGTTCGCCCGCCGTGACGCGACCAGCCTGTCGGGCGGCGAGCGGGCGCGGGTGCTGCTCGCCCGCGCGCTCGCCGGAGCGCCGCGCTTTCTGCTCGCCGACGAGCCGCTCGCCGGGCTCGATCCCGGGCGCCAGCTCGACGCGATCGCGCTGTTTCGCGCGCAGGCGGCGGCGGGGCTGGGGGTGCTGCTAACGCTCCACGACTTGCCCCTCGCCGCGCGCGTCGCCGATCGGCTGTTGCTGCTCCATGAGGGGCGGCTGGTGGCCGAAGGGACACCCGCCGAGGTGCTGACGCCCGAACGGCTGGCGCAAGTTTATGGCATCCGCGCGCGTGTCTCCGCCGGGGAGACCGGGCTGGCGATCGACTTGGTGGAACGGTTGTGACGCCGTTCGACCCCAGCCTCGTTACCGCTCTGCGCGCGAAGCTCCACGCGCAGGCCAAGCCGCCCGGCGCGCTCGGCGCGCTCGAGGCGCTCGCGGTGAAGCTTGGCGCGATCCAGGGTACGCTCACCCCAAGCGTCGAGCGGATCGAGGCACTGGTGTTCGCCGGCGATCACGGGCTGACCGAGGAGGGCGTCGCCGCCTATCCTGCCAGCGTCACCCTGGCGATGGTGCGCCTGATCCTGAGCGGCCGCGCGAGCGTGAACGCGCTTGCCCGCGCGGCGGACGTGGCGGTGACTGTGGTGGATGCCGGGGTCGCCGCCGATCTGCCGCCGCACCCCGACCTGATCGACGCCAAGCTCCGCCCTGGCACTCGCAACGCCGCGCGCGAGGACGCGCTCAGCCCCGCCGAGGTCGATGCCGCGCTCGCCCGGGGCGCCGAAATCGCCGCCGGGCGCGCCGCGGACGTGCTCGCGCTCGGCGAAATGGGCATCGGCAATTCGTCGAGCGCGGCGCTGGTGATGCACCGCCTGCTCCCCGCGCCGCTCGACGATTGCATCGGCCTCGGCGCCGGCCATGACTCGGAAGGCCTGGCCCGCAAGACCGCCGCGCTCGAACGCGCCGCCGCGCGCAGCGACGCCGGCGACCCCCGCGCGGTGCTCGCCGCGTTCGGCGGGTGCGAGATCGCGATGATGGCGGGCGCGTTCATCGGCGGCGCGCGCGCGGGCAAGGTGATGTTGGTCGATGGCTTCATCGCCTCGGCCGCCGCGCTTGCCGCGATCCGGCTCGAACCCATGCTCGCCGAGCGGCTGATCTTCGCGCACCGATCGGCCGAGCGCGGGCACACGCTGCTGCTCGCGCAGCTGGGCGCGGCGCCGCTGCTCGATCTCGGGCTACGGCTAGGCGAGGGGACTGGCGCCGTGCTCGCCGCGCCGCTGCTGCGCGCCGCCGCGCGGTTGCTGGCCGAAGTCGCGCCGCTCGCGGAGGTGCTGTGAGGGGCCTCGTCGTCGCGCTGCAATTCCTGACGCGGCTGCCGACCCCCGCGCTGCCCGATTTCCAGCCGCAATGGATCGCCCGTGCGGTGCCCTTCTTCCCGGTGATTGGCTGGCTGGTCGGCGCGCTCGCGGGGTCGGTGTTCTGGGGGGTGAGCCTGGTGCTTCCCGGCTGGCCGGCGGCGATCGCGGCGCTGGCGGCGGGGCTGCTGGTGACGGGCGGCTTTCACGAGGACGGGCTGGCCGATACCGCCGACGGGCTTGGCGGCGGCCTCAGCCCCGAGCGGCGGCTGGCGATCATGAAGGATAGCCGGCTCGGCAGCTATGGCGCACTCGCGCTGTGGGCGGTGCTGAGCTTCAAGGCGGCGGTGCTGGCACGGATGGCGCCCGTGGAAGGCGCGCTCGCGTTGGTGCTGGCGGGGGGCGCCGCGCGCGCGCTGGTCGCGCCGGTGATGGCGGGGATGGCTTACGCACGCGATCCCGCCGAGGCCAAGCTGAAGCCCGCGCCCGAGGGCGTACGCTGGAGGGAGGCGGCGCTGGCGCTGGTGATCGGGCTCGCGCCCTTGCTGCTGCTGCGTCCCGTGGCGGGTGGGGCGGGCGCGGTGCTCGCGGCGCTTGTGGTGCTATGGCTCGCGCGGACCGCCCGCCGGCTGATCGGCGGCTGGACCGGCGACGTGCTCGGCGGTTGCGAGGCGCTCGCTGAGGCGGCGCTGCTCGCCGGGCTCGCCACCGCGTGATCGTCTTCGGGCCGGAAAGTGCGGCGGGCGCCGCGCCCAGCACCGCCTGCTGGCTGCGCGCGCGCTCGCCGGGTGGCCCGGTGCCTGCCCAGGGCGTGGATTTGGTGTTCAACGACATCGCTGAATCCCGCCCCGGGCTGGTCGCCCCCGATGCGGCGCTGATCGCGCGCGCGCTCGCCGCGCCGCTTCCCGCGCTGGTGACGTGCTTCGCCGGCGTCAGCCGCTCGACCGCGCTCGCTTATGCGCTCGCCTGCCGCGCCCGGCCCGGCGCGGGGCAGGCGCTGGCCGAGGAGCTGCGCGCGCTCGCGCCCTGGGCGACGCCCAACCCGTTGGTCGTCGCGCTCGCCGACGCGGCGCTGGGGGCAGGCGGGGCGATGATCGCGGCGATCGCGAGCATCGGGCGCGGCGCGGAGATCGCGCGCGGCGGGCTCGTCCTGTGGCGCCCCGGCAAGGGCGGTGACGTGCTGGTCGAGGCGCTGGGGCCGCTTCCCCAAGTTTGAACGCAACGCCCGGGACGCGAGTGCTGGGGCACCGGCGGTAGGTGGTGCGCACCCATCAGGAGAAGCACCATGTCCTTCCGTGTCACCGGGCTCGATCCCGCGCCCTTCGTCCCGCTCTATGGCCTCAGCGACGCCGAGCTCGCCGCGCGCGGGGTGCGGCGCTATCAGGTCGATGCCCATCCCGGCTTCCCCGACCGCGTCGAGCTGCGCGATCTGATGCCCGGCGAAACCGCGCTGCTGCTCAATTACGAGCATCAAAGCGCCGACACGCCCTATCGCTCGCGCCACGCGATCTTCGTGCGCGAGGGCGCGACCGAGGCGTTCACCGCGGTGGATACGCTTCCCGAGGTGATCCGCGTCCGCCCGATCTCGCTGCGCGCGTTTGACGCGGCGGGCGAGATGGTCGACGCCGATCTCGCCGATGGCGCGGCGCTGGTGCCGGTGATCGAGCGCTTCCTCGCTCGCGATGACGTCGCCTACTGCCACGCCCATTATGCCAAGCGCGGCTGCTACGCGGCGCGGATCGAGCGGGCGTGACCTAGGCGGTACGTTCCGGGACGGCGGCGGCGTCCTCCAGCACGATTTCGGTCGGCGCCATCGCTTCCCACGGGAAGACGAACCAGTCCTTCACCACCGACCGATCGAGCTGGCGCGCGGCATACTCCACGCGCGCCGAGGAACGGACATTGTCGAGCAAGGTCGCGAAGCGGATCGCACCATTGGGCGCCCCCGCCGCCGCCAGCTCGCCGCGCAGCCGGGTGATCGTGCCGCCGCTGTCGTTGATGTCGTCGACGAACAGCAGCCGCTCGCCCGCCGCCGCGCGCTCGGCGAGCCGGACCAGCGGCGCGCCCGAGAAATCATGCACGTTCGACGAATAATCGACCGAGAGCATCGGCCAGCCGGTCGCGTGGCTGAGATAGACCGCGGGGGCAAGCCCGCCGCGGCCGATGCCGATCAGGAAATCGGGCGTCCAGCCGCTCGCCGGAATCGCGCGCGCAAGTTCGCGGACATCGGCCACGAACGCCTCATAGGGAACGGGCGTGAGCTTAGGCATAGGCGTCGAGCTTCGCGAGCAGCGGCGCCTGCTCGGCATCGCTCAGGAACGATCCGGTGATGCTGTTGCGCGCGAGCTGCTTCAGCGCCGCGCGATCCAGCCCCCGGCCCGTGGCGACCGCGCGGTAATTGTCCGCGACATAGCCGCCGAAATAGGCGGGATCGTCCGAATTGATCGTCGCCTTCAGCCCCGCCGCCAGCATCGCGTCGATCGGGTGATCGGCGATGTCGCCCACCACGCAGAGCTTCACGTTGGAGAGCGGGCACACCGTCAGCACCATCTGCTCGGCGGCGAGCCGGGCGACGAGTTCGGGATCATCGAGGCTGCGGTTGCCGTGATCGAGCCGGTCGATATGCAGCAGGTCGAGCGCCTCGCGCACATAGTCCGCCGGGCCTTCCTCGCCGGCATGGGCGACGCGCATCAGCCCCATCTCGCCCGCGCGGGCGAAGACGCGGGCGAATTTGCTCGGCGGGTGCCCCAGTTCGGACGAATCGAGCCCGACGCCGGCGATGCGATCGAGCCAGGGCTCGGCGGCCTTCAGCGTCGCGAAGGCCGCATCCTCGTCCAGATGGCGCAGGAAGCAGAGGATCAGCTTACTGGTAAGGCCATGCTGCGCTTCGGCCTCGGCCATGCCGGCGAACAGGCCCTCGACCACCTCCGCCATCGGGATGCCGCGATCGGTATGGGTCTGCGGATCGAAGAAGATTTCGGCGTGAACCACGCCGTCCGCCGCCGCGCGATCGAAATAGGCGGTGGCGAGGTCGCGAAAATCCTCGGCGGTGCGTAGCACGTCGGCGCCGGCATAATAAATGTCCAGGAAATCCTGCAGCTTGGAGAAGTTATACGCGGCGCGCACCTCCTCCACGCTCGCGAACGGCAGGGTGAGCCGGTTGCGTCGGGCGAGCGCCACCATCAGCTCTGGCTCCAGGCTACCCTCGATATGCAGGTGAAGCTCGGCCTTGGGCAGGCCGGTGATGAAGGCGTCGAGTTCGGTCATGGCTTTGGCTTTTAACGTGGCGGGGCCAAAACGAAAGCAGCCTCCCGCGCCAGCGGGCGCGACCACTTGCATAAAATGCGCGCGGCGCCACATCGCGGGCCATGAGTGATCCGATCAAGTGGCACGGCACGACCATCCTTTCCGTGCGCAAGAATGGCAAAGTGGTGATCGCGGGCGACGGCCAGGTCTCGATGGGCCAGACGGTGATGAAGCCCAATGCGAAGAAAGTCCGCCGGCTGGGCGACGGCGCGGTGATCGGCGGCTTCGCCGGCGCGACCGCCGACGCCTTCACCCTGTTCGAACGGCTGGAGCGCAAGCTGGAGCAGCATCACGGGCAGCTGCTTCGTGCGGCGGTGGAGCTCGCCAAGGATTGGCGGACCGACAAATATCTCCGCAATCTGGAGGCGATGCTGATCGTCGCCGACAAGGATGTGACCTTGGTCGTAACGGGCAATGGCGACGTGCTGGAGCCCGAGGCGGGTATCACCGCGATCGGCTCAGGCGGCAATTTCGCGCTCGCCGCCGCCCGCGCGCTCGCCGATTACGAGGCCGATGCCGAGACGCTCGCGCGCAAGGCGATGCAGGTCGCGGCGGATATCTGCGTTTACACCAACGGCAATTTGACGATCGAAAGCCTGCCTACTTCCTAGCCCTCTCCCCCTTGGGGGAGAGGGTTGGGTGAGGGGCTGCGCCTGGTGCGCCGCTTGAGCTTCTTATGGCCCCCCCCCCCCCCCCCCCCCCCCCCCGGGGGGGGGGGGGGAGAAAAAAACACCCCCCCAAAAAAAACCCCCAAAACCCCCCCCCCAACAACCCC
>NZ_JAIERS010000022.1 GCF_019746665.1 Sphingomonas sp. | reverse complement strand
CGCGGGCGGGGGGGGGCGCCGGCCGCCGGCCCCGCGCGCGGGGGGGGGGGGGGGGGGGGGGGCGCGCCCCCATGCAGATGCGCCGCGCCCGGCTTCCCCCTCACCCAACCCTCTCCCCTGAAGGGGAGAGGGCTCTTCGCTCAGGCTACGGTCCATCGGCACGAACCATTGCGGCGTGCAGCGGAAGATGAGCTTCGCCTTGGAGCGCCAGCTATGCGGATAGCTGTGCTTATAGTCCGCGCTCGCCGCGAGCAGGCCGCCGGCCGCGCGCAAGGCGGTGCAGATCGGGCCGTCCGGGGCGTTGAACTTGGGGTTGATCACGCTCCCCTGCCCGCCGAGCCAGGGCCAGTCGGCGCGGTACTTGCCGTCGCCCTCCACCGCGAACACCGGGTTCAGGCCGTGCGCCTTGCAGAGCGCGAAATCGTCTTCCCCGTGATCGGGCGCCATGTGGACAAGGCCGGTGCCCTGATCGGTGGTGACGAAATCGCCGGGCAGGAAGGGGCGCGGGCGCAGGAAGAATTCGGCGAGGGGGGAGGTGGGGTCCACGTTAAGCCCCTCCCCTTCAGGGGAGGGGTTGGGGTGGGGCGCATCAGTAAGCGCCGCGCCCGATGGAGAGGCCCCACCCCCGTCCCCTCCCCTGAAGGGGAGGGGCTCGAAGAATTTGGCCATCGGGTGGCGCGCGGTGGCTCCGGCGAGGTCTGCGCCTTTGATCGTTTTGGCGACCGCGCAGATTAGCCCCGTCCGTTCAACGAATGCTGGCACCAGTTCCTTGCCGACGAGCAACGAGAAAGATACCGCCCTGCGCTCTTCAACGGACATCTTCTCCAGTTCGAGGCTGGCATCTGCGGCGACTAGGAGCACATACTCAACCTCCGGCCCATAAGCCAAAGCTTGGTTCACCGGGATCGTCCACGGGGTCGTCGTCCACACCACCGCGTGGGCGCCGACCAGTTCGGGCGCGTTCGGCGCCTCCACGATCTCGAAGCCGACATCGATCTGCGTCGAGACGATATCCTCATACTCGACCTCGGCCTCGGCGAGCGCGGTCTTTTCGACCGGCGACCACATCACCGGCTTGGCGCCGCGATAAAGCTGGTCGCTCGAAGCGAACTTCATCAGCTCCGAAACGATCGTCGCCTCGGCCTGGAAGTCCATCGTCAGATAGGGGTGGTCCCAGTCGCCCAGGATGCCGAGCCGCTTCAGCTGCTCGCGCTGGGTGTCGACCCATTTCTGCGCGTACGCCCGGCACTGGGCGCGGAATTCGGCCGGGGGAACCTCGTCCTTGTTCTTCTTCTGCTTGCGATATTCCTCCTCGACCTTCCACTCGATCGGCAGGCCGTGGCAGTCCCAGCCGGGCACGTACGGCGCGTCATACCCCATCAGGTTGCGCGTGCGGCACACCATGTCCTTCAGGATGTGGTTGAGCGCGTGGCCGATATGCATGTCGCCATTCGCATAAGGCGGGCCATCGTGGAGGATGAACTTCTCCCGCCCGGCGCGCGCCGCGCGTAGCTGTTCGTAGAGCCCCGCTTCCTGCCAGCGCGCGAGAATGCCGGGTTCCTTCTGCGGCAAGCCGGCCTTCATCGGAAAGTCGGTTTTGGGCAGAAATACGGTGTCGCGCCAATCGCGCTGGGTTTCTGGGGCGTCGCTCATGGGGCACCGGCTCTAGCGGCTCTTGGGCGTGCCGTCACCTGCCCAGGCCGGGCTTGCCAGATTGGCGAAAACCAATCTAGGGGCGCCGGCGAGGGAGATATATGCGCATCATCATCGCCGCGATCAGCCTGAGCCTTGCCAGCGCCGCCACCGCCCAAACCGCACCCGCGCCCGAGCCTGCCCCCGCGCCGACGCCTGCCCCGGCGCGACCGGCGGGCGGGTTCAGCTTCAGCCCCTATCCGCCGGGCTGGCAGATCGATGTCGGCCCCGGCCTGCTCGCGGTGCCGCAATTCCCGGGGAGCAGCGGCCTGCGCGTGCTGCCCATCCCCGCGCTCGACATTCGCTACAAGAACCAGTTCTTCGCCTCGGTGCAGCAGGGCATCGGCTATAATCTGGTGAACGAGCGCCATTTGCGCGCGGGGCCGATCCTGCGCCCCGAATTCGGCCGCACCAGCCGCGACATCGCGCGCTTCCCGGGGCTGCGCCGCATCTCGTTCGCGCCCGAAGTGGGTGGCTTCATCGCCTGGCAGCCCAATTTCTTCACGACCGTGCAGGTCGAGGTGCGCCAGGCGATCGGCGGGCATGAAGGGTTGATCGCCGATCTCTCGCTGCGGCGGGTGAAGCTGATCGGCAAATGGACCATCGGCTATGGCGGCCGGCTGCGCTTCGCCGATCAGCGCTATAACCGCCGCTATTTCGGCGTGACTCCGGCCGAGGCGGCGACGAGCGGGCTGGCGGCCTATGCGCCGGGCGGCAATCTGAACGACATCGGCGTCTCCGCCTTCGTCTCGCGCCGGCTGGGCGGCAAGTGGAGCGCGAACGGGTTCGTCAGCTATTCGCGGCTGCTGCTCGACGCCGCCGATTCGCCGATCACCCGCAGCCGCTTCGGCAGCGCCAACCAGGTGACGCTGGGCGCGACGCTCAGCTACCGCTTCCGCTTCCAGTAACGGGCGCCGCGATCGAACGCCGTCTTCCCCGGCGAAGGCCGGGGCCCAGTCGCGGCGCGTTATGCGTGGTGGGGCGACGAGCGAACGCCGGTGATACTGGGCCCCGGCCTTCGCCGGGGAAGGCGATATTAGTTCATTTCCCCCAGCCGCCGCCGCGCCTCGGCGCAATCGGCGTCCATCTGCGCGGTAAGCGCCTCCAGGCTGTCGAACTTGGCCTCGGGCCGCAGATAATCGATCAGCGCGATCTCGATCGTCTCGCCGTAAAGATCGCCCGAAAAATCGAACAGATAGGCCTCGAGCAGTTCCTTGGGCGGATCGAAGCTGGGGCGGATGCCGAGATTGGCGGCGCCGCCCAGCACCCGGCCATCCGCCAGCCGCGCCCGCACCGCGTAAATCCCGTAAGCCGGGCGCAGATAGCTGCCGAGCGCGATGTTGGCGGTGGGATAGCCGATCGTGCGCCCCAGCTTGTCGCCATGCTGCACCACGCCTTGCACCGCGAAAGGGCGGGTGAGCAGCCGCGCGGCGCCGCGCGGATCGCCCGCCTGGAGCAGCGCGCGGATGCGGCTGGAGGAGACGGGCGCGCCCTCGAACGCAACCGGCGCGACGGTATCGACGCTGAAGCCGTGCCGCGCGCCAAGCTCGGCCAGCACCCGCACATCGCCGCCGCGCGCGCGGCCGAAGGTGAAGTCCTCCCCCGTCACCACCCCGCCCGCGCCGAGCAGATCGCACAGGCGCCGCGCGACGAATTCCTCGGCGGTCAGCGCGGCGAGCGCGGCGTCGAACTGGAACACCACCATCGCCTGCGCCCCCGCCTCGGCGAACAGCCGCGCGCGCTGATCGAGCGTCGTCAGCCGGAAGGGCGCGGCATCGGGCTTGAAATGGCGTACCGGGTGCGGATCGAAGGTCGCGACCAATGCCGGGCGCCCTTCGGCGCGCGCGCGCGCGACCGCGCGGCCGACCACCGCCTGATGGCCGAGATGAAACCCATCGAAATTGCCGAGCGCGACGATCCCGCCGCGCAACCGCTCAGGCGCCGCATTGCCCCCGTCGAGACGCATCATGGCGCGGGGGTATAGGGGGCAAGTGCCGGGCGCGCCAGATGCGCGCGCCCTCAGCCGCGCACCAGCGTGACGAAGCTATGGCCGGGCCGGTCGCCTTCCGCCGCGAAATCCTCGCGCGCGATCTCGCGCCAGCCGGTGAAGGGCGGCACGATCGCGTCGCCCGTTGGCGTGGCGTGAACCTCGGTCAGCTCGATCCGCTCGGCGAGCCCCAGGAACAGCGCGAAAATCTCCGCCCCGCCGATCACCGCCGCGTCGTCCCCCGCCAGCGCCAGCGCGCCCGCGACATCATGCGCCACCTCGGCCCCTGCCGCGCGCCAGGCGGGATCGCGGGTGAGGACGATGTGTCGCCGCCCGGGCAGCGGCGCCGGAAAGCTCTCGAACGTCTTGCGGCCCATGATCATCGCCCGGCCCAGCGTCTGCGCCTTGAAGCGCTTCAGATCGGCGGGCAGGCGCCAGGGAAGCTTGCCGTCCGCCCCGATCACGCCATTGGCGGCACGCGCCAGGTGGAAGCTGATCATATCGCCACGGGTGCCGCGATATGCGGATCGGCGACATAATCGTGGACGGCGAAATCCGCATACTCATAGCCGTCGATCGCGTCGGGCTTGCGCTTGATCTCCAGCCGGGGGAGCGGCTTGTTGGGGTCGCGCGACAGTTGCAGCCGCGCCTGCTCCAGATGGTTCAGGTAAAGGTGGCAATCGCCGCCGGTCCAGATGAAGTCGCCCACCTCCAGCCCCGCCTGCTGCGCGAGGATGTGGGTGAGCAGCGCATAGCTCGCGATGTTGAACGGCACCCCCAGGAACACGTCCGCCGAGCGCTGATAGAGTTGCAGCGAGAGCCGCCCGTTCGCGACATGCGTCTGGAACAGGCAGTGGCACGGGGCGAGCGCCATGCGCGGCAGCTCGGCCGGGTTCCAGGCGGAGACGATCTGGCGCCGCGACGAGGGGTTTTCGCGGATCTGGCGGAGCAGCTCGGCGATCTGGTCGATCGGTCCCTCGGGCGCCTCCCAGCGGCGCCACTGCTTGCCATAGACCGGGCCGAGATCGCCGGCCTCGTCGGCCCATTCGTCCCAGATGCTGACCTTGCGCTCCTGCAGCCAGCGGACATTGGTGTCGCCGCGCAGGAACCACAGCAGCTCGATGATGATCGAGCGCAGATGCAGCTTCTTGGTGGTGACGAGCGGGAGGCCGTCGCTCAAGCGAAAGCGCATCTGGTGGCCGAAGACGGACAGCGTGCCGACGCCGGTGCGATCGGCGGTTTCGACGCCATCGTCGAGGATGCGCTGCATCAGGTCGTGATAGGCTTGCATGGGGGGAAGCGTAGCGCGGGCCAGCGGGGAAACCAAATCCCCGCCGTTTACGAGGAGGGATCGAAGCGGGCGCTCGCTCGATCGGCGCTGCCGCAACCGCTATGGGTCGACGAACCACTCCATGTGTCACCCCGGACTTGATCCGGAGTCTCGCTGCCTTGGCCGCGCGAAGAACAGCGCGACCCCGGGTCAAGCCCGGGGTGACGATGCTTCGATGGTCGTCATCGCGCTCACCGCCCCGGCACGATCTCCAGGATCATGTCGTACACCCGCGCCAGCTCGTCTTCGGTGATGCAATAGGGCGGCAGCACATAGAGGCAGTCCCCCATCGGCCGCAGCAGCACGCCGCGCGAAAGCGCCGCCGCGCGCAGATCGCAGCCGATTTCGGCGAGATAGCCCTGTTCAGGGCCGGGTATCGTCATCGCCGCGATCGTGCCGGTGCGGCGGAGATCGGCGAAACGCGCGTCGCCCGCCAGCCGCGCGAGCTGGCGCGCCTGCATCGCGCCCAGCGCCGCCACGCGTGCGGCGACCGGCTCGTCGCGCCACACCCGGACATTGGCGAGCCCCGCCGCGCAGGCGATCGGGTTGCCGCTATAGCTGCTCGAATGCCAGAAGGTGCGCGCCCGATCCTGGCTGTAATGCGCCTCGAAAATCTCGGCGCTGGCGAGCGTCGCCGCGAGCGGGAGCGAGCCGTTGGTGAGCCCTTTCGAGAGGCACAGCAGATCGGGCACCACCCCGGCCTGCGCGCAGGCGAACAGCGTGCCGGTGCGGCCCCAGCCTGTCATCACCTCGTCGGCGATGAACAAAGTGCCGCTCGCCCGGCAGAGGCGGTGCAGCTCGGCGAGCAGGTCCGCGCCGTACATCAGCATCCCGCCCGCGCCCAAGACGAGCGGCTCGACGATGAAGGCGGCGGCCCCGGCGTCGCGGGTCGCGGCCTCCAGCGCGTCGAGGCACGCCTGTTCCTGCGCGGCGGCGGGGAAGGGGATCGTCGCCACGTCGAACAGCAGCGGCGCATAGGGCGCGTTGAACACCCCGCGCGCGCCGACCGACATCGCCCCCACCGTGTCGCCATGATAGCTGTGCGCCATCACCACCAGCCGCTCGCGCCGCTCGCCCCGGTTGCGCGCGGTGCCAAGCGCGAGCTTCAGCGCCACCTCGACCGCGGTGCTCCCCGAATCGCTGAAGAACACATGCGGCAGCCCGGCGAGCGCCGCGAGTTCGGCCGCCAGCGCCTCGGCCGGCTCGTGGGTGAAGCCGGCGAAGATCACCTGATCGAGCGCCTCGGTCGCCGCGCGGATCGCCGCCATGATCGCGGGGTGGCGATGGCCGTGCGTCACCACCCACCAGCTGCTGATCGCGTCGAGCAGCCGCGCGCCGTCGCTCGTTTCGAGCCAGGCGCCTTCGGTCCGCGCGATCTTCAGCGGCGCGGGCTCGAGCGCGTGCTGGAAGAACGGGTGCCAGACCGCGCTCAAAGGCTGATCCCGGCGACGAAGGCGGTGGCGAGGGCGTCCGGCGTCAGCGGATCGAGATGCGGCAACCGGCCGAGCACCCGCGCGCCGCTGAACTCAGCGATGGTGGCGATGGTGTCGGGCATGTCCTCGCCGATGAAAGCGATGCCGTGGAGCGCGATACCCCGCGCGCGCAGGGCTTCCACCGACAGCAATGTGTGGTTGATCGTGCCGAGCGCGGTGCGCGCGCACAGGATCACCGGCAGGTTCCACCGCGCGAACAGGTCGATCGCGAGCAGATGCCGGGTGATCGGCACCATCAGCCCGCCCGCGCCCTCGATCACCAGCGCCTGATGCGCCGGCGGCGCGAGGCGCGCGGGGTCGATCGTCACCCCGTCCAGCTCGGCGGCGCGGTGGGGGGAGAGCGGTTCGGTGAGGCGATAGGCTTCAGGAAGGATGCGCTCTGCCGGCACCGCGCCGAGCCGGGCGACGGTTTCGCTGTCGCTCTCCGGCCCGTCGAGCCCCGATTGCACCGGCTTCCAGTAATGCGCGCCCAAGGCCGCGGTAAGGGCCGCCGAGAACACGGTCTTGCCGATGCCGGTGTCGGTGCCGGAAACGATCAGGCGGGTGGGCGGGCGCATTGGGCCTCCAAGGCGTCGAGCAGCGCCGTCACCTCGGCGTCGCTGGGGTTGAGGGTGAGCGACAGGCGCAGCCGCGCGCTGCCTTCGGGCACCGTCGGCGGGCGGATCGCGCGCACGTCGAAGCCCTGCGCCTGGAGCGCGGCGGCGGCGGCGAGCGCGGCGCGGTCGCTGCCCAGGATGATCGGCTGGATCGGGGTATCGGTCGCGGGCAGGCCGAGCCGCGCGAGCCGCTCGCCGACCGTGGCGACCCGCGCCGCCAACCGCTGGGCGCGCCCGGGCGCGGCGACCAGCTTCAGGCTCGCGCGCACCGCCGCCGCCATCAGTGGCGAGGGCGCGGTCGCATAGACGAAGCCGCGCGCGCGGTTGATCAGCAGGTCGATCGCCGCGCGCGGCCCCGTGACGAGCGCACCCGATGCGCCCAGCGCCTTGCCGCAGGTGTGGAGCGCGATGTGCGGGGCGGCGACGCCCTGGCTCAGCCCGCGCCCGGCGCCGAAGACGCCGGTCGCGTGCGCTTCATCGACGATCAGCACCGCGTCGTGCCGCGCCGCGACTTCGGCGAGCGCGCTGAGCGGGGCGCGGTCGCCCTCCATCGAATAGACGCTCTCCACCGCGATCCACGGCGTGCCCCGCCCACCGCGCGCGCGCCAGGCGCCGATCAGCTCGGCGACATGGCCGGCATCGTTGTGCCGCGCCGCCACGCTCTCCGCGCGCGCCAGCCGCAGTCCCTCGCGCGTGCTGGCGTGGCTCAGCGCGTCCCACACGATCAGGTCGCCGCGATCGGGCAGAGTCGCGACGATCGCGACATTGGCGCTGAACCCGGTGCCCAGATACAGCGCGGCTTCGGCGCCGAAGAACGCGGCGGCTTCGGCCTCCAGCGCTTCATGCTCGGCATGGTTGCCGCGCAGCAGCCGCGATCCCGCCGCGCCCACCGGCACCCCGCGCGCGATGGCCTCGCCCACCGCCGCGCGCAGTTCGGGCGATTCGGCGAGGCCGAGATAATCGTTCGAGGCGAAATCGGCGCCGATCCGGGGCGCGAGCCGGCGCAGGCGATCGGCGGCGCGCAGCCGGTCGAGATCGGCGGTGAAACGGGCAAGCACGGCCGCGCGGTTAGCCGGTCGCGCGCGCTTTGCCAAACTGGCTTGGCCCTTTCATTTTCCGGCCAAATAGCGCGCCTGCCCCGTCCGACCCTCAGGCGCCTCCTCGGCCACGCTGCTATCGTCACGCGTGGCAACCGGACATGCGCGGCTTTCGATCACAGTGAGCGGGTTTTTCAACGGGACAAGCGCGCGCGTAACGGTGATGATCGCGTTATCCTAGGAGAGAAGCGGAGGTTCCCATGAACGTCGAAGCGAAATGCCCGATGGGCAGCAAAGTCAGCCGCACCGCGTTGGTGTGGAAGCTCAGCAACCAGATGTGGTGGCCGGAGTCGCTCGATCTGTCGATTCTCGCGCAGAATTCGAACCTGGTCGATCCGCTGGGGCCGGATTTCGACTATGCCGCCGAATTCGCCAAGCTCGATCTCGCCGCGGTCAAGGCCGACATCTTCGCGCTGATGACCGACTCGCAGCCCTGGTGGCCCGCCGATTATGGCCATTACGGCCCGCTGTTCATCCGCATGGCGTGGCACTCGGCCGGCACCTACCGCATCAGCGACGGGCGCGGCGGCGCGGGTTCGGGCACGCAGCGCTTCGCCCCGCTGAACAGCTGGCCGGATAACGGCAATCTCGACAAGGCGCGCCTGCTGCTATGGCCGGTGAAGCAGAAATATGGCCGCGCGCTCAGCTGGGGCGATCTGATGATCCTGGCGGGCAATTGCGCGCTCGAATCAATGGGCTTCAAGACCGCGGGCTTCGGCGGCGGCCGTGTCGATGTGTGGGAGCCCGAGGCGGACATTTATTGGGGCCCCGAGGGCGAGTGGCTCGCCGACGAGCGCTATTCGGGCGATCGCGAGCTTTCGGGCGGGCTCGCCGCGGTGCAGATGGGGCTGATCTACGTCAACCCCGAAGGCCCCAACGGCAATCCCGATCCGGCGGCGTCGGCGCGCGACATCCGCGAGACCTTCGCGCGGATGGCGATGAACGATTACGAGACCGTCGCGCTGATCGCCGGCGGCCATGCGTTCGGCAAGGCGCACGGCGCGGGCGATCCCGGCCAATATGTCGGCCCCGAACCCGAAGGCGCGCCGATCGAGCAGCAGGGGCTGGGCTGGAAGAACAGCTTCGGCGGCGGCAATGGCGTCCACACCATCACCAGCGGCATCGAGGGCGCCTGGACTCCGACGCCGACCAAATGGGACAACAGCTATCTGGAAGTGCTGTTCGCCTATGATTGGGAGCTCACCCGCAGCCCGGCGGGCGCGCAGCAATGGACGCCCAAGAACCCCGAGGCGCAAGGGACGGTGCCCGACGCGCATGACCCGGCGGTGCGCCACGCGCCGATGATGACGACCGCCGATCTGGCGCTGCGCTTCGATCCCGAATACGAAAAGATCGCGCGCCACTTCCGCGACAATTTCGACGAGTTCGCCCAGGCCTTCGCCGATGCCTGGTTCAAGCTCACCCATCGCGACATGGGGCCGAAGCCGCGCTATCTCGGGCCGGAAGTGCCGGCGCACGACTATATCTGGCAAGACGTGGTGCCGGCGGTCGATCACCCGCTGATCGACGCGGCCGATATCGCCGCGCTCAAGCAAAAGCTGCTCGCCTCGGGGCTGTCGATCGGCCGGCTGGTCGGCACCGCCTGGGCCTCGGCCTCGACCTTCCGTCAGTCGGACAAGCGCGGCGGCGCGAACGGCGCGCGCATCCGCCTGCTGCCGCAGCGCGACTGGGCGGTGAACGAACCGGCGGTGCTCGCCGAGACGCTCGCCACGCTCGAGGGCATCCAGGCCGAGTTCAACGCGTCGGCCAGCGGCGGCAAGAAGGTGTCGCTCGCCGATCTGATCGTGCTCGGCGGGGTCGCGGCGATCGAGGCGGCGGCGAAGGCGGGCGGCCATGAACTGGCGCTGCCCTTCACCCCCGGCCGCACCGATGCGAGCCAGGAACAGACCGACGCGCACAGCTTCGCCCCGCTCGAACCCCGGGCCGATGGCTTCCGCAACTATCTGAACGGTCCGCAGGATCGTTCGGCGGAGGAACTGCTGGTCGATCGCGCCCAGCTGCTCGGGCTCAGCGCGCCGGAGATGACCGCGCTGGTCGGGGCGTTGCGTGTGCTCGGCGCCAATCACGCAGGCACCGACCACGGCGTGTTCACCACCCGGCCGGGGGTGCTGAGCAACGACTTCTTCCGCAACCTGCTGAGCGCGACCACCAGCCATGTCTGGCAGGCCGCCGACGCGAGCGAGCAGCTCTATGTCGCGCATGACCGCGTAAGTGGCGCCGCCGATTGGATTGGCTCGCGGGTCGATCTGATCTTCGGCGCCAATTCGCAGCTGCGCGCGCTCGCCGAAGTCTATGCGAGCGACGATGGCGAGGCGAAGTTCCTCGAAACTTTCGCCAAGGCCTGGACCAAGGTGATGGACGCCGATCGCTTCGACCTGGCGTGAGGGGTGATCCGTCATTCCCGCGAAAGCGGGGATGATGGCGGACGGACGACGAAGGCAGCGTTCCCGCTTGGGGGCGCTGCCTTTCCGCATGGCACGCGGTTGCTTGCGCTTACCGGCGCCCTCGGCTAGCGCTCGGCCCCCGGCATGCGGAGCGGTGGCCGAGTGGTCGAAGGCGCTCGCCTGGAAAGTGAGTATACGTCAAAAGCGTATCGAGGGTTCGAATCCCTCCCGCTCCGCCACCGGCCTCTGAAAAGACTAGAGATTTACCCCGATCGGGGGTCTGTTCCCTAATCCGCTCCCCGATAGCCGGTTCGCTTGCTCGTAAATCTCGCTCCGAAAACGTGCCTTTCAAATTTTAGTTGAATCTTCATCAGCCCCAATTATATCCGACCTCGGCCACGGGATAATGTCCGTGTCCAATTCCGGAGCCCGTGCACTCGTTTGCGCGGGCTTCCGCGTTTCTGGAGTCGGCGCGATTGCATCTGGCCTTCTTAGATGAGTTTGGCCATTGCGGCCCTACGTCGCTCGAAGGGACAGGCGCTACAACCAGAGCCCGGTATTCGGGCTCGCTGGCTATGTGATCCCGCATAGCGAGGCGCGCAATTTCGCGACCTTTTTTCTCCAGCTCAAGCGGCAAATGCTAGCTGCTGATCTTGCTAAGGTGCAAAAGCACCCGGCCACATGGGAGAAGAAAGGCAAGGATTTAATCACCACTGGCAATATGAAAAAGTACCCTCACGTAAGGGAGGGAATCTCCAGATTGCTTCGTGAGTTGGACCGGCGGGGCGGGAAGATCTTTTGGTACGGTCGCCAGAAATACCTTCAGCCAGAAGAGAGCAACTCGAGTGGCCTATACACCACCGTTTTAGCCCATGCGATCCGGCAGCTTGATAGCTACGTTCAAGCTCAGCGCAGCCAATTCATGATCATACTCGATCAGCACTCAGATCGATTGAAATTGATCGAGACATCCGCGAAAACCATGTTCAGCCCAGACACTCCGGCTCGGGCGCTGATCGAACCGCCATTTCAAGTTGAAAGCCATCTCTACCAGACGATCCAAGCTGCGGATTGGATCGCCACGCTTGTCGGTCGACAACAGGCACATAAGGTAGCGCCCGACGAGTTCCGCGACTGGGAATGGGCGTCCGAGATGTTCGGCCCACGCATTTCAGCAATGGCAACACACAGCAAGATGTGGATCCCACGCGGAGGGAAGATCCAAGAGGAGTTACCGATCAGCCTTCCGAAGAAGGCACGCCCGGCAGCGGAATGAAAAAGCTCCACCGATCGCGGGCCGGGCCAGATACTCCTAAAGCAAGCACCTGCCCCCTAAGCTATCGCTGCGAGATGCACTCCTCATGCACTTGAAGCCAAGGCAGGATCGTAACCTGGTGCCCGACTCAGAAGCTTCAGACTGAAGCACATCCGCCGTCGCCATCCCGGCTTCCTGTTCCTTCAAAATCGCGATGATCTGTTCTTCGCTGAACCTGCTGCGCTTCATTACGTCCGACTCCTTCGAGGCGGACTCTACCCAAAATCGGTCACATTCCAGGGGCGCACGTCACTGATTCTGGGTTGTTCATTTCCGGTGCGCTGTTCACCACCGATTATCTCGTAGACGCGATCACGGGCACCGCTGCGTATCGCGCCGTCGATGTGGCCGGATTGCGCGCGCGGCTCGACCAGATCGCCACCGCTTTTCCGCAGAACCAGCGCACGAATGAAAGCCAGACCGAGGACGATTTCATCTGGCCGGTGCTGGCTGCCCTGGGCTGGTCTGAGTCGCTTCGCCAGCAGAATCTGACTGTCACGGGGCGCGACGACGTGCCCGATGGCCTGCTGTTCGCGGACGCTGCCGCGAAAGCGGCGGCCAATGCGCTGGGCGACCAATGGCGGCGCTATGCGCACGGGCTCGCGGTGGTCGAAAGCAAGCGTTGGGCGCGTCCGCTCGACCGTGCATCCGGACGCGATGAAACCACTGCACCGTCCACCCAGATGCTGCGCTATCTACGCCGGATCGACGATCTGACGGCCGGCGCGCTGCGCTGGGGCATCCTCATCAACGGCACGCGCTGGCGGCTCTATTGGGCGGGCGCGCGATCGATTTCGGAAGAATTTCTGGAAATCGATCTGGGTCGCGTGCTCGGGCTGGGCGACGACGATCTGTTCGCCGATGCCGCCACACGTGACCATTGGCTGCGCGTCTTCGCGGTCATGTTCGGGCGCGAGGCGTTCCTGCGCGACGGCGCGGATCAACGCTCCTTCCACGATCGCGCCCGCGCCGAAGCCGCATTCTATGAAGAACGTGTCGCCGCCAGCCTGTCCAAGCTGGTGTTCGAGATCGTCTTCCCCAGCCTCGCCACCGCGATCGCCGACAGCGCGCCGGATGCGCCGCTGAGCGACGTGCGCGATGCCGCGCTGGTGCTGCTCTATCGGCTGCTGTTCCTGCTCTATGCCGAGGATCGCGACCTGCTGCCGGTCAATGACCCGCGCTATGACGATTATGCGCTCCGCCCGCTGCGGCTGGATGTCGGTCGGCGGATCACCAGTGGCGATGCGTTTTCCTCCTCCGCCGCGCGGATCTGGAGCCATGTCGCCGATCTGTCGCGGATCATCGACAAGGGCGACGGATCGGTCGGCATCCCGCCCTATAATGGCGGGCTTTTCGCGACCGCCGGCACGCCGTTGCTCAGCGCCGCGCGCGTGCCCGACAGCGTCATGGCCCCCGCACTCGATGCGCTGTCCTACGAGCGCTCATCGGGCGAGCGGCGCTATATCAACTATCGCGATCTCTCGGTGCAGCAGCTCGGGTCGATCTACGAACGGCTGCTCGAATTCGAGCTGATCCGCGACGAGAACGGCGTGCTCACCGTCCGGCCGAACCTGTTCGCGCGCAAGAACAGCGGCAGCTATTACACGCCCGACGAGCTGGTCGGCCTGATCCTCGACGAAACGCTCGAACCGCTCATCACCGAACGGCTGGAGGCATTTCGCACGGCGCTTGGCAAGCTCGACCCCAGGGACGCCGAAGATTATCAGCGGCGGGCCCTGCGCGACGCCGACCCGGCCAATGCCATCCTGTCTTTGCGCGTCTGCGACCCCGCGATGGGATCCGGCCATTTCCTCGTCAGCCTGGTCGATACGCTCGCCGATCATGTGCTCGACGCGATGGCTGAAGTCGCGGTGCTCGGCGCCGAACTGCACTACACCTCGCCGCTCGCCGACAAGATCGAGGACATCCGCGCCACGATCCAGCGCAATGCGCGCGAAGCGAACTGGACGATCGATCCCGAACAGCTCGACGATCGCCATATCGTCCGCCGCATGGTGCTGAAGCGCTGCGTCTACGGCGTCGACAAGAACCCGATGGCGGTCGAACTCGCCAAGGTCGCGCTGTGGCTGCACACGTTCACGGTCGGCGCACCGCTGTCGTTCATCAATCATCACCTGCGCAGCGGCGACAGCCTGTTCGGCCTGTGGGTGCGCGACGCGATCGACAAGGCGGGCGCGGGCGGCGAGCTGTTCTATATCGACGCGCTGCGCAATGCTCAGCGATCGGCGGAAGCGATGAAGACGATCGAGGCGCTGACCGATGTCGAGATCGCCGAGGCGCATCGTTCGGCGGCGATGTATGACGATGTCGAGCTGATGACCGGCGAGCTCGACGGGTTCGTCAGCTTCATCCACGCGCTCGATTGGCTGGACCTGCCGCGCGATCAAAAGCCACTGGTGCGGCTGTGGCTCGATGGTCGCTTTGGTGACCCGATGCCGATCGCGCGCGGACGCAAGGCCCCGGCGGAGGGCAGCGCGAAGCCCGAGGAAGTCGCCGCCTTCACCACGATCTGGGAACGCGCCCGCGCGCTGATCGAGGAGGAGCGCTTCCTCAACTGGCAGATCGCGTTTCCCGGTGTGTGGGACAATTGGGCGAGCAAGGGCCGTCAAGGCGGGTTCGACGCTGTCGTCGGCAATCCGCCGTGGGACCGGATCAAGCTGCAACAGGTCGAATGGTTCGCGGCCCGTCGCCCGGAGATCGCGCTGGCGCAGCGCGCATCGGATCGAGGACGGATGATCGCCGCGCTGAAGGCGGATGCCGATCCGCTGTACGAGGATTTCGAGAAAGCCGATGCCCGGGCCGCCGACACCGCGCGCATGGCGCGGGCATCGGGGCATTATCCGTTGCTGAGCAGGGGCGACATCAACCTCTATTCGCTGTTCGTAGAACGCGCCCACGCGCTGGTGAAACCGAACGGCATGGTCGGGCTGCTGACGCCGAGCGGAATCGCGTCGGACCTGTCGGCCAGTGCCTTTTTCCGCGAAGTGGCGGTCGGCGGGCATCTGAAGGCGCTTTACGACTTCGAGAACCGGCGCACCCGGCACGGGCTGGAGCCATTCTTCCCGGACGTCGACAGCCGCTTTAAATTCTGCGCGATGGTCGCCAGCCCGAAGCGCACCTTCGCCAGCGCGTCATGTGGTTTTTTCCTGCAAGCTGTAGGCGAGCGCACCGACCCCGACCGCGCCTTCGCGATCGGCGCGGCGGATTTTGCCAGCGTCAATCCGAACACCGGCACCGCACCGATCTTCCGCTCGCGCCGCGACATGGCGCTGACCACCGCGATCTATTCCCGGCTGCCGGTGCTGGTCGATCGGTCGGGGGCAACGCCCGTCGCCGCGTGGCCGGTGCGCTATGTCACCATGTTCCACATGACCAACGACAGCCACCTGTTCCGCACCCGCGCCGAGCTGGAGGAACGCGAAGGCGCCTGGAGCATCGGGGGCAACCGCTTTCAGTCGGCGGCGGGCGAATGGGTGCCGCTATACGAAGGCAAGATGGTGCAGGCATTCGATCACCGCGCGGCAAGCGTGGTGGTCAACGCCGCGAACGCCAACCGCCCCGCCCAGCCGCTGCCCGCGACAGCGGAACAGCATGCTGACCCAGCCTGGGTGGCCGATCCGCAATTCTGGGTGCAGCCGCCCGAAGGACTTGGGCAGCACGCCTACACGCTCGGCTTCAAGGATGTGACGGCACCGACGAATGTCCGCTCGATGATCGCGGCGATCGTGCCGAGCGGTGCAGCAGGCAATACGTTGCCGTTGATCGAGGTCGATCCCGGCACCGGAAAGCCTGATCCCGAGCGCCTAGCTCTGCTTGCGGCCAATCTCAACTCGTTGATCTTCGACTATACCGCACGTCAGAAAATCCAGGGCCAGCATCTCAACTGGTTCATCGTCGAACAACTCCCCATCATCCCGCCCGCCGCCTATGCCCGCACCTTCGGCCCCAAGACCGCCGCCGACATCGTTCGGGAGGCGGTGCTGGAACTGAGCTACACCGCCCACGACCTCGCCCCCTTCGCGCGCGACATGGAGCATGTCGATGCGAACGGCGACGTGCTGCCGCCCTTCATCTGGGATGAGGACCGGCGGCTGCGGCTGCGCGCCAAGCTCGATGCGCTCTATTTCATCCTCTACGGCGTCTTCGATCCCGCCGATCCCGCGCAAAGCCGCGACGACATCCGCTACATCTATTCGACCTTCCCCATCGTCGAACGCGAAGAGGTGGCAAGATGGGGCCGCTATCGCAGCCGCGACCTGTGCCTCGCCTGGATCAACGCCCTACTCGCGGGCCAGCCCGATGCGGCGATCGCCCCGTGACGGTGAGCGGGGCGCGCCCGTGATCCGGCGCTCGAAACGTCGGCGCGGTTCTGGTGTGCGACGGCCCTGCGCCTCGAAAACGTCTTGGCAACCGCAGGAACGACCAGCAGAACCAAGCATTGAGCCATCACAGCTCGCCGATCGGATCACCGTCCATGCCAGCGCTTTCGGCAGCGATCACGCACAAGGCGCGTGATCCTACGGGACGTTGCAAATGGTTGAGTCAGGCCGACCGCTGATCCTCGTCGTCGAGGACGAGCCGCTCCAATTGATCGCGACCTGCGATGTGGCCGAGGATGCGGGATATGAGCCGCTGATGGCCGGCGACGCCGAAACCGCCTGGTCGATGATCGAACACCGGCGCGACATCGACGTGGTGCTTTCCGACGTCGATCTGCCCGGGTCGGATGGGCTGAGCCTGGTCAAGGCCATCCATGAATGTTGGCCGTCGGTCAGCTTGATCCTGGTGTCCGGCCACCATCGGCCCGATCCAAGTCAGTTGCCCGAAGGGACGCTGTTCCTCGCCAAGCCGTTCAACCCCGTTGCCCTGACGGCGACGCTGATCAAGATGCGACTGGACCGCCCCTAGCGGCGAGACTATCCGCCTCCCGCGCGAGGCGCGCTTGATCGGAGCGGTCCTGACGATCGGCGATCTCATTCCAAGCACGCGCGGCGCGAAGGCTTCGCTCGCGAACATTTTCGAGATCGGTCGCCTTGGCTTCCGCTGCCGCGCGCGCGGCATGCGCGCGATAGGTGGCGACAAGAGTGCTCAACGATGCTTCCTTCCTGAAGGATGGGCGGCGCCCCGAGGCGCGCCGCCCGCCCTGTGCGGTCGATCAGTCGACGGTCGACAGATTGACGGCGGACGACTTGCCGCGCTTGTCCCGTTCCAGATCGTATGAAATGCGCTGATTTTGCTGCAGCGTGGCCATGCCGGCGCGCTCGACGGCACTGATGTGCACGAAGGCATCGCCATCGCCACCATCGGGGGCGATAAAGCCATAGCCTTTTTGCGCGTTGAAGAATTTCACGGTGCCAATGGTGCTCATGCGGCGTTCCTTTTCCTGATGGGGCAAGCCGACAACCGGATTGCCCGGTGCCTCGGTGCAGACTGAAGGAAAAGGGGGCCGCAAAGCTCCGAAGACCGTCGATTTGCGACTGTAGCTTCTGGAATATGGGGGGCCGCGCGACGCATTGCAATCGCCGAGGCGTCGGCGACGGCGTTTAGGCGATCGGCCGCGATTTCAGGAGGTTCGATTGCGCTTCACCAGCTCGGCGATGCGGATGCTGGTGCCGGCGAGGCCCTTGCGCGCATGATCCGCGCCCACCGACATGGCGGTTGCGGCCGCTTCGGCGAACAGCCGGCCACCGACGGACACGACCGTCGGATGCGCCGCGCCGAGCAGCCGGCTGTGCTGGACAGTCGCGCGCAGATTGGCGAGCGCGTGCCGCCGCGGGCAGGCATCGGACAGGCCAATATCCACCGCATCGGGGCGCTCCGCCTCGATCTGGTTGGCGAGCGCTTCGTCGCTGTCCGGAAAAGCCATGTCGACGTGCCAGCCATGATCGAAGAACTGGTCCGCCAGCAGCGAGGTGCCCAGCATGTGCTGCTCGCCTGGGGCGGTCGCCAGCAGGATCCTGTATCGGCTGGCACGAATGGTGTGCATCGAATGGTTCTGGCGGGCCGTATGCCCGGCCAGCTGAAGCATGCTCAATCCGATCGTCAGGTCGATTTCCGTGCAGGCGTCTTCCAGCCACGCATCGCCCAGCGCCCGCGCGGCGGGTTCGATCAACAAGGTGACAATCGCATCGGCCGTCCAGCCTTGTTCGCCGAATTCGGCGATCGCGGCGTTGAGGCCAAGATCATCGGCGTTGAGCGCCAGGTCGACCAGACGGGCGATATGCGCCTCGACAGCGGCAGGCGCGGACGACGCCGCGACACGAACCGGCGCCAGATGATCGAAGCGACCATCGACCAGCAAATCCCAGTTGGTGAACAACCGGGCGCTGGCGATATGCTCGCTCAATACTTCGATATGGTCGTGCCGGTTGTCGCGTTGGATCGATGACCACAGCGCCCGCATCGACTTGGCGGGGCCTTCAAGCGTTTGGAGGAACCGACCATTCTCGAACAACAGCATCCCGGTTACCTGAAGGCTACGGTTCCGTGCGCGCGCCTTGGCGACCATCTGATCGAGATCGTGGTTGCTGGGCGCTGCGGTCGCCACACTCTTGTACGTCAAGCAGGCAAGCCAGTCGGACGGATTGGGCGCGAAGCTATCGGTTTGTGCTGTCAAGTCCCCCACTCCCGAACGGCGTGACGATCAGATTGCCGTCATCTCAACGCCTTTGCCGGCAACCAATTTCGTTTCTCGACCGATCGCCGCCGGATTGCCGCCAGACCCGTGGATCGCGGTGCCCTTCATTCTCGGCAAACTATCCAGGCGTCGACGCGGCTCGCCGCTTCCGCCGAGTCTCAGCGCAGCTTCTGCCCAAGCGCAGTGACGGTCAAGGGCGCAGACCGCGCATTGCGACTTAAATCGCCCCTCCCAAGCATATGTTTGCATCTGTTGGCGGTTAGAATCAGCCGGATATTCCCATCGCCTCTATCGACCGTGCGGTCCCCACCCCATATAGCACGCATCGCGACACCTGCCCCGAGCGCCGTCGCGACTGAGAGATGGTCCGTGCTCCCGCTCTATGGAGGAGACACGCGATGCCAAACCATCAAAACATCATGTCCGCCAAGCACCAGCAACCTGTATCGATAACGGCGCCGGCGCTTCCCGGAGCAAACGCCGACGCGCTGGAAGTGGCGCTCGCCGACATGTCCGCCGCCTTGTCGAGCGATTTCAGCAACGGCCGCGTGGGCGAGCGGCACAATACCTATCAGCACCGTACGCGCGTGCTGCGCCGGATGACCGAGGAACTCGCCGCGATGCGGGTGAGCGACGCATTGGCCGCCGAATGAGCGCGGGTGAGGGGGAAGCCCCCGATGGCGGAACCGGCCAAGAGGGGGTCGACGCGGAAATGGTTCGATACGGGATCACGCGCGTGCCCGCCGATATCTTCCATTACCGCGATTATCGCTATGCCAAATTGAGCGACGCGATTGCTCAGGCGAAGCGCGACGCGAACACCGCCAACGACAAGGACTAGCCGAGGTCGCGGCGCCGACGGCCTGGATCAAGGTTCCGTCGGCGCACGACGCGCATCGTAAGCGCGCTGTTCCTGGCGCGTGCGGCGCCGGTAGGCCCGCGCGGGCGTATTATACATTCGATAGGCGACGAAGACCACGGCGCCCAGCGCCATCGCGGCGATCAGGCCGTAGGCGATGATCAATCGAAGTTCCACGCTCTGTCCTCCCAATCCGGTTACATCGCTCTAACCGGCCGCCGCCCGCCCCTTGCGCTTGCCAGACGATGCGGCTGATACGGCCGCTCACCCCGCGTCGGCGTAGCCCCGATCGGGATTTTCGCTGAGGCTATTCCAGTCGTTGGCCGGATTCCGCGACGTGCGGTTGAGCTCCCTGAACGCGACGACGCGTTGTTGGCGCTCTTCGCGCGCATGAGCCGCAAGCCCTTCCTTGGCCCAGGCGGCGGCGGCCGATTGGGCAACCAAGCGGACATTGTCGAGCGTCGCGTTGCGCGCGATCGCTTCGTGATGCGCTTCCTGGGCGCGGCATAAGGTTACTGATGGCTGCATGACGGGGACTTTCGCTGGAGGCATGGAGCTCAGCCCTTTCTGGGCGGTTCCGCAGGCGGGTTGCCCTTTAACGAAGGGTTGGAGGCATTCTGCTTCGGCGGCTCTGGCTTTTTCGGTTTGCGCGCTTCGCGATTGCCGCGTTGTTGGCCCTTGGCCATGTGTCGATCTCCTCGGAAAGGGTGTCGCGGAGCGCGCGTGATGCTGGCGGGCAACCGAAGCGGGATGCGGCGGCCGCGCCGGAAGGTTTGCCGAGACAAGATGCATCATCGAGGCGCCGCGTCGGAGCGGGGGCATCGATCACCCCCAGTCGCGGCCAAGCTCGAAAAGGGCAGCCCGATGGGAACGATATGGGGGCGCCCCTATCCCAGCGCCAGCCACAATCGCTCAATCTTCAAATATTGACTGCCTAGGCCTTGCCGCGAAGCTTTGGGGTACGACATTGTGCAGCGCAGCAAATCCCGCTTTCGGGAGGTTAAACAGCATGTCAGGGCTTTCGCCGTGGCCGGGAGACAGACGATGCGTACATTGAACGATACCCTCCATCGCCTCGCTGCGTTGCGCGCGGGCATGCCGGTCTTTGGTGGCGGCACGGCCGACGATGATCGGCTGACAGACCTCGCATCCTTCGGTTCCAACCCAGGCGCGCTGCTTGGACGTTGCTATGTGCCCCCATCGCTGCGGGCGTCGCCGGCACTGGTGGTCGTGCTGCATGGCTGCACGCAAAATGCAGCGAGCTACGATCACGGCTCGGGCTGGTCGCACTTGGCGGATGAGCACGGCTTCGCACTGCTCTTTCCCGAACAGCAACGCGGCAACAACGCCAATCTGTGCTTCAACTGGTTCAGCGCGGGCGACACCCGCCGCGATGCGGGTGAGGCGCAGTCCATCCGCCAGATGATCGCCGCGATGGTCGCCGAGCATGGCATAGACCCCACCCGCATTTACGTGACGGGCCTTTCGGCGGGCGGCGCGATGGCCTCGGTGATGCTCGCCACCTATCCCGAGGTGTTCGCCGGCGGCGCGATCATCGCCGGTTTGCCCTTTGGCACCGCCCATTCGGTGCCGGAAGCGTTCGATCGCATGCGGGCGCATGGCGGTCCCGAGGCCGCGGCGCTCGGCGCGCTCGTCACCGCGGCGTCTGACCATCGCGGTCCTTGGCCGACAATATCGGTATGGCACGGCGATCGTGACGCGACCGTCGATCACGCCAACGCGGCGCTGATCGTCGCGCAATGGCGCGCGCTCCATCGCGTTCCCGCCGAGCCCAGTGTCGTCGAAAAACGCGAAAGCCATGTCCGCCGCGTCTGGCGTGATGCCGATGGGCGTGACGCGATCGAGGAATATTGCCTTCCAGGCCTTGGCCACGGCACCCCGCTCAGCACCGCCGGGGAGGAGGCGTGCGGCGCGGTCGGTGCCTATATGCTCGAAGCCGGCATTTCATCGACCCGCCGCATCGCGCAAGCCTGGGGCCTGATCACAGCGGCAAAGGAAGATGGCGCCGACCGGGCCGTCGCTGTCCGATCGCGCCCGGCACCAGCGCCCTCGCCCCTAGCCGCGCGCGCCATTATGTCAGGGGTCCAGCCAGGCACGGCAGGCGTTGGCCAAATCATCGAGAGTGCATTGCGCGCCGCAGGGCTCATGCGCTGAGCGCAATCGCCCAAGGAAGCCGATGATGCTATCGCACGCGCTTTATGTGCTTCTTCTGGCCGGAGCCGGTGCGCTGGTGCTGATGACGGCATGGCTGCCGCTGCGCTAAGCGCCGCTGTCGCTGCCAATCTGTCACGCACCGGCGACGGCTTTGTCGCACTAGCGATGACGCTGCTCGCATATGCCGTGGCCGAGCTGTTGGGCGGGTTCGGCTTCCTGGCCGTGTTCGTGTCGGCGCTGACGCTGCGCAACGCCAGTCGGGATCATGATTATCACGATCGGCTATATAGCTTCGCCGAGGAAACGGAGCGACTGCTGATGATGTCGCTGCTGGTGCTGTTCGGAGGCATCGTGGCCTTCGGCGGGCTGCTTGCCGGGTTTGACTGGTGGATGCTTCTGTTTGTCGCGGGACTCCTGCTGATCGTGGGCCCCGCTGCGGGCCTGCTCAGCCTGGCCGGATCGAGGCTGCCTTGGCGCGAGCAGCTGGTGATTTCCTTTTTCGGCATCCGCGGGATGGGCTCGATCTATTATCTTGCCTTTGCGCTCAACCATGCCTCATTCCCCGACCCGCACCGGCTCTGGTCGATCGTTGGCGGCGTCGTGCTCGCGTCGATCCTGCTGCACGGCATTACGGTGACGCCAGCGCTACGACTGGTCGATCGCTGGCAGCTACGCCGGGGCGAATTCGCGTGATGAGGCGACCGTCCGCAGGCACCAGGGCGGCGGCCCGAGTTCGTCACTCGCGCCTGGCGACCTCAAGGACCAACCGGACACGGCTTCGGTCCGGCCTTTCAGACAATGCCTCGACGGCCCGTACTGCGCGACGTTCCCTGAGGGCCAGCGTTGTCGAGAAAGCATCGGGCGGTAGAAAAACTTCATTGAGCATGTAGAGCTGACACGATTGTCGGTAACTTATAATGAAGCGCGTTTAATTTCTCCCGCAAGAAGTCCGATTATTTACTGCCCGTAATGCCTGCTCGTAACCTGAATAGAGGCAGCTTTCGGGATTACGGTGAAGCCGGGCGAGCTGCGACTTGCAGGGCGCGTAGCGGCCAATCGCACACCCTTGGCTAACTACCGCTCATGCCGGTGCGACATCGCAAATCGTCCATTCCACATCATGGCCGCAGCCCGCCGCGACATCGGTACGACGCGATACATGCGTTGAAGGGATAAAGGGGCGTCGCGCTTCCGTTGCAGAGCTCAGCGCGCGGTGCGAGGCGAACACCCGCGTCTCCGCGGGATCGCAATACCCGCCCGGCGGCAGTTGAAACCGGGTTGCGTCACAGCGTCAGGATTTCGCCCGTCGTCAGGGTTTTCACCGGCAGCCTTCTGGCGGTCGCCGATGCCTGTAACCGTTCAAGCGGATGGTCGATCTCCAGGTACGATGGCGGATCGTTCCCCCCATAGTGGATCGGGACAATGAGCTTCGCGCGCAGCTGCTCCGCGGCGATTGCCGCCTGTTCGGGGGTCAACACGGCGGGGATGCCGGCGTCGACAAAGCGGCCGACATTCTGGCGCGCGCCATTGATCGGAAGGAAGGCGGCATCGAACGGTCCGTAGGCGCGGCCGATCGCGGTGAAGTTACCGTGCCATTGGGTATCGCCGCCATGGAAAATGCGCCGGCCGGCACCGTCCAAGATCCAAGAAGATTGCGGGGCGCCAAACCCATCAACGGCGGGGACAGGCCACGCGACGATGTCGGCGCCGTTGCGGGGCAAGAAGACCGGCTGCCAGGTTTCGGCGGTCTGAACCTTGAGCGACCGCAAATCCATGAACATCGCCGCTTCGCGCGGCGCGATCAGCGTGCCGTTCGCGCCAAGTTTCTGCTGCACAAGATCGTGATCGAAATGATCGCCATGATAATGGGTCACGATCGCAAATCGTTGCCCTTTGGTGGTGTCGAACAGATCGGTCGGCGCGGGTTCGTTCGTTTCGGGCGGGACCGCGTCGATGAACACGGCCACGTCCCCGACTTCCACGAGAATACCGGCCCATAGCAACCGCCGGACTTTCATCGCGGGTTTGGAAGGCTCGGCGCGCGCGGTCGCCGATGCGAGGATCGCGGTGGCGGGCATGGCCAGCGTGGCGCCAACCAGCGCGCGCCTGCTCAGCATTGGGCCAGAGGGTGCGGCCGTGCCGGTCGCGGACATAAGTCGATCTCCTTCGCGGTGAGAATTTCGCCCAGGCCGTTCCCGTATCGCGGGCGCTTGGCGTGGCCGGCTCGGCGCTGATGCCCGAAGGGCGACGACGCTGGCCGAGTTCACGGCGTTGGCGACCGGGCGCGGCTTGAAACCGATATCGGTGTATTCAGATCGCCGCGCCATCCGCCGTCGCGCTGGCAGGATCGGCGAGATTGGTGGCATCGCCGGGCGGCGGCAGTAGTTCATCGAACTCCAGCACATTGCCGTCGGGATCGCGCAGGAAACAGACGCGGCGGCGGCCCCAACTGACCGGCCCCTCGGTGATCGTGACCCCTTGGCCGGCGGCCCAGGCGAGGACGTCATCGAGCCGTTCGACGGTGAAGGCCGGATGCGTCCAGCCGGGCCGCTTCTCGGGCACGTCCATCAGCACGTTGCGCCCGTGCGGATCGGGCTCGCCGTTGAAGATGAGGTTCACGCGGACCCCGGCGGCGTTGATCAGGCCAACCGCGCGGCGCTCGACGCCGCCTTCGCCGGGTTCGGGCGCGAAGCCCAGCGCGCCGTAGAAGTGGAGCGCGCGCGCACGGTTCGAGACCCGGACGCCGACATGATCATAGCCGCGAATGGCCAGAGGCGGCGTCCCGGCCGGCGTCAGCGCGGCGACGAACGGATCGGCCGCCGGCCACATCTCGATCTCCTCGGCGGCGATCGTCGCCTGTACCGCTGGCCGATCGAGCATCCGCTCGGTGTGCGCTGTCCAGCGCGGAAAACGCGCGCGCATGTCGAAGCCAACCCGACTGCCCCAGCGGTAGAAGGGGAGAAGATTGGCGTCGACAACCGAATAGCCGGCGCCCAGGGCATGTTCACCCGCGATCCGCGTCTCGATTTCGGCGAAGTGACGCGCGATCGTCGCGATGCCGCTGCGGCGGATCGCGTCGTGCTGGCTGGTGTCATCGCTGAACCGCGCGCCGCGCCAGACCTGCGCGAAACCGATATGCACGGTGCTGGCCATCCAGACCAGCCACTCCAGCGCGCGGATTCGACCGAGCGAGCCGGCGGGCGGCAGCAGTCCGCAACGGTCCCCGAGCCAGGCGAGGATCGCCGCATTCTCGGTCACCACCTCTTCGCCGATCCGGAGCGCCGGTACGCGGGCACGCGGATTGATCGCGAGGAAATCGGGCCGCAGATGCTCACCCTTGGCGAGGGTCACCCGATGCGCCGTGAACGGCTCGCCCGTTTCGTGAAGCAGGATGTGCGACGCCAGAGAGCAGGCGCCGGGCGAATAATAGAAGCTGAGCTTGGTCATGGCGCGATCGTAGCCGCGCCGCTATGTGAGGCCATCGATAAGTGGGAACACACAGTGTGAGCAATAATCACACAATTGCGCCGCTTCCCTCGCTGCAGGCGCTCCGGGTTCTGGAAGCGGCGGTGCGGCGCCAAAGCTATTCGGACGCGGCGCGCGAGCTCGGTCTGACGCACGGGGCGGTGAGCCGCCAGGTCGATGCCCTCGAAACTTGGGCGGGTGCGCCGCTTTTCGCGCGCGCGGGGCGCCGCATGATGCCGACCGCAGCCGCGAGCAGCCTTGTCACGCGGACGCGGGAGGCGCTGCGCATCCTCGAAGAGGCATTCGGCCATCCCGTGTTGCCACGCCATGCTGCTGGCTTGCGAATTTCGACGACACCGGCGATCGCGCGGCTGTGGCTGGTGCCGCGGCTCCCCGCGCTCCACCGCGATCATCCGGGCCTGATCGCGGCGATCGAGGTCAGCTCGGCGCTGGACGCCGGCGCGTCCGATAGCGTCGATGCCGGCATCCGCTATGGACCGGGGGGATGGCCGGGGGTGGAAAGCCGGCTGCTCGGGCGCGAACGGCTGTTCCCCGTCGCCGCGCCGCACCTGATCGCGCCGGGAGCGGACTGGCGCGCCGCGCCGCGGATCGGCACGCCGTTCCAATCATGGCGGCGCTGGTTCGACGAAACGGCTCCCGACCTCGATCGCCAGGACGGCGCGGCGCTCGAACTGCCCGACGCCGCGCTGGCGCTCGACGCCGCGATACAGGGTTTGGGCGTCGCGCTCGCGCGGGAGCGGCTTGTGGCACCCCTGCTGCGCACCGGCATCTTGGTCCGGCTTTCGCCCGACGCCGTCGAAGACATCTACAGCTATTGGTTCGTCCGCCCCCCCACGCGGACGAGCAAACAGATCGATGCCCTGCTGGAATGGCTGCTCAACCAATTCGCCGATGGTGCGACAGGATAGAGGCGAGGAACGATTCCGTGCCCTCGCAATCAGCCCGTCGGCGCCTGACCTGACGAACCGGGACTCCGTCCCTTATGGCGAAGGTGAGCTTTCCTGGATCGCGGGGCCAGAAGCCGCCAGCTCGAGACTGGCCCAGGAGCCGCTGAGGCGGTTCTGGCTCAACCCGCCCGTCGGCGGCTTTGCGCCCTAATTTCCAGCCCTTGGGGGCGATGCCCGGTGATCCTGACAGCCGTCATACCGCCATCGGCGCTGTCTGAGCACCGGCACTTGCGCTTACCGCGGCGAGTTGAGCGCGAAGCCACTCGAGCAGGGGATCGTTACCGCGAAACCGTGCCCAAATCATCACCACGCTGAGCCTGATATTGCCAAGCGGTGGCTCGATCAGCACCAACGGCAGGGGTAGGGTAGCCGCGAACGCGCGGGAGATGGTGGTCACGGCATCGCACGACGCGACAATTTCCGCGGCCGCCCGGAAATTCGGGACGATCGCCGCGATCGGGCGCTCGATGCCGCTGGCGGCGAGTTCGGCGTCCATGTCGGACGTGCGATCACCGAGCAGCGAGACGATCACGCTGGGATAGCGCGCGTAATCCGCCAGCGACCACTGGCCGCCGCAGGGATGGCCCTGCCGCACGACCGTCGCCAGCCGATCCTCCATCAGCGGCGACGAGGCCGCGCCGCCGGGCAGCGGCGTGGTGTCGAGCGCCAGCGCCAGATCGACTTCGCCCTTGGCCATGCGCTCGCCAACGCCCGCCGCGATCGGCACCCATTCGATCAGCACGCCCGGCGCCTGCGCCGTGACCCGCGCGATCAGCGGCGCGAGCAGCAGGCTGGCCTGGGCATCGGTCATCGCGATGCGCATCGTCCGCCGCTCGGCACTGGGATCGAAAGCGGGTTCGGCGAGCAGGCCGCGTAGCTCCGTCAATATCGCCGCCAATGCCGGCTGAAGCGCTTCCGCCCGGGGGGACAGCAGCAAGCCGCCCGGTCCGCGCACCAGCAGCGGATCCTCCAGCAAATCGCGCAGCCGGCCAAGCGCGCGACTCATCGCCGGCTGGCTGAGCCCGACTTCCCGCCCCGCCCGGCTCGCGTTGCGGTGGCGAAGCAGCGCGTCGAGCACCGGCAGCAGGTTGAGGTCGATCGAGCGTAAATGCTTCTCACGCATGGCCTGTATTAGATCATTGCATTCGGTGCATGGTCAAGGTGGCGCTATTGGTTCGGGCCGAAGGAGACAGGCGATGAGCGGAGACATTCTGGTGTTCGGCTATGGCCCGTGCGGCCGGGAAACGGTCGCCCGGCTGCAGGCCCAGGGGCGGGGCGTGCGGGTCGCGCAGCGACGGCGGCCGGCCGATCTGCCCTCGAACGTGCCCTTCGTCGCCTGCGATGTGCTCGAACAGGATCAAGTGCGCCGCGCGGTGGCGGGCGCCGCGCAAATCGTCCTAACGATCGGCTTCGCTTATGAAAGCCACGTTTGGGAGCGGGTGTGGCCGCAAACTATGCGCAATCTGCTCGGCGCGTGTGCCGAGAGCGGCGCGCGGATCGTGTTTCTCGACAATCTCTACATGTACGGCCCGCAAACCGCGCCGCTGGTCGAGACCATGCCGCTCACCGATTACGGCCGCAAGCCCGCGGCCCGGGCGGCGGCGACGCGGCTGTGGCAGGAGCAGAACCGAGTGCGGGTTGCGGCGCTGCGCGCGCCGGATTTCTATGGGCCGGGGGTCACGTTGTCGCACCTCGGCGCCACCGGGCTTGCCGCGATCGCCCAAGGCAAGCGCGCAAGCTTTGTGTTCTCGCCCGATCAGCCGCATGATTATGCGTACACACCCGATATCGGCCGCGCGATCGTGACATTGCTCGACGCGGGCGACGACGCGTTCGGGCAGGCGTGGCACATGCCGTGCGCACCGACCCGATCCTCGCGGGAGATCCTGGCGATCGGTGCGGCGTCGGCGGGCAAAAAGCTCCGGCTGACCGCGCTTCCGCCGATCGCGCTCGACATTCTCGCGCCATTGGTGCCGTTCCTGCGCAACCTGAAGGAAATGCGCTTCCAGTGGGACCGGCCCTATCAGGTTGATGCGGGCAAATGGCGCGCGCGCTTCTGGAGCGATGTGACGCCCTTCGACGTGGGCGTGCCAGCCACGATCGCTTCGTTCTCTCCGCCGATCTCGCCGCCGTCGCCTAGGGTACCAGGATGAGCGTGGCGCGCTGCATGTCCAGCACGCTCGTCACGCGCCCGAGCAGACCGTTTCCGACCAGCCCATCGACCGGTCGATCGGTTCGATAGCCATTCTCGACGGGAACCTCCCGCGCGGTCAGCCGGCCGAGCGCGAGCGTTGCGCGGCGCGCGTTGGTTTGGCGTTCGACACCATTCGCCCCGGTTTGCGTGCTGATTTCGCCGCCGCCCTCGGGAAAGAGCGCGCGCCAGCGCGTGTCGGTTAGCCGCACGACCCCGGAGAAGCCGTAATCGACCTTCAGCACGGCCGGTTGCCCGTCAATCTGCGCGACGACGGTCCCTCCCGGTTGGAGCGGCAGCACGACCGACCCGGCGCTGGCCTTGATGCTGCCGCTCGGCGCGAGCGACAGCTGCTTGGTTTGGGGTTGGACCATGATCGCGAAATGATCCAGCACATCGGCGCCCAGGATCGCGTCGACGCGGCGACCCAGCGCGATTGATATCGGCTGCAGATCGATGGTCGCGAAGGTGCCGGTCAGCGTAAATGCCTTCGCGGCCGCCAGCGTGAGATCGCGCCCGGTGACCCCCGTCGCCAGGCTATCCCCGCCGCTCGTCTTCGCCCGTGCGGGGCTCTGCGTGACCGCGATTCCGGCCCGGCGAAGGAAATCGCGGTCGATCACGGTGCGCTCGGTGCCATTGTCGAGCAGGATCGTCACCGGGCGATCATCGATCACGGCGGCGAAGAGAATCTCGCCGTGCGCGGATTCATAAGGCAGCGGCGCCCAATCCTTGCCCTCGACGAAGTGCAAGCGCTGCCCGCTCGCCGTGGCAGGCGCGGTGGCCGGCACCTGGGCCGAGCACGGCGCGCCGAGCGCGGCGAGAAGGAGCAAGCCGATCGACCACCGCCAGCGGAACCAGCATCGGTCGCCAGTCCCACCCCGGGGCGCGGTGCGAACGCAACGCTTCCGGTTCCGCCGCGGCATCGTCATACCCGTAATCTACCCGGAAAGGCCGCGGCGGTTGACTTGGACCGCCGCGTGACGTTCAGAAGTGGACCTGCAGCGCGGCGCCGACCGACACGTCGCTGCCGTTCGTGCCGACCGAGAATGAACCGGACGCGCCGTTGCTGAACTGCACCGAATAGGTGCCGGTGGCGAGCCCGCTGCTCAGATCGATCGTACCGGTATAGGTCGATGACCCTTCCTGGATATCGAGCGTGAGCGATTTGACATCGAGCTTGGCAAGATCGAAGTCGATCTTGAAATCGCCCGCGCTGTTCTTCGCGGTGACGATGATGTCGGCCGTGTGCGCGGTGGGATCATATTTGGGCTGGACGGTGACGCTGTTGCCGTGATCGTCCGACGTCACGACGATCGGCGGGGGTGTAGTGCCCACGTCGCCACCACCACCGCCGCCGCCGTCACCGCCGCCGGTATCGCCATAGTCGCCGAAATAGTCCCAGTAGCCATCGCCGCCGCCGCCGGTGTCGCCCGTCACCACGATGTCGCCCGTATCCTCGCCACCAGCAACGAGTTCAAGCTCTTCTAGCGTCAATTCCCGCATGGTACTTCTCCTTGATCTCGGAACAGATTTACCTGCTTACGATTAATTGGTGAACGAAAGAAACAGCCGTAGATGGAGTTAAGCTCCAAACAAACACTCCACCGAAAGATGCAATTATTCGAATTCGACTAATCAGCGACGATGGGTGCCGTTGCTTCAAGATCAGGCCCGTCCACCATTGCTGTTTCGTCATTCAGCGCGGCATTGATCGCGCGGGGATGGGGAACTTGCAGCAGACGGCGAGCGCGCGGGCTTAGCGCGGCGAAGCGCGGGTCGGCCAAGACCTTGCCGGGCGCCGCGGAGAAGCGTTCGAGCAACGCGACGTCGCGGCTCAACGCTTGCAGGAACTGGTTCGCGGCGGTGGGCGGCGTCGCGCGATAATGGTCGGGCGGCACGAACGCCTGGAACAGCGCCAGGGCGGCCTGTTCGACCTGGCCGTAAAAGGCGGCGGCATGGCGTGGCGGCGCTGATCGCTCGGTGATCGGGGCGGCCCATTCGGGAAGGGCGTATTGCTGCGTGCGCTGGCGGATCGCCCCGTCGCGCGCGCCGACCATCGGTGCGAGATAGAGCGTCGAGATCGCCGAGATTGATTGCTTGGCCGCAGGATCGCGCAGCGCCGCCAGCGTCATCGCCTCGATCACCGGGTCGAGCCCGACATAATGGGGGGCGATATAGTGGACCGCGGTCCAGTCCTCGCCAAAGGCAGCGATCAGCCGGTCGAGCAGGCGTTCGAAGCCCTTGTTCTCGAACCCGCCCGGGGCGAAGCCATAATCGCCAACCGCGCCAATCTGCCAAAGGATGGTATGCAGCGACGGATCGAGGACGCGCCCGCCGTAAACCAGTTCGGATGCCTCGAAGCTTATCAGCCCAGGAATCATCGGATCGAAGCCGAGATCGGCGACGAGGTGATCGAGCGCGGAAATACCCGGGCGCATCGTGGTTCGGTGGCCTTCCGCGCGCGCTACCTTGATCGCGCGGTGCGTGGGCGTCGCGAAGAAGCCGGGATGGCCATAGAACATCGCCACCACCTTTTTGCCCTGGCGGACGAAATGGAGCAAAGCTTCCGCCATGCAGACATAGCTCAGATGCCGCGCGACCGATGGGTTGTACAGGATGCGCAGGTCATAAGCGTCGGGCCGCAGCTGATTGATCCAGCTTTCGGTCACGCGGTCATAAAGGCAGTGGAAGACGACATCGGCGTGCAGCAGCGCGGTTTCATCGCTCACCATGATGTCGTTGTGCGCGATGCCCGAACCAAGGACGCTCAACTCGCCGGGGATGATCGGGGCGTCTTCACCCGTGCGCGCGGCGATGGCGGCGGCGAGTTCCCGCCAGCGTGCGACCATCCGCGCCGTTTCGTCCTGAGCCACTGTCTCCGCGCGCATCGCCGTTCCTTTCGCTCGGGGTGCGGCGCCTGGCCGCGCAAGTTCAGCCGCGCTCGCCGGGCTCGGTGATCGCGGCGATGATGGCTTTGTTGTGCTGGGTGCCCAGCAGGCTTTTCTGCCGCTCGGTCAGCTGGGCGCCCTCGGGTCCGTCGAGCACGGCGGCCGGATCTCGCTCGAACCGCCCGCGCAGCGCGATGTCGCGCTGTAGCGCGTCGAGAAAGTCGATCACCGGGCTTGTCTCTTGGACGCGGTAGCCGCTCGAGAAGGCAAGCGGCGCCATGCTCGCCAGCGACTTGCGCTCGCGCGGGCCATATTGGGTCAGATCGCGCATCACCCCGGTCGGGCGCCGGCGGATCGGGGCGCCGAAGGCATGCGCGCGCGCCGGGTCGGTTTCGCTGACCGCCGCGGGGGCGAGGTAAAAGGTCGATAGCGTCGTCAACCGCCGCGCCTGATGCGGATCGCGCAGCGCCACGACCGACAGGCGCTCGATCAGCGGCTCGCCGCCGGCATATTGCGCGCCGACATAGTGGACGAGCTCGAAGTCCGCGCCATAGGCCTCCTCGAGCAGGTCGACGAGCAGCGGCAGGCCCTGATTGCCATAACCCTCGCGGCGATAGCCGAGCTCGCCGACGACGCCCACTTGCCAGAGCATGGTGTGAAGGCTGGGATCGAGCCGCCGCCGCCGGAGCAGCAGGTCGGTCGCTTCATAGCTCAGCAGCCCGGGGAGCCCGGGATCGAAGCCGAGATCGGCGACGAGACAGTCGAGCGCGGAGATGCCGGGATGCATCCGCGCCCGGTGCCCTTCCTTGCGCGCGAGCTGTACGGCGCGGTGCCCGGGGGCGGCGAAAATGCCCGGATGGCCGTAAAACACGGCTGCGACATGTTCCCCCTGGCGGACATAATGCAGCAGCGCTTCGGCCATGCGGGTATAGGTGGCGTGCCGGTCGATCGCTTCGTGATAGAGGATCGCCAAATCGAAGCCGTCGGGCCGCAACTGGCGCAGCCAGTTCTTCGTGATGTGATCGTTGATGCTGTAGAAAACGCGGTCGGCCACAGCGATGTGACGTTCGACGTCGATGCTCAAATGGCCGTGCGCGATCCCCGAGCCCATGATGGAGAGCTGGCCTTGGCGTTGGGCGACCGGCGCGGCTGGCTGTGGTGGTGCGGCGGCGATCGCGCGCGCAAGCTCCGCCCAGCGCGCTTTCATCGCCGCGGTCGCCGCGCTCGCTTCAACCAGGTGCATGTGAACGCTCCAGCTCGAGCCGATGGAGAAGATGATCGTGCCACAGGCGCATAGCCGCGCGGAGCAGGCGGGCGAGGGGCACCCAATCGCCCTGCGTCTCGACCAGCCGGACGCGCAGCACATACCCACCCCGCGCCAGCCGCGCGATCTCGCGCAATGGTAGATAGAGCCGCGGAACGGTGGCGGAGTCATTGAGCAGGCCATTGCCCAGGATGCGCGCCAGACGCCCGTTGCCGTCGATGAACGGGTGGCAATTGGTGATCGCGACCAGGAGCAGCGCGAGATCGAACGATCGCGGCCGCGGATCGGGCTCGCAGACCCGCTCGACGATCCGCTGTAGCTGCGCGCCAATCAGCGCCGGGGCGGGATAGGTAACATAGCGCCCGAAGCGATCGGGGCTCGCGCAGCGGTCGCGGTCGCGCAGTGCCGGGTCGCCCGTCAGCCGCGCCATCACCTCGTGAATGGTCGCCAGCAACGCGCCGGGCGCGCGCGCCGCCCGCGCGTCGTGAAGTTGCGCGAAGACGCGCGCGAGGGTGGCCCATTCGTGGCGCGCGGCGGTGAGCGCGATCGGCGCGGTTACCAACGGAAACAGCGGCGACAGCTCGTGATGGAGGTCGTGGAGCGGTGCCTTGGCGGGCGGCAGCGCCGTTTCGAGGCCAGCGCTCGGCAGATGTGCCGCGAGATTGGCGGCTTGGCTCGCCAGCACGTCGACGTCCCACAGCGCGTGCCGCGCCGCGTCCGGCAGGTCGGCGAGCCGTGGCAGCGGCATCAGCCGTCGCTGGCGGCCATAGGGCAGGCGGGCCGCCTCAGGCGGGAAGATCAGGCGCGGGGCGAGCAAAAGGTCTTCACCACGATCACCGCGCGGAGCGCGGGGCAGTCGCGGCTCGGCGAGCGCGCGGCATGGGGGATCACGCCGGGAAAAAACACCAGCCGGCCCGGCCGCGGATGGACTGCCTTGACCACGTCGCGCCCCGCCGCGTCGAAGAACAGCGTCTCGCCGCCCCAATTCGCCTCCCAATCGGGATGAGCATAATAGAGCGCGGTGTAGTGGCCGGCTCGTTCGCTGTCCTTGTGCTGGTGTCCGTCCCCGCCATAGGTATGGCCGTTGGCATAGACCCGTACCGGCACATGGCCGGTCGCGATGGTATCGCGAATGAAGTGCCATAGCGCGAGCACGGGTTCCATCAGCGGCCGTTCGAGCAGTTCGCCCTCGCAACTGGCCTCGCCATCCTCGTTGTCGCCGGCGAAATGCGAGTGCCAGAAATAGTGGCGGTCCTGCGTCGGTGACGCCTTCCATCCATAGCGCCAGATGTTGCGTTCGGTGAGTGCGGCGAGTCGCTGCTGGAGATGCGGCGGAATGAAATCGTCGAGTACCTCGACCGCCGTTTCGGCACCGCCCGCCACGGTGAGCGCGCTTGTCTCGCGCCTGGGCCTTGGAGGCTGGTCGAAGCCAAAGGTCGCTTCCACTTCCGCCCGGGCCAGCGGGGTGAGCAGCGGCATGATCCCGCGGAACAGGGAAAGATGCTGCGCGCGCTGGATTGCCCGCAGGCGCGGCAATTGCTCGAGCCAATTGGCCAGAAAGAGATGGAGCAGATCGAGCTTATCCGCTGCGGTCATCCGTCCGCTGTGGCGCAATTGTCGCTCCGGGGTGGCGAGATCGGCGTCGATTTCGACCAGGAAGCCGCGCACGTTGAGCATACAGAAGAAGTGAGCGAGCCGTTCCGCCTCGACCCCGATCACCGCCCTGACGGTGTCGCGTTCGTCGGCAGCGAAGAGCTGCGAATGAAAGCTCTCCGTTCCGTAGACCGAATGATATAGGCCGGCCAAGGCAAGTGCTGATCTGCATTGCCAAGCTTTCAGCTTACCATAAACGCCTTGAAGATGCTGAATCAGGGTGGCGTTTGAATGCCGAACGTCGCTGCCCGGGCGGTTCACCAAGAAGTCGAGCGCCGCTCGTTCCTGATCATCGGAGCCGAGACTTGGCGTGTTCCGTTCCAAGACCGAGGCCATTTACCGCTCCATCGACCATGTCCTGGTGGCGTTAAGCGCTCTCCGTCCGGCTGTGGCAATCGCGGTTAGGTGTCGGGGTGGAGCGAACGTCCAGGATTTACGCCGCTGGCGGCAGCAACATCGGGCATGGTGCCTTGGTCCCGGCAAGAATATGCGTCAGCGCCTCGAAGGCCGCGTCGGACAACCGCAGCAGGACGCGCCGGCGATCATGCGGATCGCGCTTTCGCACGAGGATGTTGCGTTCCTGCAATTGCTGGCACAAGCGCAGCGCCGAGGTGAGCGGCAGGGCCGAGGCAAGGCAGGCATTGCCGACCGAGACGTCGCAATTGTCGGTAAAGGCAAGATAGAGCTCGAGCAGGATCGCCCAGGCCGGGTCCGAAAAGAGGTCGGCGCCAAAAGCACGCTCGCGCAGCTTGCGCATGGTGACGATGTGGGCGGCATTGGCCCGCGCGACCGCTTGTTCGGACGGCGCCTCGGGCTCGGCCTGGCGGGAGGAATTGAGGTGCAGCTGGGTTCCACCCGGCACCTGTTGCACAAGCTCTTCGATCGAAAGCATCAGCTGGGTCACGGTTCGCCCGAGGGGCGTATCGAGACCCATGGCTGCGACAGGGGGCGGCACGGGCGCGCTCGTCGAGCCCGCGCGACGCAAGATGGATGCCACGGCGCATTCCTTTGCTGTAAGAGATCCCGCCGGCGACCGGCGGTGATTAGCTGCCCCCCGGCCGCTCTGGTCCGGTCTAGGTAGGCGAAGGCCGCGGGTGTCGAGAGATGAATCGCCGGGGCCGGCTGGCGGCTAGCAACGAGGCGTGTGCTTCATATGCTCGGTCGTGAGCCATCACGCCCTCTCCCAACGGAACGGCGTTACTTACGCAAAATTACCGAATGACGAGAATAGCTTGCCCCAACTTGGTCCGACCAACCGTGCATCAATCGCGTTAAAGCGAAAGATCACTTTTGTCATGATCGTTGCCAATTCCCGGTTCGCGGCAGTCAAGCAAAACAAGACCACGCTTGATCGAGAGTGATTCTCTGCTCTTGCTGTATAAGATTGTGAAATACGATACTATCTTGATCAATAAAAGGGGATCGCCGTCGATCGGTACGAAACGAATATCGAGTCGTCGCCGCTTAAGCGCGCGCTGAAGCTCGAGCAACGCCGAACCCGACGGGGGGTGTGCCTCGTCGGCTTCGTAGAAGACGACGCAGTCCAGGTCCGACGGATCGGGCTTCGCATCGAGCGCGCTGCCGCCAAGCAGAGCGGCCACCGGGCGCGCGCTTAGCGCCGCAAGTCGCGCCAGCCCGACACGTAGTTGTTCGATAAAGCCTTCCCGGTTGGACAGGAATCCCTCTGTCCCGGCCTCCGACAGATGCGCGATATAGGGTGTGGCGTTGAGCGGCGTGCTCTCCTGCTCCGGCCCGACAAAGGGCGGAAAATGCTGGGAGGCCGCGCGGATGCGGCTTTCGCGAAGGATGTGCGCGATGTCGACCAAAAACGCTGTCCTTCTCGCCAACCCCGCGCCCGCCGCGCCAATAGCCGAGCCTTTGCGAGATTCACAAGCGAGCGCAGAGGGTTATGCCGCCACCGCGCTCTACCGCCCCGAAGCCCTTGAGCATCTGCGCTCCAAACATGGCCGACCGGCGCGGCTGCGGGACGTGTCGATCTGGCTATCGGTCCTGTTCATGGTCGCGACCGCCGCCGGGGTGCTCGCTTTCCTGATGATCGCCAAATTCGCGCGGAAGGAGACGGCGGAGGGGCTGTTGCAGCCCGACTCCGGGAGCGCCGCCATCCTGTTCGAGCGCCCGGCGACGGTGACGCGAGTATTCGTTCGCGAAGGGCAGGAGGTGCGCGCGGGCGACCCGCTTTTCGCCGTCTCGGTCGATCAGACGCTCGACGATGGGCGGACGATGAGCGAACGGCTCAACCAGGCCAATGCGCGCCAGGCAAGCGAAGTTCAAAACCAGCTTGCCGCGGTCGGCGTCTCCAGCCTTGCCCAGCAGCGCGCCATGCAGGACCGGATCACGGCGGACGGCGCGCAACTGGCCCGTTTGCGCGCCAATCTCGGCCTTCAAGAGGAGCGGCTGACGCTCGATCAGACCACGCTTGGCAATTACGCGACGCTTGCCGAGCAGGGCTATGTTTCAAAGATCAAGCTGCGCGATCAGCAGGCCCAGGTGCTCGGCACGCGCGAGGCGCTCAACGACACGCAGCGGCAGATCGATCAAATCCTGGGGGACATCGCCTCGGCCCAGGCCGAGCTGCGGCGGCAGCGCTCGGACGGCGCGGCCGCGACCGCTCAGCTGCGCGCGAGCCGCGCCGCGCTCGACGAAAAGCGCGCCCAGAATGATGCCGGGCGCGCGATGGTGCTCGTCGCGGCCGAGACGGGCCGGGTGGTCACCTTGCGGGTGGGGCCGGGCTCGCCGGTCACGCCCAACGTGCCGCTCGCCACGCTGCTTCCCAGGGGAGCCCGGCTCCAGGCCGAATTATGGGTGCCCTCGCGCGCGATCGGCTTCGTGCGCAACGGCGACGAGGTGCGGTTGATGTTCGACGCTTTTCCCTTCGAGCGGTTCGGCACGGTCACCGGCCGGGTGAGCTCGGTCTCGGCCACGCCGGTCGATGCCAAGGATCTGCCGCTGGCGAGCGAGAATAAGGAAGCGCTGTACCGCGTGCGCGTGGCGCTGCGGCAACAGACGATTTCGGCTTATGGACACAGCTGGGCGCTCGCCCCCGGCAGTCGCTTGCGCGGCGATCTCATCCTGGAGCAGCAATCGCTGCTTGCCTGGCTGCTCGATCCGCTGCGCGCGGTGAAGGGGCGCGCGCTGTGAGCCGCGCCGCGATCCGCAACCTGCAGGCCGAGGCGACCGAATGCGGGCTGGCGTGCCTTGCCATGGCGGCGCAGAGCGCCGGGTCCGACATCGATCTGGCGTGGCTGCGCCAGCATTACCCCTCGAGCATCCGCGGCATGAGTTTGCGCCAGATGGTGGATGTCGCCCATGGCATCGGCATGACGGCGCGGGCGGTGCGGTGCGATCCCGACGAGCTCGATCGGCTGCAACGCCCAGCCGTGCTCCATTGGGGGCTGCACCATTTCGTGCTGCTCGATCGGGTGATGCGCCGGCAGGTGCGGATTTTCGACCCGTCGCGCGGCTATGTCAGCCTGGGCCGGGAGGAAGTGAATCGGTGCTTCACCGGCGTCGCGCTCGAACTGGCGGCGGCGCCCAATTTCCGCCGCCGGGCCGAACGGCCGCCGTTCAGCCCGCTCGCGCTGATCCATTGGTCGCCGGCGGTGCGCGCGGCGCTGCTGCAGGCGTTGTTGCTCTCGCTGATCCTGCAACTCTACATGATCGGCGCACCGCTCTACATGCAGAGCGCGATCGATAGCGGCGCGCTGCGCGGCGATCGCTATCTGCTTGCGACGCTGGCGATCGGCTTCATCGCCTTCGCCGCGTTCAACGCGGGGGCGCAGGCGCTGCGGGGGGTGATCCTCCAGCGGTTGAGCGCCTTGCTCAGCTGGGACATGAGCAGGCGGCTGTTCCATCACCTGATCCGGCTGCCGCTGCCCTGGTTCGAAAAGCGCAAGCTCGCCGACACGATGACTCGCTTCCAGGCGATCGATCCGATCAAGAACCTGATAACCACGGGGCTGGTCGGATCGGTACTCGATGGCGTCCTGTCGATCAGCATGCTCGCGCTGATGTTCGTCTATTCGATCGAGCTGGCCGGGATCGCGACGATCGGCTTTCTGCTCTATCTGGTCGTGCGGCTGGGCACGGTGAGGCTGACGCTGCGCTACGCCGCCGAGCAGTTCCGCGCTTCGATCGCCGAGCAGGGCAAGCGCATCGAAACGCTGCGCTCGATCCAGACGATCAAGGTCATGTCGGGCGAAGGCCAGCGCGAGGGCGTGTGGGCGAACAAGCAGGCGGGGCTGGTCAAGGCGCAACAGGACAATGCGCTTGCGACCACGCTGGTTGGTGTCGCGCAACAGGCGATCGACACGGTGACGCTGATCGTCATCGTCTATGTCGCGGCCAACCGCGTGATCGATGGCGCTTTCACGGTTGGCGCGCTGTACGCCTTCGTTGCTTACCGGCAACAATTCGCCGCCCGCGTCGCGACGATGATCGACCAGCTCGTCTCGTGGCAGATGCTCGAAATCTACAACACCCGCATCGCCGACGTCGTGCTGACGCCGGTCGAGCAGGGAATCGAGTCCGAGCCGAGCAACTTGCCGGCCATGCGGGGGCAGCTGCAGGTGGCGGGCGCGGCATTCCGTTATGGCCCGACCGACTCGCTGATTTTTCGCGACATCAACTTCACGATCACCGCGGGCGAATCGGTGGCGATCGTAGGTCCTTCGGGTTGCGGCAAATCGACGTTGCTCAAGGTGATTTGCGGTCTGTACCCGCTGACCGCCGGCGATATCGCGGTCGACGGCTTGCCGCTCTCGGTCTGGGGTCCCAAGGCGCTCCGCGCCGCCTTTGGCGTCGTGCTCCAGAACGACGAACTGCTGCCGGGCACGATCCTCGACAATGTCGGCTTCTTCGACGAAGCGCTCGATGTCGATTGGGCGTGGGAGTGCTTGCGCCACGCCGCCATTGCCGATGAAGTGCGGCGCTTGCCCATGGGCGAGCACAGCTATGTCGGCGATATCGGGTCGGCGCTATCGGGTGGCCAGCGACAGCGCGTGCTGCTCGCGCGCGCCTTGTACAAGCGCCCCCGTTTTCTCGTCCTTGACGAGGCCAGCGCCCATCTGGACGGCGAGCGCGAGGCGCGGATCAACGACCATCTGCGGGCGATGTCGATCACCCGCCTGATCGTCGCCCACCGGATCGAGACCATCGCGGCGGTCGATCGCGTCCTGCTGCTCGATCCAAACGGAATGCATGAACTCGGATCGGGACAGGATTACCGCCAAAGGGCGGGGGAGCGGCCGTCGATGCGGGTGGTGCCCAGCTGATCGTCCCTAGGCCGCGCGGGACGCCCTACGGATGCGGCGCGGTTCAAGCCATGCAACGCAAGGAGTAAGCAACATGCGCGAATTGACCCTTGAGGAATTGGAACTGGTCGCCGGTGGCGACGACACGGGCGACATCGTCGTAACGGGCGATCGCGGCGGCGACTCGGGCGATTGGGGCGACTGGGGCGACTTCGGCGATTATGGCGACACGGGAGGTGGAGACGGCGGCGGTGGCGGCGGCGACAGCGGCGCGGATACCCCGCCTGCGGACTTTCACGGCATCAGTGCCACCGGCGAGAGCGTGCAACCCTTTCTCAACCAGCCGCACATGAACCCGGGGGACTCGCGGCCGCTTACTCAAAATGAAAAGATCGCCCTTGCCGGCTACACCAATCTGACCGCAGCCCAGATCGATGCGATCCGCATTAATGCTGGCGGGCAGTTCGGCTCGGCTGCGGCCACAACATGGTCCGGCACCAATATTTCTTTCGACCCTCAATTCGCCTTGCAGGATTTCTCGAAGAACCCGGATACGATGGATCTTCTCGTTCACGAGGCATATCATGTCTATCAATATGACTCGGGCCTGGGATATTTGCGCATGGCGGCTGACGAGATCGCCGTTGGGACGAGCAGCCATGATTATTATACCTATACCCAGCAGGATCTCGCCGCGATCGCGCAGAACCCATCCGCGCTCGCCGCGATGAATATCGAGACGCAGGCGGCGATCGCGCAGGATTTCTATCGCGTGTCGAACGGTTTGCCCGCGCAGGGCGCGGTGGGCTTTTCGCCGAGCGCGGCCGATCTCGGTGCCGCCAGCCACCTTCGCTGACACTGACGCGTTGGACAGGCTCCACTGGATAGGAACGCACCATGCGAATCTTCTTGCGCATCGTTGGGACCCTGGTGGGGCTCGCGCTGGCGCTGCTCGCGCTGGCGCCGGCGGTTTTCATTGGCGACCCTGCGGCGGACAGCAGCCGCTTGTTGCGCGCGCTGACCGTCTGGGGCGCGGTGATCGCGTCGTGGCTTACGGGCTCGCTCGCGCTGTCGCTGGTGACGACGCCGCTTCTTGCCGCCGGGCTGTCGCGACGTCTCGTCGCGACCGGCGCGGGGCTGGTCGCGGCGGCCGTCGCCTTGTTCGTCGCGACCTCGGTCTATGTTCGCGACAGCTTCACGCTCGAGCTTTTTCCGCTGTGCTTGTTGCTGGCCTATTTGGGCGGCGCGTTGATGCTGGGTGGGGCGCGTCGGAGCCGGCGCGCGACTGGGCGAGGGTCCGCGGCTACGACCACCTCTCCTTGATTAAGTCTATATGAGACCAGTTTGACACCTAATTCCGTATTTGGCCATGCCGATGGATCGAAAGATGCTCGCGTGCAATATCTAAGTTTCATAAGTAGAACTCCTCAATAAAGGAGAACCGCGATGCGTGAACTCACCTTGGAGGAACTTGAACTTGTCGCTGGCGGCGATGATACGGGTGACATTGTCGTCACCGGTGATCGCGGCGGAGGCGATTGGGGCGATTTCGGTGACTTTGGTGACTTCGGTGATTATGGCGATTACGGCGATACCGGCGGCGGCGGTGGTGACTCGCCTCCCCCGCCTTCGTGTGGGGGGACGACGCCGTCGCACGACTGGTCGCAAAACAACCCGGCGGTCCAGAGCGCCCTGCGGACCGCGAATGCCGATGAGGCCGGCGTCGACCGGGCGATCGCCAACTGGAGCACGATCGTAAGCGCGGCCAATGCCCATGGGATCGATCCAGCCCTTCTCGGCGCCATCGCGATCCGCGAGAGCGACTTCCAGGACATTAATCAGATCGGTGGCGGTTTGGGTCGCGGCGTGTTCCAGATCGACCTCGGTGCCCACCCCGGCGTAACCGAAGCCCAAGCCAACGATCTTGCCTGGTCGGCGGATTACGCGGCCAACCTCCTCGCCACCAACATGGCCGAACTCGCGCGTGATCACCCGAATTTCACGCACGATCAACTGACCCAGGCGACCGCCGCTTCGTACAACTTCGGCACCGGCAACATTTCGGGCAATCCGAGTACGATCGACGTCGGCACGACCGGTGGAAATTACGGCTCGAACGTTCAGGCACTCATGAACGCATTCAAGAACCCCGAATATGGTTCGACCCCGGGTGCGGGACCGAACAACGGTGGCTGTGGTTGAATCTGAACGGACGGGAGGAATTATGACCGGCTCGCACGCAAATCATACTCGCCTGGCGTTACTTGCCCTGAGCATCGGTGGCGCAACGATCTTGCCCACCGCCATTCACGCGGCAGACACGCCCGGCTACCGGACCTGTGCGGCGAGCCACTTGGATGGCGTCGATCCGATTCGCCTCAAGCGCGCATTGGTCGACGCCGTCGGGCCGAACATTGCCCGGCCAGACGCCGATCGCTTCTTTTCGGATAATGTGGTTCTCGCCGCGCCCGCGCCGCTACGTCGAGGGCACGGCGACGTTATCGTTTACACCCAGGGTCCGCGCGTGTGCGGCTCGGGCGGCTGCAACCTGTATGTCCTGGCCCGCAAGGCCGGCGGCGCCTCTTCACGACCATCCTATCGCCTGTTGGGGAAGGTTACGGCGGCCCGGCCGCCGGTATCCGTCCTGCCCACCATCCATAACGGCCGCCACGACCTCGGCGTCGGAGTCGCGGGCGGCGGCATTCGCGACCCTTACACCGCGGCCTTGGCATTCGATGGAAAGCGTTACCCCGGCAACCCGACGCTTCCCGGCATTCCGCGCGTTACCGGGGACATGGGCCATGTCATCTTGGCCTCGGCCGATGGGTCAGGACCACAATGTCGGCTGCGATAGGCGCGTCATCTTCGTCGGGAACCCGTGACGGTCCGGCGATGCCGAAGCAACGCCAGGCGGTACAGGATCCGATCCCGCGCGTGCCGAGGATTGCATGGGGGTGCCTGCGATCCCAGTGGCGGCGCAACCGCGCCGCCTTTCCGCCGCTCCCCGAAATCGCGCATCCGATCATGCGATGGCGTGGTGCCACCGGCGAAGCATCGCCTACGACGTGGCATGGGCGATGAAGCACATTGGCAGCGTTCCACCTTTCGATGGGGGCGGCAGCGGCCATGGCCTGGACGAGCCGGCACGGCGCGCGGAGACGCCCTAACGCCTGAGAGGACGAAGCATGTCGATAGATCGGAGACAGTGCGTGGCCGGCGGGCTCGCCTTGGCGTTGATGCCGCGTGGCGCGCATGCGCAGCCAAGGACGGTGGAGGCCGATATCGTTGTTTCGGACAGCCGCGTGACGATCGGCGCCTTGATCAACGGGAAAGGGCCGTTCTCGCTGATCGTCGATACCGGTGCGCAAATCTCCGGGCTGCGCCAAGGTGCGGTCGACGCGCTCGCGCTGAAGCCGCGGCGCGACATTCGTCTTGGCGGCCGGCCGTTCCCGTTGTTCGCGGTCGACGACCTCCTGCTGGGCGGCGCGGTTCGACAGCAAGGCGCGCTGTTCTTTGGCCTGGGGGAATCGGCGCAACTGAGTGGCGACGGCCTGGTTGACGCGGGCATCATCACCTCGGTCGATAGCGAACTCTTGTTCGAGGCGCAGCGCTGGCGGGTCCATCTCGCCGGTTTCAGCGACACCAGCCGCTATGGAATGGCCGAAGCGCGGCTAGAGCCGGCGAAGGTGGCCGGGCTTTCGGCGCGGCTGTTCGGGCGGGTGGGCGTCGGCGAGTCGACGCTCGACATGGTGTGGGACACAGGCGCGCACCATGCCCTTTCCATTCCCGCCTCCCAAGCGCGCCGGCTTGGCCTGCTCGATCCGGCGCAGGTTTATGCGCCGGTGCCGAGCGCCGGCATTCACGGTTTGGCGCGCCAGCCGGCCCGCCTGTTCGCCGCGCCAAGGATCCGGGTCGGCGAGCATGTATTCGAAGGGCTTCACGGTGTGATCCGCATGGACGACGATACGGAGGGCGCGCTGATCTTGGGCTACCCCGTGCTGCGCTGCCTCGATCTTGCGATCGCGCGGGGTGGCGCCTTTATCGGGATACGCCGCAACAACCTCAAACCCATCAACCCGGCCTATTCGCTTGCCGGCATTTGGATCGATCCCGCCCCGAATGGCGTGCGTGTTACAGAGGTTGGCGTGGGTTCCCCCGCCGCCGAAGCCGGTCTGCGCCCCGGGGATTTGATCACGAACCTCGGCGATCTTCCCGCCGCGCTCGCGAAACTCAGGGGGGATGGTGCCGCCGAATTGGCGCTGATCGTGCGTCGGCAGAACCAGTCGGAGGCGTTAACTTTGAAGTTTCGCGATTATCTTCGGTAGATCGTCCCGGCTCGGGCATCGCGTAGCAACCGAACAGAAAACTTACCCCAGCTCCCTGATGGACCGTCCAGCCCCGCGGCGTCGGGTCGCACGTCCGCCGGCGACACACGCAACATGCGCCGAATGGGTCGTTTAATATTCCCAACGTGCTGCACTGCAACAACAATGTCACATGCCGCGCGCAAGCGCTCGCCGACCAGCGCGGCGGTGTTACCCGCCGCTGGAACGGTTCATCGGTGAATTGGGGGCTTGCATGACGAAGATGCTTTGGCTGCGCGCGATGATGCTTGCCGGCGTGCCGCCCATGGCTTTGCTCGCCGCAATGCCGGTCCGCGCGGCGGAAAAGCCCCTCGCGCCGCCCAGCGACGCAACCGCGCCCGCCGACAGCAGCGATGAAGCGGCGGGCGGCGAAGTGGTCGTCACGGCGCAGCGGCGCACCGAAAGCACGCTCGCCGTGCCGATCGCGGTGTCGGTGCTGAAGCCCGAGGCGCTTCGTGATTTCCAGTCGGGCGGCGCGGACACCCTGCTCTCGCTCTCGGGCCGGGTGCCCAGCCTCTATGTCGAATCGACCACCGGCCGCATTTTCCCGCGTTTTTACATTCGCGGCCTCGGCAATATCGACTTCTACCTCGGTGCCTCGCAACCCGTCACCCTTATCCAGGACGATGTGATCGAAGAGCATGTCGTGCTCAAATCGAACCCCGCTTTCGATGTCGCCCAGGTCGAGGTGTTGAAAGGCCCGCAAGGCTCGCTGTTCGGCCGCAACACCACCGCCGGCATCGTCAAGTTCGATAGCGCCCAGCCGACATCCACTTGGGCGGGCCAGGGGAGCCTCACCTATGGCACCTTCAACACGGTGAACGCCGATGCCGGAATCGGCGGACCGATCACGAGCGACGGCACGCTGAGCTTCCGCCTGTCTGGCCTCTACCAGCACCGCGACAATTGGATCAGCAACACCTATACCGGCCCCTCGGACGACGGCACCGTGCCGGGGCGCAACGTGATGGGCGGGTTCGACGAGCGCGACATCCGCCTGCAACTGCTCGCCAAGCCGACCGAGGCGCTGAGCCTGCGCCTGTCGGGCCATTACCGCGATTATGCCGGCACCGCCTCGATCTTCTATCGCGGCTCGATCCAGCGGGGCACCAACGCCGTGCCGGCCAATTTCGATCGCTCGGTCGTCGCCTATGACGAGGCGCGCAACAATCCGCAGGCCTATCAGACGGGTGGCGCCTCGCTGAAGGCCGATTACGATTTCGGTCCGGTGACACTCACCTCGATCACCGCCTGGGAGCGTGCCTCGGGCTTCAGCCGGGGCGACACCGATGGCGGCGCGGCGGCCAATTTCGGCGGCGTCGCGCCCAATATCTGCGCGGCGGGCTGCGGCCAATCGCAGGGCCGGCTGCGTCAGCTCGATCAATGGACCGAGGAAGTCCGTCTGGCGAGCCCGAACAGCGGCCGCTTCAAATGGCAGGTCGGCGCGATCTATTTCGATTCGCGCGACACGACCGAGTTCGATCAACGCGCTTTCTTCCTGACGAGCAACGTGCTCGGCACCACGCCCAACCCGAACAATTTCGTGGTGTTGCGCAACGTCAACACCAGCTGGGCGGTGTTCGGCCAGGCGAGCTTCGATATCACCAGACGCCTGACGCTGACCGGCGGCGTGCGCGTGACCGAGGACAGCAAGGACACCAATTTGCTGCAAACGGCGAACACCGTCGCCGGCGTCTCCACCTTTACCGGCGCCCGCCGGGTGACCCTGTCGGACACGCAGCCGAGCTGGGACGTGAGCCTGCTTTACCGCGCGAGCAACGATGTCAGCCTCTATGCCCGCGTCGCGCGCGGTTTCCGCGGGCCGACCATCCAGGGCCGCTCGGCGGTGTTCAACTCGCCCTTCACCACCGCCAATTCGGAAACCAATACCAGCTATGAAGCGGGGCTGAAGACCGGGCTGCTCGGCAATCTGCTGCGCTTCAGCCTCAGCGGCTTCTATTACAATGTCGACAACATCCAGCTCAACGCCAATGACAGCAACGGCAACGGGGTGCTGTTCAATGCCAATCGCGCGACCGGCTATGGCATGGAAGGCGAACTGGAACTGCGCCCGGTGCGCAACCTGCGGCTGAGCGCGGGGCTGAGCCTGCTCAAGACCGAGATCAACGATCGCAACGTCTTCGCCCAGGTCGGCGCGGCGGGCGGTGTGGTCTCGCAGACCGTGCTCAACCCGGTGGTGCGGGTGGGCAACAACTTCTTCGCGCAGATCGACGGCAACGCGCTGCCCAACGCCCCCGACTACAATCTGAACCTTACCGCGCGCTATGATCTGCCGCTGCCGACTCGCCGCGATGTGCGGCTGTTCGTCGCGACCGACTTCAACCTGCAGGGCAAGATCAATTATGTGCTCTACAAGAGCGTCGAATATACCTCCGACGGCAATAACGAGCTGGGGCTGAAGCTGGGCGTGGCGTTCGGCCGTTATGAGCTGGCGGCGTTCGCGCGCAACCTGACCGACAACCGCAATCTGATCGGCGTGATCGACACCTCCAACTATCGCGCCGGCATCTACAACGATCCCCGCATCATCGGCGTCTCGCTCAGCGCGTTCCGCTGACGGACCGCCGTCCCCGTTGTTCAGCGCGTGGATGGCCGGGCGGGGAAGCTACGGGCCGGTCATGCCCCGGCATGGCTTGAACGGCGCGGGGCGCTGTTCACCCGGTGCTGGCCGGAACCGCGAACGGCGTGCTCAGTGTGTTTCCATACAGGCGTTCAGGCAATATTGCGGCGGTTGAGGACCGCGCTGATTTCTAACGTTGATCAACTATCGCGACGCCAACCCGAAATCACGGCTGCCGCACCGTTGGCGCCGAGTACCATTGCCTCTTCACCAGAGATTTCACCGTCCAGGGCAAGAATCGCTATGCCGTGAGCCAGGCCCCAGAGCGTTTTTGCACAACTATTCACGTCCAGAGAACTATATCCATTTTCCCGTGAGAGTGCTTCAATCGATCTTATAAGGGTTTTCGCAGGCTCAGTAGCCGCACGGTGCAGATCGGGATATTGTTTGCGGTCGGTCAGTTCTGGGCTCTGCATCAGGCGAAACAAATTGGGATTGTTGATCACGAACGCAATGTAATTCCTGGACCCTTGTATGAGGGTCTCTGTTGCGGTCGCACTTTGGGATGTGACCGCCAGCTTGCTTTGCTGTAGCGCCTCGAACCCCGAAATCGCGACCGCGACGAGCAAAGCCTTGCGATCGGGGAAATGATGATAAGGCGCCATCACGCTGACGCCGACCTTTCGCGCCAGGCCGCGGAGCGACAAGGCGCCGACGCCCTCCCGCTCAAGCACTTCTCGCGCCGCGCTCAGCAGCGCCTCGCGCAGGTTGCCGTGGTGATAGCTCTTCGCGGATTCCGAACTCATTGACGGCCCATAGCGCATTATGTATGCAGTGCAAACTTTGCACTGCATGGATTGGTTGGCCGTATGATTGTCATGACAGGTGGGACGCGAGGGCTCGGCAGAGTTGCCGCTCAGCAAATCGAGCTGGGCGGCACGAAGATAATGGGTGCCCGGGACGGCGCCGAGGTTCCGGTGGGTTGGTCGTCGCGCCCGCTCGACCTGGCGTCGCTCGAAAGCGTCCGGCGCTTCGTTGAATCGCTTCCCGATGAGCCAGTCACGCATCTGATCCTGAATGCCGGCGTTCAATTTCCGACGGCTGATAAGCGCACCGCGGAGGGGATCGAGACCACTTTCGCGACCAACCATCTGGCTCACCACCTGTTGTTGCGCCTGTTGATGCCGCGGCTGAGCCCGGGTGCCCGGGTCGTTATCACGTCGAGCGGGACTCATGACCCTCGGGAAAGAACCGGCGTGCCGGCACCGCGCCATGCGATCGCCGAGCTGCTCGCTCATCCCGAGTGCGATCCAACCCGGGACCCTCCCCGGGTGGGCGGGATGCGCGCCTATTCGTCTTCAAAACTCTGCAACCTGATGACCGCGCGGTATCTGGCGGCAAGCGAGGCTGCGTGCGCGGGGGGATGGTCCGTCTTTGCCTATGATCCGGGCCTGACGCCTGGCACCGGGCTCGTTCGCGGCCAGCCATGGCTGGTCCGCAATCTGGTTTGGCCGCTGCTGCCGATTCTGGCGCCGTTCTTTGCGGGCATGAACGACGTAAAGGCGGCGGGAAGGGGGCTGGCGGAGCTGGCGACGAGTGCGCGCGCTCCGGCGGGCCAGGTCTACGCGGCACTTCGGCGCGGGCGGCTTACCTGGCCCACGCCGTCCGAAATGGCGATGGATGATGCCGCCGCCGCCGCGCTTTGGCGGGATAGCGCGGTCCTCACCTGTCGCAGCTTGGCGGCCGTAACGCTCAAGGCCATGGGCCACAGTGCGCCGGAAACAACGCCCGCCGCGCAAGACGAGCTCGCGTGCCGAGAGCTGGTTGCAGAAGATCAAGCTCGCCCAGAATTGGCTTGAGCATTGACGCCCCCGTCTCGTAACAAAACTCGTGTTTCTACGGGCTTTGTTGCCAATATAATACTCGGTCTTTAGAATTATCCAACGTAATATTCAATAAAACAGCTTTATACAAAATTATAAACTCGCTGATTACTAGATGACAGCGCGATCATTAATATCAGCTAAAATGATCAGTATTACTACCAGGGTCAGGTTCCATGTTGTATAAAGAAACCAAAAAGCAGACTCTCGCGACCATAATGAGCAAGCGTGGAGCTATTGCTGTCGCGTTGTTCGTTGGCGCTGGGTCGGTATCGACCGGCCTTGTCTTGGATATGGCGGCCAAGCGGCGTGCCACCGAAACGGGTAGGATCGTCGCGCGGCAGGTCGCATCCGCGGTACAAAATGTTTTTGAACGTCCCATTGGCAATGTCGAAGTAACTCGCGACATGCTTCAAGGTCTTCACCGCGAGGGCATGAACAGTCGCGATACCGTCAATCGTCTGTTTAGGGCCGGGACCCATAGACAGGGTTTCTATGGCGGCGGGAATGTGATTCAGCCTCCCGATTGATCGGGAGTGAGCGTTGTCGAGTGAGTTTTGG
>NZ_JAIERS010000016.1 GCF_019746665.1 Sphingomonas sp. | reverse complement strand
TCTTGGCAGGCATTCGTCGTCCCTTCCTTGATCCAGACTCTCATAGTCGATGGACCACTCAGAAGGGGGCAGCTCAATTGCGCGGCGACCATGTTGCCGGGGTCGGAGAGAATCGGAAAGTCGAGCGCGTTCTCGCGCACCGACTTGCGGCTGTTGACGCGGTTCTGCGGCGAGATCGCGACCAGCTGCGCCCCCGCCGCCGTGAAGGCCGGCAGCGCTTCCTGCAACGCCTGCAATTCCATGTTGCAATAGGGACACCACACGCCGCGATAGAAGCTGACGATCAGCGGCCCGCGCGCGAGCAGCGCGGCGGAAGTCACGACGCCGCCGTCGGGCGCCTGCAACGCGAAATCGGGGGCACGATCGCCCGCTTTCAGCGCCCGGCTCGCGGCGCCCGAGGCGATCAGCTCTTCGGTGCCGCGCGCCATGATCCGGTGGATGAACGCCGGCGCGTTGAACGGCGGCTTGCCGGCCCTGAAATCGGCCTTGAAGGCATCGAGGCGTTGCTGGAGCGTCATGGTTCGGCCCTTTCCCGCGCGGGCGCCGGCATGGCTTGGCGCGACAAGGACGTGATGGACGATCGCCGCGAGGCAGGGCAGACTGCTCACAGCACTAATTCTCATTCCAGGGGGGAATGACGATGGACCGTTTCCAGGCGATGGCCACGTTCACGCGCGTGGTCGACAGCGGCTCGTTCACCGCCGCCGCGCGCCAGCTGAACGTCGGGCAGCCGGCGGTTTCCAAGCTCATCGCGCAGCTCGAGGATCGGCTGGGGGTGCGGCTTCTCACGCGCACCACCCGTGGCCTCGCGCCAACCGAGGCGGGCCAGCATTATTATGAGCGCGCGCGCCGCGCTTTGGAGGAAGCCGACGAGGCCGAGCTCGCCGCGCGCGGCGCGGGACGCGGCCTCAGCGGGCGACTGCGCATCTCCGCCGCGACGACGTTCGCCCGGCTCCACGTTATCCCGCGCCTGCCGGCGTTCCTGGCCGCCCATGCCGAGCTGGAGCTGGAAGTGATCCTCGACGATCGGGTGATCGACATGATCGAGGAGAATATCGATCTCTCGCTGCGGATGGGGGCGCTGAGCGATTCGACCGCCACCGCGCGCAAGCTCGCCGAGGGGCGGCGATCGGTGGTCGCGACGCCGGCTTATCTCGAACGCGCCGGCGCGCCCCGCACCCCGGCCGAACTCGCCGGGCATGAGGCGATCGTCTATACCCGCTTCGACACGCCGAGCTGGACCTTTCGCCATGTCTCCGGCAGCGAGGCTTCGGTGCGCGTCGGCGGGCGGGTTCGGGTGAGCGCCGCGGAGGGGCTGCGCGCGGCGGTGCTCGCCGATATGGGGCTCGCGGTCGCCTCGGACTGGATGTTCACGCCCGAGCTGGCGAGCGGCGCGGTGGTGCGCCTGCTCGACGATTGGCACCTGCCGCCGCTCGATCTCTGGGCGCTGTTTCCGCCGGGCCGGCTGCCCACCGCCAAGGCCCGCGCCTTCGCCGCCTTCATGGTCGGGGCGATGAAAGCGGGTTGAACCGCGACGGGGATTTACGCGTCCTGGGGCACCTGCTCGTAGAAGGGATAGTCGGTATAGCCGTCCGCCCCGCCGCCATAGATGCGCGCGGCGTTGAGCGGGTTGGTCGGCAGGCATTCCCTCAGGCGGCGCGGCAGATCGGGGTTGGCGATGAACAGCCGCCCGAACGAGGCCGCGTCGATCTCCCCCGCGCTCAGCGCCGCGCGAGCGCGGGCGCCGGTATAGCTGCCATTGGCGATATAGTTGCCGCCGAACGCACGGCGCACGATCTGGGGATCGACGATCCGATCGAACGGATCGCCGCGCGGGTCGCTCGGCTCGACACAATGGAGATAAGCCAGGCCGCGCTTGCCGAGCTGCTCCGCCAGATAGCCGAACAGCGGCGCCGGATTGCTGTCGCTCATCCCGTTGATCGTGAGCGAGGGCGACAAGCGGATGCCGACGCGATCGGCGCCCCACACATCCACCACCGCGTCGGTGACTTCGAGCGTCAGCCGGGTGCGGTTCTCGATGCTGCCGCCATAGCGATCGGTGCGGTGGTTGGTGCCGTCGCGCAGGAATTGATCGAGCAGATAGGCGTTGGCGCTGTGGATCTCGACCCCGTCGAACCCCGCCGCCTTGGCGTTGATCGCGGCGCGGCGATAATCGTCGATAATGCCGGGAATTTCGTCGATCTCGAGCGCGCGCGGCACGACGAAATCCTGCGGCCCTTCATAAGTGAAGGCGTGGCCGGTGAGTCCGATCGCGCTCGGCGCGACCGGCAGGCCGCCGCCCGGCTGCAGCGAAGGATGCGACAGCCGCCCGACATGCCAGAGTTGCAGCATCATCCGCCCGCCAGCCGCGTGGACCGCCTGCGTCACCCCGCGCCAGCCCTCGACCTGCTTGTCGCTATGGATGCCCGGCGCGCCGGCATAGCCCTTGCCCTGCGGCGAGATATGGGTGGCTTCGGAAATGATCAGACCGGCGGTCGCGCGCTGGCGGTAATAGGTTTGCTGCAGTGCGTGCGGCGCGTCATCGGCGTTGGCGCGGGTGCGGGTGAGCGGCGCCATCACGATGCGGTTGGGCGCCTCGATCGCGCCATAGCGGATGGGCTGGAACAGGGGATCGTTCGTCATGGCATCATCCTTTGGTTCGAGGGGATGAGGAAAACAACGCGCGGACCAGACCGATCGCGGTGACGAGACCGAATGTCGCCAATGCCGCACCGATCATTTCGAAACCAACCGGTATGTTACCGGTAACGGGGATACCCAGCAGCAGCGTCGCCACCGGCACGATCGCGGGGAACAGGCCGGCCTTGGCCGCGCCCAAGTGACGCACCGCCACCCCGAAGGCGACGAACGCCAGCACCCCGGAAAGCACGCCCTGCACGACGATCTGCGCGACCAGCGCCCCCATCGGCAGCGCCGCGATCCGGCTGAAATCGCCGCCGAGCAGGAACAGCGGCACCACCACCAGCGCCGAGACGACCGAAACCGCCGCCGTCATCGCCAGCGCGTCGAGGCTCCAGCGCTTGAGCAGCACGGTGAACGCCGCCCAGCTGAGCCCGGCGGCGACGAACAGCAAGTCGCCGATCCAGACGCGCGGGTTGCCCATCACCTGGGCGTGGCTGGCGATCACCGCCAAGCCGGCGACGATCAGCGCGACGCCGACCAGCTTGTCGCGCGTCAGCCGTTCCTTGAGCAGCACCGCCGCCGCGCCCATCGAGGCGAGCGTCACGGTCGAGGGTTGGATCACCGCGCCATGCGCGAGCGGCGCGAACAGATAGGCGCCGGTGCTGAGCGCGATGAACGGTGGGCCGGCAAGCGTCGCGAGGATCGCCGCGCGCCGCCAGCCGATCCCGGCGAGCCGCGCCGGATCGTGGCGCGACAGCCACGGCAGCATCACCAGCGCCGCGGTCGTGAAGCGCAGCAGCACGATGTCCTGCGGCATCAGGCCCTGGGCGGTGCCGGTCTTGGCGGCGATCAGATAGGTCGCCCACACCAGCGCCGCGAAGACGCCGGCGGCGAGGCCGGTCACCATGCGGGAGGGGACAAAACGAACCCCGCCATGACGCGCGACGGAGGAGGAAGCGGTCGAGGTCATGGCGGGGTTCCTAGGGTGGCCCGGCGCAAGGGGGACCGCCGGGCCAGGGGACGAGGGGGCGGACGCTGGCGCTCAGGCCAGTTCGAGCGCGCCGACGAGCGCCGGAGCGGCGGGGAAATCGACCGGCACGGCGGTGACCGCGTGGAGATAGTTGGTGATCATCTTGTCGCCGATCGTCACGATCGCATCGACCAGATTTTCCTTGGTCCAGCCGGCGGCGAAGAACGCCTCGACCAGCGCGGGATCGGCATGGCCGCGATTGACCGCGATCGACTGGGTGAGGCGGGCGAGCGCGTCGAGCTTGGCGTCGCTCGCCAGGCTGCCGCTGCGGATTTCGAGGATCTGCGCGTCGCTGAAGCCGTTCATCTTGCCGAGCGCGGTGTGCGCGGCGAGGCAATAGACGCACTCATTGACCTGGCTGACGACGAGATTGACGACTTCGCGCGCCTTGGCGCTCAGCGACGATTTGGCCGATTGCAGCGCGAGATAGGTTCCCAGCGCGTTATCCGAATGGGCGAGCGTCGCGTAGAGATTGGGCACGAAGCCGAGCTGGCCGCTCAGCGCGTCGAACAGGGCCTGGTTGCCAGTGCTGACGGTGTCGCGGGTGGGAACGGTGAAAGCGGTCATGGCGGAAATCCTCGTTCTCGATGGGCCGGCTCGATGCCGTGGCCCTGAGATGCGCCATTCCCGTAACAAGCGGCAGACCGCGCGTGGCAATAACCCTTATGCCATGATGGAATAGATGGAGAGGCGACCGCGCCATGTCGCGATCGCCTCCCCCTCCCCTCATTCGTAGCGCAGCGCCTTGATCGGCTTGGCGCGCGCCACCCGCACCGCCTGGCCGGTGATCGTCGCCACCGCGATCAGCAGCGCGAGCGTACCGGCCGCCAGGAACGGCAGCGGCGAGAGCGTGATCCGCGCCGGAAAGCTGTTCAGCCAATCGCGCATCACCCACCAGGCGAGCGGCCAGGCGATCAGGTTGGCGGCGAGCACGGGCCGCGTGAACTGCCAGATCAGCAGGCGGACGATATCGCTTGTCCGCGCGCCGAGCACCTTGCGGATGCCGATCTCCTTGGTCCGCCGCGCCGCCGTGAACGAGGCGAGCGCGAACAGCCCCAGGCACCCGATCGCGACCGCGAGCAAGGAGGCGGCGGCGAACATCTGGCCACGGGCATTGTCCACGTGGTAGCTGCGCGCGTCGATGTCCTCGGCCAGATCGGCGTCGAACGGAACCTGCGGCGCCAGGCGCTTCCACAAGGTTTCGATGCGCCCCCGGATCGCGACCGGATCGCCCGAATAGCGCACCAGCAGCCAGAAGGGCGCGTGGCGATCCATCGCATAGACGATCGGCTCGACCTCGGCATTCGGGCCGCGCTGCCGCGCATCGCCGACCACGCCGACGATCGTCTGGCGGATCACGCCGCCGCCCTGCGCCGCGTCGATCGGCGACGTCAGCTGCTGGCCGATCGCGGCCCGCGGCGAGGCGATGCCCAAACGCTTCAACGCGGATTCGTTCAGCACCACCGGGAAGCCCTGGCGCAGCCTGGCATAGACCTCCCGCTCCGGAGTGTCGCGCGGCATGGTCGTATCGTCGGCGACGCGCGTCGGATCGAACGAGCGCCCGGCGAGCAGCGGCACGCCCAGCGTGCGGAAATAGCCGGAATCGACATTATAGGTGCCGAGCGTGATCGGCGTCGAACCGCCACCAAGGAACACCGTGCTGGTCGAGGTATTGCCGGTGTTGAGGCCGATCCCCGTTCGACCGACAGCGGTGACGCCGGGCAGATGGGCGATCTGATCGACCAGCGTGTCCGACACCGTGTCGAGCGCGGGGTCGCCAATCCCTTCCAGCTGCATCAGCCCTTCGCGGGTGAAGCCGGGATCGAGCGAGCGCAGATAGACGATCTGCGAATAGACGATCGCGGTGCAGGCGATCAGCCCGATCGAGACGGCGAATTGCACGATCACCAGCGCGGTGCGCAACCGCCCCGATCCCTCGGTTTCGGCGGCCGATTTATTGGCCTTCAGGATGCGCGCCGGCTGGAAGCGCGAGAGGTAGAAGGCCGGATAGAGCCCGCCGAGCAGCCCGACCAGCAGCACCAAAGCCACCGCCGGCAGCAGCACGCCGTTCGCGCCGAGATAACTCAGCGTCAGCGGCACGCGCATGAAGCGCGCGAACCACGGCATGGCGAGCTCGGCGATGGCCAGGCCCAGCAGCGTCGCGACGCCGGCGATCATCAACGACTCGCCCAGGAACTGCGCGATCAGCTGGCCGCGCCGGGCACCCAGCACCTTGCGCAGCGCCACTTCGCGCGCCCGCCCGCCGGCCTGCGCGGTCGCCAGATTGGTGAAGTTGATGCACGCCATCGCCAGCACCAGCAGCGCGACCACCGCCAAGGTGATGATGCTGCGCCAGTCATTGCCCGGCGTAAGCCCCGAGCCGCGCGGCCGGCTGAGATGAACGTCGGCCAGCGGCACGAACGCATAGGTCGTATAGTCGCGCGACATCCGCAGTTCGTCGGCATTGCCGGTGATGTTGCGCTGCTTCCACGCGGGCAGCGCGGCGTTCATCGCCGCCACGTCGCTCCCCGGCTTCAGGCGGAAGAAATTCAGGCCGGACCGCCAGCCCCAGTTACTGGTCTGGCCCGGCGTCGTCTTGGCGAAATGCGCCACCGCGTCGAAGCGCGCGAGCATCCGGAAATCGAGCGCGCTGTTCTTGGGCAGATCGGCGAACACGCCGGTGACCTGATAATCCTTGACGATACCCCCGTCGGACAGGGTGATGGTCTTGCCGATCACATCGGTGCCGCCGAATTGCTTGATCGCCTCGGCCTCGCTCAGGATCACCTGCCCGATCCGATCGAGCGCATGGGCATCGCCGCGCCGCATCGCCAGCGGGAAAGTGCCGAGCAGATCGCCATCGACGAAATGGAAATTCTCCACGTTCTCGGCGCGGCCGTCGCGAATCCGGTTGGCGTTGGTCCAGCCGATCCACACCGAACTCAAGACTTGCGGAAAGTCCTTGGCGATCGCGCGCCGCGCGATGAATGGCGACCCTTGGACATCATAATGATCGCCGGTCGTCGGATCGCGGAAGTAATTCTGCACCTGCACGATCTCGTCATGGTGCGGCATCCAGCGATCATAGCTGGTTTCGAACCGCACATAGGTCGCGATCAGCAGGCACGCGGCGATGGCGACCGCGAGGCCACCAATGTTGATCAGCGCGTAGAACGGGTTCTTGGCGATCGCGCGCGCGGCCACCGTGGCGTAATGGGTGAACATGGTCGGTCTCCCAAGCGAAGGGCGGCGGATCAGGCGGCGAGCAGGTGCGCGGTGACGATGTGACCGTCGAGCATCTGGATCACCCGGCTGGCATAATCGGCATGGCTCGGTGAGTGGGTGACCATCACGATCGTCGCGCCATCGGCGTTGAGCGCGCGCAGCATCCGCATCACATCCTCGCCATGCTGGGTGTCGAGATTGCCGGTCGGCTCGTCGGCCAGGATCAGCCGCGGCTCGGCGACGACCGCGCGGGCGACCGCGACGCGCTGTTGCTGCCCGCCCGAAAGCTGGTTGGGCCGGTGCTTGGCGCGGTGGCCGATGCCCACGCGGTCCATCGCCGCCGCCACCCGTTCCTGGCGCTCACGCGCAGGGATGCCGTGATACAGCAGGGCGAGCGCGATATTCTCCTCCACCGTCAGCTCGTCGACCAGATTGAAGCTCTGGAAGATGAAGCCGATGTTGCGCTTGCGGACATCGGCGAGCTGCGCCTCGGAGAGCGTCGCGATCTCGCGCCCGTCGAACCGATAGGAGCCTTCGCTGGGGCTATCGAGCATCCCCAGCAGGTTGAGCAGTGTCGATTTGCCGCAGCCCGACGGCCCCATGATCGCCAGGAATTCGCCCTGCGCGATCTCGAGATCGATCGCCCCCAGCGCGAGCGTTTCCACCGTATCGGTTCGGTATGATTTGGCGATGCCGTGAAGCGTGATCATGCGCGTAGGTTCCTCTGCTGAAGGATTAGTTGGAGAGATCGAGCCGGTTCTTGTCCGCGAAGCCGGTATAGGGCGAGGTGAGCACGCGCTCGCCGGGGTCGAGCCCGTCGAGCACTTCGATGTAATCGGCGTTGCGCCGGCCGAGCCGCACCGCGCGCTTCACCGCCGCGCCGCCATCGGCGGTGACGACGAACACCCAGTTGCCGCCGGTATCGTTGTAAAAAGCGCCGTTGGGGATCAGCCGCGCGGGCTTGGCGTCGCCCAGAGTCACCTTGGCCTGCAGTGTCTGGCCGCGCTGGAGCCCGGCGGGTTCGGCGGCGTCGAATTGCAGGTCGATCTGGAACTGGCCGTTCTTAACCTGCGGATAGAGCTTGGTGACGCGCACGCCCACGTCGCGGCCGTTGATCGAAACGGTGCCGTGCTGGCCGAGCTGGACCCGGCCCAGATAGAATTCATCGACATCGGCGATCAGCTTGTTGCGCCCGGGGCTGTCGATCTGGCCGAGCCGTTCGCTCCGCCCCATCGACTGGCCGACCTGGATCGAGAAGGACGAAAGCGTGCCCGCCACCGGCGCGCGCAGGTTCAACCCCTCCAGACTCGCGCGGGCATAAGCGAGGCTCGCCTGGATCGAGCCGGCGGCGCGGCGCAGCTCGGCGAGCTGGCTGGTCTGGAGCCGATCGTCGCTCGCCATCGTCTGCGCGATCAGCGCGCGGCGGCGGCGCTGATAGCCAAGATTGTCGCGCGTTTCGTCGAACGCTCGGCCGGCGATGAAGCCGCGCTGGGCGAGCGGCGCCTGGCGATCGAGGTCGCGTTCGGCGCGCTGCAGGCCGAGATCGGCCTCGGCGAGGTCGCGCGCGTTGCGCAACCGGCTCTGTTCGAGCGCGAGTTCCTGGCTGCGCATCGAGTTGAGCTGCTGCGTCACCTCGGTCTGGCGCGCGAGGAACGACAATTGCAATTCGGGATTGGAAAGCACCGCGAGCAGCTGGCCCTTGGCGACGGTCGCGCCGTCTTCCACCAGCACCTTCTCGACGCGCCCGCCCTCGACCGAATCGAGATAGACGGTGACGAGCGGCGTCACGCGCGCGCGCAGCGGCAGGAAATCCTCGAAAATGCCGGAGGTGACCGGCGAAATCTGGAGCTTGGCGCGCTCGACCTGCTGACTGTCGGCGCGCGGGGCAACCGCGTAGAGGCCCAGCGCCGCGCCACCGATCCCGATCGCCCCGGCGCTCGCGAGCACCCAGCGCGGCAGCCGGCGGCGGGTAATCACCCGGTCCATACCGGCGCCACTGGCGTGGGGTCGAAGCTCTCGGTCGATCGCGGTCACGGTCATGGTATGGCGGCTCCTTGGGGGCAGGATCAGGCGCGGATGCTCGCGGCGTTGACGCTCACCATGGCGTTGTCGGCGCGGGCGGTGGTCGCGTCGACCAGAAGCAGTGTGGCGAGAAGGGCGGTGCAGAGCGCGAGCAGGCGGCTGGTGCGGGTCATGGCGGCGATCCTTGCGAAAGCTGGGGTTAGAGCGTGACGGCGGCGGCGGTGCGGGCGAAAGCGGGCTGGCTCTGGGTCGTGGTCGCGGCGGTCATCAGGGTCAGGCCGAAAACCAGGGCGAAGGTGGCGGCTTGCAGGCGGGCGAAGGTCTTGGTCATGGCGGGTCTCCTTGGGGAGCGAGAGGATCAGAGCGAGACGGCGGCGACGGTGCGGGCGAAAGCGGGCTGGTCCTGGGTGGTGGTCGCGGCGGTCATCAGGGTCAGGCCGAAAACCAGGGCGAAGGTGGCGGCTTGCAGGCGGCTGGTGAGGGTCTTGGTCATGGCGGGTCTCCGTGGCGGTCCAGCGTGGTTGCCGGATGCCAACAGCATTGCAGATGCCGTGCCAAACTTGTAAGCGCCTGATTTTGCTTTGTTTTATTATTTCACTGTCCAGAACAGCGAAATTTATCGGTCACCCGATTGTCCGAATTCGAACAGCTGTTGTACGTTTCCGCCCACCCGGGCCGCGAACGCCGCTTGGCATGGTGCGCGTTGGCTGGTTCTGAAGGGAGAAAGCGATGATCGACGGCGCAACCCCGGCCCAGTGCGTGGCCCCGGAGCGGCATCGCTGATGGCGGAGTTCGATCGTTGTCTGGTGATCGACGATGATGTCGACATCCAGCTCGCCGCACGGCTCGCGTTGCGCGCCCTATTCGCCGAGGTGATGACCTTCGGTTCCCCCGAACAGGGCTTCGCCGCCAGCGCCGATCGCGCCCCCGACGTGATCCTGCTCGACGCCAACTTCACCCGCGGCGCGACCGACGGGCGCGAGGGGTTCGTTTGGCTCGACCGGCTCCTAAAGCGCGATCCGCACGCCGCGGTGGTGATGATCACCGCGCATGGCGGCGTGCAGATCGCGGTCGAGGCGATGAAGCGCGGCGCGATCGACTTCGTCTCCAAGCCGTGGAGCAACGATGCGCTCGTCACCTCGGTACGCACCGCGGCGAGGCTGCGCCACTCGCAGGCGAACAACGCCCCGGCGGCGCTGGACACCCCGCGGGCGGCGGCGGGATCGCCGCTGATCGGCCAATCGCCGCTGATGGCGCGGGTCCACTCGATCATCGCCCGCGCCGCCCCCACCGACGCCAATGTGCTGGTGCTGGGCGAGAATGGCACCGGCAAGGAACTGGTCGCGCGTGAGCTGCACCGCCTGTCACGCCGCGCCGAGCGGCCCTTGGTGTCGGTCGATCTGGGGGCGGTCGCCGAAAACCTGTTCGACAGCGAGCTGTTCGGCCATGTGAAGGGCGCCTTCACCGATGCCCGCGCCGACCGCGTCGGGCGGATCGAGTCGGCGAATGGCGGCACGCTGTTCCTGGACGAGGTCGGCAATCTGCCGCTCTATCTCCAGCCCAAGCTGCTCACCGCGCTCGAACAGCGCAAGGTAACGCCCGTCGGCGCCAACGCCCCGCGCGGTGTCGACGTGCGGGTCGTCGCCGCGACCAACCTGAGCCCCGCCCAGCTCGCCGACGAGAACCGCTTCCGCCAGGATCTCCTGTTCCGCCTGAACACCGTGGAGATCCGCCTGCCCGCGTTGCGCGATCGGCCCGAGGATGTGCCGATCCTGCTCGATCATTTCCTCGATCATTATGCCGCCAAATATGATCGTCCGCGCCGCGCGGTGCCCGAGGCGGTGATGGCGGTGCTGACGCGGCACGACTGGCCCGGCAATGTCCGCGCGCTGCGCCACGCCGCCGAGCGCGCGACGATCCTGGCGACCGAGGCCGCCTTCACGCTCGACGATTTTGCGCTGACCGCGAGTGCGGCGCCGCCCCCGGTGATCCGCGTCGCCCCGCCCCCGGCGCCGCCGCACGCGCCGGCGGCGCTCGACGACGGCAGCGACGATCTAAACCTCGATCGCGCGGAGCGGCAGATGATCGAACGCGCGTTGAAGCTGCACAGCTACAACATCTCGCGCGCCGCCCAGGCGCTGGGGCTGACGCGCGCCGCGCTCTATCGCCGGATGGAGCGCCATGGCCTTTAAGGGCTGGTTCGCGCTGCGGCTGATCGCCTGGCTGGCGCTGTTCACCGGCTGCGCGACCGCGCTCGCGTTCAGCATCGCCGCCCCTGGCCTGCCCGCCACCCGCGCGACGCTCGCGGCGGCGACACTGCTCGCGGGCTTCCTGCTGTGGCAGCATGTCAGCCGCACGAACCGAGAGCTTGCCCGCTTCATCGACAGCGTGCGCTTCGGCGATCTCTCCGCCGCCTTTTCAGGGACGCGCCAAGGAAGCGGGTTCGATCGGCTCGGCACGGCACTGTCCCACGCGATCACCCAGCTGCGCGCCGAACGCGGGCGCCAGGGCGAGGTGCTCACCTTTTACGAAGCGATGATCGAACAGGTGCCGGTGCCGATCCTCACGGTCGATCCGGCCGGGCATGTCACCCTCGCCAACACCGCCGCGCGCCATCTCTTCGCGCATCTGCCGGCGCATGATCTGGCCCAGTTCGCGCGGGTGAGTTCAGGGCTTGCCCAACAGCTCGAGCAGCGCGGCACGAGCGGGCGGCAGCTGGTACTGCTCAACCTGCCCGACGGCGCGCAGCGGGCGATGGTGAACAGCGCGACGCTCGCCCGGCCCGAGGGGGCGACCCGCATCGTCACCATCGAACCGGTGCAGGCCGCGCTCAACGCCGCCGAGATCGCCGCGCAGAGCGATCTTGTTCGCGTGCTGACGCATGAGATCATGAATTCGCTCACCCCGATCACCTCGCTCGCCCATTCGGCGGCGGCGCTGCTGGCGGAGGACGATCCGGCGGCGGCCGCCGATGCGCGCGCGGCGGTGGCGACGCTCGCGCGGCGGGCGGACGGGGTGATGGGGTTCGTGCGCAGCTATCGCCTCGTCAGCCGGCCGCCCGACATCCACCGCCAGCGCTTCGCCGCGCAGCCCTTCGCCGATGAGATCGCACGGCTGTTCGCCGCCGACTGGCCGCCGCCGCGCACCCGGCTGGCGGTGAGCGTCTCCCCCGCCGACCTCACGCTGAACGCCGATCCCGATCTGCTCGCGCAGGTGCTGATCAACCTGCTGCGCAACGGCGCCGAAGCCGCCGCCGCGCGGGGGGACGACCACGAAATCGCACTGGCGCTGGACATCGCCGCCGGCCATCAGCGCGACCGGATCACCGTGACCGACAATGGCCCCGGCATCCCCGAGGCGGTGCTGGCGGACCTGTTCCTGCCCTTCTTCACCACGAAGCCGCAGGGCACCGGCATCGGCCTCAGCCTCGCGCGGCAGATCGTGCTCGCGCATAACGGCACGATCGAAGCGAGCAACGGCAGCGTGGGCGCGCGCTTCGATATCAGGATCTGATCGGTCGGTCCGTGATCGCGGTGCGCACGTCCATGGCCCGCGGATGACGCCCGAGCAGCGCGGCGTGCTTGAGGGCGCCCGTGGCATAGCCACAAAATCCGACAGGCATGGGCGGCACCGCGCGCCGGGCAGTCGAACTCAAGCGCTCGCGCCGGATGTCGGAATGTGCCCGCCCGCCTCCGCCGCCTCGCGCTCGCCGAGCGCGGCGCGCAGCGCCGTCAAGGCGGCGCGCGCCTCGGCGTCGAGCGGCGTGGCGCGCAGTTGCCGCTCGGCGCCCCCGGCTGCCGCGCCAAGGGCCGCCTCCCCGAACAGCGCCGCCGTCCCCGCCAACTTGTGCAGCGCATCCGCGAGCGCCGCCACGTCATCGGCGCCGGGCGCGCTGGGCAGGGCGGCGAGCGCGGTCGCGATCTCAGCCTTGCGCGCGGCGTAGCGGGCGCGCAGTCCCGGCGACGGATCGACCGCGTCGGCGACCTCCATCAGCGGGACTTCGGGCAGGTGCCGGGCGATCGCGGCGAAGAACGATGGCAGCTGCACCGGCTTCGCCAGATGGTCCTGCATCCCCGCCGCTTTCGCCCGGGCGATATCCTCCGGCTCGGCATGGGCGGTGAGTGCGATCACCGGGGTGGCGATGCCCCGCTGGCGCAACGCCCGGGTCGCGGCGAGCCCGTCGAGCTGCGGCAGCTGGACGTCCATGAACACCAGGTCATAGGGCGCACCCGCCGCCTCGGCCGCCGCGACACGATCGATCGCCGCCGCGCCATCGGTCGCGAAATCGGGCTCGAGACCGCCGGCGCGCGCCATGGCGAGCATCAACTGGCGGTTGATGTCGTGATCCTCGACGATCAGCAGCCGCGCGCTCGGGCGGGGGTAGGCCAGCGTCTCCGCGGGCGACGTCGGCGCCGGCAGCTCGGCGGGGGCCGCGATCAACGGCAGCTCGACGGTGAAGCACGATCCCACTCCCGGCGTGCTGTCGACATCGATCTCGCCGCCCATCAGCCGGACGAGTTCGGCGGTGATCGCCAGCCCCAGCCCAGTGCCGCCATAGCGCCGGGCGATGCTCGCATCGGCTTGGGCGAAGGGCAGGAACACGGTTTGCAACTGATCGGCGGCGATACCGATGCCGCTGTCGCGCACGCTGATGCGCAAGCGATCGTCCCCGGCAAGGCCAATCGTCACCGCGACCCCGCCCTCGGCGGTGAACTTTACCGCGTTCCCCACCAGGTTGAGCAGGATCTGGCGCAGCCGCAGCATGTCGCCCATCACCCGCGCGGGCACGTCGGCGGCGACCATGCTCGTCAGCGCCAATCCCTTCTCGCGGGCGAGCGGCGCGATCAGCGCGACGACATGGTCGAGCGCCGCGCGCGGATCGACCGGCTCCGCCACCAGCCGCAAATGCCCGCCTTCGACCTTCGACAAATCGAGCACATCGTTGAGCAGCCGCATCATCGCGCGGCCCGAATCGGCGATCAGCCGTACATAATCGCGCTGTACGGGATCGAGCGCGGTGCGCTGGAGCAGATCGGTGAAGCCGATCACCCCGTTCATCGGGGTGCGGATTTCGTGGCTCATATTGGCCAGGAACACGCTCTTGGCGCGCATCGCCACCTCCGCACGGGCGCGCGCCTCGATCAGCTCGGTCACGTCGAACGACACGCCGATGAAGCCGTTGCAGCGCCCATCGCCATCATATTCGGGATGGGCGATGGTATCGACCCACACCACGGCGCCCCCTGCGCGCTGCCAGCGGAAGGTGCGCCGCGCCGGCTGTGGTGTGGCGAGCATCGCCGCCCAGGTCGCGGCGATCGGCGCGCGATCCTCGGGATGGACCCGATCGAGCCAGCTGAGCGCCCCCGGCGCCTCCAGATCGGTGCCGGCAAGCGTGCGCCAGGCGGCGTTGGCAAACAGCGGTTGGCCCTGCGCGTCGGCGCGGAAGATCGCGACCGGCGCGGTCTCCGCCAGCCGCCGGAAGCGTGCCTCGCTATCGGCAAGCGCGTTCGCCTGCCGCACCTGCGCGCTGATGTCGCGGATCGAGCCGATCGTGCCGGCAAAGCCGCCATCCGGCCCCGCCAGCCGGCGGAAGCGCAGCTCGACATGGCGCCAGCTGCCATCGGCGTGGCGAAAGCGCTGCACGCGATTGCACGTCTGCAACGCGCCGGACACCAGCTGCGGGTGGAGCGCGCGCGCCTCATCGCGCTCGTCCGCCGGCAACAGGGCATCGACCGGCCAGCCAAGGCTGGTCTCCGCCGGATAGCCGGTCAACGTTTCCCAGGCGGGGTTGAGCGAGGTCCAGCAGCCGCGCTTGTCGGTGCGGAAAATCACGTCGCGCACATTGTCGAGGATTTCCTGCATCGCCGCCCCGCTCGCGGCGAGCGCCGCCCGATCGCGCGCGCGCGCGGCGAGCAGCGCGGCGACGGGAATACCCATGGTGAAATTGGCGATCAGGAACAACTGGAAGGTCAGCACCCGATCGCCCAGCCCGCCGCGCACGAGCATGATCGGCCCCACCCCCCGCAGCGTCGCGATCGAGGCGATGAGCGTGACGATCGCCATTGCGACCGCCGTCCCCCACAGCCCGGTGCGGAACGCCGCATAAAGCACGATCGGGCCGACCAGGAACATCAGCGGCGCATGACTTTGGTTGAAGATCAACCAAGTCCCCGCGGCGGCGAGCGTGGTGGTCCCGAACCAGTCGCGCGCCTCGCGTGCGGTAGGCCAGCGGCGCGCGCGCCACTGGTCGCTCGCGATCAGGGTGATCGGCAGCAGGATCACCAGGCTCAGCCCGTCGGCGGTGAGCCAGGTGCGCCAGACGGCCGGCGCCTTCGCCCCGAATTGCAGCCAATAGCCGATCTGCGCGATCGCGGCCGACAGGCTCGCGCCGAACAGCGCGGCAGCGAGCAGCCAGCCGAGCGTGCGCGGGCGTTCCATGTCGGGACGTGGCCCGCACCCGGCCCGCAATATGGCGACCGTGCCAGCGATCTCCATAAGATTGGCGAGCATCAGCCCGGTCGCGACCGTGGGGGCGTCGCCCAACGTCAGGCTCAGCGCCAAGCTCGCCAAGCCGCAGGCAACGAGCGCGGGCGGGGTCAGCCGCGCACCGTCGCGCAGCAGCCAGCCGGCGATCAGGCCATTGGGCAGCCAGAGCAGGGGAACATGGCCTTCGCCGCGCGTTCCCTCGATCCCCAGATAGGCAAGCGTGGCGAACAGCAGCGCGACCGCCAGCAGCCGCACGCCATCTCCGATCAACCGCCCCCCGCGCATCACCGCTCCGCCCCTGGCACCCGCCAGCGAGTGTACGGGCGCATCGCGCGATCGCCAAGCGAGGCCGTTCGGCCGGTGCGCGCGGGCAAGCCAACGCGCACCGGCCGATGGGGTCGGCCGCGCTGATTCGCGCGCGTTGCTGGAAAACGCGCGCGCGCGACCGGAAGCACGATGCCGCCAAGGGGTGTCGGACGGCGGCGCGCGCTGCACTCCTGCCGGTCGACCGGAGTTGTATTCCTACGTAAGATGTTCAGCTTAGGGAGTGGTTAAGGCGCGCTAAGCCGCTTCAGCTTGAACAAAGCCGCTGGTGATCGCGAGCCGGACCGCCTCGGCGAGCGACTCCACGCCCAGCTTCATCATCAGCTTGGCGCGATACACTTCCACCGTGCGCACGCTCAGACGGAGCAGCTCGGCGATCTCGCGGTTCACCTTGCCGTCGATCAGGTAGCGCAGCACCTCCGACTCACGCTCGCTGAGCGAGGCGAAACGCGCATGCAGCGCCGCATGCGCCGCCGTGCTGCGGCAATAGGCGTCGAGTGCTGCGAACCCACGGTTGAGCTTTTCGAGCAGGGCACGCGGCGTGCACGGCTTTTCCAGAAAATCGAGCGCCCCGAGCCGCATCGCCTCGACCGCGGCGGGAATGTCTCCGGCGACCGACATCATGATCGTCGGAAGCCGATCGCGCGCCTCGCCAAACCGGGCGAGCACGTCAAGCCCGGAAAGATCGGGCATTTTCAAATCGATCAACACGACGCCCGGCGCTAGATGAGGCAGGCGAGCCAGCAGATCGATCCCTGATTCAATCTGCTCGCAACGGACATCGGGAAGAAGTGCGATGATCTCTTCCAGCGCATCGCGCGATAGCGGATCATCGTCGACAATATAGACGCGCCGTTCCACCCCTTGCCCTTCAAGCTACTCGATCGGCCACCATGCGTAGTAGCGGCCTTCCCCGGCGGCACTAGGTAAAACTACTGGGTCGCGCTGCCAAGTCGAATCGGCAAGTGATTGTATCAAATGGCACTTTCGGCATCACTACATGGTACGGCGGGTAATATTGGATCACTTGCCGGGCAGCGGCGCCCCTTCGGCGAGCGCATCGAGCACCGTCGCGAAGCTGGTGGCGGCGCGAAAGCCGAGCACGCGCTCCGCTCGACGGGCGTCATAAATCCGGTCGAGCGCGGCCGGCAGCTGCCAACCCCGCGCCGCGTAGAGTGCCGGCGCGTGCGGGAAATAGCGCGCGATCACGGTCGCCGCGTTCACTTTCAGCGGCAGCGCGTCGCTTGGCGCGAAGGGCGTGGGCGCCGCGATCAGGAACAGGTCATACCCCAGCTGATCGACGCGTTCGATGGCGATGCGATGCGCCTCGGCGGCGTCGCGCACCGTCAGCCGCCGGTTGAGAAACTCATTGGCGCGGGCATTGTCGCTATCGCCCTGCCAATCCTCGTCGCGTTCGGGAAAGAAGCGCGCGGTGCGCAGGACGATGCAGGCCAAGGCATGGCGTTGATTATAGAGCCGGCACAATTGCTCGGCGGCGAGCTTGGTGATGCCATAGATGTTGCGCGGGTTGAGCGGCGCGTGGCTCTCGTCGAGCCACGCCGCGCGCTCGCCCTGGCCGGCCGCGATTTCGGCGGAGATCATCAGCGACGTGGTGGAGGTCATCACCAGGCGCCGCACGCCGTGGCGGAGCGCCGCTTCGAGCAGGTTGAGCGTGCCGGTGACGTTCACATCGACGAACGCCTGCGCTGGATGGCGGGCGATGTCGGGTTGGTGCAGCGCCCCGGTATGGACGACGCCATCGAAACGGTGCTCGGCGAACAGCCGGTCGATCAGGTCGCGGTCGGCGACCGAGCCCAGCACCTCGGTCGCTGGCCCCGGCACCGGATCGAGCCCGATGACCTCATGCCCTGCGCCGGCGAGCGCCTGCACCACATGGCGGCCAAGCCAGCCCGACGATCCGGTAAGCAGCAATTTCATGGGCGAGCCCTAGCCGCGCAAGATGACGATTTGGCGCAATCCGCGATCGTCAGGCCAGCCCCGCGCCGAGCACATAATGCGCGCTGGTCTTGGCACGCACTTCGTCCAGCGTCACCCCGGGCGCCAGCTCGGTCAGCGCGAACGGGCTCTGGTGATCGGGGCGGTGAAACACCGCGAGATCGGTGATGATCATGTCGACCACATTCCTGCCGGTGAGCGGCAGGTTGCACTCGGGCATGAACTTGGCCTCGCCATTCTTGGAGACATGCTCCATCACGACGATGATCCGTTTGACACCGGCGACCAAATCCATCGCCCCGCCCATGCCCTTGATCAGCTTGCCGGGGATCATCCAGTTGGCGATGTCGCCACCTTCGGAGACTTCCATCGCGCCGAGCACGGTCAGGTCGATATGGCCGCCACGGATCATCGCGAAGCTGTCCGCGCTGCTGAAGTACACCGATTGCGGCAGCTCGCTGATCGTCTGCTTGCCGGCGTTGATCAGGTCGGCGTCGACCTCATCCGGGTAAGGGAACGGCCCGATGCCGAGCATCCCGTTCTCGGACTGGAGCGTTACATCCATGCCCGCGGGGATGTGGTTGGCGACCAGCGTCGGGATGCCGATGCCAAGGTTCACGTAGAAGCCGTCCTGCAGCTCCTGCGCGGCACGCGCGGCCATCTGGTCGCGGGTCCAGCCTTTGGTGGCGGTGTCTTGCATGGTCATCCTTCCCTCACCAGAGTGTGGTCACGCCGAGCGCGGCGATCTGCTTATCGCAGCTGATCAGCTGCAAGCCATCAACTTCCGCCTGCGCCGCAAGCAGGCGATCCCACGGATCGGCATGCGCCGCCGGATAAGCGCCAGCCCGCTGGGCATGATCGACATTGATGGCGAGCGTTACAAAGTCTTCCGTCGCGACTGTCGCTGCGAACCGCACCGCAAGCGAGCTGGGATAGGGAAGGCGGCCTTTACGGTATTTGATCGCGATTTCCATTGCCGACACCGCACTGACGACCACCTCTTCACCATTCAAGATCGCGGCGTGCGCGGCGGAACTGAGCCGCTCGGGCTCATTGAACCACCAAAGCAGCGCATGGGTGTCGAGCAGATATTTCACGGCCGCGTGATGGGCGGATCGAGCAGCGGATCAGGGCCGAGTCCCATCTCTTCGTCGGTGAGCGGCTCCCAAAATCCGGCGTCGGTGATACCCGGACTGCCAGGGGGGCGCTCATGCGCCAGCCGCCCGGGGATGCGCGGTGGCCGCGACGGCTGCGTCAGCGGAACGAGCTTGGCGATCTCGGTCGAGCCGCGCGCGATCACGATCTCCTCGCCCGCTTCGACGCGCGCAAGCAGGCGGGACAGGTGCGTTTTCGCCTCGTGGATCGTAACCGTCGCCATGGCCCCTTATTTAGCTAACCGGCTTAGCTAACTCAAGCCGCGACCCGCTCGCGGGTCGTCACAAACTCGATCTTCTTGTCATAGGGCGCGCCCAGGATCAGGCGGTTGACGTAGATACCGGGCAGGTGGACCTGATCGGGGTCTAGGCTGCCGACCGGCACGATCTCCTCCACCTCGGCGACGCACAGCTTGCCGGCGGTCGCCATCGGCTGGTTGAAGTTGCGCGCGGTCTTGCGGAAGATCAGATTGCCCGCCTCGTCGGCTTTCCAGCCCTTGATGATCGACAGATCGGCGAAGATGCCGCGCTCGAGGATATATTCCTCGCCGTCGAAGATCTTCACTTCCTTGCCCTCGGCGACCTGGGTGCCCACGCCCGTCTTGGTATAGAAACCAGGGATGCCCGCCCCGCCGGCGCGGCAGCGCTCGGCGAGCGTCCCTTGCGGGCAGAATTCCACCTCCAGCTCGCCCGACAGATATTGCCGCTCGAACTCCTTGTTCTCGCCGACATAGGAGGAGATCATCTTCTTCACCTGCCGCGTGCGCAGCAGCTTGCCGAGCCCTTCATTATCGATGCCGGCATTGTTCGACACGAAAGTGAGGTCCTTCACGCCTGAATCGCGGATCGCGTCGATCAGCCGTTCGGGGATGCCGCACAGGCCAAATCCGCCCGCGCAGATCAGCATCCCGTCCTTCAGCACTCCATCGAGCGCGGCGGCGGCATTGGGGAAGCGCTTGTTCATCGCGGACTCTCCTTGGTTGCCAGGGCGATAATCCGCCCGTGACGGGATGGTCAACGGCGGGCGAGCGGCACGCACGCGATTGGCGCAAGCTTCGTCAAAAGGCAGGTTCAGCCATGATGGAGCGCCAGCCCCGCGCGCGGCCAGGACATCGCCGCCAGCCGCCCGGAGCCCGACAGAGTGATATAGGCCGTCCGCCGTCCCTCCCCGCCCCAGCAGATATTGGTGGTGAAGATATCGGGCGTCGGCACGAATTCGACCAGCTCGCCCAGCGGAGAGATCACCGAAATCCCTGCCTCGCCGATCGTCGCGACGCAGATATTGCCGCTTTCCTCCACCCCCAGCGAGTCGAAAAACTTGTATCCCGCCGGGCGGTAGAGCGGGATGCCGGGGCCGCCCGGCCCAGCGTCGGCCGCGACTTCCCCCGGCGCGGTGACGCGGAACGCCATCAGCCGGCAGGTATAGGTCTCCGCCGCATAGAGCATCGCGCCATCGGGCGAGAGGCCGATCCCGTTGGGGTTTTCGCTGGGGAAGATCACTTCCTTCAACAGGCTGCCATCGGCCTTGGCGTAGAAGATGCCGGTAATGTCGCGCTCGCGCTCGCGATTCTTGCCGTGGTCGGTGAACCAGAAGCCGCCATGGGCATCGAACACCAAGTCGTTCGGCCCGCGCAACCGGCAGCCGAAATCGCCGTCGCGGTAGAGCACTTCCACTTTACCGCTGTCGGGATCGATCCGCTCGATTCGGCCGCGCGAATAGTCATCGGCCTGGCCGTGCGGGATCAGATAGCCGTTCGCCTCGCGCCAGTTGAACCCGCCATTGTTGCAGCAATAGAGCTTGCCATCCGGCCCCAAGGCGAGCCCGTTCGGGCCGCCACCGGGCGCCGCGACGATCTGCTGGCGGCCATCGGGGTGAACGCGGGTGACGCGCCCGGCGGCGATCTCCACCAGCACCACGCTGCCGTCGGGCATGGCGACCGGCCCTTCGGGAAAGCGCAATCCTTCGGCGACGATCGACAGCTCACCCACTTTGAGCCCCTCGTGAAACTACCAAAGCGGCGATTTTACCGCTCGGCAAGAAACTCGCCCTTATCCTGGCGCCATGCAAGCCACTTGGTCGATCGACGTTGATACCGCGCTCAGCGTTGTCCGCATCACTTTGCGCGGCTTTTTCACCCCTGCCGATGTGATCGCGTTCGAGGTTGATCGCGACCGTGCCCATGCACGGCTGCGCTGCGCACCGAACCAGCATCTCACGCTCACCGATGTGCGCGAAATGAAGATCCAGCCGCAGGATACGGTGCACGCCTTCCAGGCCCTACTGTCGAACAAGCGCCACCATTCGCGCAAGATCGCGTTCATCACCGCCTCGTCGCTCGCGCGGATGCAGTTGCTGCGCGCGGCGGAGAGCCGCACCGCGCGGATGTTCACCGACCCGGAAGAAGCCCAGCGCTGGCTGTTCGAGGACGAGCCGGTGATGCCGCTGCGCCCGGTGCTCGCGGCGGCGCGCTAACCACTTCCCTCGCCCCGCGCCGGGGATTAGACCCGCGCGCATGACGCAAATTCGCTCGGGCGGCCGGATCCTGGTCGATAATCTGGTCGCGCAAGGCTGCGACCGGCTGTTCCAGGTGCCGGGCGAAAGCTTTCTCGCGGTGCTCGACGCGCTGCACGACACGCCCCAGATCGATGTGGTGACGTGCCGGCAGGAAGGCGGCGCGGCGTTTATGGCGTGCGCGGATGGCGTGCTCACCGGGCGACCCGGCGTCTGCTTCGTCACGCGCGGACCCGGGGCGACCAACGCCAGCATCGGCGTGCATGTCGCGATGCAGGATTCGGTGCCGATGCTGCTGTTCATCGGCGATGTCGATCGCGGGATGCGCGACCGTGAGGGGTTTCAGGAAATCGACTTGGTGGCGATGTTCGCCCCGCTCGCCAAGCTGGCGCTGCGGGTGGATGACGCGCGGCGGCTGCCGGAATATGTCGCACGGGCGTGGAGCACCGCGATCAGCGGGCGGCCGGGGCCGGTGGTGGTGGCGCTGCCCGAGGACATGCTGCGCGATGAGGTGGCGGCGGTCGACCGGCCGCGAATTGGGCGCGAGCGGCCCTGGATCGCGGGCGACTATCTGGAGCCGGTAGTCAATGCGTTGCGCCGGGCGGAACGTCCGGTCGCGATTGTCGGGGGTGCCGGCTGGGACCTCGCGACTTCCGCCGCCTTCGGGCACTTCGCGAACCACTGGGGGGTTCCGGTGATTGGTGCCTTTCGCCGGCAAGATGCCCTGTTCAATCGTCACAAGGCCTGGGCCGGCAACCTTGGCTACGGACCCAACCCCAAACTGGTTGAGCGGGTCAAGTGCGCGGACGTCATCCTCTCCGTTGGCGCGCGGCTGGGCGAAGCGACGACCGACGGCTATACGCTGATCACGCCCGATCATCCCGGGCAGACGCTGATCCATGTCCATCCCGACGCAAATGAGCTCAATCGAGTCTATCGCGCCGACCTTGCCATCTGCGCCGATCCTTGTGCTTTCGCGATCGAGATCGTGACGGCGGAGTTTCCTGAGCAACCGTCGCCCGGCGCCGCCGAGGCCCATGCCGAGTATCTTGGCTGGTCGACACCTCAACCCCGCGAGGGCGTGACGCTTGATCTCGGCTTGTGCGTCGCCACGATGCGTGAGCGGCTTGCGCCCGAAGAAACGATCATCTGCAACGGCGCGGGCAATTTTTCGGGCTGGTGGCATCGTTACTGGCGTTATGGCGGCCCGGGCACCCAGCTCGCGCCGACGGCGGGGGCGATGGGCTATGGCGTGCCGGCGGCGGTCGCGGGCGCCTTGCGCTGCCCGGACAAGACCGTGGTCGCGGTGGCGGGCGACGGCGACTTCCTGATGAACGGTCAGGAACTCGCGACCGCGATCCAGCACGGCGCGAACGTGCTCGTGATCCTGGTCGATAATGGCGGCTATGGCACGATCCGGATGCACCAGGAGCGCGACTATCCGCGCCGGGTGAGCGGCACCGCGCTCCGCAACCCCGATTTCGCGGCGCTCGCCCGCGCCTATGGCGGCTGGGCCGAGACGGTAGAGCGCACCGCCGATTTCGGGCCAGCGCTTGATCGGGCGCTGGCGCAAGGCGGCGTGCGACTGCTGCATCTCAAGACCGACATCGAAGCGATCACCAATTCGATCACGATCAGCGCGCTGAGGGCGAAGGCGGAAGGCGCCTGAGTCACGAAACCACGCAGTCGCGCACGCCTTCTGCAGAAGTAACAATTCGGTTCGAGTTAATCTCCCTCACGCCTCGATGAATGTTTATTTCCTCCATTGCCACTTCCCCGGCGAAGGCCGGGGCCCAGAATCCGGCGGGCAATAGGTCCGGCTCAGCGCTTGCAACGGGGGGCAACTGGGCCCCGGCCTTCGCCGGGGAAGGCAGATACGAGGAACGGGCGAAACGCCAGCTTATCCCAAGGACCAAATTGGCCTGCCGCACGGGATACGACCGGCTGAACGCCACCCCTTGAGCCCCCGCCCTGCCCGCCCCATAGCCGGGGCATGACCCTGCTCGATCGCCATCCCCGGCTCGCCGCGCTGCTCCTCGGCGCGGTCGCGGCGTGCGGCTATGCGCCGCTCGATCTCTGGCCGCTGACGCTCGCCGCCTTCGCCGCGTGGCTCGCGCTCGTCCACCGCGCGCCCACCGTTCGCGCGGCGCTCGGGCGCGGGTGGCTGTTCGGCTGGGCGCATCTGTCGATCGCGAACAACTGGATCGCCAAGGCCTTCACCCTGCAGGACGCGATGCCGCATTGGCTTGGGCTTCCGGCGGTCGCGCTGCTGTGCCTTTACCTCGCGATCTTCCCGATGATGGCCGCCGGGCTCGCCTGGCGCTGGGGCAAGCGGCACGTGGCCGGCGAGGCGCCGGGCCTCGGCTTCGTGCTGATGTCGGGCGCGGCCTGGCTGTTGACCGAGTGGCTGCGCGGCTGGGCGCTCACCGGCTATCCCTGGCCGCCGCTTGGCAGCATTTGGGTGCCGCTGCTTGGCGTCGCGCAGCTGGCGGCTTGGATCGGAACCTATGCGCTTTCGGGGCTCACGGTGGTGCTCGCCGGCGCATTGCTGCTGCTGGTGCACGGCCGTTGGCGGACGAGCGCGGTCGCGCTGCCACTCGTCGCGCTGTTCGCGCTCACCCCGGCTCGTATTTCTCAGGCGCCGATGCCCGACGCGGCCCCCCGCGTTCGCGCGGTGCAGCCCGATCTGCCCGAGGAGGAACGCCCCACCGACGCCTATGCCGAGAACAACCTGCGCGCGCTGGAGCGCCTAAGCGGCCGCCCCGGCCCCGCCCCGCGCCTGATCCTCTGGCCCGAGGGCGCATTGCGCTATCTGATTGAGGACGGCTACCCGACCGCCTATTATTGGCGGCAGGAAAGCCCGGCGCGGGTGCGGGCGCGCATCGCCCGATTGCTCGGCCCGCGCGATCTGGTGCTGACCGGCGGCACCGCCGTACAGTTCACGCCCGCCGGCGAGATCAGCACCGTCACCAACTCCATCTTCGCGATCGACGCGCGGGGGCGCCTGCGCGGCCGCTACGACAAGGCGCATCTGGTGCCGTGGGGCGAGTATCTTCCCTGGCGGCCGCTGCTGAGCCAGATCGGTTTCGCCCGGCTGGTCCCCGGGAGCTATGATTTCGCCCCCGGCCCGGGGCCGCGCAGCCTGAAACTGCCGGGCTTCGGGCCGGTCGGAATGCTGATCTGCTACGAGGTGATCTTTTCCGGCCAAATCGTCGACCCGGCGCGCCGCCCGCGCTTCATCTTCAACCCTTCGAACGACAGCTGGTACGGCGCCTGGGGTCCAGCGCAACATCTGGCGATGGCGCGACTACGAGCGATCGAGGAGGGGCTGCCGATCGTCCGCGCGACGCCCACCGGCATCTCGGCGATCATCGCCGCCGATGGCCACCTGGTCGGCACCGTGCCGCCGCAGCGCGGCGGGGCGGTGGAAGCCGTCATCCCCCCCGCCGCCGCGCCCACCCCCTTCGCGCGCTTCGGTAACTGGCTCGCGCTGATCGTCGGCGCGGTGCTCGCCGCAAGCGCTGTTGCCTTCCGCCGGTGGGGCCGCTAGGGGCTCATATAAGGAAAACTTTATATGTCATCGTCGCGACAGCGGCTATGACGCCTGGCGTTCCAAACAAGAGGGAAATTCATGCGCTCGTCGTTCCTGTTCACCTCCGAATCGGTCTCCGAAGGCCATCCCGACAAGGTCGCCGACCAGATTTCGGACGCGGTCGTCGATCTGTTCCTGGGGAAGGATCCCGAAGCGCGCATCGCCTGCGAAACCCTGACCACGACCCAGCGCGTGGTGCTCGCCGGCGAAATTCGCGGCCGCGGCATCTATGACGAAGCGACCGGCTGGGCGCCCGGCGTGCCGGAAGAGGTCGAGCGTGTGGTGCGCGAAACGGTGAAGCGCATCGGCTATGAGCAGGCCGGCTTCCACTGGAACGAATTCGAATTCGCCAACCACCTGCACGGCCAGTCGGCGCACATCGCGCAGGGCGTGGACGAAGCCGGCAACAAGGACGAAGGCGCCGGCGACCAGGGCATCATGTTCGGCTATGCGACCGACGAGACCCCCGATCTGCTGCCCGCGACGCTCTATTACGCGCACCGCATCCTCGAGCGGATGGCCGCCGACCGCCACAACAAGGTCGTCGATTTCCTGGAGCCCGACGCCAAGAGCCAGGTGACGCTGGAATATCGGGATGAGGCGCCGGTGCGCGCGACCGCGCTCGTCGTCTCCACCCAGCACGCCCCGGGCTATTTCTTCCACGGCGGCGAGGGCGATCCGGCCAAGTACCAGCAGCTCCACGACTATGTGATGGGCGTGTTCCGCGACGTTCTGCCCGAAGGCTTCATCACCGACGAGACCAAGATTTACGTCAACCCCACCGGCCGCTTTGAAATCGGCGGGCCGGACGGTGACGCGGGCCTGACCGGCCGCAAGATCATCGTCGACACCTATGGCGGCGCCAGCCCGCACGGTGGCGGCGCGTTCAGCGGCAAGGACCCGACCAAGGTCGATCGCTCGGCGGCCTATGTCGCGCGCTATCTGGCGAAGAACGTCGTCGCCGCCGGCCTCGCCCGCCGGGTGACGATCCAGCTTTCCTATGCGATCGGCATCGCCGAGCCGCTGTCGGTCTATGTCGACACCCACGGCACCGGCACCGTGCCCGAAGCGACGCTGGAGCGCGTGCTGCCGCAGCTGGTGCGGCTGACCCCCAAGGGCATTCGCGAACATCTGAAGCTCAACAAGCCGATCTATCAGAAGACGGCGGCTTACGGCCATTTCGGCCGCCAGGCGGAAGGTGATTATTTCACCTGGGAAAAGACCGATCTGGTCGACGCGCTGAAAGCCGCCGTCGCGTAACTTGCATTGATTTGTAGCTCGACTAGCCTCCCCGGGAAGCGATTCCCGGGGAGTTTTTTATGCGGTTCCAATGGATTGTGGCGGCAGCGTTCCTGATCGTGCCCCCCGCCACCGCGCAAGGTCCGCAGGAGCGTACCCTCGCGGCGGACGCCGCGTATCGCCACGGACCGACCGGGCTCGAGATCCCGGCGGCGTTGCCCGGGCTCCCGCCGCGGGCGCGGATCGCGGTGCTCGTTCCCGATCTCGACGAGTTCATCGAATATAAGACGGCGGACGCCGAGGAGTCGGTGACGCTCTACATCTTCCGTCGCGCGACCGGCGACATCCCCGTGTGGTTAGATCGTGCCGCGCGGCAAGTGCTCGCTCGCGACATCTATGGCGGACCGGCACCGCTTGCCCCGCCCGCCGCCTTCACCCCACCGGGGCAGAGCAACGCGAGCGGGCTGATGCAGGTGTTTCGCGTCAGCAAGCCGCCTTACCGCAGCACCGGCGTCGCACTGGTGCCGCTGGGCGAGGACTGGTTGGTCAAGCTGCGCTACAGCTCCACCACGCTGGCGCCGGAGGAATTGGGCGCGCGGATGCAGGCGGTGCTCGGCGCGCTGGCCTGGCCGAAGACAATTGCGCCGGTCCCCGCCGCGAGGCCGATCGCCGATTGCACCACCACCTTGCGCGCCAAGGACGACGCCAAGCCGCGCGGCGATGCGCTGGGATCGAGCCTGCTGCAGGGTGCGCTGCTCGGCGCGATCGCCAAGGGGGAGGTGAAGCCCGAAAAGACGGCTCATGTGGCCACGTTTTGCCGCGATCCGGCGGCGCATCCTGAACTCGGCAATGCCGGCGTGTATCGCGCCGATGGCGAGCGCGACGGCTATCTGATCGCGCTGGGTGACGCCGGGCGCGGCATTTACGTGAGCGTGGACTCGCTCGGCGCGCTGCTCAACAGCAAGGACCAGAAAAATTACAGCATCTCGCTCTACAATGTCGCGCAAAGCTTCATCTTCGCCCCGCGCGACGGCTTGCCAAAGCCCGAACAGGCGTTGGCGATCGTCAAGAGCGAACGCCCGACCAGCAGCGTGACGACCTGGGGAGGCAAAGGCGATGTGACGATCGATGCCAAGGCGGTGCGCTAGCCCTTCTCGCCCCGTACCTCGTAACCGAATGGGGGTGGGCGAGCAGGGCGAACAGGACGGGCCGCCGATCCTGATTAAGCGATGTCGCCTCGATCCTTAAGCACCCGCTTTGCTCCAGCCAGCCAGTGGGGCTAGGGCACACGCCATGAACGATCCCACCACCATCCGCCGCCTCTATGGCCGGCGCCAGGGGCATAAGCTGCGGGTCGGCCAGGCCGCGCTCGTCGAGGAATGGCTGCCGCGGCTCGCGGTGCCCGACACGGGGCCGCTGACGAGCGAGGAACTGTTCGGCGATACGCGCCCGCTTCAGCTCGAAATCGGCTTTGGCGGCGGCGAGCATCTCGCGGCGCAGGCGGCGGCGCACCCCGCGCACGGTTTCATCGGCTGCGAGCCGTTCCTCAACGGCGTGGTGAGCGCGCTCAACCATTTGCGCGATGGCGCGATCGCCAATGTCCGTCTGCACATGGGCGACGCGCTCGAGGTGATCGAGCGGCTGCCCGACGCGTCGCTCAGCCGCGTTTATCTGCTCCACCCCGATCCCTGGCCCAAGGCGCGCCACGCCAAGCGACGGATGATGAACCCCGGCCCGCTCGACCTGATCGCCGCCAAGCTGATGCCCGGCGGCGAATTCCGCCTCGGCACCGACGACCCCACTTATTGCCGCTGGTCGATGATGGTAATGCGCCAGCGCCGCGATTTTCGCTGGCTGGCGGAGAGCGCCGCCGACTTCCTCACCCGCCCCGCCGACTGGCCGCAGACCCGCTACGAAGCCAAGGCAAGACGCCAGGAGCATGAGGTGTGGTACTTCCGCTACGTGCGCGGCTGACGCGGCCTTAGGCTGCGTCGTGGAAGATGATCCCGAGCACGTGGCGCTGGCCCGATCGGATCGCGCTCACCCCGTGGCGCATCCCCGCCCGCGCATAACCCCGCGCGCTCGCGATGGGGCGTTCGCGCACCGGGAAGATCGCCGCGTCACCCGCGCGCAGCGGCAGCACGCTCGCCCGCGATTGCATGCGCGGCCGGTTCTCGACCAGCACCACCTCGCCCCCGTCAAAGTCGCGCCCCGGCTCGTTCAGCAGCACCAGCAGCTGCAACGGGAAGACGAGCGCGCCATACACATCCTGGTGCAGCCGGTTGTAATCGCCCGGCCCGTAGCGCAGCAGGAGTGGCGTGGGGCGCGTTTGCCCGGCGGCATGGCAGCGCGCCTCTAGCGCGGCATGATCCAATGGCCAAATGGCGGCGGTGCCGAGCTGCTCGGCCCAGCGATTGGCGACCGCCGCGAGCGGCGGGTACAGATCGCGCCGCAGCCGCGCGACGATCGCCGGCAGGGGCCGCGCGAAATAGCGATATTCGCCCCGTCCGAACCCGTGGCGCGCCATCATTACCGTCGAACGGTAGGCGACGTCCGGATCGTCATAAGCGGCGATCAGCGCGGCACAATCCTCGGCATCGAGCAGCCCGGGCAACAGCGCATGGCCATCACGGTCGAGCGCGGCGGTATCGACAATGATAGGATCGAACAGGTCGGGCATTTCCGGGACTCCACGGAACGGTCCGTCATGCGCTAGCGCTTCGCCTCGAGCGGGGCCTCCCGGAGTTTGCGATGAAGGTGGCGCCGCCGGCTATGCGGCGGCCTGCGCGGTCTGGCCGCTGCGCCGCCACAGCACGCCCGCGATCCGCCCGACCAGCGCCGCCGGCCCCGGGGCGAGCAGCAGCCAGTCGCGGATCATCGGCCCCGGCGCCGCGCCGATCACGCGCTTATAGCCGCTGTCCCCCGCGCCCCAATCGACCCGCTCGATCCCGCGCGCCTTGGCCTCGGCCAGGTTGCGCCAATAGAGCAATTTGCCCGGCGAATGCTTGGCGAAGGCCGGATCATAACTGTTGGCGATCGCATATTTGAGCGTGCCGCAATCGAGATCGAAGCTGAACGCCGCCGGCGCGCCGTCGATCGTCAGCAGCGCGGCGTGGCACATCGCGGCGAGCGCCGGGTCTTCCGTCACCCCCGCCAAAACGCGCCGTGGCCGCGCGCGGTGAACTTCGCGTCGCGGCCGTCGGTACGCTCGGCGATCCAGCTTTTCTCCTCGACCTCGGCCAGGGCGTCGAACCCGCCGGTCGCGAGCGCCGCGCCGTCGAGGAAGCGCCAGTCGGGCACGCCATGGCTGGCCAGGTGCTTTTCATGGAAGCGGTTCTTCTTGAGCGTCGAGGTGCGCGGCCACGCCCCGCCCGCGCTCTCCGCGGCAATGTCGAGCAGGTAACTTCGCGCGATATCGCGCGATAACGCCACCCAGCCGCGCGCCCGGGCAGCGCCGAGCAGCCCGCCGAGCGCGGGGTCGCCATCATAGACCGGGCCGATGCGCAGCGCCCGCGCGCGCTGGCCAAGCGCCAAGACCAATGCATCGAATGGCGCCGCGCCGTGCGCCGCGGGGAAGCTTCGGAACGGCCAATAGCAGCCCGGAACCGCCACCGCGCGGAGCGGCGCCGGCCCCATCGACACGACCGGCAGCGCCGCGATGGGCGTATCGCCTTGCATCACGACCAGCGTCTCCGCCGCGCCGCCATAGGTCGCGACCGCCGCCGCGAACCACTGGCGCCGCAGAAAGCCATGGCTCGCCGGCGCCGCCGCCGCGACGGCATCGATCGCCTGAGGCAGGCCGGCGACCCAGCACGCGGCGGGCGCGGCGCGCAGCTCGCCCGGGGTGACGGGCTTGTTCATCGCCGGCGACCATAGCATCCGTCGCCTTACCAAGCGGTTGGCATCGCGGCTTGACGCCCGCCCTCCCGACGCGCTTGGTGCGGCCATGTCCATGCCCGCCGTCAACGCCATCGCGCAGACCATCTCGGCCTCGGTCAGTCCGGTGTTCCTGCTCGCCGGGCTCGGCGCGATCCTGAACCTGATCGCCGGGCGGCTGGCGCGGGTGGTCGATCGCGCGCGGGCGCTCGAAGCGCTTCACCCGCGCTCGAGCGGTCCGGAACACGATCGCCATGTCCGCGAGCTGCGGCTGCTCGACCGGCGCATGGCGATCATCAACGCCGCGTTGCTGCTGTGCGTCACCAGCGCGATCGCGATCTGCGTCGTTGTCGCGCTGCTCTTCCTGGCGGAGCTCGCCGATCTGCGCATCGGCAATGTCGTGGCGCTGCTGTTCATCGTGGCGATGGCGCTGCTGACGCTGGGGCTGGTGTTCTTTCTGATCGAGGTGCGGCTGTCGCTGAGCGCGACTCGGGTACGGGTCGAACTGCTCGAACGCGAGCGTGCCGAGCATGGTTAACGCCTAACGCGGCCGCGCGCCGCGATTAAGGTAAATTAAGGGTTGAGCGCGCTCGGCGAGCTTCCCTTCAGGAATTGGCGCGCAAGCAAGAAATGGGCAGCAGCAGTGCTTGCTCTTTTGATCGCAAACCTCTCGCCACCCGCTCGACTTGAGCGGAGCCAGTCGATAAGGGCGCGCGCTTGCTATGACTGTCACCGTACAAAAAACCGTTAAAACGGCCCGCCCTCGCCGGCCGATCGACCCGAATAGTGACGGTCGCTTCGCCCGCAGCCGCGCGACGCGCGACAAGATCGTCGGCGCGCTGCTCGATCTGGTGCGCGATGGCGATGTGTCGCCCAGCGCCGCGCGCGTCGCCGAAACCGCGGGCGTCGGCCTGCGCACGGTATTCCGCCATTTCGACGAGATGGACACGCTCTACCGCGCGATGGCCGAGGCGATCGAGCGGCAGGTGATGCCGCTGATGCTAAAGCCGTTCGTCACCGAAACCTGGCGCGACCGGCTGCGCGAGCTGGTCGACCGTCGCATCGAAATCTACGAAGCGATCATGCCCTATCGCATCTCCGCCAGCATCAAGCGCTTCCAGAGTGCCTTTCTGATGCAGGGCTATCAGCGCCAGCTGGAACTGGAGCGAACCTCGCTCCACGCGATCCTGCCGCAGGCGGTGATCGACGATTCCGCGACCGCGAGCGCGATCGAGGTCGCGACCAGCTTCCAATGCTGGCGCCGCTTGCGCCACGATCAGGGGCTGGCGATCGCGCCGGCCCGCGCGGCGATCTTGGCGCTTGTCGAAGCGATGCTGGCGCGGATCGAGGGTTAGCGACGGGCGGCTTCCGCTCGCGTCGATTTTTCCGTATCGCGGGCGGTACATCCTCCTGCTGGGGAGCCGCGCGCGTGACGAAGAAGACGCAGATCGTCGTGATCGGGGGCGGCGCCGCGGGGTTGGAGCTGGTGACTCGCCTCGGCAAACGCTTCGGGCGCGAGCGGCACGACATCATTCTGGTCGAGCGCAACCGCACCCATATCTGGAAGCCGCTGCTGCACGAGGTCGCCGCCGGCTCGCTCGACGCCAATCTGGACGAGGTCGGCTATCGCAGCCACTGCCACCGTTGGGGCTATCGCTATTTCCAGGGCACGCTGGAGGGGATCGACCGCGACGCCCGCGAGATCATCCTCGCCCCGCTGATCGACGAAGACGGCACCGAGCTGATCGGCCGCCACCGCATCCGCTATGACTATCTGGTGATCGCGACCGGATCGGTCACCAACGATTTCGGCACCAAGGGCGTGCGCGATAATTGCCTGTTCCTTGATGATCGCGCGGCGGCCGATCGGTTCCGGTCACGCCTGCTCGATCATTGCCTGCGGGTGTCGCGGGCGATGATCGCGGACCCCCATGCCGATGAATATGTCCGCATCGCGATTGTCGGCGCGGGCGCGACCGGGGTGGAACTCGCCGCCGAGCTGTTCAACGCCGCCGCCGCGCTCAGCTATTACGGGCTGGAGGTGTTCGACGAGCGCCGCCTGAAAGTGACGCTGATCGAGGCCGGCCCGCGCATCCTGCCCGCGCTCCCCGAAAAACTCGCCCAGGCCGCGCACGAGGAGCTGGAGGCGCTCGGCGTGACTGTGCTCACTGCGACCAAGGTGAGCGAAGTGACGCCGAACGCGGTGATGACCGCCGATGGCGGGGCGATCGAGGCGGATTTGCGCGTGTGGGCCGCCGGGGTGCGCGGCGCCGAGCGGATGGCGGGCATCGGCGGGCTGGAGACCACGCCCAATCACCAACTCGTCGTCCTCCCCACGCTCCAGACGACCGCCGACGAGCGCATCTACGCGATCGGCGATTGCGCTTCGTGCAAGCTACCGGGCGCCGAACGCCCAATCCCGCCGCGCGCGCAGGCGGCGCACCAGATGGCGGCGACCGTTTATGACAATCTGCTGCGCGCGATGGCAGGCAAGCCGCTCAAGCCCTTCGTCTATCACGACCACGGCTCGCTGGTGTCCTTGAGCCGCTATTCGACCGTCGGCAGCCTGATGGGCAATCTGGTCGGCGGGCGCATGGCGATCGAGGGCCGGCTGGCGCGCTTCGTTTATGCCTCGCTCTACCGGATGCACCTGATCGCGATCCATGGCTGGCTGAAGGGCCTGGGGCTTGTGCTCGTCGGCCACGTCAACCGCATCGTGCGTCCGCGGCTGAAGCTGCATTGATCAGCGATTGAGCATCGACGAGCGGTAGAGCAAGGTGATCGCCACGCGCCGGTTGCGCGGATCGGCCGGGTCCTTGGTGATCATTGGCTCGCGCTCGGCGACGCCCTCGATCCGCTCGAAGCGATCATTGGGGATGCCGCCCTCGGCCAGCCGCTGGCGCGTCGCCTCGGCGCGGCCCGAGCTGAGCAGCCAGTTGTTCATCCCTGTCGGGCTCTGGAACGCCAGGCTGTCGGTATGGCCGCGGATCATCAGCGGGTTGGGCAGGTCGCGGATCGATTGGGCGATCAAGCCCATCAGCTTGTCGGCCTCGCTCTCGAAGGTGGTCGTGCCGAGCTTGAACATCGAATAATCGGCATTGTCGACCAGATCGATCCGCAACCCGTCGCGCGTCGGCACGAAGCGAACGTGCGTGGCGAGCTTCTGCAGCTTGGCGTTGCTGGCCATCGCCTTGCTCACCTGCTTGGCGATCTTGTCGAAATTCTTCTTGTCCTCGGCCATCTGGGACTTTTCCTTGAGCGTCCCCTTCTGGCCCGAACCGACCTGCGCGCCGCCGACCGAGTCGATCGGCACCGTCATCGATTTGGTGCCGGTCTGCTGCGCCTTGTGCGGATAATTATCGAGATCGGTGATCGACGCGCCGCCGAACAGCCCGGTCGAGCCGGCGCTGCTCTGCTTGAAGTCCACCAGGGTCGGCGCGAAATAGTCGGCGAGTGCCTTGCGCTGCTTTTCGTTGGTCGCCCCCAGCAGCCACATCAGCAGGAAGAACGCCATCATCGCCGTCACGAAATCGGCGTAAGCGACCTTCCACGCGCCGCCATGATGGCCGCCATGCCCTTCGACATAGATTTTCTTGACGATGATCTTCGGCGGCTGATTGTTGCCGTGCGGCGCGCGGGCGGCCATGGTGTCGGTCCCCCCTTAACGGCCGCGCAGACCGTCGAACACTTCGGCGAAGCCCGGCTGGTTGTGGTGCGCGATCCCCGAGCGCGCCGCCTCGATCACCAGCGGCTGCGGATGGCCGTGGAGCGAGGCGATGATGATCTGCTTGACGGTGTGATAGATCGCGGCGTCGGCGTCGATGATCTGCTGCAACCGCCCGGCGAGCGGCGCGACGATCCCGTAGGCCAGCAGCACGCCCATGAAGGTGCCGACCAGCGCCGAGCCGATCATCGCGCCCAGGATCGACGGCGGCTTGTCGATCGCGCCCATCGTCTTCACCACGCCGAGCACCGCGGCGACGATACCCAAAGCGGGCAGCGCGTCGGCGAGATTCTGCAGCGTCGTCTGCGGGCCCTGAACCTCGTGATGGTGCGTCTTGATCGCGTTATCCATCACTTCCTCGACCGCGTGAACGTCGAGCGTGCCCGAAGACACCACGACAAGGCGCAGCGTATCGGCGATCAGGTTCACCAGCGTATGGTCGGCGACGAGGCGCGGATATTCGGCGAAGACCGCGCTCGACTTCGGGTCTTCGACATGCGGTTCGAGCGCGATCGGCCCCTCGGTGCGCAGCATCTTCATCAGCTTCGACACCAGGAAGATGGTGTCGAGATAATCCTGCTTCTTATATTTGGGGCCTTTCAGCACTTTCACTAGGCCGCCGCCCATCGCCTTCAGCTCGTTCATCGAATTGCCGATGACGAGCGCGCCGATCGCGGCGCCGCCGATGATGAGCATTTCGTGCGGAATCGCTTCCATCACCGGGCCCAGCGCACCGCCGGTGATGGCGAAGCCGCCGAACACCATCGCGAGAAGGATGACGAGACCGATCGCTGGAAACATGGTGATCCCTTAAAAGCCTGGCCGCTGACCCCCGATGGGGAGAAACGACCTCTTCCGGCCCTTATTCACCCAATTTCCTCGCCATTCGGTTACCACGCGGCAATCAGGCGGTAGAAATGCGATGATCCGGCGCCAAACACCTTGCCCGCCGAAGGCCCGGATAGAGCCGCGCGACGCTGCGGTGTCGGGCTCTTCGGTGGATGCGGGCGGGATGCTGGCCCCCCGCCCTGGCCGAGGAAGCAGGGGATCGGGCGGACGCTATGATCTGGGCGATCGTAGAAATGGCGAGCACGTGGCAGCGTAACGGCGGCGCCCCTACCCCAGCCGTCCCAGCGCCTTTTTCAGCCGATCATGCGCCGCCTTCTTGATCTGGCACACCCGCGCGCTGCCGACGCCGAGCACCTGGCCGATCTCCTCCAGGTTCATTTCCTCGACATAATAAAGCTGGATCACCTGCGCCTCGCGCTCGGGCAGCGCGGCGATCGCCTCGATCAGCGCGCGGCGCTGGTCGGCCTCGGCGAGCTGGTCGAACGCGCTCGGATCATCGCTCGCGAACAGCGGCAGGTCGTCGGCATATACCTCGTCGATCGATTCCATCATCACGGGCTCCGCGGTCGCATAGTCGGTGCGCAGTTTCTCGATGCTCACCCCCAGCCGATCGGCGATGGCGGCTTCGCTGGGGCGCTTGCCGCCTTGCGCGGTCAAGCTGGCGAGGGTTTCCTGATAGGCCTTGCGCCGGCGCATCGCGCCGCGCGTGAGCGTCGCCTGGCGGCGCAGCGCGTCGATCATCGCCCCGCGCACGCGGGTGACGAGATAATTCTCGAACGTCGCGGTGCCGCGATCCTCGAAACTCGTCGCCGCCTCGACCAGCGCGACCAGGCCGATCTGCACCAGATCCTCGACCTCGATCGCGCTCGCCATGCCGTGGACGTGCCAGGCGAGCCGGCGCACCAGTGGCGCGTGGCGCCGCGCGAGCGCGTTCAGATCGAGCGGCGCCCCGGCCTTGCCATAGGTGAGCGGCTGGGCGCCGGGGAAGCGGGCGGGCGCGCTCATTGCAAGGCTCCCGGCGCGCCGATCACCGCGACCACTTCGACCGCCTTGTCCTCGGGCACCTCGAAGAAGCTCATTACCGGCGTGTCGGGCATCGCGGTCTTCACCAGCTTGCGGATCGCCAGGCGGATCACGGGCTGCACCACCAGCGCGAAGGGTTTCCCTTCAGCGATCAGCGGTTGCGCGGCGCGTTGCAGCGCCTCCAGGATGCGGCGGCCGAGATCGGGATCGATCACATGGCGCCGCGCCGGATCGCTGCGCACGGCCTGGGCAAGCAGCCCTTCGAGCTGGCCTTCGAGCGTCATCACCCGCAGCGGATCGCGCACCCCGGCGAGCTTCTGGATGATCAGCGCGCCGAGCTCGGGGCGGATCAGTTCGCCCAGTTCCTCGGGATCGAGCGAGCGCTGCGCGTTCACCGCGATGGCGCTGGCGATACGGCGGAATTCCTTGAGCGAAATGCCCTCGCTCAGCAGGCCCTTCAGCACCGTCGTCAGCGTGGTGAGCGGCACCGGGTTGGGCGAGAGCGACGCGACCAGATTCGCCGCGCGCTCCTTCAGTCCATCGAGCAGGCTCTGCACCTCGTCCGGGCCGAGCAGTTCGGCGGCGTTGGCGCTCAGCAGATTGTTGAGATGCGTCGCGATCACGGTGCTCGCATCGACCACCAGATAGCCCATGCCGGTCGCGGCATCGGCGTCGCCGGGCGAGATCCAGGTCGCGTCGAGCCCGAAGGTCGGGTCTTTCGCGGGCTTGCCACGCAGCTCGCCATAGGCCTGGCCGGTGTTGAGCGCGAGCATCTCGTCGGGGCTCGCCAGATCCTCGCCCAGCACGACGCCGCCAACGATGATCCGGTAGCTGTACGGCCCCAGATTGATGTCGTCGCGCACCCGCACCTGCGGCACGACGAAGCCCAGCTCCTTCGACAGCTGGCGCCGCACGCCGGTGATCCGCCCCATCAGCGGCGCGCCACGGCGCTCGTCGACCAGCGGCACCAGGCCATAGCCGATATCGAGATTGACCTGGATCGTGTCGGCCACTTCCTCCCAGCTGATCCGGCTGGGATCGACCGGCGGCGCGGCGGGCGCCTCGGGCAAGGGCTTCGGGCGCTGCGCCGCCTTGTGGGCCGCATAAGCGAGGTAACCGCAGCCGGCGGCGGCCGGCAGGATCACCAGATGCGGCATCCCCGGCAGCACGCCGAGCAACGTCAGGATCGCGGCGACCGGCGTCCAGGTCTTGGCCGAGCCGAACTGGCTGCCGATCTGGCCCGCCAGGTCCATCGACGAGCTGACGCGCGTCACGATCGTCGCCGCCGCGATCGACAGCATCAGCGAGGGCAGCTGCGCGACGAGCGCGTCGCCGATCGCGAGCAGCACATATTTCTGCGCCGCGTCTTGAATGGTGAGGCCGTGGCTGAGCGGCCCCAGAATCAAACCGCCAATCACGTTGGCGGCTAGAATCAACAGGCCGGCGATCGCGTCGCCCTTCACGAATTTGGACGAACCGTCCATCGAACCGTAGAAATCGGCCTCGGTGCCGACTTCGATCCGGCGCGCCTTGGCTTCCTCGGGCGTGATCAGCCCCGCGTTCAAATCGGCGTCGATCGCCATCTGCTTGCCGGGCAAGGCATCGAGGGTGAAACGGGCCGAGACTTCGGAAACGCGGCCCGCGCCCTTGGTCACCACGATCATGTTGATGATCACGAGGATCGCGAACACGAACAGGCCGACGACATAGTCGCCACCGATCAGGAAGGTGCCGAACGCCTCGATCACATGGCCGGCGGCGCTTTCGCCCTCGTGCCCATGCACCAGCACGACGCGGGTGGAGGCGACGTTCAGTGCCAGGCGGAACAGCGTCGCGAACAGCAGCACGCTGGGAAAGGCCGAGAAATCGAGCGGCTTCTGAGTGTTGAGCGACACCATCAGCACGGCGAGGCTGATGGTGATGTTCATCACGAAAAACAGGTCGAGCATCGCCGCCGGAATCGGCACGACCATCAGCAGCACCAGCAGCAGGATCGCGACCGGCAGCGCGGCACCCCGCGCCCATACGGCGGGACGCGGCAGAGCGAGACCCGCCATCAATTACCCCCCAGCCGCGCGAGCATCAGATAGGCCAGCCGGGCATTGTCCGGCGTCGGGCGGAGCAGATTGCCCGCCTTGGCGGCGCCGCGCCCGCCGAGCTGATCGAGCGTGCTGCGCGCCCAGGCGAGCGCGTCGCCCTGATCCTCGCCATTGCCGGCGATCACTTCATTGTCGCCCACGCTCAAGCCGAGCACGGCGGAAGCGCGGCCGGTGCCGCCCGCGACATCGGCGCCCTTGTCCAGCTTAGTGGCGAAGCGCTGATAAATTTCGCTCACGCTACGCGGCTGGCCATCGGCGCCGTAGAAGACGCCGCGATTGGCGTGCGCCGCCGCCGGGAACATTGCCGCCGCGCTGCGATCGGGATTGTTTTGCAGCGCCTGCAGGAAGCGCCGCGCGCCACCCAGCCCCAGGAAATGCGCCATGTAAAGATCGGTGCCGGTCGCCGGGCGGCCGAGCGCGCCTTCGAGATGCGTCTTGTTGTCGGCGGCATGTTCGGCCGCCATCAGCGAGGCATATTGCGGATCGCCGCGCAGGTTCAGGATCGCGCGGCGGGTGGCAGGATCGCTCACCGTCATCCGCCCGCCACGACCGGGCTCGATCGCCTCCGCCGCCCAGCCGAGGCCATGTTCGGCGCCGTGCTTCTTGACGACCGCGAGCCAGCTTTGCTCAACGAACTGATAAAGCCCGCTCGCGCTGGAGGTGGCCGCGCGCGCGCCGGGGCGCATCCCGCTTTCGACCTGCGCCTGGCCGAGCAGATAGTTGAAATCGATCCCGGTCTTCGCGGACGCCTGCGCGATCGCGAATTGCACGGCCCCCTGGCGATTGGCGATTGGCGTAATGCTCATTGCCGGCCCACTGACTTTCCCCTGTTCCCGGGAACATCAGCAAGGCCCGTGCCAATTTGAAACTAACAGGAACGGCCGCGCAGGCCGCCGGGTTAGCGCAATGTCTTCAGGGTGTTACGCGAGTGCGTAACCCCCGAAGCCACTGGCGGCGGCGCGGTAACCGCCTGCCGGTTCGCCGGCAAGCGCTTGCAGGCGACGGCGGACATTGGCGCTCATCAGGTTCACGTAGATGCGACAGGTCTCGTTCAGCCGGTGCGCTTCCTCGGCCAGGCCACGCAGCTCGGGGGTCACCGGCTCATGGTCATGCGCCGCGACCGTATCGAGATAGCCGAGCTTCTCCTGCGTCGCCCGCTCGAGCGCGGCAACGTCGTTGCTCTTCAGCGCGGCGATCTCGGCATGGAGCGCCTCGATCACGCTGACCAGTGCGTCCCGCCGGGTCATTCGGGCCTCCAGTTGAGCTTGAGCGCGATCAGCCGGTCGGCGATCGTCTCGGGGAGGATCGGATAAGTGCGGTTGGCGATCGCCGCGCGAATGCGCGCCACTCGGTCGTCATCGACCGGCGCCTTCGTCGCCAGGGTACGGGCAAGGCTCTGCAGCCCGAGTTCGGGCGCGGCCGCGGTATCGGCCGCCGGTTCGGTGCTCGCAACCGCCGCGGGCACACCGCCCTGCACCGGCGCTGCCGCCTGCGTCGTCCGCCTTGTCACCGTGGAAGTCCCGATGGGATCAACCATGTCGCCACCTATTCGCTGCTGCCACGATTGAAGCAACGACCGGCGCGCGGCGGACTTTAGGGGTTTGTTCAAAAAAATTTTGCCGGGCGGCAGTTTTTTGCCGGCAAGCTGCCGGGTGGCGGGATAAGCTATTGATTCAAGTACGAACATGAAACGGCAATCAGGGCTCGTAACCCGGCAAGATCGCCTGGCCGGCGGCAATCGCCACCGCCTGAACACCTTTGCGGCTGCCGTCCATGTCGACCAGGAAGCGCGCGCCGGGCGCGGCGTCGCCCATCGCCACGCCCTCCCGCGTGATCGCGAAGCCGGCGGCGTTGGCCGACACGGTCACGGGATCGCCGCGCTTGATCACCGGCGCGGCCGCGACCGGGGCAGCGGCGCGCACCGGGGCGCCGGCCGCCGGCATCGCGCGCGGTACGCTGATGACGGGCACATAGATTTTCCAGGCGGGCGCGGTGCAGCTGACGACCACCGCATCGTGCGTGTCGCTCATCCAGTTGAGCGAGACCATCGGGCACGCCGCCAGCCGCAGCCGCGCATCGACCGGGGTCCGTGCCCCGCCCTCCACGCCGACCGGATGGCCGGTGAAATTCTGCACCGCCTGGTCGATCAGCGCGGTATCCTGAAAGCTCGCCGGCGCGGCGGCAAGCAGCAGCGGCAAAGCGGCAAAGCGCAACATGTTGAACTCCCTTACGAAATTCGATTGCCGGCAAATCATTGCCGGTCTCCGGCAAAGCCTGCCGTCACCATCGCGCCGCGCTTGCCGGGGCTGACGGCGGTGGTGATCGCGATCTGGCGCCCGGCGATGCCCGCCGCGACCAGTCGGGCGGCGATCATCCGCGCGCGATCGGCGGCGAGCAGCGGCGCGCTACGCGACAGCGGGTCGAGATCGGCGGCGCTGCCGTCGGTGAGGCCGGTGATCGTCAACCGCACGCGCGGATCGCCCGCCTGGCGCTTGGCCCAGGTGATGAGCGCGGCGGGATCGTCGGGCAGCGCGGCGCTCGCGGGCGCGAAATCGAGCATACTCGCGGCGGCGAGCGGCAGTACGCCGGGCTCGGTCGCGACCGCGGCGGGAGCTCCGGCCTGCGCGTGGCCGCCGAAACGATCGCGCAACCCCGCCGCCAGCGCGCGCTGATTGCCCTGGTGCGACAGCACGAGCACGATGAAGCCGAGCAACAGCAGCGCGAGATCGGCGAGCGTCACCAGCCAGATCGGCCGCGTCGGGCGCGCTTCGGCGAACAGTTCGTTCATGCCGCCTCCGCCGTATTGGATCGCCGCATCCGGGGCGCCTCGCGCTCGGCGAGCGCGATCAGCGGCGCGTCGAGCCGCAGCCGCTCGATCGCCTCGCGCCGCGCCGCCTGGCGCAACCGATTGGCCACGGGCAGGGCAACGAGATTGGCGATCACCGCGCCGTAAAGCGTTGATAACAAAGCCACCGCCATCGCCCCGCCGATCGCCATCGGATCATCCATCGCGCGGAACATGCCGGCCAGGCCGAGCAGCGTACCGATCATGCCGATGCCGGGCGCCAGGTCGGCGGCGCTGGCCCAGGTGTCGGCGGCGTTCAGGTGGCGCTCGGTGCGGGCGCGGCGCAGCGTGGCGAGCGTCTCGCTCACCGCCACCCCGTCACCACCGTCGACGATCATCGCGACGACACCGGCAAGCTCCTTATCCTCGATCACCGAGCGTTCGAGCGCGACGACGCCGTGGCGCGCGGCGATGCGGCCGAACGCCGAAATCTGCGCGAGCAAGGGATCGGCGCTGAACGGCTTGCGCCACAACAGGCGCAACGCGCCACCCGCGCGGGCGAGATCGCCAAGCGGGGTGCGCAGGGCCACCGCGAGCAGCGTGCCGCCAGCGACGAGCACGAACGCGGTGGGATCGAACAAGGGCTGCAGCGAAACCAGGTCCATGCCCCACTTTAAGCAAGGCGCGGGCCAAGTCGGCGGCGACCGCCGCGCATAAGGCCGCGACGCTCTATTATATCAGGGGAAGCACGCTCCTCTCGCCGCGCCGGCCATCCTGGCGACCCGCCTTTCGCTTCGGCGCCGAGCCTCCGTACAAGCCCGAGAACCACCCCCACAGAATTGGCACGCCCCTTGCTTCTTTGCTGGCGGAGCAATGTCGATTGTGGGGAATGCCCATGATGTCTGGTGAACAGCTTTTCGGGGTACATGGCGCGGCGCTGGAAGTGCGCTCGCGGCGCCTGGGTATGCTGGCGTCGAACATCGCCAATGCCTCCACCCCCGGCTACAAGGCGCGCGACATCGATTTTGACGCCGCGATGCGCCAGGCGAGCGATGGCAGCCTGAGCGACGGCGCGATCGACGCCGCCACCAAATTCCGCGTGCCGGTGCAGCCCTCGCTCGATGGCAACACCGTCGAGCTCGCCACCGAGCAGACCGCTTTCGCCGAGAACGCCGTCGCCTATCAGACGACGCTGTCGTTCCTCAACGGCCGCATCGGCCAGATCACTCGCGCGCTGAAGGGGGAGTGAGATGGCCGACCGTCCCATGACCATCTTCCAAGTCGCCGGCCGCGCGATGACCGCGCAGCTGGTGCGGATGAACACCACCGCGTCCAACCTCGCCAATGTCGGCGTCGTCTCCTCGACCGAGGCGGGCGCCTACAAGACGATGAAGCCGGTGTTCCGCAGCGAGTTCGACAAGGCCAGCGGCCTGTCCTCGGTGCATGTCGAGAATATCGTCCGCGCCGGCAACGCGCCGGTGAAGCGCTACGACCCGTCGAACCCGATGGCCGACAAGGACGGCAACGTCTTCGAAGCGGCGGTCGATGAAACCCGCGAACTCGTCGACATGCTCGAGAGCGCGCGGACCTACCAAAACAATGTCGAAGTGATGCAGACCGCCAAGTCGCTGATCATCGACACCCTGAAGCTGGGACGCTGATCATGACCGCGACGACCACCGCCTTCGATAGCACGCTGAAGAACCTCGGCATCACCCGCACCGCCAACAAGACGGCGGCCAAGGTGCAGACGCCCGAGGAAGCCAATCAGCTGACGCAGAAGGATTTTCTGACGCTGCTCACCGCGCAGCTGAAGAACCAGGACCCGACCGCGCCGCAGGATCCGATGCAGCAGATCACCCAGCTCGCCCAGTTCACCCAGGTGAGCGGCATCGCGGAGATGAACAAGACGCTGAAGACCGTCGCCGATCGCCTGAACGGCACCAGCAGCACCGACGCGATGGGCTATGTCGGCCGCGCCGTGCTCGCCCCCGGTAACACCGCCTCGCCGAATACCGACGGTACGCTGAACGGCACCGTCGAGCTGGCGGCGGACGCGGGCGCGGTCCGGGTCGCGATCCAGGCACCCTCGGGCGAGCTGCTGAAGGTCGTCGACCTGGGCGCGCAGAAGAAGGGCAGCGTCGATTGGAAATGGGACGGCAAGACCGCGGCGGGCGATCCCGCGCCGGCCGGGCCGTACAAGATCGCGGTTACCGCAAGCAACAACGGCAAGTCGGTGGGCACGACCGGGCTTGTCTGGGCGCCGGTTGAATCGGTGTCGCTGCCTTCGGGCGGGGCGCCGAAGCTCAACCTGGTTGGCCTGGGTCAGATCGACCCCAGTCAAGTGCGCAAGGCAAGCTGAGTCATTTGAATAGAGGAGTATAAGCCATGTCGTTCTTCACTTCCTTGAGCGGCCTGCAAGCGGCCCAGACCGATCTTTCGGTGATTTCGCACAACCTTGCGAACGTCACCACCAACGGCTTCAAGAAGAGCCGTTCGGAATTCGCCGACGTCATCGCCTCGTCGGTGTCGCGCAACCCGACTTCGGCGGTCGGCTCGGGCACTGTCGTCAAGGCGAACCGCCAGCAGTTCAGCCAGGGCAACCTGGTGCAGTCGCAGAGCTCGCTCGACATCGCGATCTCGGGTGACGGCTTCTTCGCGGTGAAGCCCAAGCTTGACGGCAACACCATCAACTATACCCGCAACGGCGCCTTCCTGGTCGATGCCGATCGCTATGTGGTCGATGGCCAGGGCGCGCACCTGCTCGCTTATCCGGCGGACGGTTCGGGCGCGGTGGTCGCCGCGGGCATCAACTCGGCGACGCCGCTGCGCCTGCCCGCGACCAGCGGCACCCCGGTGCCGACCGCGAATGTGCAACTGACCGCCAACTTGCCCTCGGGCGCGGCGGTGCCGTCGGTTACGACCTTCGACCGCTTCAACCCGAACAGCTTCAACTATTCGACCCAGACGACGATCTATGACGCGGAAGGCAACGCCCAGACGCTGACCAACTATTTCCGCCGCGATACGGTGGGCGGCACCACCGGCAACAGCCAGTGGAGCGTCTTTTCCTATGTCGGCAATCAGCAGGTCGGCTCGGGCTTCCAGCTGACCTTCGACCCGACCGGCGCGCTCACCTCGCCGACGACGCCGACCACGCTGCCGGCGTTCACGCCCTCGGGCAGCCCGAACCAGCAGCAGATTTCGATCGATTTCGGCAGCCTCACCAAGCAGAGCTCGTCGCCGTTCGACATTCCGCAGCGCAGCCAGGACGGCGAGGCCGTGGGCCAGCTGCAGGGCGTGACGGTGGACTCCGAAGGCCTGATCTCGGTCAGCTTCTCGAACGGCACGTCGCAGGTGCTGGGCAAGGTGCTGCTCGCGAACTTCTCGAACCCCACCGGCCTGCGCCAGCTCGGCAACTCGACCTGGGCGTCGACCGGCCTGTCGGGCGCGGCGATCACGGGCGAGGCGGGCTCGAACGGCTTCGGCAACCTGCTGTCGGGCACGATCGAACGCTCGAACGTCGACATCACGGAAGAGCTGGTCGGCCTGATCGCCGCGCAGCGCAACTTCCAGGCGAATGCCAAGGCGCTCGAGACCGACAATTCGATCAGCCAGACGATCTTCAACATCCGCTGATCGCAAGGGAAATCGGGGGCGTTTGAATGGATAAGCTGGTTTACACCGCGGCATCGGGCCTCAAGGCGCATCTTTCGGCGCAGGCCGCGATCGCGAACAACATGGCCAATGCCTCGACCATCGGCTTTCGCGCCGACCGGGTGGTGTTCGATCAGCTCAATGTCAAAGGCCCCGGCCTGCAATCGCGCCAGCCGGCGTCCGAGGAGATCACCGATATCGATCGGCGCTCGGGCACGGTGGTGCAGACCGGCCGGTCGCTCGACATCGCGGTTCAGGGAGACGCCTGGATCGCGGTGCAGGCGAGCGACGGCCAGGAAGCCTATACCCGCCGCGGCGATCTTCGCGTCGCCACGACGGGGGTGCTGGAAACCGGCGACGGTTTCCCGGTGATCGGCGCTGGGGGAGCGCCGATCACCGTGCCCCCGGCCGATAGCGTGACGATCGGCACCGACGGACAGGTGGAGTTCGTGCCGCAGGGGTCACCGCCCGGCACGGCGCCGCAAGCGATCGAGACGATCAAGCTGGTGAACACCCAGGGCAGCAAGACGATCAAGGGGCTCGACAATCTGCTCTATGTGAAGGGCGGCGGCGCCCTGCCCCAGGATTTGACCGCGAGCGTGCAATCGGGCGCGCTCGAAGGGTCCAACGTCAACCTTACCGAGGCGCTGGTGGACATGATCCAGAACCAGCGCAGCTACGAAGTCCAGGCCAATCTGATGAAAGAGGCCAAGCAACTCGACGAAAGCAGCGCATCCCTGATGCGCATGCCCAGCTAAAGGAGCCACCCGATGAGCAGCGCCGCGCTTCACATCGCCCGTACCGGACTCGACGCGCAGGACATGCGCATGCGGGTGATTTCGAACAACCTGGCGAACGTCAACACCACCGCCTACAAGCGCGACCGTGCCGCCTTCGCGACGCTCGCCTACCAGACGGTGACCGCGCCGGGGGCCGCGAGCACCCAGCAAACGCAATATGCGACCGGGCTCAACCTCGGCACCGGCGTGCGCATCCAAGGCACCGCGCGGATCGATACCCAGGGCTCGCTCGCGCAGACCGGCAATTCGCTCGATCTGGCGCTCGATGGGCAGGGCTTCTTCCAGGTGCAGCTGCCGGGCGGGCAGCTTGGCTATACCCGCGCCGGCAATTTCAGCCGCTCCGCGCAAGGGTTGCTGGTGACGGCGGACGGCTATCAGGTGCAGCCCGGGATCACCATCCCGGAGAACGCGACCTCGATCACGATCGGCACCGACGGCACCGTCTCGGCCGCGATCCCCAACCAGGCCGAGCTACAGCAGCTGGGGCAGTTGCAGGTCGCGACCTTCCCCAACCCCGCCGGCCTGCAGGCGCGCGGCGACAATTACATGCTCGAGAGCGCCGCCTCGGGCGCGGCGGTGCTCGGCGTGCCGGGCGACCAGGGGCGCGGCAATGTCCGCCAGGGGATGCTCGAGGGCTCGAACGTCAATGTCGTCGAGGAACTGGTCGACATGATCGAGACGCAGCGCGCCTATGAGGTCAATTCCAAGATGATCGCCGCGACCGACGAGATGCTGAAATATGTCAACCAGAACATCTAAGCCCGGCCGCGCCGCCTGCCGCCATCCGGCCGAAAGCCGCGATCCGATCGCCTTCGCCGGCGCCGAGGAAGCGTTCGTGCCGCCGTTCCTGGCGAGCGTGCCCGCCGCGACCCCATCATGGACGCTCGCCGAGCGGATCGCCGCGCTGCTCGGCCTGGCCGCGCTCGCTGCCGCGATCGCGTTGCCGGCGCCGGCCGAGGCCAGCCTGTTTGGCAAAAAGAAGCCCAAGACCGACTTCACCACCACCATGCCAAGCGCGCAGCCGCTGCCACCACCCCCGCCGCCGGTGTTCACCCCGCCGCCGCCTCAGGCGAACGGCGCGATTTTCCAGGCGGTGAACGGCTATGCCCCGCTTTACGAGGGGTGGCGCGCCAAGCGCGTCGGCGATCCGCTGACGATCGTGCTGGTCGAGCGCACGCTCGCGACCAAATCGTCGAGCTCGCAGCTCGACAGCCAGGGCAATATGGCGATCACCCCGCCAAGCTCGGGGCCGCTCGCCTTCGATCCGGGCGCGGCGAAGCTGGGGGGTAATCGCGGTTTCAAGGGCCAAGGCACCGCCGACCAATCGAACTCGCTCTCGGGGGAGATGAGCGTCACCGTCGCCGCCGTCTATCCCAACGGCACGATGCTAGTGCAGGGCACCAAGCGCGTCGTGCTCAACCGCGGCGACGAATTCATGCAGATTCGCGGGCTCGTCCGCATGGCCGATGTCGATCAGGACAATCGCGTCCCCTCCACCCGGGTGGCCGACGCGCAGATCGAATATACCGGCAAGGGCGATGTCGCGCGCGCGGCGCGCCAGGGCTGGCTCAGCCGCTTCTTCTCCGTAATCAGTCCGTTCTGAGTGGGGGCCGAACCATGATCCGCCGCTTGATCGCCTTGCTGCTCGCGCTGATGAGCCTGACCGCCACCGCCGGCCCCGCCTGGGCGGAGCGGGTGAAGGACCTCGGCAGCTTCCAGGGCATCCGCAGCAACCAGCTGACCGGCTATGGCATCGTCGTCGGCCTGCCGGGCACGGGCGACGACAATCTCGAATATACCGTCCAGTCGATGAAGGCGGTCGCCTCGCGCTTTGGCCTTCAGCTGCCGGCGGGGATAAACCCGGCGCTGAAGAACGCCGCCGCCGTGCTCGTCACCGCCGAACTGCCGGCCTTCGCCAAGCCTGGCCAGCGGATCGACGTGACCGTCGCCGCGCTCGGCCGCGCCAAGTCGCTGCGCGGCGGCGCGCTGATCCTCACCCCGCTGCAAGGCGCCGATGGCCAGATTTACGCGATGGCGCAGGGCAATCTCGCGGTCGGGGGTTTAGGCGCCGACGGGGCGGACGGTTCCAAGATCGTCGTCAACATCCCCTCCTCGGGCCGCATCCCGGAAGGAGCGAGCGTCGAACGCGCGGTCGATACGGGTTTCGATACCAGCCCGGTGATGACCTTCAACCTGATGCGCGCCGATTTCACGACCGCGCAAAGCGTAGCGGCGGCGATCAACGCCCGGCTCGGGCCGGGGCGCGCGCAGGCGGTGGACGCGGTGTCGATCGCGATCAGCGCACCGGGCGGCGCCGATGTCCGCGCGCAGCTGATGAGCGCGATCGAAAATCTGGTCGTGACGCCGGCGGAGCCCGCCGCGCGGGTGATCGTGAACGCGCGCACCGGCACCGTCGTGATCAATTCAGCGGTGCGGCTGGGGCCGGCGGCGGTGACGCAGGGCAAGCTCACCGTGCGCGTCGATGAATCGCAGCGGATCAGCCAGCCCGCGCCGTTCAGCCAGGGCCAGACCGCGGTCGAGCAGCGCTCGGGCGTCTCGGTGGGCGAGGAAGTGAAGCCGGTGTTCCTGCTCGCGCCCGGACCGAAGCTCGCCGATGTGGTGAAGGCGATGAACGCGATCGGCGCCTCGCCGGCCGACCTTGTCGCGATCCTGGAGGCGCTGAAGGAAGCCGGCGCGCTCAAGGCCGAACTGGTGATCCTGTGACGAGCCCGGTCGCCCCCCGCGCCGGCGCCGCCATCGACGCCGTCACCGGCCCCGATTCGCGCCGGCTGGCGAACCGCGCGAACCTGGAGGGCGCGGGCCGCCAGTTCGAGCAGGTTTTCGTCCAGATGATGGTCAAATCGATGCGCCAGACCCACCTCGCCGAGGATATTTTCGGCAGCAAGGCGCTCGACACTTTCCGTGACATGCAGGATGAAAAGCTTTCCGCTGCAATAACTTCGGCCAAGCCGCTGGGTATCGGCAAGGCGGTGGTCGATTTTTTGGCGAAAGCGCAACCCGATCTTAACGATACCGGGGACAAAGCGGTGCCATGAGCGACCTGCTGGCCATCGGAGCGAGTGGATTGCGCGCCTATCAATCGGCGCTCACCACCGTGTCCGATAACATCGCCAACGCATCGACGCCGGGCTATGCGCGGCGGCGGGTCGAGCTGTCTGAAAACGCTTCCACCAACGGCGCGCTGGCGCAGGAACGCTCGACCGTGGGCAACGGCGTCGCCGTTATCGGCGTGCAGCGCCTGTCGGAGGATCTGCGCAACAGCGCGGTGCGCTCGACGGGCGCCGACCTCGCCAAGACGCAGTCGGGCATCACCTGGCTGTCGCGCATCCAGGACGCGTTGACCGGCAACCAGCTCGGCTCGCGTGAGCAGCCCCCACCGGGTGGTCCGGGTATATAGTTAGTGCATTGTCGTCTCCGCCGCCATTGCCGGTCGGAGGT
>NZ_JAIERS010000011.1 GCF_019746665.1 Sphingomonas sp. | reverse complement strand
ACTTATGTAACCCCCGCGCCGACCGTCACGGCGGTGACGCCCAACAGCGGCAGCACGGCGGGCGGAACGGTGGTGACGCTGACCGGCACCGACTTCACCGGGGCGACCGGCGTGACCTTCGGCGTGACGGCGGCAGCGAGCTTCACGGTCAACAGCGCCACCTCGATCACGGCGACGGCGCCCGCGGGGGCGGCGGGGACGGTCAACGTCCGGGTGACGACGGCGGGCGGCACGAGCGCGACGGCAGCGGCCAACCAGTTCACTTATGTAACCCCCGCGCCGACCGTCACGGCGGTGACGCCCAACAGCGGCAGCACGGCGGGCGGAACGGTGGTGACACTGACCGGCACGAACTTCACCGGGGCGACCGGCGTGACCTTCGGCGTGACGGCGGCAGCGAGCTTCACGGTCAACAGCGCGACATCGATCACGGCGACCGCACCGGCAGGCGCGGCGGGGGTGGTCAACGTCCGGGTGACGACGGCGGGCGGCACCAGCGCGACAGGCGTTGCGAACCAGTTCACTTATGTGACCCCGGCGCCGACCGTCACGGCGGTCGCGCCCAACAGCGGCAGCACGGCGGGCGGGACGGTCGTGACTCTGACCGGCACAAACTTCACCGGGGCGACCGCCGTGAGCTTCGGGGGCACGGCGGCAGCGAGCTTCACTGTCAACAGCGCCACTTCGATTACGGCGACTGCACCTGCCGGGGCAGCGGGCGTGCTCAACATCACGGTCACGACCCCAGGCGGCACGAGCGCGGCGGCAGCCGCGAACCAGTTCACATACGTTACGCCTGCTCCCACCGTGACCGGGCTGACACCGAACAGCGGCAGCACGGTGGGCGGCAATCTGGTCATCATCAACGGCACCGGTTTCACCGGCGTCACGGGCGTAAATTTTGGTGGCGTGCCGGCAACGGGTGTATTCGCGCTCACGTCAACCGTGATCCAGGCGGTGGCGCCGGCGGGCGCGGCGGGGACCGTCAACGTGACCGTCACCACCGCAGCCGGAACCAGCGCTGCGGCACCGGCGAATCAATATACCTATACAACGCCTGCGCCCACGGTCACCGCCATCAGTCCGACCTCGGGCAGCACGGCGGGCGGCACGGTGGTGACGCTGACGGGTACCAACTTCACCGGCGCCACGGCTGTCTCCTTTGGCGGCTCGGCGGCGACAAGCTTCACCGTCAACAGCGCGACCTCGATCACCGCGACAGCTCCGGCAGGTGCGGCGGGGACGGTCAACATCACCGTGACGACGCCCGGCGGTACGAGCGCGACGGCGGCGGCGAACCAGTTCACCTATGTCGCGCCAGCGCCAACGGTTACGGCTATCACGCCCAATTCTGGCAGCACGGTGGGCGGCACGGCGGTGACGCTGACGGGTACCAACTTCACCGGCGCGACGGCTGTCTCCTTTGGCGGCGCGGCGGCGGCAAGCTTCACCGTCAACAGCGCGACCTCGATCACCGCGACAGCTCCCGCAGGTGCGGCCGGGACCGTCAACGTGGCCGTGACGACTCCGAGCGGTACTAGTGCCGCTGCGGCTGCGAACCAGTTTACCTACGTCTTGCCCGCGCCAACGGTGACTGGGATCGCCCCCAACACCGGGTCCACGTCCGGCGGCACGGTCGTGACTCTAACCGGAACCAATTTCATCGGTACGACCAGCGTTAGCTTTGGCGCGACGCCGGCGACTTCCTTCACCGTGAACAACGCGACCTCGCTCACGGCAATCGCACCCAACGGTACCGCCGGCGTGGTCAACGTCCGCGTGACGACTGGAGGCGGTACCAGCGCGACGGCCGCAGGGAACCAGTTCACCTACGTCACGCCCGCTCCGACGGTGACCGCAGTGACGCCAAACACGGGCAATACCGCGGGTGGGACGGTTGTGACGCTAACCGGCACCGATTTCACTGGCGCGACGAGCGTGAGCTTTGGGGCGACAGCGGCCGCGAGCTTCGTTGTCAATAGCGCGACCTCGATCACCGCGACTACTCCGGCGGGGGCGGCGGGGACGGTCAACGTTCGGGTGACGACCGGTGCTGGGACGAGCGCAATCGCTGCCGCCAATCAGTTCACTTATGTGACGCCGGTGCCCAACGTCACGGCGGTTACGCCGAATACCGGCACCACCGCCGGCGGCACGGCGGTGACGTTGACGGGAACCGGGTTTGCCGGAGCGACCGCGGTGCGGTTCGGCACGACTGCGGCAACGGGCTTCACGGTCAATAGCGACAGTTCGATCACGGCCACCGCGCCGGCTGGCAGCGGGTCTGTGAACATTACGGTCACGACTCCGGCAGGCACCAGTCTTGCCACTGGCGTTAACCAATTCACCTATGTCGCTCCCGCGCCGACGGTAACGGCACTGGCCCCCAGTTCGGGACCGATCAATGGCGGCACGAACGTGGTCATCACCGGCACAAATCTCACCGGAGCGACCGGTGTGAGCTTTGGAGGCCGGCCGGCGACGTTCTTCTTCGTCAACAGCCCGACCCAGATTAGCGCGGTTTCCCCGACGGCGCCCGGACCGGCGGCGTTTAACGTGCAAGTCACGACGCCGAGCGGGATCAGCGCTCCGGGGCCACAAAACGTATTTACCTACCTGCCGGTACCAACCGTAACCGGTGTGTCGCCCGCTACGGGTGTCGCCACAGGCGGTACGGTCGTCGCGCTCACCGGGACTGGCTTTACCGGCGTGTCCGCCGTGAGCTTTGGCGGTGTTCCGGCGACGAGCTTCACGGTCAACAGCGCGACCTCGATCACCGCGACGGCGCCTCCAGGGGCAGTGGGTACGGTCAATATCACTGTCGCTGCCAGCGGCGGCACCAGCGCCACTGCAGCCGCCAATCAGTTCACTTATGTCGCCCCCACGCTGGTGCTATCGCCGACGGCGCTGACGGCGCCGGTTTATGGCAGTGCGTATAACCAAACTATCACCGCTATCGGAGGCAACGGCAGTTACAGTTTCTCCGTCACGGCGGGCGCCTTGCCCGCCGGACTGACACTTTCAACCAGCGGGGTGCTCTCCGGTACGCCCACCGCTGCGGGAACGTTCAACTTCACCATCACGGCGACCGACACGTCGGCGACCCCGCTGACTGGAGCACGTCCGTATAGTGTGACGATCGCGGCACCGACCATTGCCGTCACACCGGCAAGTCTCGTGGCGGTGGTAAATCCCTCACCCGGTAACAGCTACACGGCGGCCTTAAGCGCGACCGGCGGGATCGGGCCTTATAGCTTCGCGGTGACCGCGGGTACGGTCCCGCCAGGGCTGACCGTTTCGAACGCCGGGGTCTTCGCGGGCACGCCGACCGCCGGCGGCAGCTTCACCTTTACCGTAACGGCGACCGATGCGGGCGGCTTCACTGGTAGCCGCGTTTATACGGTCCCGGTCAATGCGCCGTCGCTCGCGCTGACGCCGACCACCCTCCCCAACGGAACAGGTGGAACCCCGTACAGCCAGACCATCGGCGTGATCGGCGGTGGGACCGCGCCGTTCACCTTCAGTCTGACCGCCGGCGCGCTGCCGCCTGGGCTCACATTGTCGAACTCGGGCACGCTCTCTGGAACGCCGAGCGCGCCGGGCAGCTTCAATTTCACGGTTACCGCCCTCGACAGCAGCACCGGGACGGGTCCATACAGTGTAAGTCAGGCCTACACCGTTGCTATCGGGGCGGGCAGCCAGACGATCAGCTTCACGTCAACCGCGCCAACTAGCGCAACGGTCGGTGGCACCGGCTACACCCCGATCGCGACAGCGACGTCGGCGCTACCGGTCACCTTTACGATCGATGCCGCCAGCACCGGTGTTTGCTCGATCGCCGGCGGCGTGGTGAGCTTTGTTGGCGCAGGCACCTGCACGGTGAATGCGAACCAGGCCGGCAACGGCGCCTTCTCCGCAGCACCCCAAGTTCAGCAGAGCTTCGCCGTCGGGCGCGCGAGCCAGACGATCAGCTTTACGTCGGCCGCGCCCACCGGCGCAACCGTGGGCGGCGCAACCTATACGCCGCTGGCGTCGGCAACCTCGGGCCTAGCCGTGGCCTTCAGCATCGACGCGACCAGCACCGGGGTCTGCACGATCTCGAGCGGGGTGGTGAGTTTCACGGGGGTCGGCACATGCCGGATCAACGCCAACCAGGCCGGGAACGCCGCCTTTAGCGCGGCGCCGCAGGTGCAGCAAAGCTTCGCAGTTGGCGCGCCGACGATCACGCTCACGCCCACGGCCCTACAGCCGGCGACGGTCGCGACGCCGTTCAGCGCGACGCTCTCGGCGGGCGGTGGCGCCGCGCCCTATAGTTTTGCAGTGACCGGCGGTGCGCTCCCAGCCGGGATGGCGCTCTCGACCGGCGGCACGCTCTCCGGTACCCCGAGCGCGGGCGGCACATTCACATTTACCGTCACCGCGACCGATGCCGCTGGTTTTACCGGCGCTCGCGCCTTCACGCTTACCGTCGCGGCACCAACTGTTACCGTCGGGCCCGCAAGCCTGCCGGGTGGCCGCGTCGGGCAAAGCTACGCCCAGGCCCTCGCCGCGGCGGGCGGCACCGCGCCTTATCGCTTCGCTGTCACCGCCGGCGCGCTGCCGGCCGGGCTCACGCTTGCGGCCGATGGTGGCCTCAGCGGCAGGCCGACCGCTGCAGGAAGTTTTACCTTTACCGTTACCGCTACCGATACCAGCACGGGCAGCGGCCCCTATAGCGGGAGCCAAGCCTATACGGTGAGCATCGCCGAGGCAGCGCCGATCGCCGGCGCGGTGAACGCGACGGCCGCCTATGGCAGCAGCGCCAACCTGATCACGCTGGCTCTTAGCGGTGGCCCTGCGACCTCGGTGAGCGTCGCATCCCCGCCCGCCAACGGTACCGCTACCGCCAATGGCACGAGCATTGTCTATACGCCGTCACCGACCTTCATCGGCACCGACAGCTTCACCTATACTGCGACTGGCCCAGGCGGAACCTCAGCACCGGCGACCGTGACAATTGCCGTCTCGCCGCCGCCACCGCCGGTCGCCACGAATGTGAGCGTCACGACGGCTTACCAAACGGCGCGCGCCCTCGATTTGGCGGGATCGGTGACGGGAGTCTCGACTAGCGTTGCCATCGCGACGCCGCCGACGCGCGGCACCGCGACGCTCGCCGGCACGACCGTGACCTACACCCCGGCGGCTGGTTTCATCGGCACCGACACATTCACTTTCACCGCGACCGGGCCTGGTGGCACATCGGCACCGGCGACCGTGACGGTTATCGTCTCGCCGCCGCCGCCGCCGACCGTCGCCAATGTCACGACGACCACGCCCTACCAAACGGTACGATCGATCGATTTGGCGCCGTCGGTCACGGGTGTTTCGAGCAGTCTCGCCATCGCGACGCCGCCAACGCGCGGCACCGCGACGCTCGCCGGCACGACAGTTACCTACACGCCGGCCGCGGGCTTTATCGGCACCGACAGTTTCACCTACACCGCGACCGGGCCGGGTGGGACCTCGGCGCCGGCTACGGTGAGCGTAACGGTCGCGCCGCCCCCACCTCCGGTTGCGAGCAACGTCACCGTTAGCACGCCGTTCCAAACCGCGCGCGCGATCGACCTGGCGCCTTCGGTCACCGGCGTCTCGACAAGCATCGCGATCGGTGCGGCGCCCACGCGCGGCACCGCGACGGTCAGCGGCACGACCGTGACTTACACGCCAGCCGCCGGCTTCTTCGGCGCCGATAGCTTCACCTACACCGCGACCGGACCGGGCGGCACGTCGGCCCCGGCCACGGTGACGATCACGGTGGCGACGCCGCCTCCGCCGACCGCGGCTGGTACGAGCGCCTCGACGCCGTTCGAGACACCGCTGCCGATCGACGTCGCCCGGCTGGTGACAGGGGTCTCGACCGGCATCGCCATCGCCACGGCACCTGCCAACGGCACCGCCACGGTGAGTGGCACGGTAATTACTTATACTCCGGCGCCCGATTATGCCGGCACCGACAGCTTCACTTATAGCGCAACCGGCCCGGGTGGAACCTCGGCGCCCGCGACGATCACCCTGACCGTCGCGCCGCTGCCACCGCCCGCGCCCGCACCGCGTCAGGCGACAACCGACAGCAACCGCAGCGTGACCTTCGATGTCACCACCGGGTTGCGTGGTGCGCCCTTCACCGTCGCGATCGCTACGCCACCGCCGAGCGGCCGGGCGAGCGTGCAGGGTGGGGTAATCAGCTTCACGCCGGCGCCCGATTCCCCCGCCAACGTCCGCTTCACCTTCACCGTCACCAGCCGCTTTGGCACTTCGCAGCCGACGCCGATCGATGTTGCGGTGAACGTTGTGCCCGTGCCGGTGCCGCTGAAGAGCGCGCAGACGCTCGCGGGCACTAGTGTGACGGTCAGCCTCTCTGACGGCGCGACCGGTGGACCGTTCACCGCTGCGGCGCTGGTCGGCCCGCTTGATCCGGCGATGGGCAGCGCGGCCATCACGCGCCAGGGTAATGGCTTGGTGCTGACCTTCACCGCCGGGCAAACCTTCTCGGGTCTCGCGCGGATCAGCTACACGCTCAGCAACAGCTACACGACGTCAGTGCCGGCGGTGGTCGAGGTGACCGTCAATGCACGGCCCGATCCCACTACCGATCCCAATGTCCGTAGTATCGTCGATACTCAGGTGCAGACCAGCCAGCGTTTCGCTACCCAGCAGATCCGCAATATCGACGGCCGCTTGCAGCAGCTCCACGATGGCGGTGGGACGGGTTTCACCAACCAGCTCTCGCTGGGCGGCAACATCTTCACGCACTATGCGCTTGGCGACCGGGCACTGATCGACGCTTTCACCAGCTACAACCCCTATGCTCGATTGGGCTTCGAGGGCGGTTATAACGCGCTCGCTGGCGGTGCGGGCAGATCGTCGGCCCTACGCGGCGATGTGGGCAGTTTCGGCGGCGGTGTTCGCCAAGCGAGCGCGATCCGCGGCACCGGGCTTGGGGCGCTCGTGGCGGGCGATGCGAGCGCGCTCGATCGGCTCGACAGCGCCGAACTGCTCCAGGCAGCCGGCACCAAGAGCTATGGCGGCGGGGACAATCCCTTCGGTGCGTGGCTCGGCGGGTCGCTTGAGTTTGGTACACGTGACGCGGTAGGTGGAAATGGTGCCTTCCGCTTCACCACTGGTGGGGTCACCGGCGGGCTGGACTATCGCTTCAGCGATAAGTTTATCCTCGGCGGCAGCATCGGCTATGGCCAGGACCTGACCGATCTGGCGAACGGCCAGGGCCGCGTCAGCTCGCAGCAGTATAGCGGCTCGATCTATGCAAGCTCGCAGCCGGCGCCGCGCTTGTTCATCGATGGATTGTTCGGCTACGGTCGGACGAGCTTCGATACCCGCCGCCTTGCCCAGCAGACCGGGGCAACGATCACCCGCAGTCGCGACTCCGAGCAAATCTTCGCGTCGCTTAATATCACCTATGAATATCGCGGCGGGCGGCTGTGGTTGGCGCCCTATGGCCGGGTCGATTTCGTCGGCGCGACGCTGTTTGATTACGCCGAGCGGGGTGACGCGGTGTATGCGCTGCGGGTGCTCGATCAGTCGAGCTCGCTCGTTACCGGTGCGGCCGGCTTCCGCCTGCGCTATTCGCTGCCATTCGCGGGCGGCACGCTGACCCCGACCTTCCGGGCCGAGGTGCAATATGATCTCGAGCAGGGCGGTGCGGCTCGGTTGCGCTACGCGGATTTGAGCAACGGCTTCATCTACAGCTTCTCCTCGCAGCAATATGCCCGCACGCGGGGATTGTTCGGGGGCAGCCTATCGTATTTCATGCCGCGCGGGGTGCGGCTGAAGCTGGACTACGAAGGTACGGCGATGAGCAATGGGACGAACCACCTCTTCCGCTTCACGACCGGGGTGGCGTTCTGAAGGGCGAGGGGCGGGGCAGACCGCCCCTCGCGGTCTATTGAGCGTCGACGGGCGGCTTGCCCCGTCGGTGATTGGGCACAGGCGAAGCGGAAGGTTATCGTCCGAGCTAATCCGTTCGCGACATGGAACGGCTATGGCCGCGCCGACGATGCACCTCCTTTGCTCGCCCAGCGGAATACCCTCGCTCAACTCTGCTGGGGTGGCGGAAAACAACGCTAATGACGCCGCATCGAAGCAGGCCGGCCTTGTGGAGAACGAGAGTTTTCCGCCCGCCAGTGGCGTCGTTAGCGGACGCCCTACAGCGTCGCCTCGATCGCGCGCGCGGCTTCGGCGGGGTCTTCAGCCTGAGTGATGGGGCGCCCGATCACGAGCATCGAAGCACCCGCGTCGCTTGCCGCGCGAGGAGTGACGACGCGTTTTTGATCGCCTGCCGCGCTAATCGCCGGACGCACTCCGGGCACGACCAAAAAGCCCTTGGGCCAAGCCTTGTGGACCGCGCCAACCTCTTCGCCCGAACAGACGATACCATCCACACCGGCGCTCCGCGCGAGCTCGGCCAGATGCAGCACTTGCACGTGTGGATCTTGGGCAACGCCTATCGAGCGCAGATCATCGCTGTCTAGGCTGGTCAGCGTCGTCACCGCGACCACTTTGGTGCCCGCCGGCGCGGCCGCCTTGGCATCCTCCAGCATGGCGCGACCGCCGCTCGCATGGACCGTCAATACCGCTGGCGCGAGCGGCCGCAGCGTCTGCACCGCCTTGGCAACCGTATTGGGGATGTCGTGCAGCTTCAAATCAAGGAAGATTGGCAGGCCGAGCGTAGCGATCTCGTGCACGCCCGCCTGGCCATTGGCCAGAAAGAATTCGAGGCCCAACTTCACCCCACCGACATGCCGCTTCACCGCTTGCGCAACGGCTCTCGCGCGGGCGAGATCAGGCGTATCGAGCGCGACGAAAATCTTGTTCATGCACCCCCCGGCGGCACCGCGCCTGGTATGGCGACGGGCGGCGGCGTGGACTCGCTCGACGGTGGGAGCATCGCCCCGCGCAGATCGGCCATCGCGCGCTCGGCGCTGTTCAGCCGCTGCCGCATCCGCCAGCGCACCGCGTGATGCCAAAGCAGCATCGGCATCAACCCGGCGAGAAAAGTAGCGATCAGCAGCAGCGGCAGGTTCACGTCCGCCACCAGATCGGCCCAGAGGTTAAGCCGTACCGTGGTCCAGTTGCCGTGAATGAACAGGGCGGCCACCACCGCGACGAGGAACCAGAGCAGGGTTTTCAAGAACTGCATGGCCTGGAGCTTAAGCAAGCGCGGCGTGCTTTACCAGCCTCATGGACGCGGCCGGCGATGGCGTTTGCTTCGCACGTAACGCTTGCCTAGGATCGCGCCCATGCCGACCCATGGCCCGACCCCGACACTGATCTTCATCGCCATGCTGGCGTTCGTGTTCGCGCTCAGGGCGAGGCGGATGCAGCGTGGCCGGCGGTTAAGGGTCGAGTTCCTTTGGGTAATGCCGTTGCTGATCGGCATGATGGCGGCGGCGATGTTCGCCTTTACCCCCGTCACCCCCCTCGTGCTGGCGCTGAGCTTGATCGGGCTCGGCTTAGGAGCGCTGCTTGGCTGGCAGCGGGCGCGATTGGTGAGGATCGAGGTTGATCCCGTCACGCATGAGCTGAGCCAGCGCGAGTCGCCGCTGGCCCTCCTTTTCCTCCTCGGGATCGTCGGCCTCCGCGCGGTGCTGCGCAATATCGGCGCACAGGAGGCGGCGGTGTTTCACGTGAGTGCACTGATTGTGACTGATGCGCTGGTCGCGCTCGCGTTCGGCCTGGTCGCGACCCAACGGCTGATGCTGTTCCTGCGCGCACGGGCGCTGCTTGCCGAGCTTCGGGCGTGAGCGACCCGACACCGTGGATCGCGGCGGAGGACAGCGGCGCGGCCAAGAAGCACGCTCCCGCGACGCTGCGCAACCGCGATGTGATTCTGTCAGTGCTGTGCGAAGTGCTGCCTGCCGCCGGGCTGGTGCTGGAGGTGGCCAGCGGATCGGGCGAGCATATCGCTTATTTCGCGGAAAGCCTGCCCCGGCTTGAATGGCAGCCGAGCGATCCCGCGCCTGCAGCGCTCGCCTCGATCGCGGCGTGGAGCGCGGGGATCGCCAATGTCCGCCCACCGCTCGCGCTCGATGCTGCGGCCGCCGAGTGGCCTCTCGCGCGCGCCGATGCGATGCTGTGCATCAACATGGTGCATATCAGCCCTTGGCAAGCGACACTTGGCTTGTTCGCGGGGGCCGCGCGGCTGCTCGCGTCCAACGCACCACTGTACCTATACGGCCCGTTCCACCGCGCCGGAGTTACGACCGCCGAAAGCAATTTGGCGTTCGACGCCAATCTGCGCGCGCGCGACCCCGCCTGGGGCCTGCGCGCGGTGGAGGACGTGACTGCAGCAGCGCAGGGTTTTGAGCTGACCCAACTGGTCGAAATGCCGGCTAATAATCTCAGCTTGGTCTATGTCCGCCGGTGACGTGACGACCCAGCGGCTCGATGCTTTTGCCGACGCCGCCTTCGCTTTCGCCGTATCGCTGATGGTCGTCGGCGCCGGGGCGCCGGCCGTTGACGCAAAGATGCTCGCTGCCTCGATCGCCGCGATTCCCAGCTTCGGGATCGGTTTCGCGATCATCGTGATGTTCTGGCACACCCATGCCCGCTGGCGTGCACTTCGCGGGCCGGGTGAAATGCGCGCGACGTTGTTGACGCTGGCGCTGATCTTCGTGGTGCTGATCTATGTCACGCCGCTGCGAGCGATGGCACAGAGCTTCGCCGCGTTTCTCGGCGGGCGTGGCGGCGGGTTCGAGGGCGGACTGGGGCGGCTGTTTGCGATTTACGGCAGCGGTTTCGTGGCCATGGCGGCGCTCACCGCCCTGTTGTTCGTCGATGTTGCCGCCAGCGCAGATCGCGTCGCAGCGGTGCGCGCCCAGGCACGCGGCGAGGCGATCATTTGGGGGATCGCGGCGGTCACCGGAGCGATCTCCACGCTGATGTCGCTTCAGCGTGCGACGGAATTTCATGCCCCCTGGGTTTATGCCAGCCTGCCGCTCACGATCGGCCTGTTTGCCTGGCGTTATCGCTGGAACTGAACGCGGCGCTTCACCCAAGGCTCACGAAGCTGTCGATCACGCGCTTGCGGCCGGCGTTCTCGAAATCGATCTCAAGTTTGTTGCCCTCGATCTCGGCGATTGCGCCATAGCCGAATTTCTGGTGGAATACGCGCATCCCCACCGCCAGATCGTCGCGCCCCTTGTTGCCCAGGCTGACGGCGGAGGCGCGTGCCTCCACGATGCGCGCGGGCTCGCGGACATAGCTGGTGCTCGCGCGCTGCCAGCCGGGCCCGCGGGTGGTGCCTCGCGCGACATCGGCGAAGGGATCGCCCTGGGTCGACCAGTTGGCGCGCCATAAGCTTTCGCCGCCGGCCATCGTGGTTTCGCTCTCGACATGAGGGGGCGGAAGCTCGCCGACGAAGCGGCTTGGGATGCTCGACGTCCACTGGCCATAGATGCGCCGGTTAGCGGCATGAAGAATGATCGCGCGGCGGCGGGCGCGAGTGATGGCGACATAGGCTAGGCGCCGTTCCTCCTCGAGCGCGGCGGTGCCGCCTTCGTCGAGCGAACGCTGCGAAGGGAAGACACCTTCCTCCCAGCCCGGCAGGAAAACGGTGCCGAACTCCAGCCCCTTGGCGGCGTGGATCGTCATGATCGTCACCCGGCCTTCGTTGGCGGCGGCATCATTATCCATGACGAGGCTGACGTGTTCCAGGAACGCGCCAAGTGATTCATACTCCTCCATCGCGCGGACGAGTTCGTTCAGATTTTCAAGCCTGCCGGACGCCTCGACTGACTTTTCGGCCTGGAGCGCGGCGGTGTAGCCACTTTCGTCGAGGATTTGCCGCGCGAGATCGGGATGGTCGAGATCGTTCGCCATCGTCCGCCAGCGCGCGAGATCGCCGACGAAGTTGCCGAGCGAACGTCGCGCGGCGGGCGTAAGTTCATCGCTGTCGAGTAGTCGCGCGGCGGCGATCGACAGCGGCACGCCCATCGCCCGCGCCGCCTGGTGGATCTTCGCGACCGCCTTGTCGCCCAACCCGCGCTTGGGAACGTTGACGATGCGCTCGAACGCCAAATCGTCGGCACCTTGGTTCACCAGCCGGAGATAAGCGAGCGCGTCGCGGATCTCGGCGCGTTCGTAGAAGCGCACCCCGCCGACAATGCGGTAATTCAGCCCGATGGCGATAAAGCGATCCTCGAACTCGCGCGTCTGGTGCTGCGCGCGCACCAGGATCGCGATGTCGTCGAGCGATTGCCCCCGGCGTTCGGCCGCCTCGATCTCCTCGGCGACCCGGCGTGCTTCCTCGGGGCCGTCCCACACGCCGATCACACGCAGCTTATCACCGCCCTCGGCCGCGGTCCAAAGGGTCTTGCCAAGCCGGCCGCTATTGTTCGCGATCACGCCCGAGGCGGCGGCAAGGATATGCTCGGTGGAGCGATAATTCTGCTCGAGGCGGATTACCTTGGCGCCCGGAAAGTCGCGCTCGAACTTCAGGATGTTCTCCACCTGCGCCCCGCGCCACGAATAGATTGATTGGTCGTCGTCGCCCACGCAGCAGATATTCTTGCGCTCCTGCGCGAGCAGCCGCAGCCAGAGATATTGGACGCTGTTGGTGTCCTGATACTCGTCAACCATGATGTAGCGGAAGCGCTGCTGATATTGCTCCAGCACCGCGCGCTCGCGGCGCAGAATGACAAGCATGTGCAGCAATAAATCGCCGAAATCGCAGGCGTTGAGCGCGATCAGCCGCGCCTGATAGGCGGCGTAGAGTTCCTGCCCACGCCCATTGGCATAGGCCTCGGCATCGCCGGCATCGAGATCGGCGGGGGATAGCCCGCGATTTTTCCACCCGTCGATCGCGCCCGCGAGCTGGCGCGCCGGCCAGCGCTTCTCGTCGATCTCAGCGGCGGCAATCAGCTGTTTCAGCAGGCGCAACTGGTCGTCGGTATCGAGGATGGTGAAATTGGGCTGCAACCCTACCAGTTCGGCGTGGCGGCGTAGCATCTTTGCGCCGATCGCATGGAATGTGCCGAGCCAGGGCATCCCCTCCACCGCTTCGCCGACCAGCCGGCCGACACGCTCGCGCATTTCGCGCGCCGCCTTGTTGGTGAAGGTGACGGCCAGGATCTCGCTCGGCCAGGCCTTGCGCATGTAGAGCAAATGCGCGAGCCGCGCGGTGAGGGCGGCGGTCTTGCCGGTGCCGGCGCCGGCGAGCACCAGCACCGGGCCGTCAGTGGTCAGCACCGCCTCGCGCTGCGGCGGGTTGAGACCCGCGAGATAAGGGGGATCGGCGTCGGTCATGCGCGAACGGGTAGGGAACGTGCGGGCAGCCCGCAATGGTTAATCTGCCGGTGCGCTCAAGCGAGCGCCGGCGCCCCGCGCACGACCCGCCGCATCACTGTGAGGTAGCCTAGCGCGCCTTCCTCCAGCGTGAAGCGGCGAACATAGTCGAGGCGCTCGTTGGCGGGAGCTGGGGCGGGGGGTGCCGCCATCGCCGCCGCCAGCGACTGAGCGTCCCCGACCGGCACCAGCGTGCCAAACACACCCTGGCCGAGCAGATCGCGCATCGACACGCTGCAATCGGTGGCCACGATTGGGAGCCCGGCGGCGAGTACCTCGATGATCACCGCAGGCACGCCTTCGAACAGTGACGACATCACGAACACGTCGCTCTCGGCCAGCCAGGGCTTCAGGTCGCTGACATGGCCTGGCATCGCGACGCGATCGGCGATGCCGAGCGCCGCCATCCGTGCTTCAAGCGCCGCGCGGTCGGGGCCTTCGCCCAGGATGGTCAATCGGTCTGCCGGCCCCGCCATGGCGGCGAACGCCTCAAGCAGCAGCGCGAAATTCTTCTGGGGCATCAGCCGGCCGATGGCGAGATAGCGGCGACCGCCATTCGGGCAGGGGGCGGGGCGGGGGAGCGCTGCAAGTTCGGCCAACTCCTCACCACGGAGCACGGGATCGTGCACCACATCGATTCGGTCGCGCGGCACGCCCATTGCTTCCGCGACTTCATCGACCATCGCTGGCGACATCGCCACGAAACGATCGAGCAGTCGCCCCTGCAACCAGCACCAGCGGCGGTAAGCAAAGCGAAGCAGTGGCGGCATGTCGAGCCGTACCAGATCGTTGCTAACTTTGGCGATCACCGGAGGGCAGGCAGCCCCCATCAGCAGCTTCATCGCGACGCCGACAGAGGTATAGGTGTTACCCGCGCAGAAAAGGACATCGGGCCGCTCGCGGCGCAGGATGGCCGGCAACTTGCGCATCATCCACCCCAGTGCAGATCCGCCCGCGAAGCCAGGAATCACCTCGATTGGCGCGCCCTGTGCGGCGGCGCGGGCGCTCCCACCGTCGCGGCCGACAATCACCCGCGCGGGCAAGCCAAGTTCGGCCCAGCGGGCGTTTAGGCGGAACGCAACGCGCTCCACCCCACCAGGATCGAAGCTATGTAGACAGGTAAGGATGCGCAGCGGTTGTGCCGCCGCGGGCGGGTGCCAGCCGCCGGTGAACCCGGCGTCGAGCGTCTCGATCGATAAGCTGTCCTGCCGCATACCCCCCTCCGCCCCGCAACCCGCTATAGGTTGTTGGCACCCCGCAACAACCCTGACCGTTCGTGCGCTCGCATTTAGCCGCGATACGACGCGGCGTCATCCTTGGTGAAGTTGCGTATCCGCGAAATGTGGCGGTGGTTAGTCACGGAACTGACATTATTCCCGGGCAACGCGGAGGCCATGGCAACGACTTTCGACCAGGGCGCCGCTGCGCCGCGCGGACCCCGGCTCAACGAGCCCAATCCGCTGCCCGCGCGCTTGCTGTTCCTCGCGGTGCTCGCTGGCGGTTTTGCCTATGCGGTGCTGAGCGTGCTGAGCGACGCGCGCGGCGCAGGGCAGGTGCTGGCGCCGGTCGTGCTGATGTTCCTGCTTGGGGCGCTGCTGATCGCGCTCGGCTTCGAGTTCGTGAATGGTTTCCACGATACCGCCAACGCGGTCGCGACCGTCATCTACACCCACTCCATGCCGGCGCAAGTCGCGGTAGTGTGGTCGGGTGTGTTCAACCTGATCGGCGTGCTGTGCTCGAGCGGGGCCGTGGCATATTCGATCATCACCTTGCTGCCGGTCGAGCTGATCCTGAACGTCGGTAGCAGTGCCGGCTTCGCGATGATCTTCGCGCTGCTTCTCGCGGCGGTGCTGTGGAATCTGGGCACTTGGTATGTCGGCCTGCCGAACTCGTCGAGCCACGCGCTGATCGGCTCGATTTTGGGCGTCGGCGTCGCCAATCAGCTTATCGCGGGCGGACTGGGTGGCACCTCGGGCGTGGAGTGGGGCCAGGCACAGAAGGTGCTGCTCTCGCTGTTCGTCAGTCCAATGGTAGGCTTTATCGGGGCGGCGCTGCTGCTGCGCCTGCTGATGCTCACCGTCCGCTCGCCCCGGCTGTACCGCGCACCGGTCGGGGAGGCGCCCCCGCCCTGGCCGATCCGGGCGCTGCTGGTGTTCACCTGCACCGCGGTCAGCTTCTTCCATGGCAGTAATGACGGGCAGAAGGGTATGGGGTTGATCATGCTGATCCTGATCGGCTGCGCCCCCACGGCCTACGCGCTCAACCGCACGCTGGAGCCGGCAAAGACGCCGGGCCTCATCCTGCAGGCGGACGCCGCCACCCGAGCATTCGGTGCGCATGGCGATGGCGTTCGGCCAAGCTTGGCGATCGCGCGCCAGCAGCTCGAGGCGGCCCTGAAGATCAAGGACGCCGCCCGCCCCGAGGTATTTGCCGCCGCCAGCACCGTCACCGCGCAAATCGCCGACCAGCTGCGCGTGCATGGCAGCCTGGGCTCGGTGCCGGCCGCCGGCATCGCTCCGCTGCGCCGGGATATGTATCTCGTGCTCGATACCGCCAAGCTCGCGTTGAAGGCGCCCGCCGCGACGACCAATTTCAGCGGCCCGGAGCACGACGCGATCAAGCAGTTCCAGGGCGGACTAGAGGCGAGCACGCGCTTCATCCCGCTGTGGGTGAAGATCGCCGTCGCGATCGCGCTGGGGCTCGGGACGATGGTTGGCTGGAAGCGGATCGTCGTCACCGTCGGCGAACGGATCGGCAAGACCCACCTAACTTACGCGATGGGCGCCTCGGCCGAGCTGATGGCGGCGGCGACGATCCTGCTCGCCGATGTGTTCGGCCAACCGGTATCGACCACGCATGTCCTGTCGAGCGGTGTCGCGGGCGCCTCGGTCGCCAATGGCGCGGGATTGCAGCGGCGAACGATCGCCAACATGGCGCTCGCCTGGCTGTTGACGCTGCCGGCGACGATCGTGCTGGCGGGGGGGCTTTATTGGGCCTTTCTGAGCATCGCTGAGGCAATGGGGACCGCGTGACGCGGCATGGTCGCGCTCGGCTCATTGCTACCCCCCGCGGATCGCTCGGTTGCGGGCATCGGAGAGGGCGCGGCCATGCCGGGGCGGGCATCGCCAATTGCGCCCACGGCCCCCGCGCCTATCTAAACCCTTGATGACACCACGCCCCGGCTTGCCGATTCCCGCCACCGCAACCAACATCATCGCGGGCGCGACCGCCGCCGTTTCCGCGCTTCTCATTCTAGGGAATGGGGTGGGGGCGGCGGGCGTGATCCTCGGCTTCGTCCCGCAGACCGTGACCCAGCCGGTCGCGCCGCCGCCGGGACTTTTCCTGGTGCCGGCATGGCTTACCCCGCTCACGGCGACCTTGGTCCATGCCGGTTGGACGCATCTGATCCTGAATCTGGTGATGCTTGTCTATTGCGGCCAACAGGTGGAGCGCGCGATCGGGCCGCGACTGCTCTCGCTGCTCTACGGCGTGGGTGCCTATGCCGCCGCGCTCGGGCAATGGGCGCTGGACCCAGTGAGTCTGTCGCCCATGGTCGGCGCGAGCGGCGCCACCTCGGCGTTGATCGCGGCCTATTCGCTGCTCTTCGCCGAGCGACCGGTTCCGGCGATCGGGCCGTTCCCATCGCGCGTGGTCCGCGTCGCCTGGCTCGCGGCGGCATGGATCGGGGTGCAGAGCCTGTTTGGCCTCGTCGCCGGCTTGGGCGGTAGCTCGATCGCGGTTGGGGCGCATATCGGTGGCTTCCTGGCCGGGCTCGCGCTCGCCCGGCCGCTGCTGCTCTGGCGCTATCGCCGCGCCTGAGACGCAGCACCGAAGAGGAAGCGCAATGCCCCAGGCAAGCGCGCCGCCCAGGCTGCTTCGTTGTGATGCGCGTTCGGCGCTATGACGAGTTTGGTCGTGCTCGACAGCAGACTGGCGGAGAGATTGGCCGCCAATGCGCGTGCACCTGCCACGACCCCGGCATTGAACCGCGCGGTATGGGCTCGTTCCGCCACGCTCGCCTTTGGCGGGGTCTGGAGTTCGGCGCCGCCCATGCCAATGAACACGCGGTTGGGTAGCGCGACGACATGCTCCGTATCGCGCAGCAATTGCCCGTTGCCGACCTGCAAGGACGGGCTCTCGATCAGCGCGCGCCCGAACAGATCGGGGTGGGCGAGGATCACCTGCAAGGTCGCGATCCCGCCATAGGAAGAGCCACCCAGCGCGCGCCCGTCGCGATCCTCGCGCACCGCATAGCGTTTGCCGATCAGCGGCAGCACCTCGTCGCGCAGCATCGTCGCCAGCTTCTGCCCTTCCACGGAGGCAGCATCGGCGTTGAAGGGATCAGGATAGGGTAGATATTCCTGCGCCCGTCGCGCGCCGCCGTTATCGATGCCGACGATGATGAGCGGCGGTATGTCGCCGCGCGCGATCGCTTGGCTCGCCACCTCGTCCGCGGTCCATTCCTGGTTGCCATAGCCAGTGCAGCGATCGAACAGGTTCTGCCCGTCGAACATGTAGAGCACGGGGTAGCGCTTGGCGGGATCATAGCCCTGGGGCAGCCAGACGCGAAGCTTGCGCGCGCCCGGGAAGGTTTTGCTGTCGAAGTCGATCAGCTCAAGTCTGCCCACCACGCTCGGCTGGCAAGCCGGCGGATCGGCAGCCATCGTGGCTTGCGGGATGGCGGAAAGCGCGGCGAGCAGCAGCAGACGGTACATAAATCCTCCCTGTCCGTTGGCGTAATGGGTTGGGCAGGGAAGACAAGCGTGTATTATGTCAACGGCACACTGGAAATCCAGCGTGTTCGAGGGATAGTGTTGTCGATACAGGCACTTAGCTCTGGGGAGTCCGGGCGATCAGATCGGGTTCGAGCAGCCGGTGGAGATGGACGACGACATATTTCATCTCGGCATCATCCACCGTGCGTTGCGCGGCGGCGCGCCAGGCTTTCTCGGCACTGGCGTAGTCCGGAAAGATGCCGACGACCTCGATAGAGCCGAGGTCGTCGAAATCCAGCGTCTGCGGGTCGCGCACGCGACCGCCGAAAACCAGGTGGAGCTTGCTCATGGGCTTCCTCTTGGAACCAGTGGGAAGCCCGCCGATAGCGGCTCAGCCCTGATCTTTGAAGCCCTGCCGCGCACCGTCCCGCCCCGCTTGCGCGGCGGCGTTTCCAGCGCTTTTCGCGGCGCTAACCGCTTGTTCGAAAAGCTTTTTCACCTGGTCGCGCGCGGCATCGCGGCTGATGCCGTGGTTCGCCAGTTCGGCGGCGCCCGCATCGCGCGCGGCGCGGGCGGCGAGCGCCGCGCCTTCCTTCACCCGGCGCCCGACCGGGCCGAGCACCTTCGTCTCGCGTTCAGTGCGCGGCAACAGCGCGCCGGCGAGAACGCCGATCGCGAGGCCGCCGGCGAGCACCGCGAGCGGCGAATCCTCGATCGTGTCGGCGGTGCGGCGGGCGACGACCGCGGCGCTGTCCTTCACCGCGTCCGCGGCGTTGGCGGCCCCGTCCTTCACGGCGGTGACCGCGCTCGCCGCGCTGCCCTTCACCGCGGCGAGAGCGCCTTCCTTGGAGCCTGGCGCGCCGGTGCCGGGCGCCGTGGTCGCTGCATCATTACTATGCGTGTCCGTCATGTTCCGTCCTTCCCGGTGAATTCTTAGCCCCTGCCGTGCGCCGCCGGCGCAGCCAGAGGACGGCAAAAAACAGCCCCACGACGCTCCCGGCCACGCCCGGGCGCTGCCGGGCCGCCTCGAGCGAGGTCATGCCGAGCTTCAGCGCGCCCTGACGGGCACTGTCCGCCGCATCCTCGGCAAGCGCCTTGGGGGTGAGCCGCGCGCGCAGTTCATCGGCGGTCGCGCGGAACCGGGCGCGAGCCTGGTCGGCGGCCGCCTTGGCGGCGATCACCTCGGCTTGATCGCTCATGGCACCGCTTCCGGGCTGAAGGCCTTGCGCAACGCCGCTGCCCCGAGCGCGCCAAGAATGCCGGCGACGAGCAAAGTCCCGCCAACCACCGCTAGCGTCGCCCAACCAGGGCCGATCAGCACCGAAAGCGTCGCGATCAGCCCGACGAGCAGTGCGATCAGCGCCCCGATCGCGAGCAGGGCGGCGGCGACCAACAGGATCGCCGCGCTGCGCACCAGTGCCGCCCGGCCCGAAACCCGCGCGCGCACCAGCCGCAGCTCGGCGCGCGCGAAATCCATTCCCTCGGTACGAAGCCGCGAGAAGAGCGCGCCGATGCTTTCCTCGCCGCCCCCGGCCATGCCGATCAGGCGCCGGTGCCGTTCGTGCCGCCGCCGGCCGTCGTGTCGCCATCGCCGCCGGCCTTCACCACCCGCGCGATCACGAAACCGAGCGCCGCCGCGACCCCAATCGCGACCGCGGGCGATTTGCGGATGAATTCCTGGGCGTCGCCGATCAGCTCGTCGATGTCCTTGGCCTTCAGTTCCTCGGAAAAATTGCCGAGGCCCTGCGCCGCCGAACGGGCATATTGGCCATATTGCCCGCCCAGCTTCTGCTCGACCGTGCCGGCGGCATCTTCCATCAGCCGGGCGACTTCGCCGAGCGCGTCACCCGCGCGCGACTTGCCGGTGTCGGCGAACTGGCGCGCCTTGTCGCCCGCCTGGCGCGCGAACTGGCCGGCCTGCTCCTTGAAATTGCCGCCGCCGCCCGTGCCGCCGCTGCCCGTGCCGCCATTGGCGCCGCCGCCGCCCGCGCCCGTCGCGCCCAGCGTCTCGTCGAGGCCTTCGGTGCCGAAGCCTTCGCTGCCGGCCGCCGCGCCGCCGCTGGTTGCCCCGCCAAGCGGCTCCGACCCGATTTCAGGACCCGTCTGCGTTTGATCGGCCATCTTCTGCCCTTTCCGGTGAATGCCTTCCCCAACGGCTGCGCGGCGCGAGCGTTCCCGCGGGGACGAATTGCCGCCACGCCGGCGAGCCGCTACACGCGCCGCCAACCACATAGCGTCGGCATAATTTTAGGGAGAACGTGCCATGACCGCAATCATCGACATCCACGGCCGCCAGATTATTGATAGCCGCGGCAATCCTACCGTCGAAGTCGATGTCTTGCTCGATGATGGCAGCTTCGGCCGCGCCGCCGTCCCCTCGGGCGCGTCGACCGGCGCGCATGAGGCGGTCGAGCGGCGCGACGGCGACCCGGCGCTGTGGCTCGGCAAGGGCGTGCAGGGCGCGGTCGACGCGGTGAACGCCGATATCGCCGAGGCGCTGCTGGGCATGGAGGCCGAGGATCAGGCCGATATCGACGCCGCGCTGATCGAGCTGGACGGCACCCCGAACAAGGGCCGGCTGGGCGCCAACGCGATCCTGGGCGTGAGTCTCGCGGTCGCCAAGGCGGCGGCCGAGGCGCGCGGGATGCCGCTCTATCGCTATGTCGGCGGGGTGAGCGCGCATCTGCTGCCGGTGCCGATGATGAATATCATCAATGGCGGCCAGCACGCGGATAACCCCATAGACTTCCAGGAATTCATGATCGTGCCGGTCGGCGCGGACTCGCTCTACGACGCGGTGCGCTGCGGATCGGAGATTTTCCATACGCTGAAGAAAGCGCTTCACGCCCAGGGGCTCGCCACGGCGGTGGGCGACGAGGGCGGCTTCGCGCCCAACCTGGCTTCCACCACCGACGCGCTCGATTTCATCATGAAGGCGGTCGAGAGCGCCGGCTATACCCCGGGCGACGACGTGATGCTCGCGCTCGATTGCGCGGCGACCGAATTCTTCAAGGACGGCGCCTATCATATCGAGGGCGAGGGCAAGGTGCTCGATCCGGGCGCGATGGCCGAATATCTGGCGGACCTCACGCGCCGCTACCCGATCTTCTCGATCGAGGACGGGATGAGCGAGGATGACTTCGCCGGCTGGAAGGCGCTGACCGATCTGATCGGCGACAAGGTGCAGCTGGTCGGCGACGATCTGTTCGTCACCAATCCCGCCCGGCTGGCGGACGGGATCGAGCGCGGCCTCGCCAATTCGCTGCTGGTGAAGGTCAACCAGATCGGCACCTTGACCGAAACGCTCGCCGCCGTGTCGCTCGCGCAGCGCAGCCGCTACACCGCGGTGATGTCGCACCGCTCGGGCGAGACCGAGGACGCGACCATCGCCGACCTGGCGGTCGCGACCAATTGCGGGCAGATCAAGACCGGCTCGCTCGCCCGTTCGGATCGGCTGGCCAAGTACAACCAGCTGATCCGCATCGAGGAGGAACTCGGCGACATGGCGTGCTATGCGGGGCGCAGCGTGCTGAAGCGCTGAGCGGCGGGGAAACTCGGCTCGCTTGCCCGTCCCCGGCGAAAGCCGGTTTCCAGGCGTGCCGCCGGTCGACCTGGCGTGCTCGTCTGCCGATCGGGGGGATACTGGGCCCCGGCCTTCGCCGGGGAAGGGCACAACCATCGGTTTGGCCGGCCCAAGAGCCGGGAGAGCGTCGTCGCGGCCGTCTTCCCCGGCGAAGGCCGGGGTCCAGTATCGCCTACAGCTGGGTCTTGTCCCCTCACGGCAGCTTGTGCGACGCCGGGCCCCGAACTTCGCCGGGGAAGGCGGAAGGCTTGTCTGATGGTTTGGTGCTGTAGCGCGATCCGCGCACCATCCCATACTACGTAGAATCCGCTTGATTTGGCGGTCCGCTTTGCTTGACCCGCGATTCGCGCTCAGGCAAAAGGCGCGAATGGGGCGCAACAAAAACATCACAGCGATCGTGCGTCGTGCCGGCGCGCCGGCGCTCGCGCTCGGCGTGATCGCGTTCTTCGCGGCCTATGCCTTGATCGGCGCGAACGGCGTGTTCGCTTATGGTGATTACAAGCGCCAGCTCGCCAAGCGGGAGAAGGTGCTGCGGCTGCTGGAGAAGCGGCGCGGCATCCTGCAGAACCGCGTCGCGCTGCTCGATCCGCGCCACGCCAACCCCGACATGGTGGACGAGCAGGTGCGCCGCCAGCTCAATCTGGCACACCCGGACGAGGTGATCGTCCCGCTGCGCTGAACACCGCTTGCGGGAGATTGCGTCGCGCCGCCGCTTGCGCCTATAGCCCAAGTCCTTCCATCCCCAGGAAAGGCTGATCGTGGCCAAAGCACCCGCGCGCCCCGCCAAGAGCGAACCGCTCACTCCCAATCGCGAACGTCCCAACGAACCCCGGCGCTATCAGGCGTCGCGCGATGAACTGCTCGAATTCTACAAGCAGATGCTGTTGATCCGCCGCTTCGAGGAGAAGGCGGGCCAGCTTTACGGGCTGGGGCTGATCGGCGGTTTCTGCCACCTGTATATCGGCCAGGAAGCGGTCGCGGTTGGCCTGCAATCGGCGCTGTCTGACAAGGACAGCGTGATCACCGGCTATCGCGATCATGGCCATATGTTGTTGTGCGGCATCCCGCCCAAGGACGTGATGGCGGAGCTGACCGGCCGGGCCGCCGGCATCTCCAAGGGCAAGGGCGGCTCGATGCACATGTTCAGCGTCGAGCATAAATTCTATGGCGGGCACGGGATCGTCGGCGCGCAGGTGTCGCTCGGCACGGGCCTGGGCTTCGCGCACAAATACGCGAACGACGGCGGCGCCTGCCTTGCCTATTTCGGCGATGGCGCGGCGAACCAGGGCCAGGTCTATGAAAGCTTCAACATGGCCGAGCTGTGGAAGCTGCCGGTGATCTATGTGATCGAGAACAACCAGTACGCGATGGGCACCAGCGTCAATCGCGCTTCGGCCGAGGATCAGCTGTTCCGGCGCGGCGAGAGCTTCCGCATCCCGGGCATCCAGGTCGATGGCATGGACGTGCTCGCCTGTCGCGGCGCGGCGGAGGAAGCGCTCGCCTGGGTGCGTGCCGGCAAGGGGCCGATCATCCTGGAGATGAAGACCTATCGCTACCGGGGCCACTCGATGTCCGACCCCGCCAAATATCGCAGCCGCGAGGAAGTGCAGGCGGTGCGCGACAAGTCCGATCCGATCGAGGCGGCCAAGAAGGAGCTGGAATCGCTCGGCATCGCGGAGGCCGATCTGAAGGCGGTCGAACAGGAAATCCGCCGGGTGGTGAACGAGGCCGCCGACTTCGCCGAAAGCACCCCCGAGCCCGATCCGGCCGAGCTGTACACCGACGTACTGGTGGAGACTTACTGAGATGGCGATCGAACTGAAGATGCCGGCGCTGTCGCCCACGATGGAAGAGGGCACGCTCGCCAAGTGGCTGGTGAAGGAAGGGGACACGGTCAAATCGGGCGACATCCTCGCCGAGATCGAGACCGACAAGGCGACGATGGAGTTCGAGGCGGTCGATGAAGGCACGCTGCAGCAGATCCTCGTCGCCGAGGGCACCGACAATGTGAAGGTCGGCACCGTGATCGCGCTGATCGCGGGCGAAGGCGAGGCGGCGGCGCCCGTCGCTCCCAAGGCGGTCGAGCCGGCGCCGGCCAGCGCCCCCGCCGCCGAGGCGCCCCAGCCGCCGGCGACCGGCACCGCCCAGCTCGTCACCGAACGCAAGCCGGTCGCGGCCGACCCCGAAGTGCCGGCGGGCACCGAGATGGTGAAGCTTACCGTCCGCGAGGCACTCCGCGACGCGATGGCCGAGGAAATGCGCCGCGACGAGCGCGTCTTTGTGATGGGCGAGGAAGTCGCGCAATATCAGGGCGCGTACAAGGTGACGCAGGGCCTGCTCGACGAATTCGGCGACCGTCGGGTGATCGACACGCCGATCACCGAATATGGCTTCGCCGGCGTCGGCACCGGCGCGGCGATGGGGGGCCTCAGGCCCATCATCGAGTTCATGACCTTCAACTTCGCGATGCAGGCGATCGACCACATCGTGAACTCGGCGGCCAAGACCAATTATATGAGCGGCGGGCAGATGCGCTGCCCGATCGTGTTCCGCGGCCCCAACGGCGCCGCGAGCCGGGTGGCGGCGCAGCACAGCCAGAATTACGGGCCATGGTATGCCAGCGTGCCCGGCCTGATCGTGATCGCACCCTATGACGCGGCCGACGCCAAGGGGCTGCTCAAGGCCGCGATCCGCAGCGAAGACCCGGTCGTGTTCCTGGAAAACGAGCTGCTCTACGGCCGCAGCTTCGAAGTGCCCAAGCTCGACGACCATGTGCTGCCGATCGGCAAGGCGCGGATCGTGCGCCCCGGCAAGGACGTAACCATCGTCAGCTATTCGATCGGCGTCGGCGTCGCGCTCGAAGCGGCGGAGAAGCTGGCGGGCGAGGGGATCGATGCAGAGGTGATCGACCTGCGCACGCTGCGTCCGCTCGACAAGCGCACCGTGCTGGCGAGCCTCGCCAAGACCAACCGTATGGTGGTGGTCGAAGAAGGTTGGCCGACCTGCTCGATCGCGAGCGAGATCATGGCGATCGCGATGGAGGAGGGGTTCGACGACTTGGATGCCCCCGTCCAGCGCGTCACCGACGAGGATGTGCCGCTGCCCTATGCCGCCAATCTCGAAAAGCTCGCGCTGATCGACGCCGCGCGGGTGGTGAGCGCGGTGAAGAAGGTGTGCTACCGGGGCTGAGCGCCGGTAGCGGCGAGACTCACGTGGTGTAATTGCTGCAAAGCATCGGCGTCTCGGTGGGGGCGGGATTGGTGATGCCCTTGGCCAGATCGCGGTTGTCGCGCACGATGAACGACGCGATGAACCGGGTATTCGGAGTGCCGAGGAAGAATTCGGTGATCAGCGGCTGATATTCATAGTTGAGCTCGACGAACATGACGGCTGCGCCGGGCGGCGCGGTCACGGTGCTGCCGGTCGGACCCATGCCGGTCAGGCTGGTGCCGGTCGCACCGTCACCCTCGCGGCCGTAGCTTGAGTCCCAATCGGTGCCCGATTTCAGCCCCAGGCAGCGCTGCCAGCGAATCCATTGCCCGCCCTGCGCGTTCACCTCGAGGCTAGACAGGGTGATGCGCCCCCGCTGGGCGATGTTGAGGCTGCTTCCTTGCAGCCGCACGCCCTGGAACACCTCGTTGATGTCGAATTCGCGGAGCTCCTGGACATTCAGCGACGTGGTGACCCCAACGCGCGAGGCATTGTCCGCCAGCGTGAGCGCGATCTGGCTGAGGCGCATCTGCACGAGTGCGTAGTTGGACAGCTCGATCGCATAAAGCCCAAGCGGCAACACCACGGGCAGCGAAAGCGCGAATTCGAGCATCGCGAGGCCCTTCTCGTCGCGGCGCAGCCGACGCAGGCGACGAAGCGCGCGGATCAGGTACATATCGTCACCGGCGTGATGGCGTTTTGCGTGCTGTAGGGCTGGTTCTTCAGCACGGTCGTCGCGGTGGCTTGGATCGAGTTCGAGCCGCCGAAGAAGTACGCGATCGGCAGAATGCTGGGATAGGTTATTGTCATGGTATAGAGCACGGTATCGCTCGCACCGCCCTGGCCGGTTCTGCCCGGATCGGCATCCCATCGGCTGTTGCCATTCACGTCCGAATAGCATTCATCGGAATCGCGGACACCATTGTTGTTGGCATCATTGAACCGCTCAGGCCCAATCTTGGAGTAGTCGCCGAATGACTTGCGCGAACTTTGCCAGGTCGCGCCCGGGGCAATGGCCGTGATACTACCGACGACGGCGGAATCGATGTTGTTCAGCGCCGCCGGTCCGGTTTCGAGCGAGGCCAGGCGGCCGGCCCGCTGCACCGCCCCGGCGAGGATCGATTGCACATAGAGCCGATAGCTGAGATCCATCAGCCCCAAGAGCAGCAGCAGCACGACCGGCGCAACCAGCGCGAATTCGAGGATGGTGGCGCCCCTTACGTCGTGACGTAGCCGGCGCAGCATCGCGCGCATCACTTCGAAACACGCAGCTTGGCGATGTTCGCGGCGATCGACGCGAAGGCGCTGTTGAGCTCGGCCGCGTTGTTGGCCTGGAACGCGTGCGCGTTGTCGCGCGCGCAGCCCTGCAGCAACGGTGTGAGCGTGGTGCCGAAAGCAATCACCCACACCGTGATGTCGCGCGCCTGCGCGGCGCGGCACAGGGCGGTCAGCCGGCTCTCGACGATCCCCGTCGTCTCGCTATTGCCGCTCGGCAGTCGGTTGGCGGGCGTGCGGCGCCGGTCGAGCGCGGCAAGGCCGTAGGCATCGTAATCGGCGAAGTTTGTCTCGGTCGCGCCGTCGGTCATGAAGATGATGTTGCGGACGATCTGGCTGCCGTTGGAGGCCGTCGCGTTCTCGCTCGCAAACAGGCCGGTCGGCGAGAGCAGGCGCAGCCCCCAAAGAAAACCGATATCGTGATAAGTACGCCCGGCGACTGACAGCCCGTTGAGATAGGTCGTCAGCTGGCTTTGCGTCATCGTCGCCAGTTTGCGCGCGGCGCTGGGGCAGGCGGCGTAATCGTTGGGGAAGCTGCTCATCACCACATAATTGCCGTTCCAGCGGACAGTGGCGGTTACGTCCGCAGGCCAGTTGGCGGTCGAGATCGATGGATCGCTGCTGGTGTAGTTGGTGAAGCGGCGAGGATAGACCAATCGCGGGATGAAAGGACGCCACTGCGTAGCGGGGTTGGCGGGGTCGGGAATGCGATCGATATCCAGATCGATCGCGGAGGTGGGGATTGGTGAATAGTTGGTCTCGCGAACGGTCTCGCGCTCCTCGATGCACGCGCCCGCTGACCCGGCTCCCCACTGAATGTTGTTCGTGGCCGCCCAGACCGAGCCATTGCCGCCCTGAAGGAGCGGTCCCGGTGTTAGCGTACCCCCCGCCATCAACCCGTTCGACAACGTGCCCTTGAGCGACGTCAAGTTGAAGGTGACAGGCTTGTAGTTCCACCACCAGGTGTTGCTCGTGGTGGTCGTCTGCTGGCCCGCATTCGGGTTCGGCGTGCGTGTCGAGGTATAGACCTGCCGGTAATTCGTGTATCGGGTCTCGGTGATCGTGCACACCCCGTTGGAGAGTGACGCGCTGAAGTCGCTGCCGTTGTTGATGACCGTGAAGGTATTGGTCTGCGAGCCATCGGGCTGCTGCTGCCAGCCGGTGTTGCTCGATGTCTGCGTGCGCGTGCTGGCGGGCGCGTAGCAGGCTTCGGGTCGACCATTGCTGGTGGAAGTTACCCGACTGCCCGTAAAGGTCGACGGACCGTTGTTCGTGATCCATTGCCCCTGGGTGGAGGTGCTCGTGGATGTGGTGATGTCGGCGGGCTCGCGCGACTGATAGGTCCAGCTATCCACCATCCACTCGCGGCGGAGCAGCAGCCCCACATTCACCGTGTTCGAATAGGGTACGAAACCATAGCGGGTCTGTGCCGACGCGGTCTTGGCCGCTTCCACGGTAGTGAAAAAGCTCGTCACGGCCGCACGGAGCGCGGCAATGCGGGAGACGGTGTCTCCCGGATTGATCTCGCTCATCGATCCCGTGGTATCGAGCACGAACATCACGTCGAGATTGGGAATCTCGAGCTTGGCTTCGCACACGACGTTGATCGGCACGCTGCTAATGCCGAAAATCGACATGATGGTCATCGGCACGACCGCCCCTGCGGTGCCCTCGACCTGGTTTTGCGCGTTCTTGGAAAAGCTCTTGGTGACGTTGGTCGTGCCGAAGATGCCTGCCTTGAAATTGTTGTTGAAGAACCTTTCGGCCTGCGTGTTGGCGTTGGTGTCGTAGGTGGTGCCGACCATGAATTTGCGTCCGGCGAGCGCGCCGGCGTCGCAAGCCTGCTGCAGCCGGACTCGCACGAAATACATGCGGCTCGTGTCGACCGCAGAGCCGGCGAGCGCGAGGATCGGGATCAGCGCGGCCGCCGTTAAGGCTAGCACATTGCCGCGTTCGTCGCGTGCAAGGCGGCTCAACCAAGCCTTGCCGTTCCGCTGCTCACCCATCATGCGCCTTCTCGAGTTAGCTTTGGGAGACCGCCATGCCCCGATCATCATCGCCGTTCCGTAACGCAGCGAGGTTAAAAGTGCCTTTAAGCGGCGTAGCGGCGTGAGCTTGCGGCTGGAGCGGTTGGACGCCGTCGGCCGGCTCGCGCTTGCCTATGCCCCGCGGCAGGCGCGCGCGGGGCTGGCGGCGCTGTTCATGCTCGACGATACGCTGGCGGCCGCCCTGCGGCTCGGGCGCGATCCGGCGGTGCGGCAGCTGCGCCTGACCTGGTGGTACGAAGCGCTCGGTCGGCTCGATACCGCGCCGCCGCCGCCCGAGCCGCTGCTCCAGGCGCTCGCCGCCGAGCTGCTGCCGCGCGGGGTGCGCGGGGCCGAACTTGCCACGCTGACCGACGGGTGGGACGTGCTGCTCAACCCCGATCCACTGAGCGAGGCGGGGCTGCTCGCTTACGCCGAAGGGCGGGGGCGGGTGTTCACGCTCGCCGCGCGCGTGCTGGGGGGCGCGGGGGCGGGGGTGGCGCCGGCGGGCCAAGGCTGGGCGCTCGCCGAGCTGGCCGGGCATGTCAGCCGGGTCGAGGAAGCGCGGGCGGCGGCGGCGCTGGCGGCGCCGTTGCTGGCGGCGGGGCTGCGCGAACCTTGGCCCCGCCCGCTGCGACCGCTGGCGATGATCGCGGCGGGGGCCGAGCAGGCGCTGCGCCGCCCGCACGCTGGGGCGCTCGCGCGGCTGGGGGTGTTGCTCCGCCGCGCCTGGTTGGAGTGAGCGCGCTGGTGCGGCTCGGTGCGCCGCGCTATGCCTTTACACCGCATAGGCACGGGAGGACGGGGCGATGTGGCGCTATCTGATCGGCGCGGTGGCGGCGTTGCTGATGGTCGCGGCGGGCACTTTGTGGTTCACCACCCGCGCCGGCAAGCCCGCGCCGCTGCTGACGCCCGCGACGCCCGCCGCCGCGCAGAGCGAGGAGGCGCCACTCCCCGACGCCGCGCCCGAGGCGCCCGAGCGCACCCGCGAGCAGCGCCGTTTCGGCCGCTATGACAAGGACGAGGACGGCCGCATCACGCGCGCCGAACTGCTTAGCCCCCGTCGCAAGGCGTTCGCCAAGCTCGATACCAATGGCGACGGGGTGCTCAGCTTCGACGAATGGGTGGTGAAGACCGCGAAGAAATTCGACGCCGCCGACGCTAATCGCGACGGCGCGCTGACCGCCGCCGAGTTCGCGACCACCGCGCCCAAGCGGCGCCAGCGCCCGAAATGCGCGTGCCCGCCGGCCGCGAAAGGTGATGAGGAGAGTTGAGGGGGCACGCGGAGACGGATTCATGAATAGCCCTCTCCCCTTCAGAGGAGAGGGTTGGGAGAGGGGGCCAAAAACGTGCCGCCGCACCCGGCAAACCCCTCACCCAAACCCTCTCCCCTGAAGGGGAGAGGGCTATTGGCCGCGCCTCGCGTTGAGGGGAGAGGGCTATTGGCCCGGCCTCGCGTGGCCCAAAACCCCTAAGCCGCCAGCCAGCCGGCCAAAGCCTCCCGCGCCCTTGCGGTGTAAAGCAGCTTGCGATCGGCCTTCTTGCTCTTGACCGTGATCGGCGGGAACAGCCCGAAATTCACGTTCATCGGCTGGTACGTATCGGCCTCGGCATCGCCGGTGATGTGCGCGAGCAGCGCCCCCAGCGCCGTCTCGCGCGGCGGTGGGGCGAGCGCGTGCCCCAGCAGCTCGGCCGCCGCGAAGCGCCCCGCGAGCAGGCCGATCGCCGCGCTTTCCACATAGCCCTCGCACCCCGTGATCTGCCCGGCGAAGCGCAGCCCCGGCCGTGCCTTCAGCCGGAGTGTGCGGTCGAGCAGTTCGGGCGATTTGATGAAGGTGTTGCGGTGCAGCCCGCCGAGCCTTGCAAATTCGGCGCGCTCCAGCCCGGGGATGGTGCGGAAGATGCGCACTTGCTCGGCGTGCTTCAGCTTGGTCTGGAAGCCGACCATGTTCCACAGCGTGCCGCTCGCATTGTCCTGCCGCAGCTGCACCACCGCATAGGGCCACCGCCCGGTGCGCGGATCATCGAGCCCCACGCCCTTCATCGGGCCATAGCGCAACGTGTCGACGCCGCGCTCGGCCATCACCTCGATCGGCATGCAGCCTTCGAAATAGGGGACATTCTCCCACTGCTTGAAGCTGCTCTTCTCGCCCGCCAGTAGGGCTGCGTGGAAGGCGAGATATTGCTCCTTGGTCAGCGGGCAGTTGATGTAATCGGTGCCGTCGCCTTTCCCCCAGCGCGACTGGAACCAGGCGAGATCCAGGTCGATCGTCTCGCGATAGACGATCGGGGCGATCGCATCGAAAAAGGCGAGCGCCTCGGCGCCGGTCTCGCGCGCGATCGCCTCGGCCAGGCCGGGCGCGGTGAGCGGGCCGGTGGCGATGATCGCCGGCCCTTGCGGTAGCGTGTCGACCCGCTCGCGCACGATCTGGATGTTTGGGTGGCGACTCAATGCCTCGGTCACGCCTTGGGCGAAGCCGTCGCGATCGACCGCGAGCGCCGATCCGGCGGGGACGCGGTGGGTATCGCCCTGCGCGAGGATCAGCGAGCCGAGCGCGCGCATTTCGGCATGGAGCAGCCCGACCGCGTTGCGATCGGCATCGTCCGAGCGGAAGCTGTTCGAGCAGACCAGCTCGGCGAGGTCGGCGCCCTGATGCGCGGGCGTGGTATCGCCGCCCCCGCGCATTTCGGAGAGCTTCACCTTCAGCCCCGCCTGGGCAAGCTGCCACGCCGCCTCCGATCCGGCGAGCCCGCCGCCGATGATGTGGATGTCGTGGGTCATGGGCCGCGCTTAGGCGCCGGGCGGTGGTGGAGGCAAGTCGCTCCCGGTCGCGTTGCAACCAGAGCTGGGCTCAGTTACGCGCGGGGCAGCGTTTTATGCTGGGTGTTTCGGACGTGTACCGGGTGGGGGCGCAAGCATCCACTCCCCAGCGCCCAGACCCGGCGCGCTATTTGTGGCGCCGACTGTCCCCAGCGAAGGCCGGGGTGCAGCGGCGCCGGGTCGATAAGCGCCGCACGCACCTCTCCAGCGTGCCGCGCCTAGACCCCGGCCTTGGCCGGGGAAGGCAACAACGGCTTGGCGACGCGCGCCCCTCGACGCGGGTCAGGCAGGGCGCCGGCAGCGATGGTGGACCACCGCCCAGCCAGGCAGCGCCGCGCGTAACGCCTCGGCGATTGCTTCGCCCTCAAGGTCGAACGCTTCGAAGGGGAAAGTGGCGAGGCATTCGGGTACAGGACCGTTGGGATTATGGTCGCGGTCCCAAGCGTAATAGCTTTCGGTCCAGCGCTCGATGCGCGCGATCAGCGCCGGATCGAGTGGCAGCGAGGCGGGGTCGTCCGAAGAACCGTCATGGTGCCAGACGCACCCTGAACCGTGATCGAGCCGGAGCGCGACGAAGGGCCGGCCGTCTGGCCCAATCCACGCCGCGTCGTCGCCCCTCACAACAACCCCATCTGCCTGTCCTCGTCCCCCTTGGCCGCCGCGCTTTTCACGGCGTCCTTGCGCGCCATCGGCAGGTCGAGCCGGCGGGCGGGTTTGTTGGGATAGTCGAACAGCTCGGCGACGGTGATCACCTGCAGCCGGTCATCCTCGCGGTCGAGCAGGGGGTGTTTATATTTGCCGGCGGCGGCGATTTCGTCGCGCATCGGCTTGGTGGGGAGCGCGGTGCAGATCAGGAAGCCGAACTCGGCCTTCTCCCGCAGCCGATCCGAATTGAGCGTCGCCAGATCGCCGCGCGTGCCGGGGCGCGATTTCACCTGGAAGATCGCCTTGCCGTTGGTTTCCTTGTCGATCAGGAAATAGGCGATGCCGTCGATCCCGCCATCGGCGCCCTTCTTCTCGTTGATCCGTGCCTGATTGTTCGAAAAAGTGAGGACGGCCCATTTCTCGAACTCTTTCCGCGTCTTGTCATCGCGGCGGTTGGCGAGCGCCATCGCGCTTTCCAGATCGCGCGGTACGCCATCGAGCTTGATGGCCGCCTCGATCGCGGGCCAGTCATCGGGGTAGCGATCCTGGAGGCGCTTCAGGATCAGCGAGATCGACTGATAGGTGATGTCGATCCCGATCCAGCGGCGGCCCAAGCGCTGCGCGACGGCGACGGTGGTGCCGCAGCCGCAATAGGCATCGAGCACGGTGTCGCCTTCGTTCGAGGAAGCGCGGATGATGCGTTCGAGCAAAGCTTCGGGCTTTTGGGTGGGGTAGCCGAGGCGTTCTTGGGCGCGAGGGTTGATTGGGAAGATGTCATTCCAGACGTCCTGCAAAGGCATTCCCGGCATTTCGTCAAGATAGCGAATGTACTCCGGTGTCCCGTTTTTTGTGTAGCGCAGTCGACCATTATCATGATGTTCCTGCATCTTCTCGATCGGGTAACGCCAAAGCTTAGTTACGCCGCGCCATTCGTAAGTGTAACCACCACCGGAAAGGCCATAAGCCGTTGTATCACTCAGCCGATAACGACGTCCATCGTCCGTCTTACGCCGATAGTGGGAATCAATGTAGGTCTCATCGTACGGCTGAAACTGCTTGTTCCAAGTCGCTGCCAATCCTTTGCTGTAAAATAGCAACGTATCGTGCACGTTACCCATCTCTCCAGCGTCGCTATGAGCCGTCGTTCGCTTCCAGATAATTTCGTTACGGAACAATCCACCCTGCCCACAGAACACCGCATCCAGCACCAGCTTCAGATAATGCGAGGCGGTCGGGTCGCAGTGGAGGTAGAAGCTGCCGGTGGGCTTCAGCACACGGTGGATTTCCACGATCCGAAGCGTCATGTGGACGAGATAGGCGAGCAGGCTGCCGCGCCCGAGCACCTTTTCCAGCCCCCCGATCAGCTCCACCGTCTGCTCGGTCCAGCGGGTTTCGCCGGGGCGCGGGTTCAGCCGCTCGATATCGAGGATATAGTCCAGCCCCTCGGCGGCTTCGTCGCCCCAGTTCCAGGTATCGACGAACGCCTGCGCCTGCGCGCGATCCTCGCTGCCCTGATTATTGTAGATCTGGAAATAGTTGCGCTTCGAATTGAACGGCGGATCGATATAGCAGAGGTCGACGCTCTCGGTGCCGATCTTGCGGCGGAGTACGTCGAGATTGTCACCATAATAGAGTTCGTTCCGCATCCTGGCCCCGCCTCCCGCGCCCTTCATGGCGCCATCGCGCGGAGGCGGCAATAAGCTAGCGCGCCGTTGGTGGAAGCGGGCGCATGGGGCACCACGGCGGGGGCGATGCGCCTTCCCCGGCGACGGGCGGGGTTCAGTCGTACGCCTCCCGAAGATGTTGCGCTGCCCTGGCGTATGGCGAGATACTGGGTTTCGGCCTGCGCCGGGGAAGTACAATCCGGATAGGCAGGGATTTCGCTGGTCGTGGATGGTCGTGCCGATGGCTCGGCTCCGGGGCCGGGCGGTGTTAGGGGGACCATGGCGAGACGGGACGTCATCTTCGTCGCCGCGTTGATCGCGGGCACGAGCTATTTCTGGGGCTTCCATCTGCTGCCGCCGGGCGCGGCGCTCACCGCGTGGAAGGGCGCGGGGGTGGGGTTGCTCGCTTTGTGGGCGGCGCTGAACGGGGCGCGGGGGATCGCGCTGGTGCTTGCTTTGGGGGCGCTGGGGGATGAGCTGATCGAGGCGGTGGGGTTGGGCGCGGGGGCGATCGCGTTCCTCGCCGGGCATCTGGTCGCGATCTGGTTCTACCGGCGGCATCCCCGCGCGGCACTTTCGCCGAGCCAGCGGGCGTTGGTTTGGCTGCTGCCCGGCGCGGTCGCCTTTACCGGCTGGGCGCTCGTGCCGGACTCGACGCTCGCCTGGCAAGTGGCGCTCTACGCGCTCGCGCTCGGCGGCATGGCGGCGAGCGCCTGGGCGAGCGCTTTCCCGCGCTATTGGGTAGGGCTGGGAGCGATGGCGTTCGTCGCGAGCGACCTGCTGCTGTTCGCGCGGCTGGGGCCGCTCGCGGGGTCGGTGGTGCCCGATTGGGGGGTGTGGCCGCTCTATTTTGGCGGGCAGGCGATGATCGCCTGGGGCGCGGTGCGGACGTTGGGGCGAGCGCGGTAACGTTCCCACATCTTCCTCCCCGGCAAAGGCCGGGGAAGACGTAAGGAATTGACGGGGTTATCGGGGCAGCACCACCCCGCCATCCTCGCCGCGCTCGAGTGGCATCGCGGCGCGCACCGCGTCCATCGGCAGCGCGGCATAGACATGCGGGAACAGCGCCCCGCCGCGCGAAGGCTCCCACTTCACCGCCTCGCCGAGCAGATCGAGGTCGATCGCCGCGACCCATAGCCCGGTCTGTCCGGCGAAATGCTTGTCCACCGTCTCGGTCAGCTGTTCGGCGGTCGAGAGGTGGATATAGCCGTCCGCCAGATCGATCGGCGCGCCCGCGAACACGCCCGCCGCGACGAAGCGCGCCCACTCGCCGCCGGTCAGCACCTTATAGGCGGTGCTCACCGGCCATCCTCCGGCCCGGCGGCGGCATCGTCGCCGATGATCGCCCCGTCCTGGGGATCGGTCGCGACCGGCACGTCGGGCACGGCTTCCTCGTCCTCATCGTCGATCAGCGCGGCGGAGACGACATGCTCCTCGGCGCCGACATCGAACAGCCGCACGCCCGCCGAGCCGCGCCCGATCACCCGTAGCGAATCGAGCGGCATCCGGATCATCTTGGCCTGATCGGTCGCGAGCATAAGCTGGTCGTCCTTCGCCGCCGGGAAGCTGGCGACGACCGCGCCGTTGCGGGCAATATTGTCGATATTGACGATGCCCTGACCGCCGCGCCCGGTGCGGCGATACTCATAGGCGCTCGACAGTTTGCCATAGCCATTGGCGCACACCGTCAGGATGAACTGCTCGCGCCGGGCGAGTTCGGTGAAGCGCTCCGCCGGCAGCGCCGGCTCGCCCTCGCGCTCGCCCTTCCACGGAGCGAAGCGGAGATATTCCTCGCGCTCCTCCTGGTTGGTGCCGACGCGGTGGAGGATCGAGAGCGAGATCACCTCGTCATCGCCGCGCAGCGTGATGCCGCGCACGCCGGTGGCGGTACGGCTCTGGAACTCGCGCACCTCGTCGCCGGCGAAGCGGATCGCCTTGCCCTGGCGCGTCGCGAGCAGCACATCGTCATGCGCCTCCAGCAGCGCGACGCCGATCAGCCGGTCCGCCGAGCCATCCTCGAAGCGCATCGCGATCTTGCCGCCGGTCGGGATGTTGGTGAAGGCGTCCATCGAATTGCGCCGCACCGCGCCGAGCGCTGTCGCGAACATCACATGGAGCTTGCCCCACTCCGCCTCGTCCTCGGGAAGCGGCAGGACGGTCGAGATCGTTTCCCCTTCGGCGAGCGGCAGCAGGTTCACCATCGGCCGCCCGCGCGTCGCCGGGCCGCCCTCGGGCAGGCGCCACACCTTCAGCCGGTAGACCTTGCCGTGGGTGGAGAAGAACAGGACGGGGGTGTGGGTGGAGGTGACGAAGAGGTTCGTCACCGCATCCTCTTCCTTGGTCGCCATGCCGGCGCGGCCCTTGCCGCCGCGCTTCTGCGCGCGGAACGCGTCGAGGCTGGTGCGCTTGATATAGCCCTGGAGCGTGACCGTCACGACCATCGCCTCGCGCTCGATCAGATCCTCGTCGTCGATGCCTTCGGCGGCGGCGGCGATCTGGGTGCGGCGCGGGGTGGCGAACTGGTCGCGCACCTCGATCAGCTCGCCGCGCATCACCGCATAGAGCTTCGCGCGATCGGCGAGGATCGCGAGCAGATCGGCGATCGAGGCGGCAAGCTCCTTCAGCTCCTCGCCAATCTCGTCGCGCCCGAGCGCGGTGAGGCGGTGCAGGCGCAGATCGAGGATCGCACGCACCTGCTCGTCGGATAGGCGATAGCTGTCGCCCGCGATCTCGGTCTCGACCGCTTCGACCAGGCGGATATAGGGCAGGATTTCGCCGATCGGCCATTCGCGCGCGAGCAGCGCGGCGCGCGCTTCCGCCGGGCTCGCCGAGCCACGGATGATCCGCACCACTTCGTCGAGATTGGTGACCGCGATCACCAGCCCGAGCAGGATGTGCGCCCGCTCGCGCGCCTTGGCGAGTTCGTACTTCGCCCGGCGGGTAATCACTTCCTCGCGGAACTTCACGAAGGCGTCGATGATGTCGCGCAGGTTGAGCAGTTCGGGCCGCCCGCCGCGGATCGCGAGCATGTTCGCCGGGAAGCTCTGCTGCGCGGGGGTGTGGCGCCAGAGTTGGTTGAGCACCACGTCTGGCGTCGCATCGCGCCGCAGATCGATCACGATGCGCACGCCCTGGCGGTTCGACTCGTCGCGAATGTCTGAGACACCCTCGATCCGCTTGTCCTTCACCGCTTCGGCGATCTTCTCGACGAGCGCGTTCTTGCCCTGCTGATAGGGGATTTCGGTGAGGACGATCGCGCGCTTGTCGCCGCGCCCCTCCTCGATGATGTGGCGCGCGCGCACGATGATCGAGCCGCGCCCGGTCTCATAGGCGGCGCGGGTACCGGCACGCCCGAGGATGATCGCGCCCGTCGGGAAATCGGGACCGGGGACGATTTCGAGCAATTCCTCGGTCGAGGGCGCGGCGGCGCCCGACAGCGCCCGGTCGATCCACAGCAGGCAGGCGTCGATCACCTCGCCCAGATTGTGCGGCGGAATGTTGGTCGCCATGCCGACGGCGATCCCGCCCGCGCCGTTGACCAGCAGATTGGGGAAGCGCGCCGGCAGCACGCTCGGCTCGCGCTCCGAACCGTCATAGTTGGGCTGGAAGTCGACCGTGTCCTTGTCGATGTCGGCGAGCAGCGACCCGGCGACCTTGGCCAGCCGCGCCTCGGTATAGCGCTCGGCCGCCGGCGGATCGGGGTCCATCGAGCCGAAATTGCCCTGGCCGTCGATCAGCGGCAGCCGCATCGACCAATCCTGCGCCAGCCGCGCGAGCGCGTCATAGATCGCCTGGTTGCCGTGCGGATGGTATTTACCCATCGTGTCGCCGGTGATGCGGGCGCACTTGCGATAGGGCTTGTTGTAGAAATAGCCCGATTCCTGGCACGACCACAGGATGCGTCGATGGACCGGCTTCAGCCCGTCGCGCACGTCGGGCAGCGCGCGCGAGACGATGACGCTCATCGCGTAGCTGAGGTAGCTCGATCGCATCTCTTCGACGATCGAGATCGGGGTAATGTCTGAAGGGTCGGCGAGCAGGGTCTCGTCGGTCAAGGTCGCGCGCTCTCGAGTGGCTTTATGACGGGAAGGTGACGACCCCCTAGCCGATGGCGCGCGGACGCGCCACCCCGTTTGGCATTTTAGCGGGCGGTAGCGGCCGGTCACCCCTCCCTGGAAGGAAGGGGCCGGGGGTGGGCCGATCAGGAGGACGGCGGTTCGATTCCCGGCCGTCCCCCGCCATCTCCACCCACCCCAACCCCTCTCTTTCGGGGAGGGGCGTTGCAGCGCGCGGACGCCCTATTTCTTGCAGGCGGTTTTGGTCGCGTTGCCCTTCTTGGAGCAATCATAGGTGATCGTCTTGCCGGTCTTGGTCTTGGTGGTGACCTTGTTGCCGCTGACGGTGGTGGTCTTGGTGGTGGTGGTCGCTGCCTTGGCCGGCGCGGTGGTGCCGGTCGTCGTCGTCTTGGTGGTTTTGGTCTCGGTCTTGGCGGCGGTCATCTGCGCGGCGGCGCCGGTCGTGAGCAGCGCCGCGCCGGCGGCGGCGGCGATAAGCGAACGGATCATTTGCCTGTTCCTCTCCCGCGGTGGCGGGGCACCACCGCTGGGCGGGAGAGGATCATGCCGTGTGCCACCTGTCCAGCCGGCGGGCGATGAAGATTTGGCAATCTGTCGCCCATTTACGGCGCGATTTCCTGCCCATCCCACGCGAACAGCTTGCCGCTGTCGGCCGTTTTCAGCCCGTCGAGAACGTCAAGCAGTTGCACCGCCGCGCGATCGGGCGCGAACAGCTGGCCGGGCTTCACATTCGCCTGGAACGGCTTGGACAATCCGGTGTCGACCGTGCCCGGGTGGAGCGCCACCACGATCCCCTGGGGATTGCGCCGTTTCTCCTCGATCGCGATCGTGCGGATCAGCTGGTTGAGCGCCGCCTTCGCCGCGCGGTAGCTGTGCCAGCCGCCCAGCCTGTTGTCGCTGATGCTCCCCACCCGCGCCGACAGCGCGGCGAAGATCGTGCGGCGATCGCGTGGCAGGATCGGCAGGAAATGCTTGGCCACGAGCGCCGGGCCGATCGCGTTCACCTGGAAATTGCGCGTGAGCCAGGCGGGGTCGAGCTCCTTCAGTGCCCGTTCGGGGCCGCGCTCGCCTTCATGGAGCAGGCCGGTCGTGACGAGCACCGCGTCCGGCGCGCCGCCGCGGGCCGCCTCGGTCGCGGCGGCGGCGATGCTCGCTTCGTCGGTGAGGTCGATCGGCATGGCGCCCATGGCATTTCGGGCGAAGCGAATGACGCCCACGCCTTCGCCGTCCAGCGCCTCGGCGAGCGCGGCGCCGATGCCGCCGCTTGCCCCGATCACGACCACTTTCTCCATCGTCCATGCCGATAGGCTGCCCGCGCGCGCCATTCAATGCGCGTTCATTCCCCAAGGGGCAGGAGGCGCCATCGCTTGAACGCCCCAAAAGCGCAGCCTATGGCAGGCGCATCAGCGAGGGGCTTTTACAGGAGACGGACATGATGCGGATCAAGACCAAGGCCGTGCGCGCGGCGTTGCTGCTCGCCGGGGCAGGGGCGGTGCTGACGCCCGGCATGGCGCTTGCGCAGAAGGACAAGAAGGGCGCGGCCGCCGACGCGGCGCCGAAGGTGCAGCTGAGCGACGGCTTCCGCAAGGCAGCGCTGCCCGCGCAGACCGCGCTGCAGGCCAAGAACTGGGTCGAGGCCGAGCCGCTCGTCGCCGCCGCCGAGGCCGCGGTGAAAACCGACGACGACAAATTCTACGCCCAGCAGTTCCGGCTTCAGCTGGCCGATGGCACGCTGGTGCAGCGCGCCAATGGCGACGCGAACGTCTATGCCCAGGGCGAAGCCACGCTGATCGGGCCGCTCGACGCGCTGATCGCCAATCCGAAGCTGCCGCAGGATACCCGCTCGCGCTTCCTCTTCAAGCGGGGCCAGATCGAATATGGCGCCAAGCGCTACAAGGAGGCGATCGCCTTCTACGATCGCGCGCGCGAGGCGGGCTATAACGACCCCAACCTGGCGCTCAACATCGCTCAGGCGCGCGCCGACGGCGGCGATCTGGTGGGATCGGCCGCGGCGATCCGCACCGCGATCGATGCCGAAAAGGCCGCCGGCCGCAAGCCGCCGCTCGAATGGTATCGCTATGCCCGCGCCAAGGTCGCCCAGGCGAAGCTGAACGCGCAGGTCAACGACTGGTCGCTGCTGATGGTGAAGGACTATCCGACCGCCAAGCATTGGCGCGAAGCGGTGCTGCTCTACGGCTTTAACGGCGCCGCCTCGCCCCAGCTCGACAAGCGCGCCAAGATCGACCTGTGGCGACTGCTGCGCGCGAACAAGGCGCTCGCCGACCAGGGTGATTATGTCGAATATGCCGAGGATCTGGGCGATGTCGGCCTGGGCGCCGAAGCCAAGGCGGTGATCGACGAAGGCCGCGCCGCCGGCAAGATCCCCGCCGCCTCCGGCCCGGCCAACATGGTCTATTCGGAAGCGCAGAAGCAGATCGCGAGCGACGGTCCGCTCGACGCGCTCGCCAAGCGCGCCCAGGCGGCGCCCGCCGGCGGCCCGGCGGCGGCGACGGGTGACCTGGCGCTCGGCACCGGCAACTATGCCCGCGCGATCGAGCTCTACAAGCTCGCGCTCACCAAGGGCGGGGTGAAGGTGGACGAGGTTAACAGCCACCTGGCGATGGCGCAGGCGCTGTCGGGCGACAAGGCCGGCGCGAAGACGACCTTCGCGCTGGTGAAGACCCCGCCGCGTTCGGACATCGCCGCCTATTGGGTCACCTGGCTCGACCAGGCCGGCCCGACCGAGCCCGGTAACGCGGCCGAGTAATCAGGATTGCCCGGCGGCGCGCTCTCCGGCGCGTCGCCCGGCGATCAGGCCGCGGGCACCGGGATGCCGGGCAGCGCCTTGGTGGTGCGGATCGTGAGCGAGGTCTTCACGCTCGCCACGTTGGGCGCGGGCGTCAGGTGCGTGGTCAGGATTTCCTGGAACGCCTTCAGATCGCTCGCCACGATCTTCAGGATGAAGTCGATCTCGCCGTTCAGCATGTGACATTCGCGGATTTCCGGGATCGAGCGGACATGTTCCTCGAACGCGGCGAGATCGGCCTCGGCCTGGCTCTTCAGCGACACCATCGCGAACACCGTGATCGGATAGCCCAGGATCGCCGGATCGAGCGCCGCGTGATAGCCGCGGATCGCGCCCGCTTCCTCCAGCGCGCGCACGCGCCGCAGGCAGGGCGGGGCGGTGAGCCCGACGCGCTCGGCGAGATCGACATTGGTCATGCGGCCATCGTCTTGCAGCAGAGTGAGAATTTGCCGGTCGATCCGGTCGAATACCATAATGAAGCCCTTTCGGCACAAGGCCTGTACTTTTATCGGCGTGAGGATGCCTGCCCCTATAAGATAGTTGCGGCGAAGCGCAATCGTCCCACATTGTGACGTGCCAAAAAGAGCGGTTCCCCTGGCACCTTTCCCCCGGTTAAGAATTCGTTACCAAGGGTCGAAAGCGGGTTCGTCGCGGCCCCGCAACGAGCAAGGAAACAGTGCGCTTCAACGACAGCCTGGAGACGGTTCTCGCCGCCGACACCTCGACCCGGATCGGGGCCGAACTCGCGTGGCGGCAGTTGGTCGATCTGGTCGGGCGGCGGCGCACGGCGGCGGTCGAGCGCGCGATGACGGCGCTCGAGACGTTGCGCCCGCGTGTGTCGGCGGCGGCGCGCGCGGCGGCAGCGCGGGCGATCGCCTTCGCCGATCCACCGGCGCCGCTGGTCCGGCTGATCGCGGGCGAGCCGATCGGCGTCGCCGCGCCCGTGCTGCGTAGTGCGCGATTGAGCGACGCCGAATGGTGCGCGCTGCTGCCCGAAATCGGCGCCGCCGGGCGCGCCGTGCTGCGCCACCGGCGCGACTTGAGCAATATAGTCGCGCAGGCGCTCGCGGCCTATGGCCCGGTGGATTTCGTGCTTGGCGCGAGCCCGGCGGCGCGGCGAGCGGCGGCGGTGCCCCCGGCGACGCGCCGCCCTGAATGGCGCGATCTGCTCGGCACGATCGAGCAAGTGCCGGGCGAGCCCGCGCTTGAGGCCGCGCCGTTGCCGAGCCTGCCCGAGGAACCCTTCGCGACGGAACCCGCGCCCGCCCCGGCGCTTGAGTCGACCATGCTCGGCGACAGCGACTTCGCGAGTTTCGCCAGCATCGCCGCGAGCCTGCCGGCGGTGCAAGCGGCGCTGCGCAACCGCGAGGCGGCGCCCGAGCCTACGCCGAGCGGCCCGTTCCCGATCGCCGAGGTGGTCGCTCGAATCGACGCCTTCCAGCGCCAGCGCGAGGCGAACCCCGCGCCGGCACCACGCCTGCCGCCCGAACATTTCCACTTCGAGACCGACGCGCGCGGCGTGATCCGCTGGGTGGAGGGCGCCGAGCGCACCCCGCTGATCGGCGTTTCGCTCGAATATGGCGCGGGTGCCGCCGCCGCGGTCGATGGCGTGGCGAGCGGGGCGTTTCGCCGCCGCGCGCGGTTCGACGATGCTCGCTTGGTGATCGCCGGCCGTGGCGAGCTGGCGGGCGCTTGGCGCATCTCGGGCGTGCCGGTGTTCGAGCGCGAGAGCGGCCGCTTCACCGGCTATCGCGGCGCCGCCCGCCGCCCGCGTGCCGATGAACGGGCCGAACCCGCCGCGCCCGCGCACGAATCGCTGCGCGCGCTGGTCCATGAACTGCGCACCCCCACCAACGCGATCGCTGGCTTCGCCGAGATGATCGAGGGCGAGATGATCGGCCCGGTGCCCGCGCCCTATCGCGGTTATGCGGCGACGATCGTCGATCAGGCGCGCGCGTTGCTTGGCGCGATCGAGGATCTCGACACCGCCGCGCGGATCGACGCCCACGCGCTCGAACTGCGGCCGGGCGAAGTGGCGATCGCGCCGCTCATCACCCGGCTGCTCGCCGATCTCGCACCGCTCGCGGCGCTGCGCGGCGCCGCCACAACCTTCAAGGCAGAGCCCGAGTTGGCGGCGCGCGCCGATGATCGCGCGCTCGAGCGGCTGCTCGGACGGCTGCTCGCGGTGCTGGTCGCGGCACTTGGCCGAGGGGAAACGCTTCCCATCGCCGCGCGCCGGCAAGAGGGCGAGCTGTTGATCGAGTTCGGCCGCCCAGCCAAGCTCGCGCTCGATGAGGCCGCCCCCGCGGCCGATGCCGAGGCGGAGGTCGCCGCGGGCATGCCGCTACTCGGCACCGGCTTCGCGCTGCGGCTGGCGCGCAACCTGGCGCGCGAGTTGGGCGGGGCGCTTTCGATCGAGCCGCTGCGCTTGACTTTGCAGCTGCCCGCCGCCTTTGCTGCCGATATGGGGCAGGCCTCGATCAACTGACGGCGTGGAGATCGCCGCGCCATATCGCCCGCCGCCGGCGGGGTTGCCGGTGCTATGGCACGCCGATCTTCGCCCACGCTTTGTCGTGTTCGTCGATACCGAGGAAGAGTTCGACTGGCGCGCACCGTTCACGCGCGAGCGCCATGGCACCCAGGCGACGCGCGCCCTGCCTGCGGCGCACCGGCGCTTCGCCGGCTGGGGTGTGCCGATCGCCTATATGGTCGATTATCCCGTGGTGCGCGATCCCCATGCGGTCGAGGCGCTGCATGCGGCGCTTGCCGATGGCGCCTCCACGATCGGCGCGCAGCTCCACGCCTGGGTGACGCCGCCTTTCAACGAGCCGCTTTCCCCGGCGGCGAGCTATGCGGGCAATCTGCCGCTGAATGTGGAAGCGGCGAAGCTCGACAGCTTGACCCAGGCGCTGCACGCCACGTTCGGCCGCCGCCCACGCGCCTATCGGGCCGGACGCTACGGGATCGGCGCCAACACGCTCGGTTTGCTCGCTGAGCGCGGCTATCGGCTCGATAGCTCGGTGCGCGCGCATTATGACTATCGCGGGGATGGCGGGCCCGACTTCCGAGACATGGGAAACGCCGCTTATCGCTGCGGCCCGGGCGACGCGCTGATCGAATTGCCGCTGACGACCGTATTCACCGGTGCCCTGCGGCGGATGGGGGCGCCGCTGTTCCACCGGCTCGGCCGAGTGCCCCATGCGCGCGGCGCCTTCGCGCGCGCCGGGCTGCTCGAACGCGTATCGCTCACGCCCGAGGGGATGCCGCTGCCGGCGGTGCTGGAGGCGGTGCGGGTGGCGCTGGGCGAAGGGCTGCCGGTGCTGAGCTTCGCCTTCCATTCCCCTTCGCTCGCGCCCGGCCATACGCCATATGTGCGCGATGCCGCCGACCTCGCCGCCTTCTGGCGCTGGTGGGAGGGGGTGCTGACGCTGCTCGATGCGCGCGGGGTGAAGCCGATCGGGCTCGAGGCGTTGATCGACGCGGTGGGCTAGGGGCTTGTTTCACCGCGCCGTGCCCCTTAACGGACAGCCCCCAAGGGCCTGTAGCTCAATGGTAGAGCCAGCCGCTCATAACGGCCAGGTTGCGGGTTCGAATCCTGCCGGGCCCACC
>NZ_JAIERS010000009.1 GCF_019746665.1 Sphingomonas sp. | reverse complement strand
TTGGCAGGCATTCGTCGTCCCTTCCTTGATCCAGACTCTCATAGTCGATGGACCACTCAGAAGGGGGCAGCTCACGACCTCCAACTGGAACAGATAATCCTCGCACGCATCAACGCTTTCGTCATAGCGGATCGCCCGCGCGAGGTCGCCGCGGATCAGCGGGCTGCTGCCGTTCGAGACGAAATTGTCCTCCAGATGGCGGTGGAACGCCCAGCCCTCGACGCGCGGCGCGGCCGAGCCCGGCAGCACCCGGTCCTCGGCGTCGATCCGGCGAAACCAGCCATAGGCCATCCCCGCGCCCGGCCGCGCCTCGATCGCGGCCACCTGGCGCGTCAGCTTTTCGGGGTGCCACAGATCGTCCGCGTCGAGCGGGGCGATGTAATCGCCGGTCGCCTCGTCGAGCCCGCGGTTGCGCGCCCCGGCGAGGCCGCGATTCGCCTGGTGGATCACGCGTATCCGCGCATCCCGCGCCGCGAACTGCTCCGCGATCGCTCCCGTGGCGTCGGTCGATCCGTCGTCGATCACCAGGATTTCGTGAAGGGCATAATGTTGGCCGAGCGCGGATTGTAACGTGCGCGCAATCGTGTCCGCCGCGTTGTAGGCAGGGATGATCGTGGTCACTCTTCCCATTCTACGTAAACTTGCCACTAGTTATTTCCGTTTATCGTGATCTAGCGCTATCGGCTGCCACGGGGAGAGATTTTTGCGCGTCGCGTATTTGTCATTGGCATCGCCGTTGCGGCGCGATTCGTGGAGCGGGATGCCCTGGTACAGCTTCCGCGAGATCCGCGCGCGCTTCAATGACACGGTGCTGGTGGACACGCCACGCCTTGATCGCGTTGTGGAGCGGTTCGCCTCGTTGCAGCGCTATGGCTTGTCGGTGCGCCAGCGGCGCTTGCTCGGCGCGCTTTATCGCCGGATCATCGACGCTCGACTGGAACAAATCCAGCCCGATGTCGTGCTCTCCATCGGTGCGGCGCATAAATTGATGGGCCTTGAATCCAAGTGGCCACTCATTCATGTAACCGATGGTTACTTTGCAACCATCGTCAATTATTATGACAAATACCGCTACTTCTCCAGAGATGTGAAGCGCGCGGGGCATGAAGATTATCAGAGTTTTATCGATAACGCGAGCATGTCTTTATTCGCGTCGGAATGGGCACGCGATTCCGCGCTTGGCTTGTACCGTATGGACCAGGGCCGCGTGCGCGTCGTCCCGTTCGGCGCCAATCTCGACCAGGATCCCGGACGGCGTGAGCGCCAGCGTGGAGACCGGCTGAAGATATTGTTCGTGGGGTATGATTGGCAGCGCAAGGGCGGCGAACTCGTGCTCGCCACGTGGCGTTTGCTCCGCGCCCAGCTGCCGGATTGCGAACTGCACATCGTCGGCTGCCAGCCCCAGACCGCGATGGGGTTGGCCGGGGTGCACGTCCATGGCCGATTGGACAAGGCGAAGCCGGCCGATTTCGCGCGGCTCACCGGCCTTTTCGATAGCAGCTCGCTGTTCTTCATGCCGAGCCGGGCGGAAGCGTTTGGCATGGTGTTCTGCGAGGCCGCTTCCTATGGCCTTCCCGTCGTCGCTACCGCGACCGGGGGGGTGCCAACCGTCGTGCGCGAGGGCGAGACGGGCTTGTTGTTGCCGCTGGAAGCGGGGCCGGCGGCCTATGCCGAACGCATCCTCGCGCTGTGGCGCGATGCGACGGGCTATGTGAGGATGACCATGGCCGCGCGCGCGCGGTACGAAACGACGCTGAATTGGCATGCCTGGGGCGAGGCGGTCGAAGACGCGGTCGAGACAGTGCTGGAGCAGCGCGCGGCGACCATCGCCGCTTGACGGTCGCCGATCGCGCTGGTCGTCGGCTCTGACGATCAAGGGGCATGGTGTGAACCGGCGGCGGGCACCGGCACGGCGCGGTGCCTAGTGCGCTCAGGCGAGCGCGGCCGCCGCGGGCGCTTGCTTGAGCGGCCCTGCGCCCTTCGCCGCTTCCTCCAACCGCGCCAGTACCTGCTCGCGCGGGCCGAAGGCGGCGCTGCGACCATCGCGGAGCAGCAGCACATGCGTGGTTTGGGAGAGGATCGCCGAGCGGTGCGTGATCACCACCACGATCGCTCCGCGCGCCCGGGATGCCGAGATCGCCGCCGCCAGCGCCTGCTCGCCCGCCATGTCGAGGTTTGAATTGGGCTCATCGAGCACGATCAGGAACGGCTCGCCATAAAGCGCGCGGGCGAGGCCGATGCGCTGGCGCTGCCCGGCCGAGAGGCCGACGCCATTGTGCCCGACCGGCGTGTCATAGCCCTGGGGCAGCGCCACGATCAGCTCGTGAACGCCCGCCAGGCGCGCCGCGTCGACGATCGCCGCCCCCTGGGCGTTGGGATCGAACCGCGCGATATTCTCCGCGATCGTCCCGTCGAACAGCTCGACGCTCTGCGGCAGATAGCCGATCACGGCGCCCAGCCGATCCCAGTCCCATTGATCCGGTGTCGCGCCATCATAGCGCACGCTGCCGCGCGCCGGCGCCCACAGCCCGAGCAGTGCGCGGGCGAGGCTGCTTTTGCCGGCGGCGCTCGGCCCAATCACACCCAACACGTCGCCCGCCTTCAGGCGCAGATCGATGCCCTGGAGCAGCAGCCGATCGCTGCCCGGCGCGGCGACGGCGAGCGCGGTGACGCTCAGGTCGCGGCGCGGATAGGGCAAGGCCAGGCCGTGGCGCACCGGCTCCGGATGCGCGGCGAGCAGCGCGTTGAGCCGCCGCCACGAGGTCTGCGCACCGGCGAAGCCGCGCCAATTGGCGATCGCGACGTCGATCGGCCCCAGCGCGCGGGCCGAGAGGATCGACGAGGCAAAGATCACCCCCGCGCTCGCTTGACCCGAGAGGACGAGGAGCGCCCCCACCGTCAGCACGCCTGATTGCAGGAACATGCGAAAAGTGCGGCTCGCGCCACCATAGCGCCCGACGAGCGCCGCGAGCTGTTCCTGCGCGGTGAGGTAGCGCGCATGGACCGTGACGAAACGCTGTTGCGCACGGCCGAGCATTCCCAGCGCGGCGAGCGTTTCGACATGATGTACCACCCGTTCGGCCGAGGCGAAGCGGGCGGCCGTCACCCCGGCGAGCTCGCGGCTGGGCGCGCGGGAGCTGAGGTGGGTCGCATAGGTGAGCCCCACCATCACGGCCGCCCCCAGCAAGGTCGCGACACCGAGCCAGGGGTGGAGCAGGCTCAACACGCCGAGGAAGAAAAGAATCCACGGCAGATCGAAAAAGGCGGCGGGGCCGGCGCTCGCCAGGAAGCCGCGAATCTGGTCCAGATCGCGCATCGGGGTTAGCCCGTCGCCCTCGATCGCGCCGCCGCCAAGCAGCCGGCGCGCCATCGCGTGCTGGACATGCGGCGTCAGCTCCTCATCGACCGCGCTGCCCAGATCGGTCAGCAATCCGGCACGCGTCGTCTCGATCAGCGCTTGCAGCACATAGACCATCGTGACCCCGGCAAAGAGGAACAGCAGCGACGGTACGCTCGCGCTCGGCAGTGCCGAATCATAGACGAGCATCATGTAGACCGAGCCGCCGAGCAGCAGGATGTTGAGCAGCGCGGTCAGGCCCGCGACGGTGACGAAAGTGCCGAAATGTCCGCGCAGCGTCTGGCCGAGGACGCCGGTGCCGGGAGGAAGGAGCGTCATCACATCAATCCTTGAAGGCGCGGGCGACTTGGTCGCTCAGGGGTTTCAGCAGGTAAGACAGGAGCGACCGCGTGCCGGTGCTGATCTGGGCCTCGACCGGCATACCCTGCTTCAGTTTGATCGAGGGATGGCGGGCGAGATCGGCGGCGTCGATCGCCACTTGCACGCGGTAGAAGCTCGTCTTGCCGTCTTCGCTCGTCGTGCGATCGGGCGGAACGTAGCGCACGGTGCCGGCGATTTCGGGGGTCGCGGCGCGGTTGAACGCGGTGAAGCGCAGCCGCGCCGGTTGGCCTTGCGTCAGCTGGTCGATGTCGGTCAGAGCGACGGCGAGCGTCACCACCAGCGCGTCGCGATCGGGCACGATATCCATTACCGGCGTGCCCGGCGTGATCACCTCGCCCACCGCCGATACGCTCAAATGGTTGACGGTGCCGCTATGCGGCGCGCGCAACACGGTCTGGCCGAGCGTGTCCGCGGCATTTGCGGCCGCGATCCGCTGCTGGTTGAGCATTGTTTCGAGTTGGGCGAGCTCCTTGCCCGCCTCGGCGCGACGTTCGCTGCGCTGCTGGCGGAGCAGCGCGCGGGCTTCGGTGATTTTGCCGCTCGTCTGCGCAATCGTCGCCTGAAGTGAGCCAAGGCTGCCCTGCAGCTCCATCGCCGAACGCTCGAGCTGGTTGCGGCGGCTGATCGGCGCCAAGCCCTTTTTGTAAAGCTGCTCGATACCGTCCAGCTCGGGCTGGATCAGCACCGTCTGCTGGCGCACCGCCTCGAGCTGGGCACGGTATCCGGTGAGTTCCGCCTCATATTGAGCAACCCGCGCGGCGATGCCGGCGGTAGCCCCGCTCGCTTCGGCACGGTGGATCGCGAACATTTGTGCCTCGCGCGCAATCGCGCTCTGGGCGGCGGAGTCACGCCGCGCCGCGAGCGGGCGTGGCCAGTGGATCATGGAGGCGCCGGCGGCCTCGGCTTCGAGCCTGGCGCGGCGCGCGACCATCTGATCGATGCTGAGCGTGCTATAGGTATCGTCGGCGCTCGCGCTGCTGCTATCGAGCCGGAGCAGCGGCGCGCCCCGCTCGACATGCTGGCCTTCGCGCACAAGCAACTGGGCTACGACCCCGCCGCGCGGATGCGCCACCTTCTTGACGCGCGACGCAACCTCGACCTGGCCGGAGGCGATCACCGCGCCGCCGAGCGGGATCACCGCGCCCCCGCCACCGCCAAGCAGCGCGAGCAGGATAATGATCAGTCCCGCCCGGCGGCGATGTCGCCGCAGGCGCTCCGCGCGCGCTGGCAATCCGGCGTTGGCCAAGGGCACGAAGTGCTTTTGGAATTCAGCAGGCGCGATCGGCGGCGACATAAGGTGAACTTCCCCTCGCCATGCCGATTTCTGGTTGGCGCTGGCTTTACCAAGGCAATGCCATCCAAGGGATTATTTTTGGTTACCCTTCTCCTGCACATGCGCCTTGTTCGGCGCCGTTGCGACGAACCGCTGCCCGGACTGAGACGGCCAGGCAAATCCAGTTGATGCGGGGGGCGGATTCTTCCCTATAGAGGGGGCCATGGACGATACCGGGGCGGCGCGCGCGCCGCGCAAAGGGCTGGGCGGCATCGATCTCGACGCGCTCGCCAACATCTTCTTTCGGATCGGCAGCGGCGGGTCCAACCGACCGCTGGCGGTGATCGAGCGCAAATATATGCGCGCGCTGCCCTTCGTCGTGCTCGTCATGCTGGTGTCGACCGCGCTGGAAGGGGCGAGCATCGGGCTGATCATTCCGCTGCTGACGGTGATGATGGCCGGACGATCGAGCCTGATCTCGGATGAATTCGGCGAGATGATGCAGCGGATCGTGGGCGAGGCCAACCGGCTCTATCCCGGTCATGCGATCGAGGCGCTGGCGATCGCGATGGTTGGGTTGTTGATCATCAAGGCGGTGGTGTTGACGCTCGGCTGGCTCGTCATCTCGCGGATCGATGGTTTCGCTCAAGCCGACGTGCGCAATGCCGTCGCGCGCAAGCTATTGCGTGTACCGTATCGCTTTTATATTGTTCATGAATATTCAAAACTCGTGAATATCATCTCGAACGATACTTGGCGCACGGGTCAAGCGATCCAAGCAATTTACGGAATCGCGGGGGCGTTGGCGGCGACGATCGTGCTCGGGGCGCTGGCGGCTTATGCAAGCTGGCGATTATTCCTGGTCGTGCTGGTAGGCGCCGTGATCGCGCGCTTGCTGCAACAGGCGCTTGGCAAGCGAATGGAACAGCTGAGCGAGCAAGTGTCCAGTGCGAACGAGAAAATGGGCGAGCGGATGCTTGCTACCATCGACTTCGCCCGGATGCTGCGCTTGTTCAACCAGCAAGGCGCGATGACCGAGCGTTTCTACCGCGCGTCCGATGACTTGCGGCGCATCTTGTTCAATAGCGAAAAGCTGGGTTCCGTCTTCGGTCCGGTGATGGAAATCGTCCAGGCGGTGCTGTTCGTGCTGGTGTTGCTGCTCGCCCAGCGTTTTGGGATGACGCTCCCAGAGATCATCGCTTTCCTCGCGCTGCAATATCGGCTGCAGCCACAGATCCTTGCGGTGACCCAGGGGGTGCTGGATCTCTCGGCGCTGGCGGGTTCGATCCGCAATACCGAATGGCTCCTTGGGCAGCCCGACGAAGTCCACGCCGATGCCGCGTATCAGCCAATCAGCGCGATCGACCAGCCGATCCGGTTCGAGCAACTCTCCTACCAATATCCCGATGGCGACGGGCCAGTGGTTATCGATGCCAGCTTCACGCTGCCCATCGGCCGCGCCACCGCGCTGATCGGCCGCTCTGGCGCGGGCAAATCAACGCTGATCAACCTGCTCACCCGGTTGATCGAACCCGATCGCGGCCGCATTCTCCATGGCGACACCCCGGTGACCGCTTACGATCCAGACGCCTGGCGCGCGCGAATTGCGCTTGCCGGCCAGGACATCGATCTGATCGAGGGCAGCGTCGCCGACAATATCGCGTTCGGCGCGCCGGGCGTGACGCGCGCCGATGTCGAAGAGGCGGCGAGGCTGGCGGATGCGCATGATTTCATCGCGGCGATGGGCGGTTACGACGCGCGGATCAGCGCTTTCGGCGCCAATCTCTCGGGAGGGCAGCGGCAGCGGATCGGTCTCGCACGCGCACTCGCCCGACGGCCGAGCCTGCTGATCCTGGATGAGGCGACCAACGCAGTCGACGGCCTGTCCGAAGGGACGATCATCGAGCTGCTGACCGAGCATCGTCGCTTCGGCACCGCGGTCGTGATCAGCCATCGGCGCAGCACGCTCAACGCCTGCGAGAACGGCATCGTGATCGAGGGCGGACGGGTGGTCGAGCAGGGGCCGCTGCGCGCGCTCGATTTCTATCATCGGATGGAGAAACTGCCCGAGCTCGATGGGTCGGCGACGTGACCGCGCCGCCGAGGTCGAGCCGTGCGCGCCGCGCCTGGGCCAAGCTGCGGCGTGGGCTGGGGCTGCCGCTCGGCTTCGGGGCGTTCGGCGGCACCGCGCCGCTCAGCGACCGATTCGGCTTCGATCGCGGCACCCCGATCGATCGGTTCTACATCGAGGATTTTCTCGGCCGCCATGCCGGCGCGATCACCGGCCGCACGCTCGAAGTCGGCGACGACGCCTATACCGCCCGCTTTGGTGGCGACCGCACGGAACGGCGTGATGTGCTGCATGTCGATCCCCACTGTCCCGCCGCGACGATCATCGGCGACTTGGCCGACCCTTCGACGCTTCCAGAGGCGAGTTTCGATTGCGCGGTGATTACCCAGACACTGCACCTGATCTGGAACATGGGCGCGGCGGTCCACGCGCTCCACCGCGCGCTGCGCCCGGGGGGGACGCTGTTGCTTACCGTGCCCGGCATCACCCGCGTCGATCGCCACGAATGGGGCGCGGGCTGGTATTGGTCGTTGACCGAGCATTCCGCCAAGCGGCTGTTCGGCGAGGTGTTCGGCGAGGGACAGGTAGAGATCGCGGTTTACGGAAATGTCTTCGCCGCCTGCGCTTTCCTTCAAGGCGCGGCACTCGAGGAGGTGCCGCGGCGCAAGCTGGTGCCGGTCGATCCTTGCTTTCCGGTAATCCTGGGCGTCCGCGCGACGCGGTAGCGCTTAGCCGAGGCGCCGGAGCGCCGCATGCGCAAGCCGAAGCGGAAAGCGCGCGTCGTGGCGCCATCCGAGCCAAGCCAGGGCCAGCGCGCGCCCGGGCGTGGCGCGCATCGCCCCGATCAGCGCGAGCGAGCGCTGGCGCCGCGCGAAGTCGCGTCCCGCGCGCAGCGCCGCCGCCTCGCCGGCGCTGAGTCCCTCGGCCTGCTTGGCCAGCACCCGTTCTGTCATCGCGGCCATGCGCGCAAGATTTCGCGACATGCCGTGGGGGTGGCGGCGATAGTCGGCGGCAATCAGTGGATAGCTGGCGATCGGGTGGTGGCGCGCGAGGCGTAGATACGCATCCCAGTCCTCGCAACTGGTCAGGCTCGTGTCGAACCCGCCGATCGCGCGCAGCGCAGCCGTGTCGTAAAGCACCGTGCCGTGCATGCCGATATAGTTGTCGTGCAGCAGCGCGGCGAAGCTGGCGGGCTTAGTGACCGGCGGATGCTCGCTGATTGGGGCGCCGTCGGCAGCGATGTCCCGGTAGCCGCCATAGACGAAAGCGGCGCCCGGCGCTGCTCTCAGCCGTTCCGTTGCCGCCGCGAGCGTGCCGGGCCGGAGACGATCGTCCGCGTCGAGGAACAGGATCGTGCTCGTCCTTGCTAAAGCGAGCCCAGTGTTACGTGCCGCCGACAGTCCTGCATTGGCCTGGTGATGATAGGTCACACCAGCAAAGGATCGCGCCACCGTCGCGCTGCCATCGGTCGACCCATCATCGACCACGATCACCTCGGCCGCGCCCTGCGCCAGCGCCGATTCGATCGCTTCCGCTAGATAGGCTGCCTGACTGTAGCAGGCGATGGCGATGGTGGCGTCGAGCACTCCGTCCCGCCGTGTCACCGTATCTCGCTCGGCCAATTCTGCTCGCTGCCCTTTAGCTGACCACGCTTGCCGACTTCGATTCCTTGGCGGATCACCCGCGCCGGGTTGCCCGCGGCGATCGAGGCGGGGGGAACATCATCGAATACCACCGCGCCCGATCCCACGATCGAGCCATCGCCGATCGTCACCCCAGGCATCACCACCGCGCCGCCGCCGATGAAGCAGCGGTGGCCGATCCGGATCGGTCGCGTCCGGCCGGACATGTCGCGCGCGACCAGCAGCGTCTTGAAGGCGATGAGGCTGTCATTGCCGATCGAAATGCTTCCCTTGCCACCGCTTACGACCCGGCCGGAGAGCGATATCGACGAGTTCTCCCCCATCACGACCCCGTGGCGCAGCGCGAGCCAGCGCCGCCGGCCCTCCAGGATCAGGCGACGCAGCTTATAGAGCCGGTTGATCGTGCCCAACGCCATGACGGCCAAACCTCTATCGCGGATTGCGCGGCTCAGGGAAGGGCGATAATCGTCGCACCGCGCAAGCAGCGAGGTAGCGGGTGTTCGGTCAGCGCTGGCAACGGTTCATCCAGACCCGGGTCTGGGGGATGAACATCGATCCAAGCGCGCGCATCGCCACGACCGCCCTTATCGACCGGACCTGGCCGCGCGGTGTCCACATCGCCGCGGATGTGATCATCGGCGAGGAAGCCGTGATCCTGACTCACGACATGACCCGCGGCTTGTTCTGCGACACTCGCATCGGCCGTGGCACGGTGATCGGCCCGCGTGCGATCGTCCTGCCAGGGGTGACCATAGGGGCGGGTTGCGTGGTGCTGGCGGGTGCGCTGGTTAACCGCGACATACCCGATGGCGTCACTGTGATCGGCAATCCCGCGCGCCCGATCGACGAAACGTCAGCCTGACATCGCCAATACGCAGTCATTTCGCTTGGGGCTGTCCTACAGGATGATGTTCAATTAGAACATAACACGAACATAATCAAGCCCCCTATCAAAAAGGAACAGCAGATGAAGAGTTTGCCGCCAATTTTGGCGATTGCCCTCGCTTGCGCCGCGCTGCCGGCCCAAGCGCAGAGTGCGAAAACGATCGATGCCCCTGCCAATTTCGCCCCGCTCGTCGCCCCTTGCGCGCGAGCGAGCGACGGGAGCTGCGCTGCGATCTCGCTTAGCAATCCGCTCCCCGTCGACACCGTTGCGCGGGCCAGCGCTACCGATCGCGGGGCGATCGTCTCCAGCGCCGCCGTCGCGCAACTGCTGATGCCGGCCAATGCCGCACGTCGCGGTTTCGCCGTCCAGAACCAGTCGAATGGTGCCTGCTACATAAACGACCTCGCGACCGCGACCCAGGACTATCGCAGCCTGATGATCCCGGCGGGCGGCTATTATGAAACGCCGACAACCCAGGTCGGCACGGGCGCGGTGTCGATCATCTGCACCGTGGCCAGCACGCCCGTCTGGGCGCGTGAGTGGTAAATGGCGCTCTTCCCGAACCCCTTCCGGCGGCTGCGCGATAGCCTTCGCGCCCCCTCGGCCGTCGCCGCCACCTTCCCCATCATCACTCGGCCGGCGAGCTTCGCGATCACCCAGGCCGGCAATGCGTTCGGCGACAGCACGACCTTTGGCGTGGGCGCGCCCTCGGGCCAAGACCTTGTGGCCCGGATGCGCGCCGCCGTCGCGAGCGGCCCCACGAGCCAGGCCTTCAATCTGGTCGGCCTCAGCAGCACCGTCACCGCCAACTATTATGGCAATGGCGGCGACAGCGGCCAGAACACGGCCAAGATCGCCAGCAACGTCAGCTATTGCCGCACCAACTACGCCGCGCAGATGAACCGCATCCAATTCTTCTCGGGCGGGCTCAACGATTACAACACCGGCGTCACCGGCTGGGCGCGCAACTGGCCCGATCAGGTGAAGGCCAATTTCGCCACGATGGCCGCGCAGGTGCCCGGCGGTTACGATTATTTCTTCGATCTCGCCCCGCCCGAAAGCAACTCGCAGGCGGGCACCAATTTCGGCGCCGACCACGCCTATCATCGCCGCGACATGCTCGCCACCCATGGGCGCCGCGCCAATTTCTACGCGCGCACGCTGCGCCTGATGCGTGAGCTGGAGAGCCCCAACCCCGCCAATGCCGACGCGCTCGCGATCCAGCTGGGCGTGATCCCTTATTCGTGTCGCGGCTATCCCACGGCGAGCGGCGATTTCGCGGACGGCGACCCCGCGATCACCAGCCAGGCGAGCGCGCCGACGATCGGCGGCGCGGGCACCGATGGCGCGCTGATCTGGGCCACCGCGACCAACACCATGTACCGCTGCGGCGCGGGCGGCTGGCAGCTGCTCGATACCAAGCACCAGGGCCGCTACGGCAATACCCGCTACGCGCTGATCCGCCGCGACATGCACGCCGCGAGCGAAGGCACCGGCGCTCCGTTCGTGCCGCCGATGGAAATGCGCTGCCCGATCGACGCGGCGGCGGGCGCGGTGGTGGGGCAACTGGTCTATACCGGCACCGCCACCCGCTTCGCGCTCGGCAATCTCGACGGCACGCTCAACAGCCAGTTCGCGGTGAGCGCGACCGGGCAGATCACCCGCACCGGCACCGGCACGCTCACCGATGGCGTGCAAACGCTGGTGGTCGCCGCGACCAACGCCAACGGCACGCTCTATTCGGCGCTCGACATCTATGTCACCCGCGCGAGCAGCGTCACCGCGCCGACGATGCGCAGCCTGTCGGGCGCGATCTCGGTCGCGAGCCGCTGGGCGCATGGCATGACCGATGGCACGCTGGTATCGTTCGCGGTATATTTCCAGTGCGCGGTGCTCAACACCCAGCAGACGCTCATCAATCTGTGGCGCCAGACCAATTTGCCGTTCCAGCTGTTCGTGCTGGGCAACGGCCAGCTGCGCATTGTCAGCACCAACAGCGCGGGGACGCAGAGCATCATCGCCTCGACCGGGGTATCGCTCGGCGTCGGCACGCCGCGCTGGCTGTTCGGCACGATCAACACCGCGACCGGCGCGGTGGTGATGTATCTCGGCGACAATCCGGTGACGATGAGCGGCACGCTCAGCACCGGCACGCTATCGCTGGGCGACTGCAACCCGATCTTCCTCGCCTCCTCCGCGCGCAACCAGCTCTTGGAGCCGGGCTCGCCGTTCGTTGGCGGCACTGGCGCGGGCATCGGCTTCATCGGGTTGTGGAACGCCGATTGCGGCTGGGCGACCACCGCCAACCGCCGCGTGCTGATGGACGCGAGCGGCAACCCGGCGGCGCGCACGCCCTATGCGGCGGTGAACGGCGCGGCGCCCAAGCTGGAGCTATGGGGCAGCAAGGGCGACTGGCTCTATGGCACCCCCGATGGATCGAACGGGCCGCAGACGATGAGCACCGATTGGTTCGCGATCAGCCGGATGGGGTGAGGGCGCGCGCGCTTGTTCGACCCCATGCTTTGAGCTAGGCGGAGTGGGGGTACGGGCTTCGTGCTGCCGGCGACGGCAGCCAATTGGCGAGTGAGCGTATGAGCCTGATGCAATTTCTGCGCATTCTGTGGGTGTGGCGCGTCACCATCGTTCTCGCCGCGGCAGCATGCCTTATCGCCGGCATCGCCGCCGCGCTGGTGCGGCCCAAGACCTATACCGCCGAAGCGCGCGTGCTGCTCGATTTGCTCAAGCCCGATCCGGTTACCGGTCAGGAAATTTCGAGCAGCTTTGCCCGGGCTTATTTGCCGACCCAAACCGAACTCGTCCGGGATTATCGCGTCGCCGGTCGGGTCGTCGACAAGCTCGGCTGGACGCGCTCGCCCGAGTTGCGCGCCGATTATGAGGCGAGCAACGCCCAAGGCGTCGACTTCCGCCGTTGGCTCGCGGGCGGGGTCGCGGAAAATACCAAGCCGTATAACGTCGAAGGCAGCAATGTGCTGGTGATCGGCTATACCGCGAGCGACCCCGAAACCGCGGCGAAGATGGCTGACGCGGTCCGGGACGCTTATATCGAGGAAACGTTGCAGACCCGCCGCAGCGAAGCGGCGGGCAACGCGGCGTGGTTTGAGCGCCAGCTGCGCGATGTGCGCGATAAGCTGATCGCCGCCGAACAGCGCAAGGTCGCCTTCGAGCGTGCCAACAACATCGTGCTGCTCGACAAGGATAATGACGCCGACGCGGCGCGGCTGCAGGCGCTTTCTGGCCAGACACCCCCTAGCTCGACAATCGTCGGCGGCGGCGGGGCGAGCGACCCCAATGCCGGACAGTTGGCGGCGATCGACGCGAAGATCGCGGCGGCCTCGACCACGTTGGGCGACAACCACCCGGTGCTTCAGGAACTGCGCCAGCAGCGCGCGGCGATCGTCGCCAGTTCGCGGGCGAGCGCCGCCCCGGCGCCACGGTTGGTGCTCGGCGGCGGTGGCGGTGACGTCAATTCAGCCCGGGCGAAGGTGCTCGCGCAGCGCGACAAGGTGGAGACGGCCAAGCGACTCGAAACCGATGTCGAGGTACTGCGCGATCAATATGCCAAGGTGAACGCCCGTGCCGCCGAGCTCCGCCAGCAGGCCGCGTCGAACGAATCCGGCATCACATTGATGGACAGCGCCGTGCCGCCGCGCCAGTCGGATGGGCCCAAATCGATGGTGCTTATCGCCGGATCGGCCGGTCTCGGGTTGGCGCTCGGCGTGATGCTGAGCCTGTTGATCGAGCTGCTCTACCGTCGGGTGCGCGGTGCCGATGATTTCCGGGCGCTGGATGTGCCGCTGTTGGGCGTCGTCCAGTGCCGGGCGGTTGCATTGTAAGCCGCGAGGCAAGCGAAGCTCGCGCCGCCTGGGAGCGCGCTTAACGGCAGGGCGCGGTCCCGTCGCTCACATGCGGATAATCGACCTTGTTGCCGCAAATCTTGTTGCGTGCGCCGTCGAAGGTCCGGATCCAGGAGGTGATGCGCCCGAAGGGATAGTTGAGCATCTTCGCGCCCGGAACCGTGCGGATGATATTGTTGGACACCTCCGAATCGCGCGCGGTGTAGAGAACGATCCCGTTCCATGCCGAGAGCGCGAACTCGTTGTTCTTCACGATCATCCGGTCCAGCGGGCCGCCGGCATTGCCGAAGAACACACCCTGCATATAACCTTCGCCGCGATTGCCGGTGATCGTGATGTCCGCCGTCAACGGATAGCCAGGCGCGGACCAACCCTGGATGCAATCGGGATGGTCGCCGTCTTGCACCAACCTTCCAGTGGGACTGTAAACCGGCATGATCGGGTTGAAATTGTGGCAGTGATTGCCGGTGATGACCACCGACTGCGACATGGCGATATTGATTCCGTCCGAGCGGAGCCCGTCCAGATCATTGTCGATCAGCCGGATATCCCGGCTACGGGCGACACCGATTCCAATTCGCGCGCCGCTTACCCTTGCCTCGTGCACCTCGACGGCGCGGGAATAATCGATGACGATGGCATGTTCCTCGGTCGAGCTGGTCTCGATCGTGCCACCGTTCAGCACCACGCCCTCGACGTTGCGCATTGTGATGCCATCGATCCTCGCCGCGCGCGCATCGATCGTGACCGGGCGATTGAAGCGCCGCCCTTGGATCATGAGCCGCGGATAGCGCGCGCCTTCAAGCACGATAGTTTGGCCCGGCTGGGCGTTCGCGATAGCGCGGTCGACCGTCGCGGGCGTCACGCGGAGCGTTTGGGCCTGGCACGCGCCGCTCGCCACCCCCAATAGGGCGACAGCGCCGAGTAATCGGGCCCGTTCTTGCATTGCAGCATCTCCTTCGCGCGTTGGCATGGCGCCCTCTGCCCGCTTGGGCAAGCGTACTCGCGCCGAGGCGTTCGGCTTGGTCGGTCCAAACGCTAAAGATACCGCGCCGGCCACTGCTGACGCCGATCCCGGCGCGGGCGCCTTGCCAATGCTGCACTGCGCTGATACGCGCCATACCATACAAGGGAGGCGGATCATGAGCGACGAACTCGTCACGCGTGTGCGTGATATCATGTCGGACGTCTTCGATCTCGATGAATTGCATATCACACGCGAAACGACAGCGGAAGATATCGAAGAATGGGACAGCTTGAGCCATATTCGGTTGGTTGTTGCGGTAGAGCGCGCCTTCGGCGTCAAATTCAGCAATAGCGAGATCGAAGGTTTGGCCAATGTTGGAGAGTTGGTCGACGTGATTAAGCAAAAGCTTTAAGCATTAGCTTCCGGAGGCGACAATGCTGTCCGACTTGGCTTGGCTGCCGCAACCGCCGCGTGACTTTCGCCAACAGCTGGCTGCTCTCGGCGCCGCCCCCCAGGGCGAGGCGCTGGTCAGGCTTGCCACGCACCGGTTGGACGAGACCCAGCTCGCGCGGCTCGCGCGAATGGTCGGGGCGCTCGCCGCACCCCCCGCGCCACTATCGGCGCTACGGCTGGGATTGATCGGAGACGGGACGTTGTCGTTGCTCGGCCCGGCGATCATCGGTTCGGGCGTGCGCCACGGGCTGGCGATCGAGCTTGTCGAGGGCGGCTATGGCACCGCGGTGCAGGATGCGGTCGATGCGAACAGCGCGTTGCGCCGCGCCGCGCCCGACATGGTGCTGCTCGCGCTCGACGCGCGCCTCGCCGGCTTCGAACACGCCGCGCTGGGCGCGGGGGCAGCGGCCGAGCGCGTCGACGCGGCGGTCCAGCGGGTCGAGATGATCGCCGCCGCGCTGCGTCCCGCGATGAAGGGACCGCTGCTCGTCCAGACGATCGCCCCGCCGCTCGACCCGCTGTTTGGCAGCTTCGATCGGCTGGAGCCCGGCTCGGTGTTCGCGATGGTCGAGGCGTTCAACGCCCGGCTCGCGGCGCTCGCCCGCGCGGGCACGATCGTACTCGTCGACGTTGCACGGCTCGCCCAATCGATTGGGCTCGAACAATGGGAAAGCCCCGGGCACTGGCATTCGGCCAAGCTCGGTTTCTCGCCGCATTATGTGCCCGCCTATGCCGATCTCGTCGCGCGCGTGCTCGGCGCGATTCGCGGCAAGGCGAAGAAGGCGCTGGTGCTCGATCTCGACAACACCCTGTGGGGTGGGGTGATCGGCGACGATGGGCTGGAGGGGATCGTCCTCGGCCAGGGCTCGGCGATGGGCGAAGCGTTCCTCGCGATCCACCGGCTCGCGCTTGATCTGCGCGCCCGTGGCATCGTGCTCGCGGTGTGCTCCAAGAACGAGGACGACGCCGCGCGGCTGCCTTTTCGCGAGCACAGCGAGATGCTGCTGCGCGAGGAGCATATCGCGGTGTTCCAGGCCAATTGGACCGACAAGGCGAGCAACCTGCGGGCGATCGCGGCGACGCTCAACATCGGCGTCGATGCGCTCGTCTTCCTTGACGACAACCCGGCCGAGCGCGAGCAGGTGCGGCGCGAGCTGCCGCTGGTCGGCGTACCGGAGCTGCCCGAGGATCCCGCGCTCTATCCGCGGATGCTCGCCGCCGCCGGCTATTTCGAGGCGATCGCGTTCTCCGACGAGGATCGTAACCGCGCCGATCTCTATCAATCGCTCGCCGAGCGCGCGCAGCTGATGGCGAACGCGTCCGACATGGAAAGCTATCTCCGCGCGCTCGAAATGACATGCACGATCGGCCCGGTCGATGCCCGCAACCGCGCGCGCGTCGCGCAGCTCATCAACAAATCGAATCAGTTCAACCTCACCACCCGCCGCTATACCGAGGCCGAGGTCGCGGCGGCCGAGGCCGATCCCGCGCGGCATCTGGCGCAGATCAGGCTCGTCGATCGCTTCGGCGACCATGGGCTGATCTCGGTGCTGATCGCCGACAAGGGCAGCGACGCCTGGGTGATCGATACCTGGCTGATGAGCTGCCGCGTGCTCGGCCGCCGGGTGCAGGAGGCGGCACTCGCGCACCTCGCCGCCGCCGCGCGCGCGGCCGGGGCGCGTGCGCTGATCGGCCAGTTCATTCCCAGCGCCAAGAACAAGATGGTGGCCGAGCATTATGCCGGCCTCGGCTTCGCCGCCGATGACGTGCTCGACAATGGGACGACGCGGTGGCGGCTTGACCTGGGAAGCTATCAGCCGCCCGAGCTGCCAATGCGGATCGACGATCTGGCGCTCACCCCGGAACGCGTGGCGGCATGAGCGGGTCGCCCTATGCCGGCCGGCCCGCGATCCAGGCGTTGGTCGATGCCGTGATCGCGGTATGGCCCGAACATCAGGCCTATCTCGACAAGAGCTTCGCCGCGCGTACCGAGGCGCTGCTCGACACCAGCGATCGGATGGCGGCCGCCGTGCTCGAACTCGCGGCGGACAATGTCGCGGGCGCGGCCGCCGATTACCGCTGGCTGTGCGACCGGATCCGCGAGGAAGAGCTTAATTTCGCGCGCACCGACGCCTATCGCTTCTCGACCTTCGCCGAGACCAACGCGCATGTCTACGCCGACGACGCGTTCATGCAGCGCTACATGAACGGGCTGCTCTTCAGCCATGTCCTGTGGTTCATGCACGCCTCGTCGCTGCACTTCTTCACCCAGCGGCTGGCGGCGCGGGTGCAGCGTGGCGGCAAGGTGCTCGAGGTCGGCTCCGGACACGGCCTGCTCCTGTTCATCGCGCTGCGCGATCTGGGTCTTGACGAGGCGGTGGCCTGGGATTTGAGCCCCGTGTCGCTCGATCACACCCGCGCCGCGTTGGCGCGGCTGGGGGCGGTGGGCAAAGCGCGCTTCGCGGTGCAGGACATGCACGAGGCGCGCTCGACCGGCGAGCGCTTCGACCTGGTGATCCTGAGCCATCTACTTGAGCATCTGGAGGAGCCGGGACGTGCGCTTGAAACCGTTGGCGCGCTGCTGGCGCCCGGCGGCGTGTTGTTCGTCAACATCCCGCTGAACGCGCCGATGCCCGACCACATCCAGCTGCTGCGCGCGCCCGAGGAAGTCGAGGCGATGTTGCGCGCGGGCGGCTTCCGCGTTCTGGAGTTCGCGGCGCACACCACCCAGGCGATGCCGCTCGGCAAGGCGCTCAAGCGCAAGGCCGCCGTCACCTGCTCGGTGATCGCCGAGCGCGCCTGATCGTCCGCCACCGCCATGTTGTTCAACTCGATCGTCTTCATTTTCGGCTTTCTGCCAGTCACGTTGACCGGCTATTGGCTGTTGGCGGCTTTGCCCTGGCATCGGCCGCGGCTGTGGTGGCTGATCCTGGCCAGCCTGTTTTTCTATGCCTATTGGGCGCCGCGTTACGCGCTGCTGCTGATCGCGGCGATGATGGTGAATTACGCGGTCGGCCAGCTGCTGCAACGAACACCGGCCGAGCGCAAACGCCGTCGCAACTGGCTGCTCATCGGTGGCGTCGGGTTTAACCTGGCGCTGCTCTTTTATTTCAAATATTTCAATTTCTTCATCGACAACATCAATGCGCTGCTCGGCACCGACATCGGTGTCGGCCGGATCGTGCTGCCGCTCGCGATTTCATTCTTCACTTTCCAGAAGATCGCGCTGCTGTTCGATATCGCGCGCGGCAAGGTTCGGCTGGGCGGGGTGAGCGAGTTTAGCACTTTCGTGCTCTTCTTCCCGCAGCTGATCGCGGGGCCGATCGTTCATTATTCAGAGCTCGAGCCGCAGCTCGCCGCGCCGCCGCGACGTACGGCGGCCGGGCGCGACATGGTCGCGGGGCTCACCATCTTCGCGATCGGCCTGTTCAAGAAAACCGTGCTCGCCGATACGGCCGCGCTTTACGCGACGCCCATTTTCGACGCGGCGCGTGACGGGGCGGCGCCCGGCATGGTTGGCGCATGGCTGGCCGCGGCCGCCTATACGCTGCAAATCTATTTCGACTTTTCCGGCTATTCCGACATGGCGATTGGCCTCGCGCGCATGTTCGGCGTGGTGATGCCGCTCAACTTCCATTCGCCGCTGCGCGCGCGCAACATGGCCGAGCTGTGGCGGCGCTGGCACATGACGCTCAGCCGCTTCGTTCAGAGCTACATCTTCCAGCCGCTCTCGATCCCGCTCGCGCGCTGGGCGGCCGGGCATAGCAGCGGCGCGCTCGCGTTTCTGGCGCTGTCGACACTGCTGCCGACTTTCCTTGCGATGGTGATCATCGGCGCCTGGCACGGGGCAGGGTGGAACTTCTTCATCTTCGGCGCGATGCACGGCGTGTTCGTCGCGAGCTATGAAGCCTGGGCCTTCGCGACCAAGAAGCGCCGCAAGGGGCGGGTCGAACCGGGCTGGGAGCGCGCCTTGGCCCATGTGCTGACGGTCACCTGCTTCGTCGCCGCAGTGGTGCCGTTCCGCGCCGCCGATGTCGGGGTGACGGGGCAGTTCTTCGCCGACATGCTGGGCTTGCATTCGCTGGCCGGCGATTGGCCGACGCGCGTCCCTTTCGGCGCGGCGGGCATGGCGCTGGTTCTGATGGTCGGCGCCCTGATCGTCGCGCTGTTGCCCAACACGCAGCATTTCATGACCGGGGTAACGCCGGCGCTTGAGTGGAAGAAGTGGCGTAGCGTGGGGCTGCCGCCGATCTCGTATCATTGGCGCCCGACCCTGGGGTGGAGCGTGGTGACCGGGCTGATCCTGATGCTGGGCATCGTTTTCATCTCGCGTGGCACCACCGAGTTCATCTACTTCAACTTCTGATGGCGCGCGCGGCAACCCTGGAGCCCAAAGGCAAGGCACCGGCACCGGCGGCGATCGAGCTGCGCTGGTCGTCACCGCTGCTGCTCGCGTTGACAAGCTTCGCGACCGCGCTCGTCGCGGCGGCGGCGCTGGTCGCGCTGCCCCATGATCCCTATATCCGCTACCAGCAGCTGGCGAAGACGATCCAGTTCCGCAGCCAATGGCGCTATGAGCGGATCGAGTTCGACCCGACGCCGATCGATATCGCGATCATCGGCAATTCGCGGCTTGAGGCGGGGGTTAGCGGGCCGGGGCTGCAGTCCCAACTCCGCGCGCGGCTCGATCGTCCGCTGAACGTCGCCAATCTGGCGATGCCGCAAGAGGGACGGAACATGCATTATGTTCTCGTCAAGCGCCTCCTTGCCCGCCATCCCGAGGTAAAGCTGCTGATCCTCTCGGTGATCGAGCGGATGCCGCGCGATGGGCATCCCGCGTTCCGCGATCTCGCCGACGCGCGCGACGTGATAAGCGCTCCGGCGCTGCTCAACCGCGATTATCTGGACGCGCTCGCCGCGCTCCCCTATCGCCAGCTCTCGCTGTTCATCCAGTCACAGGCGCCGACGCTGTTCGGCGATGCCCCCCGGCTCGATCCCAAGCATTATGCCGGGCCAAATTTGGATTCGAGCAAGAGCTTCCGTCTGCCTGACGGCCGCATCGTCGATCGCGAAAAGGTTCATAGCGCCACCGAGCTCGCCGAGCAGCGCGCGGCCAAGCCCGAGGGGCGCGCGCGCTTCCTGCCGGCGGCGGCGGGCGACCTCGAATTCGCGGTCGAGCGTCATTATACCCGGCAGATCGCCGCCCTCGCGCGGGCGCGCGGCGCCAAGCTGATTTTTCTGTACTTGCCGGGCTATGCCGATCACCGCGGCATTGGCGATCTCGACTTTTACCAGCGGCTGGGGCCGGTGCTCGATTTCGGATCGTTCGCCGATAATCCCGGGCTCTTCGCCGATTACGGCCATTTCAACCGCTTCGGCACGCGCCTCGCGACCGCGCGGCTCGCCAAGCTGTTGAGCGCCCGGCTGGAGGCGCAGTCCGCCGCCCGGCGCTCCGACCGGGCGGTGCCCTGAGGTGACGCCGCCGCCATTTCCACGCGACATCGCGGCCCTCACCGGGCTTCGATACCTCGCCGCCGCCTGGGTGGTGCTGTTTCACTACACCCATTTCACCGCCGTACCGGGGATCGAGGCGATTCCGGTGCTCGGCCAGGGTTATCTCGGCGTGGATTTCTTCTTCGTGCTGTCGGGCTTCATCCTCACCCATGTCTATCTGCCGCAGATCCAGCGTGGGGCGTTCAACTATTGGTCGTTCCTCGTGAAGCGGTTCGCGCGTATCTACCCCATGCATCTCGTCACGCTGGCGGTGTTCCTGCTGTTGGCGGTGCTCGCGCAGCGGGGGCTGCTGCGCGCCGATGTCTGGCTCGGTGCCGATGCGTTGGAGCCCGAGCAACGCAACGCGGCGATGCGCGCGTTCGTCGCGCATCTCACCCTGATCCATGCCTGGGGGGCCACCAGCCAATTGTGGCTCAACCAGCCGTCCTGGTCGATCAGTGCCGAATGGTTCGCCTATCTGCTGTTCCCGATCTTCATCGTCGCTCGGCGCCATTTGCCCGGCGGCGATGGCGCTCGCGTCGTGATCGTGGCGGCGTTCTTCCTGTTGCTCGCGCTGGCGATCGACAAGCTGTTGCACACCGAGCTGACGCGGCTGACCTGGAATGTGGGCATTTTGCGGATCGTGCCTGAATTCATGCTCGGCATGATCCTCTACCGCTTCGGGGAGACCCGTTCGGCGGGTGCCCGACTGGCGCCGGCCGGCTTTGCCGCGAGCGGCGCCGCCGTCGTGGCGCTGCTCACCGTGGGGGCGACGGTCGCCAAAACCTTGGCCCCCGCCTGCGCCGCGCTGGCGGTGCTCGGGCTTGCCGGGCTGGTGTTCTTCGCGGCGGATGCGGCGCGCTACCGCGCGCTGCGCTTCTGGTCGGCGCCGTTGCCGGTCTATCTCGGTGAGATTTCCTATTCGGTCTATATGGTCCATCTCGCGGTTGGGCTGATCCTGTTCACCGGGCTGTTCCCGATGTGGCGCCCCGCCGACGTGCCCGGCGCGCTTCTCGCGCTGATCACCGGAATCGCCCTGTCGACCCTGATCGCGATGGCGAGCTATCGCTGGATCGAAATCCCTTGCCGGCGCTGGCTGGTCGCCCGGGCGGCGATGTTTACCAAGCCGGAGGCGCCCCATGTTTCATGATCTTCCCCTGCATCATGTCGGCATCGTCCAGCCCGATGAAGAGGCGGTCGCCCGGCAGATGGCGCTGCTCGGGCTGAGCGAGGATTATCGCGGTTATGTCCCGCAATTTCACGCCTTGTGCATTTTCACCCAGGCGGCGCCGGGCAGCTCGCCGATCGAGTTCGTCGTGCCCGATGGCGGACCACTGCTAAAGTTCAACAAGGGAGCGGGGGGCCTGCACCATATCGCCCTGGCTGTGCCCGATTTGCGCGCGACGATGGCGCGCTTCGCGGCGGAGGGCACGCCGCTGATCGAGCCCGAGCCGGTAAAGGGCGCGGGGCCTTTCCTGTGCAATTTCCTGCCGCCGATCGCGACCCGCGGTATCATCGTCGAGTTCGTACAACCCTTGTGAGCGCCAGGCCGCGCGGCGATCGCGCCCTGGCGCTCCAGGCGCTTACAGCACGAAGCTGCTCGCGGTGATCGCGTGCACCCCGGCGAGGAAGATGCAGAAATCGGCCACGCCGTCGCCGTTGGTATCGCCCATCACATTGACGCCGCCATCAATCGCTTCGTAGCGTAGCTGACCCGCGACCTTCTGGAAGGCATTGGTGCCGACGAAGCTGAATGCCTCGTTGACGCTCCCGGTATTGCTGTTCGCGTCGATCAACGACAGGTTGATGATGTCGCCGTCCAGCACCGAGAAGTCAGTGATCGTGTCGCGCGACGCCGCCAGCCCGCCGGCAAAGTCGCCGGGGCGGTAGATGAAGGTGTCGCGGCCCGCGCCCCCGGTCATCACATCGGCGCCCGTGCCGCCTTCGAGAATATCGTCGCCGATGCCGCCGAGCAGGACGTCGTCGCCATTGCCGCCGACGAGCGTGTCGTTGCCCGTGCCGCCATCGAGATAATCATTGCCGTCGCCGCCGAAGAGGCGATCATTGCCGTCGCCGCCATAAAGACGGTCGTTGCCGGCGCCGCCCTGCAGCACGTCGTTGCCGCCTTCGCCAAAGAGCGTGTCGGGGCCATCCGCCGAGCCGACCAGGCTGTTGTCGAGCGCGTTGCCGTGAATGGTGAGGCCGCCGATGCGCGCCCGGCCATTCTCGACATTGGCGCCGAGCGTATAGTCGATCGAGGTGACGACCGTGTCCATCCCTTCGCCCGCCGCCTCGACCACCGTCTCGCCCAGCTTGGTGATGATGTAGGTGTCGTTGCCCGCGCCGCCGATCAGCGTGTGACGCCCGGTGCCACCACCGCTGAGCGTGTCGTCGCCATCGCCGCCGATCAGGCGATAGTCACCGATCTCCCCAACGGTCAGGCGATCCGCGCCGGCGGTCCCGTTCACCACCACCTCGGTAAAGGTATAGTTCATCGTGGTGGACGGGCTGTCGATATAGCCGAGCAGCGCGAGCTTGCCGATGAGCGACGAACCGAGCATCTCGCGCGTCACGGTCAGGCTCGCCGCGCCGTTCTCCAGCATCGCGATCTGCATCGCCTGAACGTTGCCGCTTTGCGTGACCGTCGAATTCACGAACTGGTAAGCGGTCGCGACATTGTCGTTCAGCACGGTGTTCTTGACGTTGGTCAGCCCGATCCAGCTTTGCTGATCGGTATAGCCGGCGACGATGTTGCGCGCGACGGTAACGCCGTCGCCGCCGGTGATGGCAATACCATTATAGCCGGCGCCGACGATGCGATTGTCGGTGATCACGACATTCTTGAACGGCAGATTGCCGACATCGTCGCGCATGAAGACGCCCTGCACCGCCGCGCCCGTGCCGCGATCAAAAGTATTGCCCGTGATCGTGATATCGGTCGCACTTTTGGTGGTGTTGGTCGTCCAAATCTGGATCGCGTCAGGGTGAATATCGCCGACATGATCGAAGTTGGTGAAGGTGTTGTTGGTGATCTTCAAGCCGGAGGTACCGCCGCCGACGATGCCGTTGTCGCGGATCGTGCTGAAGCTATTACCGGCAAAGGTGATGCCATTACTGTTCAGGTGCGAGATCGCGTCCGTCAGCTCGGTAAACCGTGAATTGGTAACCGAGATACTCTGGCTTTCTCGGATCACCAAAGCACGATAGTCATCATGCGATGAACCATTCAGCGTGCCATGAACAAAAAGATTGTCCATATTGATCCGCGACGATGAATTGATGCGGAATGGCGCGTCATTCTGAACGGTTAGCTCAAGATTGGAGAAATTAAATCCACTGCTAGAATTGATCGTCAGATCGGTGATCACGGCGGGCTTATCCGGATTCGCGGATGCTATCGTAACACCGGCGCCAATCTTGTTGATCCCTGATATCGTAATATTACTATAAACTCCGGGTTTCAAAGCGATGACATCGCCAGGCTTGCTGGAGCTGATTGCGCGCTGAAGTTGCGCGACGTTGCCGACGGTAAATACAGCCATTTAAGGAAAACCCCCAATGCTCGAGAAACCATTCGTCCCCGGCGCCGTTAATAAAGTCACGCGCATTGACGATAGACTTAGTGCAGTGGTTAAGTGGCGAGTCAGTACGTTTCCTCAACGACAAAATTAAGGATGAACCGAAACGAACTATATCCAGAAGTCGATTTGACAGGGCCATGGCCCGAAGGATAGCAGGCGTCAGGTCGGGCATGGCGGTTAGGTAGGGAGCGATGGGTCTAACCGATTTCTTCGTCGCGACCCGTGGCCGTCGGCGGGTCCGGGCACGGCCGCCCTATGCTCAAACCCCGCTCCTCGCCGGGATGCCGTGGCTCGGCCATGTCCTGATCTTCGTGGTGTGTCTGGCCTACGGCCATGTTTATGCGACGCAGGTCGCGGCGGGAAGCAGCCCCACCCCGTTTCTCGCGCCCCTGGGCGTGATCGCGGCACTGATCATCTGGGTGATGCCGCAGATATCGAGCCCGCCTTATGCCTGGATCGATCGCTTTTTGATTGCTTTCCTGTTCGCGCTCTTCTGCTGGCCCGATTACCTCGCCTTGGATCTGCCCGGCCTGCCATGGATAACGGCGGTCCGCCTCACCTCGTTTCCGCTGACGGCGTTAATGCTTTACGCGCTGTTCGGCTCGCCGGCGGCGCGAGTCCGACTGCGGACGATCATGAGCGGATCGCCCTATGTCGCATGGGGTGTGGTGGTGTTCATCGCGCTGGCGGGCCTGTCCATCGCGATGTCGAAGGATATTCCGGGGTCGAGCAATCGCTACTTCATCGCCTTGACCACTTGGCTCGTGCCCTTCGGCGCCGCGCTTTTCTACTTTTCCCAAGAGCGGTCGGCGCGGAGGCTCGCGATTTACCTGACCGGTTTCACGATCCTGTCGATCCTGATCGGCATGTACGAGGCGCGCTACGCACAGTTGCCGTGGAAGAACCGTATCCCGTCATTCCTTGCCGTGCCTGACGAGCGCGTCGATGCGCTGTTGCAAGGGATCGTCCGTGCGGCAGACGGGATTTACCGGGTGCAGAGCCGGTTCTCGACCAGCATCGGGCTGGGCGAGTTCTTCGGCATGGCGCTGCCCTTCATGCTGCACTTGATGATGAAGACGCGCCGCGCCGGGGTGCGCCTGCTGATCCTGAGCTTGCTTCCGCCAATGTTCTATGTGGTCCTGCGCACCGGATCGCGGCTGGCGCTGATCGCGTACATCTCCTCGGTCGCGCTTTACATTCTGTTCTTCGCGCTGCGGCGCTGGGTGCGGCGGCGCGATAGCCTGATCGCACCGGCGATCGTGCTGGCTTATCCAGCGGTGATGGGGCTGTTCATCATCGCCTCGTTCCTCTGGCGCCGCCTGGAAGTGGCGATTTGGGGTGGCGGCTCGGCCGCGCCCAGTACCGAGGCGCGCCGGGTCATGGTGCAGATGGCCATTCCGCTTATCGAGCGCAATCCCATAGGTTATGGCATTGGTCGCGCGGCGGAAACACTAGGCTTCATCCAGCCCGGTACGAATATCTTGTCGATCGACTCCTATTTCCTCTCGGTCGTTCTTGAATTCGGTGTGGTCGGCTTCATAATTTACTATGGGATATTCGTGTGGGCGGCGGGCCAAGCGGCGGTCACCGCTTTCCGATCCAGCGACGAAGACATTAGTTATCTGGCCGCGGCGTCGATCGCCATCGTTAATTTCTTGATTAGTAAAACGATCTACAGTCAGCAGGAAAATCACCCGCTGGCCTTCATTCTGTTGGGGTTCGTGGTCGCTCTGTGCTGGCGCGAGGGGCGCAAGGCGGTGCCCCGATTAACGAACACTGCTCGCCCGCGGGCGGCCGCGATCGTCTGAACGAGCCTAAACTCCGGGGGAGACCATGCAATGGCGCAGCAACCGTTCCGACTGGGCCATATGCCGGTTCTCGATGGTATTCGGGCGCTTGCTATCCTGATCGTGTTCGTCGGTCACACGAAGGTCGTCGAACCCTTCCCATCGGGCTTTGGCGTGACATTGTTCTTCACACTCAGCGGCTATCTGATCACCACTTTGCTGCGCATCGAAAAAGGCAATAACGGCAACGTAAGCCTCAGCAAATTCTACATTCGCAGATTGTTGCGTATCAACCCGCCGCTGTGGATTTCAATGATCCTGGCCGGCTTGATGATCCAAATAGGCATGCTTGACCTGAAACCAAACCCAGGGGGGATAGTGGGGCAGGCCCTGTTCGTTGAGAATTACGTCACCTGGTTTACGAACAGCACAGGCTTGCCAATGCCGCTATGGTCATTGGCGGTCGAAGAACATTTCTACTTGCTATTTCCAGCGATCTTCATCCTGGCCAGCCGCTACCTGCCAGCGGACCGGCTGGGACGTTATTGCCTGATCGCCTGCGCGATCGTGCTGGCGATCCGCTTGATCAACATCCTGGTCTTCAAGATTGTCGAGCCCAACTACTATCTTACACACACCCGTATCGATTCGATCCTGTTCGGCTGCGCGCTGGCATTATGGCGCAATCCGGTACTCGATCCGGTCAAACGCCCGCCGCTATGGCTGCTCATTCTGTCGATCGGCGTGATCCTTGCGACTTTTGTGTTTCGGGCGCCGCTGCTGCGCGAAGGGTTGCGCTATTCGATCCAGGGCGCCGCGACCTTGGTTCTGTTCAGCGCCGCGTTGCAGGCGACCGGCGGGCCGGTGCTCAACCTGCTGACGTCGCGGCCGATGCGGCTGATCGGCACGTATTCCTATACCCTGTATCTGGTTCACTATCCGATTTTGGTCGCGATCTGGCAGAATTTGCCCGGCCTTCCGCGCATCGCGCAAGGCTCGATCGCCGCTGCCGCGTCGATGGCGGTCGCTTACCTGATGTACCGCCTGGTCGAACGGCCCCTCGCGCGGGTGCGCCATCGTTTGTCCGATGCCGAGCGGCCGGTCGATCTGGTCTCGCAGCCGACCATCTAGCAAGCCGGCGACCCTGGGCGGTGCGGGCTGGCGTCAGCTGCCGTTGTAGACCGAGCCGATCACGTTCACGCCATCGGCGCGGAACTCGGCGATCAGCGTTTTCAAGTCGGCGAGCAATGTCTGGTCCTTGCGGCCGACGACGAGCGCATAATGCGTTAGCAGCGCGATCCGGCGCGCATCGGCGCGCTGCTTGGCCGGCGGCGGCACGGCGATCGTCAGATCGAAATCGCGCAGGCACAGATCGAACGCCCGCGCCATCTGCGGCCCAAACACCAACTGCTGGGCATTGTCCGACGGCGTCCCCGCATAGATCACCGACAGGTTGCGCACCACGTTCGAGCGCACCACGTTGCTCAGCGACATCTTGCGGTCCTCGAGCAGTTCGCTGAGGCCGACGATCGCGTCATGCGGCTGGATCAGCTTTTCCAGCCCGCCGCTGCGCAGGTCGCAATCGACGAGTAGCGTGCGGACGCCGCTCTGCGCCAGCGCGACCGCGAGATTGGCGGCGAGCCACAGCGCGCCGTCCGCGGCATTCGGCGCGCTGATCGTCAGTCCGCGCCGGCCCTCGTTCAAATGGCTCGCGGTCAAGTGGTTACGCAGCGCGCTGATCGATTCGGCGTCGACCCCATTGGGGTCGCTGATCACGACCAGATTGTTGCTGAACGCGTAGTTGGCCTGGGTATCGGGCGTGGTATCGCGCGTAACGATCATCGCACGGTCGGCGGTTGTCTGCGTCATGCTCCACTTCCCCTGCGGCCGCGGCCGTTTAGAAAAACCGCCCGCCCACGGTCAAGGTATCGCCCGGCTGCAGCTTGTCGTCGAGCTTGGCCTTGAACTCCTGCTGGCCGCGATGAAGCACCACCTTCTTGGCCGAGCCGATCGCCGTCAGACCGCCACCCCGGGCGAGCGCCTGGCGCACCGTCATCCCGCTGTCGATCGGATAGACGCCGGGATTGCTCACCTGGCCGTAGATGTAAAAGATTTCGGCCGGCGCGATGAAGACCTTGTCCCCGGGCTGGATCACCGGATCACCCGGGCCGCCCGCGGTCGCGATCAGGCGCAGCGAATAGTTGCGCGTGGTCCCATTCGCGTTGGTGAGCGTGATCGTGTCGATGCCGCTCGCCTTCACGCCGCCCGCCCGGGCGATGATTTCCGACAGGTGATAGGGGCGATCGAGCGAGACCAGGCCGGGCGTGTTGATTTCGCCCAGCACCGTCGCATAGCGGCTGACCGCGCTGGCGACCGTGACGCTGACTTCGGGGCGGCGGAAATAGCCGCCGCTGATCAGGCGGCTGGCGATGTCGTCGCGCGCCTGCGCGGGCGTGCGCCCGGCGATCGGCGTCCGCCCGATCAGCGGCAGGACCACGGTGCCGTCGGGCTCGACCGTGACGCGCGCCTTATAGTCAGTGCTGTCGGCCAGGGCCACGTCGATCACGTCGCCCGAGCCAAGGACATAGCCCGGATCGACCGCCGCGCCCGCTTGGTCGGCACCAGCCGTGGGCGCTTGCGCCGGCGCCTGGGCAGCGGCGGGGGCGAGCCCCGCGAGCGCCAACGCCATCGCCAGGAAAGTCGCAATCAGCCTTCGCAGCATCGTCAAACCCTCGCTATCGTTCGCTTCGTCCCGGCGCTAGAAAACGCCGCGTAGCCCGAAAAAGACGCGCGCCGCGTCATATTCGAAAACCGCGCTGTTCGCGCGCCGGCTCGAATAGCCGGCCCCAGCCGTCAATACGAGCCGGCGACCGAGCTTGTAAAAGAATTCGCCGTTCAGATCGTGCCGCTGGTCGTTGGTGAGCAGCGCGACCGCCGCGGGCAGCGCCCGGCTGTTCACATAGCGCGTGTCGCCATATTGGTACCGCGCGTTGAACGACAAAGTCGGTCCCAGCTGCAGCGCGGCGCTGGCGGTGATCGTGTTGTCGACGGTGTAATCGACCAGATAGGACAGGCTCGGCTGGGTAACACGCGCGGCGGTCACCTCGAAGCTCGCCTTTTCGGTGGGTGACACGCGCACCACCAGCTCTCCGGTCACGCCCGTGAAGCTCGCGCCCTGCACTGTCGCGACATCGGTGTAGTTGACCCGCGCCTTGCCGTAGAAGAAGCGCGTGACATCGCGCACATAATAGACGCCGACGCTGCGTGTGGGAAAGGACTGTAGCCCCGACAGCAGGGTGCCGGTGCTGCCGTCGCGCGCGGTATAGCGTGTATCCTCGACGCTGCCGACAATCCCCAACTCGCCGATCGAGGGCTGGCGATAGCTGATGCCGCCGCCATAGGTGAAGGTTTCGAAATCGGAGCCGCGGCGCAGCGCGTTGGTATTGGTGCCGCGCGAATAGTCGAACTGCCCGAACGGCTGCAGCCCGACCACGCCGCCACAGCCGATCGTGACGCCGACCGAGGTCGTCGTCTCGAAATTCTGCACGCTCGCCAGCTGCGCGACGAGATTGCCGACGTTTGTCCGAACCCGGCTGAGCTCCCCATCGAGGCTCGCCGAGCAGCGCGCAAATTCGGTGGAGACGCCGCCCGACAGCGCCAGCTGTTCGCCATCCAGCCGCGAGTTCCGCGCATGGATCAGGTAGGAGGCCGTGCCGGTAAGATAGGCCTGGCTGCGGCCGAAGGGCAGGCTGACGTTGATCAGCGCATTGGGCGCGACGTAAACGTCCGACGGATCCAACCCGTTTTGCTGGGCGACATTGATATTGGCGCGGGCGACGTTGCTGTCATAGGTGGTGGTCAGCCCCAGCGTCACCTCGATCTCGCGCACGAATTTTTGGCGCTGAACCAGCCGAACGCCCTGTTGCGGGGTCCTGCTTGTCGCCGGTTGCCCAACCGATACCGCCTGCGCGCTGGCCGCGACCGGAAGCGCGATGAGCAGCGCGGCGCAGCCCCATTTTATTGGTTTGATCACCCGGGTCCCCCTGGCTGCCATGTCATTGTCACCGATGGGCGCAGCTTATGCAACCGTCGCCCTTGGGCGCAAAGCGCTTTATGCGAGCATCAGGGTCCAAGCCTATGCAGTAATTGCTAACTTAACCCACCGATCGCATAAGGCCCCAGTGGCAACGACGGCGCTTGACCTCCCTTCCGCGGCACGCTCGACGGATTCCGCGCCGGGGCAGGGATCGCGCTTCCTGGCGCTGTGTCTGCTGATCTGGGCGGTGCCGAGCGCGGTGCGGCTGGCGCTGCAACCCGCCGCTTTCGGACCAGGCGGACCGCTGCTCATCATGTTGCCGGCGGCGTTGTGGCTCGCCTGGCGCGATTGGCCCGCCGATGCCGCCGCCGCCCCCGGGCGACCCGCGCTGGTGACGGGCGCGCTGCTCGGCGCGTTGATCCTGCACGCGGCGGGCATGGTGTTTGGCGTCCTCTTCGCCGAGCTGCTGGCCATTCACGCGGCGGTGGTCGCATTGCTTTACGCGCATGGCGGCGCGCGGCTGTGCCGGCGGCTCGTGGTACCGTTGCTGTTCGCGCTCACGGCGCTGCCGTTGCCGGGCGCGGTGATTGGGCCGGCAACGCTCGGGCTGAAGCTGTTCGTCGCCCAGGCCAGCCTGGTGCTGCTTAGCTGGGGCGGAGGGGAGGTGGCACGCAGCGGCAGCGCCCTCTTCATCGGCCCCTATGAATTGACCGTCGAGGCGGCGTGCGCGGGTATCAATTCGGCGCTCGGCCTGGTCGCGGTCGGGCTGTTCTACACTTATCTGCGCGGTGCGCGCGGGTGGCGGATGGCGATGTTGATGGCGGCGGCGGTGCCCGTCGCGATCGCGGCGAACGTGTTTCGGGTCTTGCTGCTCGCGGTGTTCGTCACCCACTGGGGGGTGTGGCTGCTCGACACGCCGCTGCATCCGGCGACAGGCCTCGCGATGTTCGCGGTGGCGGTGCTGCTGTTGATGGCGCTCGACGGCGCGCAGCGCATGATCGCCCGGGCGGGCGGCGGGCGATGATCGCGCGGCGCGAGCTGCTGCTGGGCGGCGCCATGCTCGCGGCGGCGGCGGGCGAGGGCGCGTGGCTTTGGTCGCGCCCGCGACACCGTGGCGGGCGGCTGCCGATCGACGCTTGGTTGCCCCCCGTCGTCGCCGGGCGCCTGATCGACCGGAACGCCGCGCCGTTGCTGCCCCAGCGAGATGCCTTTGTCGACCAGATCTACGACGATTACGCCGCTTGCAGCTATGCCGTGGCCGGCGCCGCGCCGATCACGCTGCTCATCGCGCACCGGGCCGGGCAAGGGCGCGGGATCGAGCTGCACCGGCCCGAAAGCTGCTACCCGCCGGTCGGCTATCAGCTGACGCACCCTCGGTCGCGCCGCCTGCGCCTGCGCGGGCAAGCGGTCGACGCCCGCGCGCTCACCGCGGTGCGCAGCGGCCGGGCCGAGGAGCTGCTCTACTGGACACGCATCGGAGACAGCTTTCCGCTCGGTTATTGGCAAACGCAGCTCGCGATCGCGCGCGGATCGCTGGATGGCGGAAGCGACGGCGTGCTGGTGCGTCTGTCGATCCCGAGCGCCGACGCGGGCGCGGGCGAGGCGCTGCTCGCCGACTTCGCCGCGCATTTCCTGGCGCGCGTCCCGCCGCCGCTCGCGCGTCTGTTGGTCGGTACTGGACAATAATATCCCGGCTGGACAAGGGGATAGTTTCGCGGCACATCCGATTCCCTAGGGAGATGGCGCGGTGCGCGCGGTACAGGGGATCAAAGCTTGGGAGCCGGTGGCGCGGCGCGCCCGCGGCGCGTCGATCAGCGCGATGGCGGTGATGGCGCTCACGGCCTGCGCCAAGCCCGCGCCCAGCGGCCAGGTTCTGGTCGATGTCGATGGCACCGATATCACCCGGCGCGATCTGGTGGTCGAGCTGCAATCGCCCGAGGGGCGCGGCGTGGCGCCGGCGGCGCTGATCGAGCGCCTCATCGATCGCCGGCTGCTCGCCGCCGCGGCGCGGAACGACGGGTTGGATCAGAGCCCGGATTATCTTGGCCAGGTCCGGCGCCAGCGGGAGCTGCTGCTGGCCCAAATCTATATCGATCGGATCGCGCAAACGGTGCCGCCGCCCACCGCCGCGGCAGTCGCCACTTATATCGCCCGGCACCCGCAAGCCTTCGCCGAGCGCCGGCTGATCGACGCGCTGCGGCTTACCACCGCGCCGACGCCGGTCGCCCAGCGCCTGTTGCGCGCGGCGCCGAACATCGCGCCGGCCGCCGCCGCGCTCGCCCGCGCGGGCCAGGTCGCCAAGCTCGAACCCGTGACGTTCGATAGCGCCGCCGTACCACCCGCGACCTTCGCCGCGCTGGCTGGATCAGCGCGACCGGTATTCACCGACGCGACCGATCGGATCGAGGCGATCATGCCGCTCCGGGTGCGGCCCGCGCCGCTGACGGGCGCGGCGGCGACCGACGAAGCGCGCCGGGCGCTGACGACCGCGGCGGTGACCGCGCGCATCGCCGAGCGCCTGCAAACCGCGCGCGCCCGCGCGCGCATCCGGCGGCAATCCGGGCGGACGCTTGAGGCGATCAAGGAAAAAACGGCATGACAGGCCAGCATAATCCATACCGCGCGAGCGACATCACGCTCGCCGCGCTCGCCGCCGCGGGTGTGATCGTGGTCGCTTGGCAAGCTTATCGGTTCGCGGCGCCGTTCGGTCTGCTGCGCGATTGGCAACTCGGCTGGTTCGGCCAATATTTCCCTGGCCTGAGCGTGCTTGTGTTGCTCGCACTGGTCGCCGTCGTCGCCGGGCTGGCCCCCCTGGTGACTTCGCGGAAGCGCGCCGCCCTGATGGACGGTGAGCGTGCCCGTCGACGTGCCCGGCAACTATATCTGGTGCTGGCGTTCGTTACCGCCGCGTTCGCCGCCGGGCTGGTCGCGGCGCTCGTGCCGCTGTTGACCATGCCCAACGACCGCGCGCCCGCGGTGCGCGTCGATGCGCGCGCGGCGGGGCTGGCGCAGGGTCCAGCGACGCTGGTCGGGCGGATCGTGCCGGGCAAGGCGATCGTCTTCAGGCGCACGGTGGGGCTCGCCACGCGGCGGCTGCAGCTCGTCGCGATCGAGAGCGGCGCGGCGGGCACGAAGGCGCGCTATCTGATCGAGGTGCCGACAGCCACCGCGGGCGACAACCGTACCGAGCATCGCGGGCTGCTGGTGCAGAACGCGCTTCCCGCCGATGCGGTTCTGGCGCTGGAGGAATCGGGCCAACCCGTCGCGCGCCCTTACGCCGTGCTGTTCATGACAGCGGCGAGCGCGAGCTGGGCGGCATCCGCCTTCGTCGTGCAGCTGGGCTTGCTGACGCTGGTTTCGCTCGCGGCGACGATCATCCAGCGCGGGATCGCCCGCCGCTTGGCGGCACCGCCGCGCTTGCCCGGCGCCGCCGCTTAGGATCGTTTTCAGCTGTGCTGAGCGGGCTGGCGCCGCCGCTGGTTCAGCCCTGCCGAAACAACCACTAGGCCGCGGTTAACCACGGCCGGCGAGCCGTCTTTAAGCAAGTCGGTGGCATGGGGAGACCATGCCGCTCGAGCGACTTCTGCTGTTATTCGTGACGCTGGCCGGCGCGGTGAGTGCCGCGCAAAGCCGCCCGGAGCCGGTGGCGCCGCCGCAGCCAGCGGGGGTAACGCTGGCGTCTGCCGCGCCGCTGATCCGCGCGACCCGCGACGCCGACGGGCTGTTCTACGCGGTGCTGCGCGTCAACGGCCAACCCGTGCGCTTCGTGATCGACACCGGCGCGACGCATATGGTGCTAACCCCCGGCGACGCGGGTGCGATTGGCGCCGAGGTGATCGCGCCCGGCGCGATACGGTTGACGACCGCCGCCGGCACCGAAGCCGGCGGCCGCGCGCGCTTGCCCGATGCGGTCATCAACGGTGCGGCGCTCGGGCCGATCGACGCGATCGTCGCCCCGCCGACGCTGCGCGTCTCGCTGCTGGGCCAGGACGTGCTTTCACGCTTGGGTGGCCTGCGGATCGAGGGCGACGAACTTCGCATCGATCCCGCCGGCTGAACCGCCACCGGAACGGCGTCGGGCTTGGTCGCGACGCACGAGCGCCAAATATCTAGAGCAGAGGCGCGGCGCGCCAGCGCGCCGATCAGCCGAAGAAGAACCAGGCCATCGCGGCATAACCCGCCGCCAGCGCGCCAATGCCGATCGCGCGCGAGAGGTGACGCAGCGCGATGTCGACCCGGCTCGGCTGATCGAAGGTGGCGAGCTCGGCGAACCGCGCCTCGATCATCCGCTGCCAATCGGCCACGACCCCGCCTTCGGCAACGTTGCCGCCCGACACGGGGGGCAGCGCGATCGCGGTTTGCGGGGTTTCGATAGGCTGTGGGCGCATGGTCGGCTCCTTCGTCGCCACCATCCATGCGCTGGAAAGTGTTAACAACAAACGAAAGCGCCCGCCGCGTCTTGCTGCAACTGCGAAATAGATTGTGCGGTAGCGAAGATGCTTGCGATTACCAGGCGACGCCGACCATGGCTACTAGGCGGTGCAAATACCTACTTGCAATGTGCCAATTCGATACATAGCTTGATCGTAGGAGAGAGCAGCGAAATGCTGTAGGTTAATAACACAGAGCGAGACTGTTTCGATGGACCGCCGCCCGAATTTTGGTTCCTCCCATACGCCGGCGCGAAGCCTTGCCGGGCTCCAGAGTCTCGATGACGATGGCGTGGCCTATTGGACGTCGCGGTGGATCGGCTATGCGGCGCTGCTCGCCGGGTTCGCGATCGCAGCGATCTTCCTGATCTAGCCTGCCTGCGTTGGGGCACGGCTGGCCCCGCCAACCTTTCGGCCCATCCCAGATTGGTTCATCATTCCGTTGCCGTGGTTTGCACGGCTGCGCCAAGCCGATTATACTTTAATCACTTGGAAAGCATGTATCCCATGTTGAGCGCTCCTGGCGTGTGGGATGGAGGTCAGTCGTCGTCGGACGCTGATGATGTGGCAGTTTGGGGGCGATGTTGACCGGCAATTTGGCTGTTTCCCCTGATACGCGCGCCAAAATCCCCGCGCGGCCGATCACCACCGAATCGATGCGGGTCATGGTGTATCTGGTGCAGATGCTGCTCGATCTGCTCGCGATCTGCCTTGCCTTCGCGATCTCGGCGCTCATCCGTCACGGCACCTTCGGCTTCGTGATGGACAGCGCCACGCTCATCACCTTGCTGCCGGTATTCGCGATCGTCGCCTTTTATTCGGGCGCTTACAGCTATGAAGCGTTCGCGACCCGCGTCGGGATCGAGCGCGTGCTGTCGTCGCTTGCCTTGGCGCTCGCGTTCAACGCGCTCACATCGGTGGCGCTGAAGGACGGTACCGATATCTCGCGACTGTTCCTGTTCGTGGGCGTTGGCATCGCCGCGCTGTTGATCAGTGCCGAACGGCTGGTGGTGCAGTGGTTCGTCGGCCAAAAGCTCGGCGCGCGTTTCATCCGCCGGGTGCTGGTGATCGATGGCGAAACGGTCGAAGCGCCGCCCGGCTATGAAGTGTTCGACATGGCGGCGCTGGGCATCGTCGCCGATCCCAATGATCCGCACGCGCTGCACCAGATTTCCGGCCTGCTCTACGGCGCCGACCAGGTCGTGGTTTCGGCGGCGCGCGACCGGCGCGAGACCTGGTCGCTGTTCCTGAAAGGCATCGGCTGCAACGGCGAACTCCTCCTGCCCGAGCTTCACGCGATCGGCCACCTGAGCCTTGATCGCGGCGCGACCCTCGCCGGCATCCCGGTGTCGACGGGCCGGCTGGATATTCGCAGCCGCCTGCTCAAGCGGCTGTTCGATCTGGCGATCACGGTGCCCGCGATCATCGTGTTGACCCCGCTCATGCTCGTGATCGCGGTGCTGGTGAAGCTTTCCAGCCCCGGCCCGGTGCTGTTCCGCCAGCGCCGCATGGGACGCAGCAACCGGCTGTTCGACGTCTATAAATTCCGCACCATGCGGGAGGAGAGCTGCGACAGCGATGGACGTCGCTCGACGGCGCGTGACGATGATCGCATCACGCCCCTGGGCCGCATCCTGCGCCGCACCAGCCTCGACGAACTGCCCCAGCTGTTCAACGTGGTGGAGGGCGATATGAGCCTGGTCGGCCCGCGTCCCCATGCGTTGGGCTCGCTCGCGGGCGATCAGCTCTTCTGGCACGTCGACCGGCGTTATTGGCTGCGCCATGCGATCAAGCCCGGCATCACCGGCCTTGCGCAGGTGCGGGGGTTTCGGGGCGCGACCGACCATCGCGACGATTTGATGCTGCGCCTGCAATGCCACCTTGAATATGCGTCGCGTTGGTCGCTGTTCATCGACGCCTATATCCTGCTGCGCACCTTCGCGGTGCTGGTCCACAAGCGCGCTTATTGAAGCGGCGCGGGATCGGCGCCGGCGTCGATACGCTGCAGCGCCGCGATCAGCCGCTCGATCTGCCGATAGCGACAGAAGTTGACGACGTTGCCCGCGTCACGGCTGGCGCGGACCTGCTGGTGCGCATGGGTCAGCGCGGCGTCGCCATGCGAGGCGATCAACGCCAGCGCGGTTTCAGCGAGCGCGCGATCGGTAAGAATGGGGAGCGGGTCGACCGGCGCGGTTGGGAGCTGCATGGCACCCCTGTAGGCCCCGCTTGCCCTCTATCGCTTTACCCATTTTGGTAAATGTGCCGGCAGCCATGGCCTTTGTGCCGCCGGCATGGCAGGGCACCGTGATGCGCAGTCCTTCCAAACGGTCGCCCGCGGCGGGCGGCATCCTCCTGGCGATCGCGACCATGCTTGGCGCCTTCATCGGCGCGACCCAGCGCCAGCCGAGCGCGGGCTTGCTGATCGGGCTCGGCGTGGGGGCGTTGCTGGCGCTGGGCGTATGGCTGCTCGATCGCGGACGGGGCTGAGCGCCTAGCGTAACCGCCGGGTAAGCCGCACCACGCGCCCGACCCGCTCCGCCCCCGCCGCGCTCATCGGCGGATAAGCCGGGTTGTCGCTCAGCAGCCGCCAGCCGTCGGCGGCGCGGGCGACGCGCTTCACCAAGAGCGCGCCGTCGCGACGCAGCACGAACAGCCCTTCGCCCTCGCGGTCGCGCGCGTCGATCAGCAGTTCGTCGCCCGGGGCGATCGTCGGCAGCATCGAATCGCCCTCGGCGGTCAGGATCGCCGCCGCGCCGGGGGCGAGGCCGAGCGCGCGCAACGTGGCCGCGTCGAACGTCTCATGTCCCAGCGCGCGCGCTTCCTCGACCGGCACGCCATGCCCCGCCGCCGCGCGCGCATCGAGCCGGGGCACCGCGACCGGGGGCGGCGGCGCGGGCGGACCGCCCAGCTCGACCTCATCCACCCCCAGATAAGCCGCGAGCCGGCGCCGGTCGCCCTCGTCGAGCCGCTTGGGCGAGCCGCGCGTCGCGAATTGCTGGAGATAGGCGGCGTTCCGCCCGATCAGCCGCGACAGCGCCGCGAGGCTCTCCCCCCGCGCCGCCGCATGGGCCAGCAGGGCCGCGCGGGGGTCGTTCGTCATGACGCGACTGTAGCATAGGAAAAATCCTAGACAAGTTGGAAAGCCAATGAGAACAAATAAGGAACAATGAGTCGGGAGACGATGATGCTACTGTCCAAGATCGAACGCTTCCTGCGCCGCACCAACATGCCGCCGACGCGCTTTGGAAGGCTCGCCGCCAATGATCCGCGGCTGGTGGGCGACTTGCGCCGGGGACGCGAGCCGCGCGAGGCGATGGCGGCGCGGGTCGAGCGCTTCATCCGCGAGTTCGAGGCATGAGCGCGTTGATCGCCCAGCGGCTGGTGCGTTCGGCGGCGGCGGCGGGGTGCGCGGTGCGCGTGCGCGCGCATCACAGCCGCCACTGGGCGAGCGCGACCTTCACCGGCACCCGCCACGCGCTGACGCTCGCCGCCGCCGCCTCGCCGGCGTTCGATGCCTGGCTCGCGGGGCTGCACGACGCCGAGTTCGACACGCGGCGCGAGTTGGTCGCCGACCTCGCGCTGGTCGAGCGCGCGGCGGTGGGGGACGAAGTGGAGGCGCGGATCGAGGCGCTGACGGTGGCGGTGGAGGGGTAGCGTTTCAGCGGCTCGGGAGGACGAGGCCCGTGCCGTTCAATCCCAGCGCCCCGCCGCCGCGTCGTCGGCCGTGCGCGCCTCCACCCAGCGCGCGCCTTGCGGCGTTTCCTCGCGCTTCCAGAACGGCGCGTCGGTCTTCAGCCGGTCGATCAGGAACGCGCACGCGTCGAGCGCCGCCGCGCGGTGGCGCGCGGCGGTGCCGACGAAGACGATGCGCTCGCCCGGCAGCATCCGCCCGACGCGGTGAACGATCGTCGCGGCGCTCAGCGACCAGCGCTCGCTCGCCGCCTGGGCGAGCTTCAGCAGCGCCGCATCGGTCGCGCCCGGATAATGTTCCAGCTCGAGCGCGCTCACGCCATCGTCGCGCCGCACCAGGCCCGTGAAGCTCGCGACCGCGCCCGCCTCGGCGCCTTCCAGCCGCGCGAGTTCGGCCGCCGTATCGATCGGCTCGGTCGGCAGCAGCACGCGGATCATCCGCCCGTCACCGGCGGGAACAGCGCCACCTCGCGCGCGCTCTTGATCGAGGCGTCGAGGCCCACGAACACCTGATCGACCGCGGCGCGCAACCGCGTGCTGTCGGCGAGCGCCGCGTCCTCGACGGGTCCGCGCGCGCGCAGCCAGGCGATCAGCTGCGCGACCGTCTCGACCTCGGCCGGCGGCGCCACCCGCTCGCCGCCGCGCCCCATCTTCTCGCGCACCCAGGCGAAGTAGAGCAGCTCCATCAGCTATCCATATGCTTCAGGCCGACGCGCAGATAGTCATAGCCTGTCACCAGCGTCAGCAGCGCGGCGCTCCACAGCGCGACCAGGCCGATCAAGTGCAGCGTCGCCAGGCCGGGCAGCGCGCCCGCCAGGATCAGCGCGCCGAGCGCAACCAGCTGCAGCGTGGTCTTCCACTTGGCGAGCTGCGACACCGGCACCGACACCTGCAATTGCGCCAGGAACTCGCGCAGCCCCGATACCGCGATCTCGCGCAGCAGGATGACGAGCGCGGCGATCACGTCCGGCCCCTGGATATGGCCGGCCCCCACCAGGATCAGGATGACGGCCGCGACCATGATCTTGTCGGCGATCGGATCGAGGAAAATGCCCAGCTTCGACACCGTGCCCTGCGCGCGGGCCAGATAACCGTCGAAATAATCGGTCACGCCCATCAGGCAGTAGAGCGCGAACGCCAACGCATAGCCCAGCGCCCAACCGGGCCAGGCCAGCAGCAGCACGAGCAGCGGCACCGCGACGATCCGCGAAAGCGTCAGCAGATTGGGCAGGGTGAGCATCCCCCCGAATTAAGGCGGCCCGCGTCCGCTGGGAAGCCGTAACCTCCGCCCCGCCTCAGCCGAATCCATTTGCGGCAATTGTCGGGCATCGGCTATGCCGCCCGCCACTTTGATGCCAAAAGGATCGCACCTTCCGCCATGCTGAACGCGCTCGGGCTACTCAAGGAGCGCCGCTTTCTCCCGCTCTTCACCACGCAGTTTCTGGGAGCTTTCAACGACAATCTGTTCAAGCAGGCGATGGTGCTGTTCGCGACCTATCGCATCTTCAACGACGCCAAGGTGGAGCAATCGTTCAACGCGCTGGCCACCGCGATCGGGATCCTGCCGTTCTTCCTGCTTTCGGCGCTGGCCGGGCAATTGGCGGACACGCACGACAAGTCGCGCATCATCCGCATCGTCAAGACCGCCGAAATCCTGATCATGGTCGCCGGCGGCGCCGGGCTGCTGATCGCCCATGCCGGCTACAGCATGGCCGGGCTGGCGCTGATGCTGATCGCGGTGCTGGGGCTGGGGGTTCATTCGACCTTCTTCGGCCCGATCAAATACGCCATCCTGCCGCAGCATCTGCGCGAGGACGAGGTGCTGGGCGGCACCGGCCTGGTGGAGGCGGCGACCTATCTCGCGATCCTGACCGGCACGATCGTCGCCGGTTTCCTGGCGAAGCTGCCGCCGCACTGGACGGTGATCAGCGTGCTCTCCATCGCCGGCGTCGGCTGGCTGATGTCGCTGCGCGTGCCGCCCGCGCCGCGGCTGGGCAAGGTGCTGAAGATCGACGCCAATCCCTTCACCGCCAGCCTTCGCATCATCTCGGCGACGATGCACATTCCGCGGCTGTTCATGGCGATCGTCGCGATCAGCTTCTTCTGGTCGATGGGGGCGGTGCTGATCATCATCTTCCCGCCGCTGGTGAAGAATGTGCTGACCGCCGACGAGACGGTGACGACGACGATCATCGCCTTGTTCTCGATCGGGGTCGCGGTCGGCTCGGTCGCGATCAACGCGCTGCTGAAAGGGCATACTTCAGCCAAATATGCGCCGGGATCGGTGATCGCGATGGGGCTGTGCGTCGTCGCCTTCTCGCTGCTGTGCCGCGCCTGGCCGGCGGCGCCGGCGGGCACGCTTTATGATCTGGAGGCGTTCTTCAGCCTGTCGCGCGCCTGGGCGGTGATCGCCGCGCTGATGGCGATCGCGATCACCGGCGGGATGTTCGTGGTGCCGCTCTATGCGTTCCTCACCACTTCTGTGGAAAAGGACCAGACTTCGCGCACGGTGGCGGCGAACAATGTCGTCAACGCCGGCGCGATGGCGGTGAGTTCGGGTGTCGTGGTTGGCATCGGCACGCTCGGCGTGCTGCCGCAGGACATGCTGTTCCTGGTCGCGGCGATGAGCCCGATCGCCGCCTGGCTCGGGCACCGGCTGCACCAGCTGTGCGACTGATCAGAAGATCAGCGTGTAGATGCAGATGAAGAAGGCGGTGAAGCTCAGCGCGAACAGCCGCAGATCCTGGTCATCGTCATGCCGGCGCGCGGGGCGCGGCGGGGGCAGGCGGCGGCGCAGCGGATGGCGCGCCGAAGGGTTTAACAAGCCGTTCATGAGCGCAGTTAACGCGCCGGTAAGAATTAGGGCCAGCGGCCAGAATCGTTAACGCCGTCCCGGCGCGGGACGTCAGTTCTTCAGCCGCCAGCCGCTCGCGAGCAGGCGGTAGACGAGCAGCCCGAAAGCGAGGTCGATCACCCCGATCACCACCGCGCCCAGCGCGACGTTCGAATCCGCCTCCAGCAGGAAGCCATAGCGGAAGCCCGAGATGATGTAGAAGAACGGGTTGAAATGGCTGATCATCTGGAACGTCGGCGCCAGCCGGTCGATCGAGTAGAAGGTGCCCGACAGCAGCGACAAGGGCGCGATCACGAAATTGGTGACGCTCGCCGCATGATCGAATTTCTCCGCCCACATCGAGGTGAGCACTCCGAGCAGCGACAGGAACACCGAGCCCGTCAGCGCGAAATAAAGGATCGCGAGCGGGTGGCGCGGCACGACATGCACCCCCGGCCACAGCTGCACCACCAGGAACACCGCGCCGCCGATGCAGAAAGCGCGCGTCACCGCCCCGCCCACCAGCCCGGCGAGCAGCTCGCCGGTGGAAAGCGGCGGCATCAGATAATCGACGATCGTCCCCTGGATCTTGCCGACGAGCAGCGAGAAGCTGGAATTGGCGAAGGCGTTCTGCAGCATCTGCATCATGATCAGCCCGGGCGCCAGGAAGTCCGCGAAGGCGACCTCGGTGCCGCCCACCAGGATCGGTCGTCGCGCGCCGGTCGCGACCGTGAAGATCACCATGAACAGCACCGCCGTCACCGCCGGACCCCAGACGGTTTGCAGCTGCACCTTGAAGAAGCGGCGCACCTCCTTCACATAGAGCGTGCGGAGCCCTCCCCAATTCACGCGGCGGAACAGCGGCGCCCCTGGCGGACGCTGGCGGGAAAGTTGTTCTTGGCTGCTCATGGCCAAGCGGGGTAGTCGCTCGGGCTGTGCTGGGCAAGCTGGCCGGTAAGGGCAGGCGGTGAAGGATAAAGAATGAGCTGGACCGAAGAGCGGATCGAAACGCTGAAGACGATGTGGGAAAAGGGCCTTACCGCCAGCCAGATCGCCGAAACTTTGGGGGGCGTCAGCCGCAACGCGGTGATCGGCAAGGCGCACCGCTTGGGCCTGCAGGCGCGCCCCTCGCCGGTGAAGGCGCATGAGGAGGCCAAGGCCGCGGCGCCGGCGCCCGCCGCTCCCGCCCCGGCCGCGCCCCCCGCCACGCCAAGCGCCGCCGCCCCCA
>NZ_JAIERS010000026.1 GCF_019746665.1 Sphingomonas sp. | reverse complement strand
AGCCGGTAGCCGCGTAGCGACGCTCGCCGACAAATAGCGCGATCAGAATGCCGCCACTTAGCGCGAGCGTTTACACCAGGCGATGACGTGCATCAACCGCGTCGTCACCTTCAGCGATTCGCAGCTGAACGCCACCCGCACCATCGGCTCCAGCGCCTCGCGCTCGGCGCGACCGCCCTCGTCGAAATAGCCGCGCGCCTCGTCGGCCAGCAGCATCGCCTCGGTATAGAGCTGGTTGATCAGCCGGGGGTGGATCGTCGCGTCATGCATCGTACCGCCATCGCTGCCAGATTCGTGGGGCCGCGCAAATCATCGTTTCGCCCCTGTCCGCGTGCCGATTTTGGACGGCACGATCAGCCGTGTCGCACCCGCGCCGGGCTGACCGACTGTCGCCCATTTGCCACGCCCAGCGCCGTTCATCCGCCGTTCATGCAACTCCTTGCCGCGCTGCACCATTGACGCGGTCCCCGCTGTCCCACGGGGAGTGATGAATTGGAGTTGTTTGATGCGTTACCTTTCCCTGGCCGCGCTTGCCGCGGGCCTGCTCGCCACCCCCGCCTTCGCGCAGGAAGTGCCGCCCCCCGCCCCCGCGCCCGATGGCGTGTTCAGCGGCCCCCGCGCCGGCGTCGTGCTCGGCTATGACCGGCTCCAGCCCGGCAGTAGCGAGGATTCGGACATCGCCGGCGATGACGAAGGCGCCGACGGTCTGCTCTATGGCGGCGAGGTCGGCTACGACATTCAGCGTGGCCGCCTCGTGTTCGGCGTCGAAGCCGAGCTGACCGGGTCGACCAGCAAGGTCGGCAATCCCGCGCGCGCCAATCTCGGCTTCGGCCGGGTGAAGACGGGGCGTGACATTTATGGCGGCGTCCGCATCGGCACCACGCTTAGCCCGACGACACTCGTCTATGCCAAGGCCGGCTACACCAACACGCGGCTGGATCTGACCGCGAGCGACGGCGCCACCGAAACCGGCGGTCATTTCAATCTCGATGGCTACCGCGTCGGCCTCGGCCTCGAAAAGGCCCTGAGCCCGCGCACCTATGCCAAGATCGAATATCGCTATTCCAATTACGGCGGTGCGCGCTTCGAATATCCGAGCGGCGGCAACACCAATAACTTTGGGATCGACACCGATCGTCACCAAGTCGCGGTCGGCGTGGGCTTCCGCTTCTGAGCGGCGCCATCCCAACGGCAAAGAAGGGGCCGGGGCGCTTGCTCCGGCCCTGTTTATGTTTAAGGAATGAGCAACAAACAGGTCCCATGACCCATGCCGCACGGTGAATCAGGGGGGCCCCGGCCGGGGTGACACAATGAAGGCGACGATCGAACGCGCAACCTTGCTCAAGGGGCTCAGCCACGTCCAATCGGTGGTGGAGCGGCGCAACACCATCCCGATCCTGTCGAACGTGCTGATCGAGGCGGCGGCGAGCGGCACGCTGAAGCTGATGGCGACCGATCTGGACTTGCAGATCAACGAACATGTGAGCGCGGCGGTCGATGTGCCCGGCGCGACCACGGTTTCGGCGCACACCCTGTTCGACATCGTGCGGAAACTGCCCGAGGGCGCGCAGGTCTCGCTCTCGGCCGCGGAAGGCCGCATGACGATCATGGCTGGCCGCGCCAAGTTCAGCCTCGCGACGCTGCCGCGCGACGATTTCCCGGTGATCGCGGAAGGCGAACTGCCGCACCAGTTCGAGCTGCCCGCCGAGACGCTGAAGCAGATCATCGACAAGACGCGCTTCGCCATCTCGACCGAGGAAACGCGCTATTATCTCAACGGCATCTTCCTGCATGTGAGCGACGAAGGCCAGCCGGTGCTGAAGGCGGCGGCGACCGATGGCCACCGCCTGGCGCGGGTGACGGTCAACCGGCCCGAGGGCGCCGAGGGGATGCCCGACGTGATCGTGCCGCGCAAATGCGTGGCCGAGCTGCGCAAATTGCTCGACGAGGTCGATGGCTCGGTGGGCGTGTCGCTGTCGGGCAGCAAGATCCGCTTCGATCTGGGGGCGGCTTTGCTCACCTCGAAGCTGATCGACGGCACTTTCCCCGACTATAACCGGGTGATCCCGACCGCGAACGACCGGCTGCTGAAGATCGATCCGCGCGCGCTGCAGGAAGGCGTCGACCGCGTCTCGACCATCGCGACCGAGAAAACGCGCGCGGTGAAGATGGCGCTTGATCGCGACAAGGTGACCTTGTCGGTCACGAGCCCCGAGAACGGCACGGCGGCGGAGGATGTGCCGGGCGATTATGTCGCGCAACCGTTCGAGATCGGCTTCAACAGCCGCTATCTGCTCGACATCCTGGCGCAGGTGGAAGGCGATCAGGTGGAAGTCCACCTCGCCGACGCCGCCGCCCCCACGCTGATCCGCGAGAATGACAAGGCGCCGGCGCTTTACGTGATCATGCCGATGCGGGTGTGATCGGCCCGCCCCGCGCGACGCGACCGATTTTTGAGATAACATTTCCCGTCACCCCGGGCTTGACCCGGGGTCCCGCCTCATCCGCCGTCGCGAGGCAGCGGGACCCCGGCTCGAGGGCCGGGGTGACGTTAGTGTCCCATCGCGGCGTCGTCAGGCGACCACCAGCCCTCGCCGCGCCGAGACGATGAACGATACCAGCAGATAAACGCCCATCATCACCGTCACCAGCGTCCAGGCGTCGACCTCGGGCATCAGCTTCAGCCGAGTAAGCGTCGCCCAGGCGAACAGCGCGAACTGGAGCAGCCAGAAGCAAGCCGCCCCGCTCTGCGCGATCACGCTGCGCGTCAGTTCGTCGCCGTCGCGCCAGAGCCGATAGTTGAACCAGCTCTGCACGCCAAGCAGGAGCGCCACCCCCAAGGCGGCAAGCGCGGCACCCTCTGCGGAGAGTCCGGCATGCGCCGCGATCGGGGGCAGCGCGAGCATCACCCCCGCCAGCCCGCCGACCAGCGCCTGGCGTCGCCCGTTGACCAGCGCGGCGGGATCGAGCGGCTCCTCGGCGGGCAACCGTTCGACCATCTGGTTCCAGCGCCGCGCGCTGGTCGCGGCCCAGGCGACATAGCCCGCGCTGACGATCAGCGAGAGCGCGATGAGCAGGCTGGAGAGATCGGCGAAGCTCCAATCGCGAAGGACATCGACATTGCCTCGCTTCAGCGCCCGACCCGTGGCGTAGCCCAGAACGCCGCCGATCGGCGCCGCGATCAGCACGGCGACCGCAATGCGGCGCAGCAGATTACGGTTGGAACTAGGCTCCATCGGGGCTCCAATCATCAAGGAAGATTTCATCGACCGGCACTCCAAACACCTTCGACATTCTGAGCGCGAGCGGCAGGCTCGGATCATATTTGTCGGTTTCGACGGCATTGATGGTCTGCCGCGACACGCCCAGCCGCTGCGCCAGCTCCTGCTGGCTCACGCCGGCCTCGGCGCGAAGCACCCGCAATCGGTTGCGCATGGGTGTGACAAGACCTCTTTGCGTTATGACAAGAGCTCTTTACTCAATTCGGCTTGGTGATGTCAAGAGTTCTCGACATCGCCGCGTTATTGAAACCGAGAGGATTGCCCGGCATACTGACACCCCTGTCAGTAAGAGAATCGCTCATGCCGCACACCCCGTTGCCCGATCGCCGCGATTGGAAAACCGCTTGGGCGGCGCTGCGCCGGCTGCTGCGCAATGGCGACGATACCGAACAGGTGTTCGTCATCATGCGCGCGCTCAACGCTGGCAATGGGCGGCACAATCTGGCGCGGCTGCTCAAAACGGTCGAAGGCGGCGAGATGGCGTTCCGGCGCGAGGAACTCGCCGACCGCCTGTCCGACCCCGATTACATCGCAAGCTTCGCGCCCGGCACCGTCGGCGCCGCTTACCGCGAGTTTCTGCGCGAAACCGGCTATTCGGCGATGGGCCTCGCCGAAGTGTCGAACCTCGACAAGGCCGAGGTGCCGATGCCGCACCCTTATGCCTGGTTCGGTCGCCGTATCCGCGACACGCATGACATTTGGCATGTGCTGAACGGCTATAAGGCGGACGAGACGCTGGGGGAGGCGTGCCTGGTCGCGTTCAGCTATGCGCAGGTCGGCGGGCTCGGTTGGGCGTTCATCGCGGTAGGCGCGGCGATCAAGTCGCTGATCATCACCAAGAGCAGCTTGTTCGCCCGCGCGGTTTGGGAAGGATATGCGCGGGGCCGCCGCGCCGCCTGGCTGGCGGGTGAGGATTACCACGCGCTGTTGAACGAGCCGCTCGCCGCCGCGCGCGCCCGGCTCGGACTGCGCCCCGCCCCGCTTTACGCCCGCGCGCAGGAACAACTGGGCGCGTTCGCCTCCTATGCGAGCCTGAAACCCGCCTAAGCCCGTAGCGCCACGGGCTTACGCCGTAAGCCGCGCTCGGCTAGCGCGGCGGGCATGGCCTCGCAGCTCCGCCGCAAGCTGATCTATGCCGCGCTCGCCGTGCTCGAGCGGGACGGGGCACAGCGCGTGTCGCTGCGCGGTGTCGCGGCGGCGGCGGGCGTTTCGGCGATGGCGCCCTATCACCATTTCGCCGACCGCAGCGCGCTGCTGGCAGCGGTCGCGCAGCGCGGGCTGGAGCGGCTTTACGCCGCACAGATGATCGCCGCGCGCCGTGCCTCGCCTTCGGCCGCTCCAGGTGCCGCCGCCGGCGCGCTGATCCGCCACGCCGCCGCTTTCCCCGAGCTGTTCCGCCTTGCAACCTCGGCCGAGCTGGCCCGCTCCGGCATCCACCCAGGGCTCGATACCGCCCGCGCGCGGGTGCGCGACCATTTCGCCGCGCTGATCGGCGCGCGCGGCGCGCTCCTCCACGCGCTCGCGCAAGGGCTGGCGGCGCAAGTCGTGGCGGGCGCGGTGCCGCTCGACACCGCGCTCGCCCAGGCCGAGGAAGGCGCCGCCGCGCTCGGCCCTTCCGCCTGAGGGCGCGGGTCGCTATATGCCCGCGATGCCCGACACCGCCGTCATGCCGATCCCCGGCCATATCGATCCCGTTCCCGTGCCCCGCGCGGTGCCGCAGCGCGCCGATGGCAAGCGCGATCTGATCGGCCTGCCCAAGGCGGCGATCCAGGCCGAACTCGAAGCCGCCGGCCTCGAACCCAAGCAGGCGAAGCTGCGCGCCAAGCAGCTGTGGCACTGGATCTATAATCGCGGCGTCACCGATTTTTCGGCGATGACCGACATCGCCAAGGCGCAGCACCCCTGGCTCGCCGAACGTTTCGTGATTGGCCGGCCCGAGGTGGTGACGGCGCAGGTCTCCGGCGACGGGACCCGCAAATGGCTGCTCCGCGCGCCCGACGGGCAGGACTATGAAATGGTGTTCATCCCCGATGCCGATCGGGGCACCTTGTGCGTCTCCAGCCAGGTCGGCTGCACGCTCAATTGCCGCTTCTGCCACACCGGCACGATGCGGCTGGTCCGCAACCTGACGCCGGGCGAGATCGTCGGCCAGGTGATGCTCGCACGCGACGCGCTCGGCGAATGGCCCTCCTCGCCCGAGGGCCGGCTGCTTACCAACATCGTGATGATGGGCATGGGCGAGCCGCTCTATAATTTTGACGCGGTGCGCGATGCGCTGAAGCTGGTGATGGATGGCGACGGCCTCGCGCTCTCCAAGCGGCGGATCACGCTTTCCACCTCGGGCGTTGTGCCGATGATGGCGCGCGCGGGCGAAGAGATCGGGGTCAATCTGGCGGTGTCGCTCCACGCCGTGCGCAAGGAGGTGCGCGACGAGATCGTGCCGCTCAATCGCAAATACGGCATCGAGGAATTGCTCGGCGCCTGTGCCGCTTATCCGGGCGCGAACAATGCCCGGCGCATCACCTTCGAATATGTGATGCTGAAGGACAAGAATGACAGCGATGCCGATGCGCGCGAGCTGGTGCGGCTGATCCGCCACTATAAGCTGCCCGCCAAGGTAAACCTGATCCCGTTCAATCCTTGGCCCGGCGCGCCTTATGAATGTTCGACGCCGGAGCGGATCAAGCGCTTCTCCGACCTGATTTTCGAGGCGGGCATCTCCGCCCCCGTCCGCACCCCGCGCGGACGCGATATCGACGCCGCCTGCGGCCAGCTCAAGACCGCCGCTGAGCGCAAGAGCCGCGCCGAGCTGGACCGGCTGGCGGAGGAAAAACAGGCGGCGCTCGGTTGATGTTGAGTGACGCGCTTCGCCGGACGCTGGTGGGTGAGGTGCGTGCCCTGTTCAATGATCAGGCGAAGGGGGAAAAGCCGGTGCAGCGCGCCGAGGACCCCTTCATCCCGGCAGGCTCGGTCGCCGCGCGCGTGCACGGCGATGTGACGACGATGATGGTCGGCGGCGTCGCCGCGCTGCTGCTGCAGATGCTCCACCCCGGCGCGCTCGGCGGGGTGTGGGATCACAGCGATTTCCGGCGCGACATGCGCGGGCGGCTGCGGCGCACCGCGCGCTTCATCGCGATCACCACTTATGGCTCGAAGCCCGCCGCGCAGGCGGCGATCGCGCATGTCCGGGGCATTCATGCCAAGGTCGGCGGGGTGCAGCCGGGTGGCACGCCCTATCGCGCCGACGATCCTCGCCTGCTCGCCTGGGTGCATGTCGCGGGGAGCCTGTGCTTCCTCGACGCCTGGCGCCGCTTCGGCGGGCCGCTGACGATCGCCGAGCAGGACGCCTATTTCGCCGATGTCGCCCCGGTCGCTGAGGCGCTGGGCGCCGATCCGGTGCCCCGCACCCGGCGCGCGGCGGAGGCGCTGCTCACCAGCTTCCGCCCCGAGCTGAACGTCGACCACCGCGTCCGCGAGGTGGCGCGGCTGGTGCTCCAGCAACGCGGCGAGACGCTGCGCGACGTGCCCGCGCAGACGGTGCAAGGCCTGATCGGGCGCGCGGCAGTCGATCTGCTCCCCGGCTGGGCGCGGACGATGCACGGGCTAAGCGGCTCCGGCCTCGCGCGCCCGGCGGTCGACGCGCTGACCTTGGGCGTGGCGGGCACGCTGCGCTGGGCATTCTCGGCACCGGCGCGGGCGTGACCGGGGCGTTGTTGGCGGCGGGCGCCGGCGCGGTCGGCGGCGCGATGAACGCGCTCGCGGGCGGCGGGACGTTCGCTACCCTCCCCGCGCTCATCGCGCTCGGGCTGCCGGCGAACCTCGCCAACGCCACCTCCAATGTCGCGCTGCTGCCGGGCGCGGCGACCAGCGCCTGGGCGTTTCGCGACGAGCTTGGCCCGATTGGCGGGGTGCGCGCCCGCACGCTTGGGGGCATCACCTTCGCCGGGGGGCTGGCGGGCAGCCTGCTGCTGATCCTCACCCCCACGCGCACGTTCGATCTGCTGATCCCCTGGTTGTTGCTGCTCGCCTTCGTGGTGATCGCCTTCGGCAAGCGCGCCGCCGCCTGGCTGCACGGGCGGGTGACGATCGGCGCCCGCACGCTGATGACGGCACAAGCGCTGCTCGGCATCTATGGTGGTTACTTCGGCGGCGGCGTCGGGCTGATGACCACGGCGACCTACGGCCTGCTCGCCGCCGTGCCTCCGCGCGAGCTGTTCGCGGTGCGTACACTCATGCTCGCGATCGCCAATCTCGCGGCGGCGCTGCTGTTCGTGGGCTTTGGCTGGGTACGCTGGAGCGCCTGCCTGCCGATGCTTGGCGGCGCGATCCTGGGGGGCTGGCTGGGCGCGGTGGTCGGCAAGCGCCTGCCGGCGAGCGCGGTGCGCTGGTGGACGCTCGCCGTCACCGCCGCGACGACGATCGTGTTCTTCGTGCGCGCTTATTGGTAAGGCTTGCGACAAAGCAGCGCACCGGCGGACATCACCGTGCGACAAGGGGCGGTGACGCTGCCTCCGCAACGATCGTGGAGCCGAGCATGGCCGCCCGCTTTTCCCCTGCCGCGCTGCTGCTGGCCGCCCTGACCCCCGCGGCGCCCGCGTCCGAGCCGGCGACGCCCGCGCGCCTGCCGGTTGGTGATGGCAGGATCAGCGACGGCCCGCGCAAGGGCTATGTCTTTGCCTGCCCGCGCGGCTGGTTCGCCCCGCGCTTCGGCGCCCCCGGCGCGCGCGCGACCGGCGCCTGGTTCCATGGCGATACTTGGAATCCCCTCGAAAAGCCGCATGTCCAAGGGCATGTGCTGTGGCCCCAGGCGCGGTTCGGCACCGCGCGTGAGCAGGAGCTGCTCCGGCTGCGGGGTAACGGACTGCCGGTCGGCGCCCCCACGGGCCGCTTTCCGATCACGCCTGATGATCCCGTCTGGCGGTACGACACCAACCCCAATGCGATCCGGGCGCAGCAGATCGACCTGGCGATCCCCCTCGATCCGCAACCCGCGCCGCGCCCCGGCTGCCTGCCGATGGGGATGATCGGCGTCAGCCTCAGCGGCGTGCCCTTCTACAACGCGCTCGACGAGGCGGGGCGCGATGCCGCGGCGCAGGAAATTCAGGACAAGTGCGACGGCCATCCCCAGCAACAGGGGCAATATCATTATCACAGCGGCTCGGCCTGCCTGGTTGGGCGAGAGAGCAACAGCGTCGTCGGATGGGCGCTTGACGGCTATCCGATCCTGGGGATGCGCGACGCGAGCGGGCGGGTGCTGTGGAGCGCCGATCTGGATGCGTGCCACGGTCGGGCGGAGACGGTGGTGGCGGCCGGGCGTCGCTATCGCTACGCTTACCGGCTGACACCCGATTATCCCTATGTGCTGGGCTGCTTCGCCGGGCAGTTACCGCGCGGGCGTTGACGTCTGGCGCGCGAGTGTCTTTCGCATCCGCAGCAGCGGCACCGTCACTCCCTCCACCTCGGCGGATACCGGCTCGACCACTGAATAACCCGCGACCGCATAGAGCCGCGCGCCGCTCAGCGTTGCCATCAGCTCGGCGGCGCGGAAGCCGCGGGCAGCGGCGGCCGCTTCGCACGTGGCCAGGATCAGCCGCCCCACCCCCTGCCGGGCGAAGGCGGGTTCGGTGTACATCGCCCTGATCCGCGCGGCGTCCCCTGCGGGATCGAGCCGCGCGGGGTTACGCAGCGTGGTGCTGTGGTCGCCACCATACAGCGTCGCCCGGTCGCTCCAGCCGCCGCAGCCGGCAATGGCGCCGTCGCGTTCGGCGATCAGATAGGTGCCGTCGTCCACCAGCTGGGTGTCCAAACCCATGACCGCGTGGCTGGCCGCCACCTGTTCAGCCGTGAGCAGATCGGCCTGCAGCGCATCGATCGCGCGGGCCATCAGCAGTCGCAGCGCGGGCAGATCGGCGTGCATCGCCCAGCGCGTGGTGAAGCCCGTCATTCCGGGCGCTTCATCCGGAACTTGGCGGCCTCCGTCACCTCGAAATAATCGCCCCAGCCGCCGCCGCGCAGCACCGGTTGCGCGGCAGTCGTCTGGTAGGTGCCGTCGATAATCGTGTCCGACGCGAGATGCACTCCCACCACCTCGCCCAGCACCAGCCAGCTTTCCAGCTTCTCCCCATCGGCGCGCTTCAATTGGTGGATCTCGATCAGCTTGCACTCGAACGCCGCCGGGCTCGCGGCGACGCGGGGCGGCTTCACCAGCGCCGAGGGTGTCGCCTCCAGCCCCGCCAGCGTGAATTCATCGACATCCCGCGCGACGCTCGCCGAACTGGCGTTCATCGCCTCGGCGAGCGAGCGGCTGGCCAGGTTCCACACGAACTCGCCGGTTTCGGCGATGTTGGCCACGCTGTCCTTCCAGCCGATCGAGCTGAAACCGATGATCGGCGGCACATAGTTGAAAAGCTGGAAGAAACTGTAGGGCGCAAGATTACGGAATCCGGCGGCGCTCAGGCTGCTAACCCAGCCGATAGGACGGGGAGCTATGATCGAGTTGAGCGGGTCATGCGCAAGACCGTGCCCGATTTTGGGCTCATAAAAATGGTGTTTTTTCATCTAGTGTGCCAGCCTCGCTGTCACCGATCACCCAATGCGACCGAATCCGGTTAAAGACAGCCATGCCCCAGGGAAGCACATCACGAAAGGGGCGAAGCATGGAGACGATGATGAGTGCTGCGACGCTTGCCGATACCGGGCCGGGGGAACACCCGGCGGCCGACACCGGCGATACCGCGCCGCCCGCGCGCTACCTCTACAAGCACAAATTGTGGACGCGGGTGTGGCACTGGACCAATGTGTTCGTGTTCTTCATCATGGTCGGCAGCGGGCTCGGCATCCTGAATGCGCACCCCCATCTCTATTGGGGCGATCACGGCGCGCAGCCAGATCATCCCTGGCTCGAACTGCCGCACTGGCCCGGCTGGGCGACGATCCCCGGCCATTATAATCTGGCTTTATCGCGCCGCTGGCACTTGTTCTTCGCGCTGATCCTGGCGTTCAACCTGCTGATCTTCATGATCGTCAGCCTCGCCAACAAGCATTTCCAGCGCGACCTGGCGATCAAGCCGCGCGAGATCACGCCCGGGCATCTGTGGTACGATATCAAGGAGCATCTCGCGCTGCGCTTCCACGATGCCGCGAACCCCACCGCGTTCAACGTGCTGCAGAAGATCGCCTATGCGAGCGTGATCTTCGGGATGCTGCCGCTGATCATCTTCACCGGCCTGTCGCTGTCGCCGGGCATCAACGCCAGCTGGCCTTGGCTGCTCGAGCTGTTCGGTGGCCGCGCCTCGGCCCGGTCGCTGCATTTCCTGGCGATGGTCGGGCTGCTCGGCTTCATTATCGTCCATCTCGCGCTGGTGATCCTGGCCGGGCCGATCCGCGAGGTCGGCTCGATGATCACCGGCTATTGGAAAGCCCCTGAGGAGCATTGATCGGCATGAGCAACATCATCACGCGCCGCGCGCTGGTTGGCGGGGGGGCCGCAGGCGCCGGGCTGCTGCTTTCGGGCTGCGATCGGCTGATCCAGAATGAAAGCGTCTCCAAGCTGATCCACGCCGAGGACCGGTTCCATTATTCACTGCAGCAGGCGCTCACCAACCCGGGCACGCTTGCGCCCGAATATCGGCCCGATCAGATGTCGCCGGTGTTCCGCGCCAACGGCACGCTCAACCCCGGCGGCGAGCAGTATAATGGCTGGGTGGCGGACAATTTCGCCAGCTTCCGCCTGGTGATCGACGGGCTCGTCAACCGGCCGCAATCGCTGTCGATGGCGCAGATCAAATCCATGCCCGCGCGCACCCAGATCACCAAGCATGATTGCGTCGAAGGCTGGACCGCGATCGGCCAGTGGCATGGCCCGACGGTCGGCTCGCTGCTCAAGCTGGCGGACGTGAAGACCAACGCCAAATACATCGTCTTCCACTGCGCCGATCATTATCGCGGCGCGGTGAACCCCTATTATGAATCGTTCGACATGTTCGACGCCTTCCACCCCCAGACGATCCTTGCCTGGGCGATGAACGGCAAGCCGGTGACGGTCGCGCATGGCGCCCCGCTGCGGCTGCGCGCCGAGCGGCATCTGGGGTATAAGCAGGCCAAATATGTGATCCGGATGGAGGCGGTCGAATCCTTCGCGCACATCCAAGGCGGGCATGGCGGCTATTGGGAAGATAATGTCGATTATGATTGGTTCGGCGGGCTCTAAACGCTAGCCGCACGCTTATGGCCCTGCTCGACCTGTTCCTGGGCCGCGTGGTGAAGCGCGGCCAGTTGACCGTTACTTATCATGACGGCCGCGTCGCCAAGTTTGGCGCGCCCGATCCGGTGCTGCCCGATGTCGCGATCCGCTTCACCACCAAGGACGCGGTGCCGGGCATCCTGCGCGACCCCGGGCTCGGCGCGGGCGAGGCTTACATGAACGGCGCGCTCGTCGTCGATCAGGGCGACGTGCTCGATCTCGTCACGCTGATGAGCGCGAACGACCAATGGGAGCAGGGCGGCGGCGCGCTGCTCGCCGCGCCCTTGGTACGCGCGGTGGAGGCGGTGACGCACCGGGTGGGCCGCATCAACATGGCGCGCGCCTCGAAGCGCAACGTCGCGCACCATTACGACCTGTCCGACCGGCTTTACGACCTGTTCCTCGACGCCGACCGGCAATATAGCTGCGCCTATTTCACCGATCCCGCCAACAGCCTGGAACGGGCGCAGCAAGACAAGCTGGCGCATATCGCCGCCAAGCTCGCGATCGAGCCCGGCATGCGCGTGCTCGATATCGGCTGCGGCTGGGGCGGGATGGCGCTGTACCTGAACCGCAAGCTCGGCGCGGAGGTGACAGGCGTTACTCTGTCCGAGGAACAGCTCAAGGTCGCCCGCGCCCGTGCCGCCGAAGCGGGGGTGAGCGACAAGGTGCGCTTCGAGCTGATCGACTATCGCCACGTGGCCGGCCAGTTCGATCGCATCGTTTCGGTCGGCATGTTCGAGCATGTCGGCCCGCCCAATTACCGCACCTTCTTCCGCAAATGCTTCGAGCTGCTGACGCCGCAGGGCGTGATGCTGCTCCACACCATCGGCCGCGCCAGCGAGCCGGGCGTTACCGACAAATGGACGCTGAAATACATCTTCCCCGGCGGCTACAACCCGGCCCTTTCGGAAATCGTGCGCGGCTATGAAGGCTTGCGGATGATCTGCACCGATATCGAGGTGCTGCGGCTGCATTACGCCCATACGCTCGAACAATGGTATCACCGCACCACGGCGGCGCGCGAGGCGATCATCGCGCTCTATGACGAGCGCTTCTTCCGCATGTGGCAATTCTATCTGGCGGGTGCGCTCGCCGCGTTCCGCTATGGCGCGCTGGTGAACTACCAGCTGCAATTCGCGCGCGATCGCCACACCTTGCCGATCACGCGCGATTACATCGCGCAAGGGGAAGCGGCGCTGCGCGGCTGATACCCCGGCGCGCTCGGTATAGCGAGCGCGCCGGGGGAGTCGTGTTTACTGCGCCGGCTGGCAGTTCGCCGTGCCAGCACACAGATCGAGCGTCGGAAGGTTCAAGACCGGCGGGGCATCAACCGCCGGCACATTGATGACGTTGGGCAAGGTGATACCCTGCAGCGACTGGAACTGCTGCTGCGGGGTGTTGCCCACCCGAGTGATCGTGAAAGTGCCGGGCACGAAGCTGAGCGTGTAGTTGGTGCTTGCCGCGAGCGAGCCGAGCAAAATCGAATAATTGCCCGGAATCTCCCCTGTCGAGCGGGTAAGCGCGCCGGTCAGCACGTCGCCCGCGACCAAGCTGCCGCTCGTCAGGCGATAGCTCAGCACCGGATCGGCACTGCCCTGCGGCTTGCTCAGGCTGTCCGCGGTGATGGTGATCGCGCGCCGGTTAATCGTTCCGAGCACGGTCGCCGGAATGTTCAGCGTGTAGTTGCCCGCATCCGCGCCGGTGAGCGTCGTGCCGTTCACCGCGACGCTGATTCCGGCGCCGGCGTTGGCGCTGGCGAAGGTGAAGCCGGTGCCAGCGGTTCCGACCTGATCGCCCGCGACGACGCCGTTCAGCGTGACCGTGCCACTGCCGGTGCGCGTGCCGTCATATGTTTTCGCATTGACCGTCACGTTCGCGGTGAGCGCCGCCCGGAGAATGTCGGCGAGCGCGGTCGCGGGCACGGTGAGCGTGTAGTTGCCCGCATCGGCGCCAGTAAGCGCGGTGCCGGTAACCGAGACGGTCTTGCCGGTGCCGGCGTTCTTGTCACTGAAGGTGAAGCTGGTGCCAGTCGTGGCCACCTGATCGCCTGCGACAACGCCGTTCAACGTCACCGTGCCGGTCGCGTTGCGGTTGCCGTCATAGGTCTTGTTGTTGACCGACACACTGGCGGTGAGCGCCGCCCGGAGAATGTCGGCGAGCGCGGTCGCGGGGACGGTGAGCGTGTAGTTGCCCGCGTCGGCGCCAGTAAGCGCGGTGCCGGTAACTGACACGGTCTTGCCGGTGCCGGCGTTCTTGTCACTGAAGGTGAAGCTGGTGCCAGTCGTGGCCACCTGGTCGCCTGCGACAACGCCGTTCAGCGTCACCGTGCCGGTCGCGTTGCGGTTACCATCATAGGTCTTGTTGTTGACCCGGACGCTGGCGGTGAGCGCGGCGCGCAGAATATCGGCGAAGGCGGTCGCCGGCACGGCGAGCGTATAGTTGCCCGCGTCCGCCCCGGTAAGCGTCGTGCCGCTGATCGTCACGGTCTTGCCCGTGCCGGCATTCTTGTCGCTGAAGGTGAAGATCGCGCCGCTCGTGCCAACCTGATCGCCGGCAACAACGCCGTTCAGCGTCACCGTGCCGGTCGCGTTACGGTTGCCGTCATAGGTCTTGTTGTTGACCACGACGTTGGCGGTAAGCGCCGCCCGGAGAATATCACCGAACACCGAACCGGCGAATTGCAGCGTGTAATTGCCCGCGTCCGCGCCGGTGAGCGTGATGCCGCTGATCGTCACCAGCTTGTCGGTGCCGGCATTCTTGTTGTCATAGACACCGACGGTGCCGGTCGTACCGACATCGTCCCCGGCGATCACACCCTCCAGCGTGGTGACGGTGTTCGCGGTGGTATTGCCGTCGTAAACCTTGGGCCGCACCACGACGCCGGCGGTGATCAGGCGCGGCAGGATGTCGGCCAGCACGCTTGCCGGCACGGTGAGGGTATAATTGCCCGCGTCAGCCCCGGTGAGCGTCGTACCCGCGACCGTCACCGTCTTGCCGAGCCCGGCATTCTTATCGGCGAAGGTGAAGGTGGTGCCGGCCGTGCCCACGGTATCGCCGGCAACCACCCCGTTCAGCGTCACGCGGCCGGTGCCGGCGGTGGTGCCGTCATAGGTCTTGCTGTCGGCGATCGCCGTGCCGGTTAGCGCGCGCGGCGTCACGGTCAGCTGCGCCGGCGCACCGAGTGCGATCGCATAGCCGCTTGGGCTGTTGAGCGTGCCGAGCGCGGTGGTGACCGCGTAGGGGCCACCGGCGACGCTGGCACGGGTCGCGAAGCCCGCCGAGGTGAACGCCGGCGCGCCGCTGAGCGCGGTCGCCTGGGTGTCGGCCAGGAAGGCCGTCGGCAGGCCAGGCATCAGGCCGGTGACGGTGAACGGAATCGCCGCCCCCGCCCCGGTGAGATCGGTGCCATACACCTTGCTGAAATTGCTGGGCGCGACGGTGAGCGTCGGGCGGAAGGCGAAGACATAACGGTTGCCGGTGAGACCCGCGATTGGGCGCGTATCGATCGTGCCGTTCCAGATCGCGGTGTTGTTCGAGAAGAGGTTGCCGTTGCCGAAGTTGTTGCCCGTCGGCGCCGCCGCATAGATCGCCCAGCGCCCGGTGATCGGCGAGGTGCCGATCGTCGTCTGGTTGATGAAATTGGCCGGCGTCGCGAGCGAAACGGTGGTGCCGGTCAACCGGGCGTTCGCGCCCAGGATCAGCGGGCCGGCGTCGGTACGCGCGATCAGATCGCCCGAGGCATTGAGGGTGCTGTTAAGCGTCAGCCCCGGGTTGAAGCCCGTGCCAGCAGCACGCAGGTTAATGTTCCCGTTGGTCACGGTGATGTTGTTCAGCGAGAGCGATTGCCCGCCTAGGACGAGCCCGTTGGTCAAGGTCCAGGCGCCGCCGGTGGTGATCGGGCCGGTCGTTATCAGGCCCGGGGCGAAGGCGGCGTTAGCCCCAACCGCGCCCAGCAGCGCACGCGCGCTCAACGCGCCGAAGGTAAGCGGGATAGAGCCGTTGTCCACGCGCACGCGCACGTCGGATTGACGCGCGGGTCCGCCCATCAGCACAGTGTTGGTGGCGAGCGACAAGAAGCCTGGCCCGCCGGCGCCCACGTAAAGGTCAAGTGTCGCAGGGTTGACCGTGCTGCCCGCGGCATTGGCCATCAGGGTGATCGGCGTCGCGGTGTTGAGCGTGTTAATGGAGCCTGCGGTGATGCTCAGTTGGCCATTGGCACGGTAAGAGAAAACATTGTTAGTCGAGTTGCCAAATTCAATTGTTCCGCCGATCGCGCTGAGCGTGGCGGCGCCTGCCACGTTAAAGCCGTTCTGAAGCGTGACTCGTCCAAACGGCGCGGAAGTCTGCACCAGCAGATCGCGCCCGGACTGCACGTTATTGAGCAGAATTGTCGCGGCGTTCGTGCCTATTGAACTGATGCTGACGTTGCCGGTACCACTCGTCACGTTGTTCAGGGTGATCGTAGACGGGTTGATTGCCCCACCCGCAACGGTGATCCCACCGCTTGCATTGACGCTCGAGCTGACTGCTACCGACCGCGACGCGGTCAACGATACGTCGCCGCCCAAAGCCTGCAGCGTGACCGCATTGATCGATGCCGCCGTCAGCTGAACCCCGCGGGCTGCGACGACGTCGCCCAATTGCGCGGTACCGATCGTCGTGTTCAAGTTCATCGCCAGGCTGCCGGCGCTGATGCGCCCAGCATTGGCGAAATTGCCATTAGTGCCTGAGACTCCAAAACCTGCGATCGTCACATCGCCGCCGGTCAGCGAGTCGAACTGTATCAAGCCATCGCTGCTTGCGGTGGGGGCGGCCAATGCCACGCTGCTCGATCCGATAATCTGGCCGATGCGGATGTTACCCAAGGTACTGGTGACGTCGATCGCACCGCGCGCCTGAAGGCTGTTCAGGAACACGCTGTTGCCGCGCAGCGTGACACCGCCGCCGGTCGATTCGATCCGCGAACCGGAGACGGGCCCGTTGATCGTCACCGAACCGTTGGCCACGAGGCCGGAGATGTTAGGTCCGCTGATCGTGACGAAGCCCGTCAGATTGACGAGGCCACCGGCGAAAACGTTCGCGTTCCCCGTCCCGGTTACGTTCAGGGTCGAGAAAGACCCGGTGATGTTGCCGGTCGCGGTCAGGGAGTTGCCGAACGCGAATGCTGCCGTCGGCGCGCCAAACACGACGTCGCCATTGGTCGCCTGAACGAGGGCGCTGGTGTTCACGCCGGTGTTGAACTGCAGCGATCCGCCGCGGATGACGTTCTGGTTGTTGGCGCCCACGAAGGCGCCACCGTCAATGCGCAACAGACGCGCGGCGGTGAAGCTGCCGTCGGTGGTCGCCCCGCCAAACTGCGGCGTGAACCGGGACAAGCCATTGACGCCGAAGGCACCCGAACCCGTGGCGAAATAGAGGTCGGCAGCGCTGTTGACCGCGTTCTGAATATTGATCGAGCTCCGATTGCCAATCTGCCCGGTCAGGTTGTTCGGCGTGCTCGCCAGCGTCACGCCCGGCGCGGCGGCATCGGCGACAAGGACCACGCCGCGATCGGTGATGCTGGCGCCGGTCGCAGTGATGGTCCCCGTGACGAGCATCGACAGCGGGAAGCCAGGGCCGCCGCCCGAACTGAACAGGCCGAGCGTGACGTTACGCGCATTGATCGCCTGCCCCAGCGACAGCGGATTGGCGGTCGTCGACGAGGTGCCGCGGGTGATGGTGAAGGCCAGCGGGCTGCCGGGCGCGAATTGCACCGTAACGTCGCTCGCGGCCAGCATCGCGACATCGCCGTTGGGCGCATTCACATTAACGCCGGTGAACGACTGCTGGTTGCGGATCTGCTGCCCGATGAGCACCACGTCGCCAACCCGGCCGCCATCGCCGGTTGCGTTGGTGCCGTTGGCGGTGATCCCCAAGCCCGCGCTGTCGATGCCGCCGGTGCCAGATCGGCTGAAACGCAGCGCCGACAGCGCGTTGAGGAAGTCATTATCGTCGCTCAGATCGCTCGTGCTGGCGATCAGCGAGCCGACGCTGATGTTAGCATCCGCCGGGCCGCCGAAATTGATCCCGCTCGGGTTGATCACGAACACCGCGATATTGCTGCTGGCGTTCAGAAAGCCGCGAATGTTGCTCGCGCTGCCCGACAAGTCGCGGTTGAGCACGGCGATGTTCGCGGTGCGGTTGGTGACCCCGGTGGTCGCGCGGGCATCGGTGAAGCTCACGCCGAACAGCGGACCGATATCAAAGCCCGTCCCGCGCCAGGTGAGGATCGTGCGATTGTCCCGCAGGCCGATCTGTAGCGTCGGCTGCGCCGCGGCGGGCAGCGTTACGGTGTTGAACGTCGGCGTCGTCGGCCCCGGCGTGCCCCCTAGCCCGCGCGTGACGACGGTGACGTTCCCGGTATCGGGCAAATTCTGCGCCGCCGCCGGCATCGCGGCGAGCGCGGCGGTGGCGGTGGAGGCGATCAGCGCGAGGCGGAGCAGCGAACGGGTGGTCATGGCAATCTCTCCGACGGATCTGTTTTTCAGCGGCGCGGGGTGAATTGGTAGGTGATCTGGAACAGGAAGCGATCGCGGGCGCGGGTCGCGCCGGGGAAGGCGAGCTCGGGGTTTTCCGGCCGCGCGTAGAGCGCCTGCATCGACAAGGCGCCGCTGATCGTCGCCCGCGCGCCGAAGCCCCAGCTGCGCAGCGATCGGTCGTCCTCGGTCGCCCCCAGATCATAGTTCCATATGCGCACTGCCTCGTAGAAGCCGAACAGCTGGGCGGTGGCGCGGCGCGCGACGGGCAGTGTGAAGCGCGGCTCGATCCGCCCGCCGATCGCATTGTCGCCGCCGGTGATGCCCGGATCGAAGCCCCGGCCGAGCGTCAGGTTGCCAACGAAGAATTCCTCGTACGAAAGCAGCGCCCCACTCGCCCATTGGCCCTGCAAAGAGGCCGCAATCTGGAACCAGCGGTTGAAGGCGAAGAAGCCTTCGGAGCCACCTCGGATCACGGTCTGCGCGGCGTTGCCGTCGAAACGGCTCGACCCGGCGCCGTCCGCTCGCAGGAAATTGACCGGCGTGGCGCCGCCGACATCTACCCCCTGGCGGATTTCGGCGTTCAGGGTGACGCCGTAGCGATCCCAACCGGACATCTGCGCGCCCCGGAACTGCGCGGAGCCGCGCAGGTAGAAGACCCGCAGCCGGTCGCGCGTGATCGGGAAGCGGAAGCCGAGTGCGCTCAGATCGACACTCTGGTCGATCACGTCGAACCCCAGCGCGACATCGGCCCGGGTGTCGACGCGGCGGACCAGCGGGGTCGCCGCCTCGATCCCGAAGACATAGGAGCGCGCATCCAGATTGAGGCCGGCGGCGACCAGCGGGCGCGACCAGACATAGGTGCCGCGCACGCCGATCGTGCTGCCGCCCAGCGTCTGAATCGAATGGCCGGCCTGGATCGTCTGCTGGCGGTCAATGTCGAAGGTAGTGGTGCCGCCGATATAGGTGCGGTCGCCCCAGCCGAAGAGGCCGAAATAATCGGCGCGCAGCGTACCGCTCTCCCGGCCCAGCGCGCGCGACCCGAAATTATCGATCGCCGCCGTCACCTGGAATGGGGCATGACGGACGACGACATCGCCGTCGACCGTGCCCGGGGTGGTGCCGGCACGAATCGCCATCACCACTTCCAGCCCCGGAACGTCGTTCGCCAGCAGCAGTTGGCGTTCGATCTCGCGGACGTTGAGAACCGCGAGGCTCTTCAGCCGATCAAGGCGCGCCTGAAGCAACGCCTGCGCGCGTCCCGCCGAACCCTGCACGCGAATCTCGCCGAATCGCGGCGCCACCACCGTCAGCACCGCTTCGCCGGCATTGATCTCCTGCGGCGGGATGCTGACCGCGGCCACATAGCCACGCTCCGCCAGCAGCGCCGAGGCCTCGTCGCGCAGCGTGCAGAGATAGGCGAGCTTATGCGCGCCGGCCTGCGGCTTCACCGCCGCAAGGACTTCTTGCAACTCGGCGGGCAAAGCAGCGCCATCGGCCCCCGCAAACCGCACGCGATCGAGTGAAATGGCGAGCGCCGAATCGGCGAAAGCACAGGGCGCGCTACGGCTGGTTTGGTCTTGGACACGGGCGTTGCTCGTCGGCGCCTCGGGGGTGACCTTTGGCCCCTCCACCTGCTCACGCGACGGCAAGCTGCCACGTACCTGCGCGCCAACCGGCGAGACGCCGATCGCACCAAACCCCAGCGTCGTCGCGCATAGCACGGCGGCGATCCGACCAGTCATTGTTCCCCCTAAAGCTCAGTTGTCGCGTTGTTAGCGAAACGACCAATCTATGGGGAGTGCCAATTTTCCATGTAACGCTGAATTAACGTGCCGCAATGTGATGGGAAGGTGCTCGATCGTCTCGCCCTACATTAAACCGCAAGTCGATCAGCCGCCCCGACCGCCGGTTAGGCGCGAAACTTCGAGTGGAGGTAGCTAGGACATTCTCCGGTTAAGACGAGGTCACGATCAGGTGAAGCATTCAACCGAGCGCCAGCACCACCGCTGGGTCCCCCACCCCGCGCGAAGCAGGGACGGCGCTGCAGATCAGCACCTCATCAGGGCCGTGGGCCGCGCTGGTTTCGCGGAAATAGGCGACCTGCCCGGCGACCAGCTTGCACTTGCACGCGCCGCACGCGCCCTCGCGGCAGCCATAGTCGGGCTTCAGCCCCGCCGCCTCGGCGAGTTCGAGCAAGCTGCCGTCGCCCGGCTTCCAGTGCGCCTGCGTCCCCGTGGGATTGAACGTCACCAGTTCGTCGCTCGTCGCCCCGACAGGGCGCGCGGCGGATGGCGCCGGGGCGTCGCCGGTGCGGGCGAGCGAGGCCGGGCCGAACGCCTCGGCATGGATCGCGCTGTCCGCTACCCCCAGCCCACGCAACGCGCAATAGACCGCCTGCATGAACGGCGGCGGGCCGCACAGATAGAAATCGTGCCGGCCAAAGCCGAGATAACGTGGGAACAGCTCGCCCCGCAGGAAGCCACTCTCCTCATAATCGCGCCCGGCTTCCGCTCCATCGGTGAGCTGGAGGACGCGCACCAGGCGCAGTTTCCCGCCCGCGCGTGCGGCCAGCGCCGCCAGTTCGGCATCGAACCCGCGCTCCTCGATCGAGCGCGCGGCGTAGAACAAGGTCACCGGCCGCATCGGCCGCCCCGCCCCCTCGCCCGCGACGAGATGGCTGAGCATCGCGAGGAGGGGCGTGATCCCCACCCCCGCCGCGACCAGTACCGCCGGGTGCTGCGCCTGATCGTCGATGATGAAATCCCCCGCCGGAGGCTTGGCGCCGATGATCGTCCCAGGGGCCGCCAGTTCATGCAGATAGGTGGAGGCCACGCCCAGCTTGCGCACGCTCAGTCGGTAATGGCCGGCGACCGGGGCGCAGGAAATCGTGTAGGTACGGATCACCGGATCGCCATTGCCGGGAATGGTCAGACGGATCGGCAGATGCTGCCCCGCCCCCGCCGGTTCGAGCGCGCCGCCATCGGCGGGCTCCAGATAAAAGGAGCGGATGACGCTGCTCTCATCCTCTACCCGGGCAATGCGGAACGGGCGCCAGCCCGGCGGCAGATCGGACCGGCTGGAAGGGGCCTGAATTTCGTCCAGCATCACGACGTCTCCCGATCGATAGGCCGCACGGGATAGGGCCAGGGCGCCAACCGGTCTGTCGGCAAGTTGCGGCGCTGTAACGAACGCTATAGCCCCAGCTGCAAAGGGCAACTTGCACCCACCGCGCCCGCGCCTTACAGCGCGCCGCTTTCCCAGCAGGAGCCCGCGATGTCCGATACCGTGAAGCGAGTCGTGCTTGCCTATTCGGGCGGCCTCGACACCAGCGTGATCCTCAAGTGGCTGCAGCAGGAATATGGCTGCGAGGTCGTCACCTTCACCGCCGATCTTGGCCAGGGCGAGGAGCTCGAGCCCGCGCGCGAGAAGGCGCTACGCGCCGGGGTGAAGCCCGAACACATCTTCATCGACGATCTGCGCGAGGAATTCGTGCGCGACTTCGTCTTCCCGATGATGCGCGCCAATGCTCTGTACGAAGGGCTGTACCTGCTGGGCACCTCGATCGCGCGGCCGCTGATCGCCAAGCGCCAGATCGAGATCGCAAAGGCGGTCGGCGCGGATGCGGTGGCGCATGGCGCGACCGGCAAGGGCAACGATCAGGTTCGCTTCGAGCTGAGCTATTACGCGCTCGCCCCCGATATCCGGGTGATCGCCCCGTGGCGCGAATGGAACCTCACCAGCCGCACCCGGCTGATCGAATTCGCGGAAAAGCACCAGATCGCGGTCGCCAAGGACAAGCGCGGGGAGGCGCCCTTTTCCACCGACGCCAACCTCCTCCATACCTCGTCCGAGGGAAAGGTGCTGGAAGATCCCTGGGCGGAGGTGCCCGACTATGTCTTCTCCCGCACGGTGAATCCCGAGGATGCGCCCGACGCCCCGGAAATCATCACGATTGATTTCGAACGGGGTGACGGCGTGGCGCTGAACGGCGAGGCGCTGTCGCCCGCCACGCTCCTTACCCGGCTGAACGAGCTGGGCCGCAAGCACGGCATCGGCCGGCTTGATCTGGTCGAGAATCGCTTCGTCGGGATGAAGTCGCGCGGCATGTATGAGACGCCCGGCGGCACCATCTACGCGCTCGCCCATCGCGGGATCGAGCAGCTGACGCTCGATCGCGGCGCGGCGCATCTGAAGGACGAGCTGATGCCGCGCTATGCCGAGCTGATCTATAACGGCTTCTGGTTCGCGCCCGAGCGCGAGATGCTGCAGGCGGCGATCGATTACAGCCAGGAGAAAGTCAGCGGCACCGTCCGGCTGAAGCTCTACAAGGGTGGCGTGTATATCATCGGCCGCAAGTCGCCCCATTCGCTCTATAGTGAAAAGGTGGTGACGTTCGAGGACGACCAGGGCGCCTATGATCAGCGCGACGCGGCGGGCTTCATCAAGCTGAACGCGCTGCGACTGCGGCTGTTGGGGCGGCGCGACCGGTGAGGGCTCGTTAACCAAATATTGGCCGCTTGTGCGGCAACCCTGGCGCTGACTGATAAGGGGGAGCAGCGCCATGTTGCAGCAGGTTCATGCCAAACTCGTTTTCGGGCGCCGCGTGCGGCGGCTCGCCACGCTCATCGCCGAGCGCCTGCCAAAGGGCGCGCGGGTGCTCGACGTTGGTTGCGGGAGCGGCGATCTCGCGGCGCTGGTGATGCAGCTGCGCCCGGATGTGCGGATCGAGGGGATCGACGTACTGGTGCGCCCGAACACCGCGATTCCGGTGATCGCCTATGACGGCACCCACATCCCCCATGCCGACAACAGCTTCGACGCGGCGATGGTGGTCGATGTGCTGCACCACACCGACGATCCCGCCATCGTGCTGGCCGAAATCGCGCGCGTTGCGGGCCAGGTGGTGATCAAGGATCATTTCCGCGATGGCCTCGCCGCCGGGCCAACGCTGCGGCTGATGGACTGGGTGGGCAACGCGGCGCACGGCGTGCGGCTGCCCTATAACTATCTCAGCAGCCGTGAATGGGGCGCGGTGTGGCAGCGGCTGGGGCTGAAGACCAGCGCCCTCGCGACGCGGCTATCGCTCTATCCGCGGCCGTTCGGCTGGCTGTTCGATCGCAAGCTGCACTTCGTGGGCGTGCTCAGCCGGTAACGGCGCACGGCCAGCTTGACATAAAAACGGCCGGGATCGCGTGATCCCGGCCGTTTTTATGTGCCTCGGGCGGCGTCGACCGCTCAGCGGTCGCCGCGGTCGATCAGCCCGATCAGGAAGCTGGTGAACACCGTCTGCGCGCCGAGCAACGTCGCCAGCATCGCCGGAATCGCGAGCCGCATCAGCGTAACCGGCTCCATCGGCCCGAAGTCCTGCCCTTGCCAGCGCCAGAACAGCAACCCCGCGCCGATCAAACCGGCCAGCATCAGCCCGGCGCCCAGCTGGCAGCCGCGCTCGACGCTGAACAGGCGGCGGAAGCGCGCGACGCGCGTGCTGACGGGCCACATCGCGTTCGCCGCGCCGAACAGCCGCGCGACGATGCCGAAACCGATCAGCTGGCTGCCGAGCAGCAGCGCCATCGCCGCGAACAACATCGTCGTCGCGCTGAGTTCCACCCCGCCGACCTCGACACTGCCGAGCGCGAGCACGCCCACCGCCGCCGCGCCGGGTAGCGCGAGCGCGAGCCCGGGCAGCACGAACAGCACGCGCGGCGCATAGGTGAGCAGAAAGCGCAAGTGGCGCCAGCCGTCGCGCCAGGTGCGCAGATGCGGGGCGCGGCTGCGGCCATCGGGGCGCAGCGTCGTCGGCACCTCGCGCACGTCGAGCCCGTAAAGCACCGCCTTCACCACCATTTCGCTGGCGAATTCCATGCCGGTGGTACGCAGTTGCAGCTCCTGAATGGCGGCGCGATCGAAGCCGCGCAGCCCGCAATGGAAATCGCCGACCGGCGCGTTGTAGAAGCGCCGACCGAGGAAGCTCAGCACCGGGTTGCCCAGATAACGGTGCAGCGGCGGCATCGCCCCCGGCGCGATCCCGCCCTTGAAGCGGTTGCCCATCACCAGCTGCCCGCCGGCGCGCAACGCCTCGACGAAGGGCATCAGATTGGCGAAATCATAGCTATCATCGGCGTCGCCCATCACGACATAGCGCCCGCGTGCCGCGGCGATTCCACCGATCAGCGCCGCGCCATAGCCACGCTCGTTCACCCCGACGAGGCGCGCGCCCATGCCGGTCGCGATCTGGCGCGATCCGTCGGTCGAACCGTTATCGGCGACGATCACTTCGCCCGAAACGCCGCTTTCCTCGAGGAAGCGCTGCGCCTTGCGGATGCAGATGGCGAGCGTCTCGGCCTCGTTCAGGCAGGGCATAACGATCGAAAGTTCGATCGGCGACGGCGCGCGCTCCCGCCCGTCGTTCGCGACAAAAGGTGCGATCTGCGCCCTGGCGGCTGCCGGCATTCCATCCTCCCCCGGATCGTTCGCCTTCCGACATGCCAGCCAGGGCTGAAAACATGGTTAAGGATTAGCCGTTATGGCGGGCGCCAGAGGGATCGAGGGGGACGGCATGGAACAGCAACGGATCGACAGCGGCCAGGCGCGCCGCGCGCGGTGGCGGCGCGATCTGCTCATCGCGCTGGCGCTGGTCGCGATCCTGTCGTTCAGCCGCGCCGCGCGCGACTGGCCGCAGCTCTCCCAGCTGATCCTGCCCGATGCCGACGACATGATGCGGCTGGCGCAAATCCGCGACTGGCTCGGCGGGCAAGCGTTCAACGACTGGACCCAGTATCGCATGGCGCCGCCGGCGGGATCGCCGATGCACTGGTCGCGCCTCAACGATTTCGTGCCGGCGGCGATGATCGTGCTTGGTACGCCGCTGCTCGGCCAGCATGGCGCGGAGCTGGTCGCGGTATCGCTCTATCCGCCGCTGCTGCTGGTGGCGGCGATGCTGCTGATCGCCTCGATCGCTCGCAAATTGTGGCGCGATCCGGCCGCGCCGGTCGCGATCGTGCTGACGGCGCTCGCTTTCCCGGCGACGAGCCTGTTCGTGCCCGGTCGCATCGATCACCACGCGTTGCAGGTGGTGACGGTGCTGGTCGCCGCGCGCGCGCTGATCGCCAGGCCGACCGGGGCCAGCGGCTTGATTGCCGGTCTCGCCATGGCGTGCAGCCTGATGATCGGGCTGGAAACGCTGCCGCAAGTCGTGGGCCTGATCGGGGCGGCGGGGCTGATCTGGGTGGTGCGTGGCATACGGGAGCGCGTACGCCTGACGGGGCTCGCCGCGGGCCTGGGCGGTCTGACGCTTGTGTTTCTGCTGACGATGCGGCCGAATTACTGGCCGAACAATCTGTGCGACAGCTTCACCCCCGCCTCCAGCGCCGCGATCCTGGGCGAAAGCGCGGTGCTCGCGCTGCTGGCGGGGGCGACGCCGTGGCTGCGCGGCTCGGCATGGCGGGCGGGGATCGGGGCGGTGGGCGCGATCGGCACGGCGCTCGCGGTATTCCACGCCTATCCCGCCTGCCTCGCCGGGCCTTATGGGCAGGTCGATCCCTTCCTGCTCAAGAACTTCATCACGCATATCGACGAGGCCAACAGCGTCTTCGCGCAGGATTCGGTGGTCCGCGTGATCGGGCTCGCCGGATTGATGATCGCGGGGATCGTCGCAGCGCTTTGGGCGCTGGCGCGGGCTGGACGACGCTGGCCGCTGATCCTGCCCGTCGCCGGCGCGGTGCTCGCCTCGGGTTTGGTGATCCTGGCGCAATTGCGCGGCGTTTATCTTGGCGTGCCGCTCAGCGTGCCCTTGCTGGCGGGCTTCGTCGCGCGCGTACGGAAAACGGGTCGCGCGGTGCCCATGGTCGCGGCTTGGCTTGGTTCGGCGGGAGTCGCCTACGCGGTCATTCCCGACACGATCGACCGGCTCACCAGCCCTCCCCCGCCGCCCGGCATCGCGATCAGCCGCGACGTGACCGCGCAAATTCTGTGCAACCGGGGCGACACCTGGGTGGCGGTCGACCGCTACCCGGCAGGCGTGATCATGGCGCCGACCAACATGGCGAGCTACCTCGTCGGCAGTACGCACCACGCGACCGTCGGCGCCGGCTATCACCGCAACAATGCCGGCAACATCGCGATGTACCGCTTCTTCCTGTCGCCCGCGGCGGCGGCGCGGCCGATCGGGCGCCTGTGGCGAATCGATTATGTCGCATTCTGTCCGGGCGACTTCGAGGAAATCGACCTGCTGGAGCGTTTTCCGCACAGCCTGGCCGCCGATCTTGCGCGTGATCGCGCGCCCGCTGGGTTCGAACGGCTCGCGCTTGGCAACTCGCGGCTCCGGCTGTGGCGCGTGCGCCGCTGGCTCGATCAACCGTAATCCGCGGCGCCGCCCTGGCTCCTGCCCCCTTGCCCCCTGCCCCATCGCGCTCGTAAGGCGCCGCGATGGCACAATGGGCAACCGCCGAGCGGCATTGGTGGGAACAGCGCTGGTTCGTGATCGCGGTGGCGCTGATCGCGGCCGTGCCGTTGCTCTACCCGCAAATTCCGCCGCTGCTCGATCTGCCCGGCCATATGGGGCGCTACCGCGTCCAGCTCGATCACGACCGGATGATCTGGCTGAACGACTGGTATGACTTTCGCTGGCAGCTGATCGGCAATTTGGGGGTCGATCTGCTGATCGTCCCGCTCACCCCGCTGGTTGGAGGTGATCTGGAGCTGGCGGTGAAGCTCATCGTCATCACGATCCCGGTCCTCACCGTCGCCGGGCTGCTGTGGATCGCGCGCGAGGTACACGGGCGCATCCCGCCGACCACGCTGTTCGCCTTGCCACTCGCCTACAGCTTCCCGCTGCATTTCGGGTTCGTGAACTTCGCGCTGTCGATGGCGTTCGCGCTTAACCTGTTCGCCTTGTGGTTGCGGCTGGCGCGGCTCGGCAAGTTCCGGCTGCGCGCGGCGCTGTTCGTGCCGCTGTCGTGCCTGCTGTGGGTGTGCCACACCTTCGGGTGGGGCGCGTTGGGGGTGCTGGCCTTTTCGGCCGAGATGATCCGCCAGCATGATCGCCTGCCGCAGAACTTCAACAGCTTCGGTGAGCGCGTCCGGCACTGGGTGTCGGCCTGGTTTCGCGCCGGGCTGGGATGCCTGCCGCTCGCGCCGCCGATGCTGCTGATGATCGCCTGGCGCTCGGAGGGTAATGTCACCGGGCGCACTACCGACTGGTTCAACTGGCGCGCCAAGATCGGCTGGGTGACGATGGTGCTGCGCGATCGCTGGCAGGCGTTCGATATAGCCTCGGCCGCGATACTCTACTTCATCCTGTTGCGCGGGGCGCGCGATGCGAGCATCGAATTTTCGCGCAACCTGCTGCTCTCCGCGCTGTTCCTGCTCGCGGTCTATCTGCTGTTGCCGCGGATCGTGTTCGGATCCGCCTATGCCGACATGCGCCTAGCACCGTTCATGCTCGCGATCGGCGTGATCGCGCTGCGCCCCCGAAAGGGCGTGTCGCTGCGCGGGGCGGCGACGATCGCGGCGCTGGGTCTCGCCTTCTTCCTGGTGCGGATCGCGGGCAACACCGCGAGCTTCTATCTCTATGCCAAGAGCTATCAACGCCAGCTCGCCGCGCTCGACAAGCTGCCCGAGGGGGCGCGGCTGATCTCGTTCGTCGGCGAGACGTGCAACAATCAGTGGTTCATGAGCCGGCTGCAACACGTCCCCGCGCTCGCGCTGGAACGCAAGCTCGCTTATACCAACGATCAGTGGTCGATGGCCGGCGCGCAGCTGCTGACGGTGCGCTACCGCCTGCGCGGCTTCGCGCACGATCCCTCGCAGCTGGTGACGCATGAGCAATGCCCGCGCCAATGGTGGCGCCCGCTCAAGCGCTCGCTTGTGCTCTTCCCGCGTTACAGCTTCGATTATGTGTGGATCCTGAGCCCGCCGCCCTTCGACCCCGCGCTGCTCAAAGGGCTGAAACCGTTGTGGTACGATGCCGAAACGCGCAGCGGCCTCTACGAGGTGGACCATGACGCCGAAGGCCCCAAGGTGAGCCAGGAAGAGCTTACCCCGCCGCCGCCTTCCGAAACGGCGTCATAGTCGCGAGCATTTCGGCGTCGGCGGCGATCGCCGCGCGTTCGTGCGCCAGATAGTCGGCGACGGCGCGGCGGAAATTGGCGTCGGGCAGGAAATGCGCCGACCAGGTAGGCGTGGGTTCATAGCCGCGCGCGAGCTTGTGCTCGCCTTGCGCGCCGGCCTCGACGGTCTTCAGCCCGCGCGCGATCGCGGCATCGATCGCCTGATAATAGCAGAGCTCGAAATGGAGGAAGGGCACGTCCTCGGTACAGCCCCAGTAGCGGCCATAGAGCGTCTCCGCGCCGATCAGGTTGAGCGCGCCGGCGATCGGCCGCCCGTCGCGTTCGGCCAGGATCAACAACGTACGGTCCCCCATCCGCTCACCGAGCAACGAGAAGAAGCGGCGGGTGAGATAGGGCCGGCCCCATTTGCGGCTGCCGGTATCCTGGTAGAAGGTCCAGAAGGCGTCCCAAACGCCCTCCGTCAGCTCGGCGCCGGTCAAGTGGCGGATGGTCAGCCCTTCGACCGCCGCCGCGCGTTCCTTGCGGATCGCCTTGCGCTTGCGACTGGCGAGCGTCTCGAGAAAGTCGTCGAAGCTGGCATAGCCTTGATTGTGCCAGTGGAACTGGGTGCCGAGCCGGGTCAACCAGCCCGCCGCTTCGAACAGCGGCAGCTGGTCGGGCGCGACGAAAGTGGCGTGGGCGCTAGAGAGGTCGTTCTGGCGCGTCACCGCCTCGATCGCCGCGATCAGCGCCGGGCCTTGCGCGGGATCACGGAGCAGCAGGCGCGGCCCCGGCACGGGGGTGAAGGGCACCGCGATCTGCAGCTTGGGGTAATAGGCCCCGCCCGCCCGCTGCCAGGCATCGGCCCAGGCATGGTCGAACACATATTCGCCCTGGCTGTGGCTTTTGGCATAAGCGGGCGCGATCGCGGCGGGGGCGCCGTCCGCGCCGTCCACGATGATCGGCAGCGCCTGCCAGCCCGATCCCGGACCGACGCTGCCCGATTCCTCAAGGATCGCGAGAAAAGCGTGGCTGAGAAACGGGTTTCCGCCTCCCGCGCACGCGTCCCAAGCCGCGGGCGCGATGCTGCGCACACCATCGGCGATACGGGCGGTGATGGAGCCGGTCACCACGCCCACATAAGCGCGCCTGCGTCGACGGGGAAGGGCTCGGGCAAGGAGGCGTTTAAGCGCCCGCATTGCTTTGCCACGCGCAAGGGCAGGCGTTGCGCGCCGTAGCGATCCACCCCCAACCCCTCACTTTCAGGGAGGGGCGTAAAGGGGGGAAAGCTTCAAGCCTCCCTCCCTGGAAGGGAGGGGTTGGGGGTGGGTAGGAGCGCCGGGCACCCACCGCTGAAAAAAACTAAAGCGCGCTCTGCACCTGGACGATCGCGTCGATCTCCACCGCCACGCCGAGCGGGAGCGACGCGACGCCGACCGCGCTGCGGGCATGGCGCCCGGCATCGCCGAACAGCGCGACCATCAGGTCCGAGGCGCCATTCGCCACCTTCGGTTGATCGGTAAACCCCGGGGCCGAATTGACGAACACGCCGAGCTTCACGATCCGCTCGACCCGCTCCAGCCCGCCCAGCGCGCGCTTCATCTGCGCGACGAGCATCACCGCGCAGCGCCGCGCCGCCTCGACGCCATAGTCCAGGTCGCGATCCTCGCCTAGGCGGCCAGTCATCAGGCTGCCGTCCGCCGCGAAGGAAATCTGCCCCGAAATATGGAGCAAGCCGCCAGCTTCCACCGCCGGCACATAGGTCGCGACCGGCGCGGCGGGTTCGGGAAGGGTGAGGCCGAGTTCGGCCAGCTTGGTTTCGACTCGATTGCTCATGGCCGCCGGCTTGGCGGGGCGAGCCGCGCCGGTCAAGCCTGGGCCGGGCCGCTCGCGAGCCGTTCCTCGATCCAAAGCCGGGCCGCCTGCCAGTCGTCGATCCGGGCATGGGCGTGCGGCGCGGGGGGGATGTGCGGCGCGAGCTCGGGCTCGCTCACCAGATGCAGCCGGTGGACCTGCGGCGCATGCTTGGCGACCGATTCGTGATGCACCGCCAGGTCATCGACGAACACCGCCGCGCTCGGGCGCAGTTCGGCGATCAGCCGCGCGACCGGATCGCCCTTCCCGCCCTGGTTGGTCTCGACCCGGTGTTCGATCCCGAAGCGCGCGAGCTGGGCGATCCGCGCGTCGCGGCAGTGATCGCCAAGATTGGTGAGGATCACGATCTCGGCTTGCTCGGCAAGCGCCGCCAGCGCCTCGGCCGCGCCGGGCACCAACGTCTGGCGCTCCATCTCGTCGGGGAAGAAACCGTCGAGCAGGCCCCACATCGCCTCGCGTTCGACCAGCGAGCCATCGGCGCGCTTCAGCGCCCGCGCGAAATCGCCACCCGACATATCGAAGCTGATGTCGTGCCGCTCGCGCAGCCACACGCCGAAATGGCGCACCATGTGCAGCAGCACTTCGTCGCAATCGCAGATGACCAAAGGCTTCATGCTTGCTCCAGGCGGTGGCGGGCGGCAACGAGCGCGGGCGGCGCGACGCCGAGCGCCTCGGCCGCCGCGACCAGATCGGGCTCATAGCTTTCGAGGAACCCCAGCACCGCCGCGAGCAAGGCCGGTTCGGCCGCCCGGGCGCGCAGCTCGGCGGCGCCGAGGCCGGTGAGCGCGAGCAGCCGCTCGGCGCGCGCCTGATCGGCGAGCACGAACGCCAGCGCCTGCAACGCGAGCGCGATAGGGTCTGTCTCGGCCATTGCTTGGGGCGCCCCGCTCTCTATGCTGCGCCCCCGTGGCAAAACGCGTGCTGGTTGTCGAGGACAACGAACTCAATCTGAAGCTGTTCACCGATCTGCTGCGCGCGCACGGCTATGCGGTGGCCGGCGTGCGCGACGGGCGCGAGGCGTTGGCGCAGGCGCGCGACTTCGCCCCCGATCTGGTGATCACTGATATCCAGCTGCCGCATGTGAGCGGGCATGAGCTGATCGCGCAGCTGAAGGGCGATCTGATGCTGCGCGACATCCCGATCCTGGCGGTGACCGCCTATTCCAGCCGCGCCGACGAAGACCGTATCCGCGGCGCGGGGGCGGCGGCCTATGTCTCGAACCCGATCGCGCTCGCCCCGTTCATGGCGCAGGTGAAGGCGCTGTTGCCGGAGGATGCGGGCGTTCCCCCAGAAACCACAGAAACGGACTCGTCGCCCCGGGCTTGACCCCGGGCGCGGCTGCCTTTGCGCCCGAGGATGAATGGTCATGTTGGCCGAAGCGCAGGCGGCGTCGCCTTGGCCAACGAAAACGCAAAAAAGGCCACGGAGCGCGATGCTCCGCAGCCTTTGCGATTGATGCGCGCTGGCGCCTTACTTGATCTTGGCTTCCTTGAACTCGACATGCTTGCGCACGACGGGATCGTACTTGCGGAAGCTCAGCTTCTCGGTCTTGGTGCGCGGATTCTTCTTGGTGACATAGAAGAAGCCGGTGTCAGCGGTGCTGACGAGACGAATCTTGACGGTGGTCGGCTTTGCCATGACCCGAAAATCCTGCGACTGGAAAAAACAACAAGCGACGGAGCATGCGCCCGCCGCTTGGCTAGGGGGCGGCACATGAACCAAGGCGGCGGCGGAGTCAAGCATTTGCGCGGGGGCATATGGACGCGCTGATGGCGGCGCTGGTCGCGTGCTTCGCCTGCCAGTTGAGCGACCGGCTAGGCTGGGCGGCGAGCGCGCAAGCGGTTGCGAGCGGACGACCGGTGGCGGCGCTGCTCGGGGTCGCTCTCGCGCTTGCGGTGGCGAACGCGCTCGCTGGCGCCGGTGCCGCGCTGATCGCGCCCTTGCTCACCCCCAATGCTCGCGCGCTGTTCCTGGCGCTCGCGCTCGGCTCGGCGGCGCTCGGCGGGGTGACCGCGCCCAAGCCGCCCGCGCCGCAAGCCCGGCTCGGCGCCTTCGCGGCGAGTCTCGCCGCCGGCCTCGCGCTCGGCCTGGGGGATCGCAGCCAGTTCCTGGCGATGGCGTTCGGGGTGCGGAGCAGCCCGGTCTTCGCCGCGATCGGCGCGACCTTGGGCGGCACCGTTGGTTGCGCGGTCGTGATCCTGGGCGGCCCGAACGTCGCGGCGCGCTTGCGCTCACGCGCGGTGCGGCTGCCGATCGCCGGGGTACTGCTGATCGCCGGGATCGCGGCCGCGCTCAGCGCTTTTCGGCTGGTCTGACGGACTTGCGGCGAAGCGCGCCGGGACCAATCTAGCGCGCGAGCCGTTAAGGCAGGCGAACATCCAGGAGGCCAAGCATGACCAATCCGGCACTCGACACCCCGACCGACCTTCAGACCAACCAGGTGGCAAGCGTCGCCGACGCGCTCAACCAGGCGCTGGCCGATGCCTATGCGCTGTATTTGAAGACCAAGAACTTCCACTGGCACGTCTCCGGCCCGCATTTCCGCGATTACCATCTGCTGCTCGACGATCAGGCGACCGAGATCCTCGGCGTCACCGATCTGATCGCCGAGCGCGTGCGCAAGCTGGGCGAGACGACGCTGCGCTCGATTGGCGACATCGCCCGCCGCCAGCAGGTGCGCGACAACGACGCCGATTTCGTGCCGCCGCGCGACATGCTGCTCGAACTGCGCGACGACAATCTGAAGCTGGTGCAGCAGTTCCGCGAAGTGAAGGAACTCGCCGACGCGGCCAAGGACAATGCCACCAGCGGCATCGTCGACGAATGGACCGATCAGGCCGAACAGCGCGCCTGGTTCCTGTTCGAGGCGACGCGGGGCGCATAAGCGCCGACGGTGTGGCTTCGCTTCCACGCACGCCAACCCCTCCCCGAGAGGGAGGGGCTTCCGGTGTCATTTGCTGGGTAAGCCCCTCCCTGGAAGGGAGGGGTTGGGGTGGGTGGAGGCGGAGCACGGCGCCGCCCACGGAACGCATCGCGCCCCCTCTCGTTGGTTCGCCGTCTCACGCGGAAGGAGCGCGAACCATGCTACGTTGGGCGATCATTTTTCTGGTGATCGGGCTGGTGCTCGCCGTGCTCGGCTTCGGCGGGCTGGGCGGCGCCTTTATCGGCATCGCCAAAATCCTGTTCTATCTTGCGATCGCCGTCTTCGTCATCCTGCTCGTCCTCGGCCTGCTCGCCGGGCGCGCGGTGAAGGACGCGGTCGACTGAAGCCGCTGCCGCCGGTGGGCCGCGGCTGCCGCGGCTCAACCGGCGGGGTGCGGGCTCAAACCGCGGTCAGGGCGTTGACCAGGGCGTCGTGCCCCAGCAGGAACAGCCCTGTCGCCAGAAACGCGATCGCGCCGATCGCCAACATCTTCAGCATCATTCAGTCCTTGGTGGGGTGGTTAAGCGATCGGCATCACCGGCACGGCGGCGCTGACGAACATGGCGGTCATCGCGATCGCGGCAACGAGCGAAGCGGCGGTCTTGGCGATGGTGTCGAAACGGAACATGGTGCTTTCTCCCGGTCTTGGCGTCTGCCGGACCATCCGGCGGTGACGCACCAGGGGATTGCATGAGCCGTGCCAACTGCGGAAATGCGCGGAAATGCGATGACCGTTCAACCATAGCCGGTAGCATTTGGGAAAATTCGCCAGTCGCGTTGGTAAAGATCGCCGTAACCTGGCGAAACATCATGCCAGCTTGATGCATTTGCGGCCGTCGCCCTTCGCGGCGTAGAGCAAACGGTCGGCGCGAACGAACACGTCGCCCACCGCCTCGCCCGGCAAGGTGGCGGTGAGACCAGCCGAGAACGTCACCGCGCCCAGCGGCGCATCCGTTTCGCGCAGACGATAGCGCTTGTTCGCGACCAGGGTGCGCGCCGCGTCGAGCTTCAGCCGCGCCTCCGCGAGTTCAAGCCCCGTGAACAGCACGACAAATTCTTCGCCACCGAACCGCGCGACGAGATGGCCGGCGCATTGCTCCTCCAGCGTGGCACCGATCGCCTTCAACACGCGATCGCCCACCGCATGGCCGAACGTATCGTTCACTCGCTTAAAATGGTCGATATCGCACACCGCGAGACACAGCGGCGTGCCCTTGGCGGCCTGCTCGGCGAAGCTTTCCTCGAACACGCGGCGGTTGGGCAGCCCGGTCAGCGGATCGCGGCGGGCATTGTCGCGCGCCTCCTCCAGCTTCTGGCGCAGTTCGTCGGCTTCGCGCGTCGCCGCTTCGAGCTGGCTTTCCGCGCTTTGGACGCGATCGATCATCGCGTGAGTCAGCCGCAGCACATCGTCGGGCGCGACCTGGCCGGTGGATTTGATCGCATCGGCGCTCGCCACGAGGTTGCGGCCGAAGTCGCGCGTATCGGCGCGCATCGCGGCGACCAAGTCGGCGAAACCTTCCACCTGCATCTGGGTCTGCGCCACCAACCCCTGCGCCACCGCGCTCGCGGTTTCAGCGACCGGCTCGTTCGAAACATCGCCGCCCAGCGAGACGATGTCCTTGCGCGTCAGGCGAAAGCCACCCTCGGTGATCGCCGCCACCGCCTTGGCCAGAGCGCCATCGGGCGAGGAGCACACCCGATAGCCGAATTCATAGTTGATCGGTTCCGGCGTCAGATGGTTGCGCGCGAGGAAGTCGCCGATCGATGCGAAAAGCGACTGTCCGAGCTCGTCCCGATCCGTCACGCGTAGGTTAACCCGCTTCATTGGCCCCAGCACCGTTTCCCGCGCCTGCCCCTCGTAATTTTACGAAGCAGCCAGCGTCCGACGGCACCGATGCGTAACCGAACATTCCTAAAATTATGTTTGCGATACGTTATGACCGGGCGGACCGGAGCCGCCGCACTGCCTCCAGCGTCAACCGAACATGCTCGGCCGGGTTCATATCGTCATGCACGAAACTCACTTTGCCATCCGGCGCAATAACATAGCTGGTGCGCTTGGTAACGATCCTGGGCGCGCCGTCCTTACCCGGAACGGGGCGACCGAGCGCGACGTCATACCCCGAAACCACCGCCGGGCCGGCGCTCGCCACCATGAACTGGCCGGCGCAATCCTTGTTCGAGAAATCGGCGAGCACGTCGACCGGATCTGCCGACATGCCGACCACGGTCGCGCCAGCCTTCTTGAACTCGGGGATCGCCTGCGCGAAGGCGCGCGCCTCGGCCGAGCAGCCCGGGGTGAAAGCGGCGGGGAAGAAGTAGAGCACGACCGGCCCCTTCTTCAGCGCTTCCTTCAGGTGGAAGCCGCTCACCTTGCCGGCGGTCGCGCCGCGCGTGGTGAAATCGGGCGCGGCGGCGCCGGGGGCGAGCGCGGCGACGGCGGGAGCGGCGGCGGCAAGCGCGGCGACGGCGAGAATCAGGCGCATGGAATACTCTCCCAGATGGTTAGCGCCAGCATAGGAAACGCGCCGCTCCGCGCCAAGACTTGGTGCGTTACCGCGTGAGCGACACGCCGAAGCGCACGTGATTGTCGATCCGATTGTAGCGCAGCAGTTGCTCGCCATAGCCGGTGAATGCCTCGCCAAACAGGTAGAGCCCCAGTCCGCCGCCGAGCCGGCGCAGCGGATAGCTCGCGAACAGTTCCGCCGCGCCACGCCCGGTGCCGGGATTGCCGCGCGCCTGGACCGACAGCTTCACCCCATCCTCTTCGAGCAGCGAGGCGGTGATCCCGCCAAAGCCGAAAAAGCGGTCGACGTCGCGCGCCAGGCCACGCGGGCCGAAAAAGCCATAAGCCTCGGGCGCGATATCCAGCCGCCAGCGCCCGCCAAGATCGAAGCGCTGATTGGCACGGATGTAGAAGCGGTTGAGATCGACCGAGTCGGCCACACCTCCGCCGTTCGAATCATGGCGATAGCCGACAGCGATCTTCATCGAGTCGCCGAACTCGCGCTCGTAAAATACCTCGGGGCGATAGATGGTCGCGGTGATCGGGCCGGAGGGGGTGCCGATCGCCCAGAAAATCGTCTGGGTGTACGCGACCCGGATCGGCGCGAGCACGCCGTGATCGAAGGGCTGGAACGAAAAGCTCGCCTGGAGCTTCGCACGCGAACTGCCGGCGCCGGCGACGATGTAGGTGGGTTCATAGGGACGGAAGCGATCGAACGCGCCGTTCGTCACCCCGCGCGAAGCGGTGATGCTGCCCTCGCTCTCACCGCCCGACACCGAGCCGCGATCGGCGACGAGCGGCGCCTCGGACAGCGGGGCGAGCCGGTAGCGCAGCTTCGTGAAGCCACCCGCCGGCACCGCCGGCCCCTCGGCGGTCGAGCGGATCAGGCTCAACTTCAGCGCGGTGCCGTCCCTGGCGATCGTCTCGATCTCCTCGGGCGCGGCGATCGGCGCCGCATCGCGGCCTTCGTTGATCAGGAACACGTCCACCCCGTCGCGCGCGGCGACGGCGGCATCGGCGGGCGGGGCGACCAGCGGGCGCAACTGCGCGGCGGCGGGCGTGGCGATGGCGAGCAGCAGGCAGGCGAGCGCAGTTCTCATGCCCGCCATGTTAGCGTGGTTTATGACGATTGCGCGTAATCAGCGCTCGCGCGCCATCGGGTAGCTGCCGAGCAGCCGCACCCATTCGGCGTGGAAGGTGAGTTCGGCGAGCGCGCGATCGACATCGGGATCACCCGGCGCGCCGATGAAATCGGCATAGAATTCGCTCGCGGCGAAGCTGCCGCCGGGCTGATAGCTCTCCAGCTTGGTCATGTTGACCTTGGCGGTCGCGAAGCCGCCCAGCGCCTTGTAGAGCGCGGCCGGCGCATTGGGCACCGCGAAGATCAGCGTTGTCATGAACGGCCCCGCGCCCTCGGGTGGCACGCCCTGCAGTTCGAGGGTCAGGAACCGCGTCATATTATGCGCGGCGTCGGCGATGTCGGCCTCGAACAGCTTCAGCCCGTAAATCTCGGCGGCGCCCGCCGGCGCGAGCGCGGCGAGCGCGGGGTCGCCACGCTCGGCGACCATCGCCGCCGCGCCAGCGGTGTCCGGATAGGTCACCGGCTCGATGCCCCGCGCGCGCAGCCAGTGGCGGCACTGGCCCAGCGCCTGGGGATGGCTCGCCGCCTCGCGCACCTGCGCCACCTCCCCCAGCCCCATCAGTGCGTGGCGGATCGGCAGGAAGAATTCGCCAGTGATCGCCAGCCCCGATTCCGGCAGCAGGAAATGAATGTCGGCGACGCGGCCATGGAGCGAATTCTCGATCGGGATGATCGCGCGCTGCGCGGCGCCGCTCTGCACCGCCTCGATCGCGTCGGCGAAATCATAGCAGGGCAGCGGCGCGCAGCCGGGATGCGCCTGGAGCGCCGCGAGATGCGAATTCGCCCCCGGCGCACCTTGGAATGCGACCGCGCGCGCGGGATCGGCATGCGCCGCCTCGGCAAGGCGCGCGACATGCGGCAGGGCGGGCGCGGGAAAGCGTTCCATCGGCGGCGCGCTTAACCGCGTGGCCCGGGTACGGCAAGCGCGGCTTGCGGGGGCGGCGTTGCGCTTCTAAAGGGCTGCCAAGAAAATAGGGATCAGGGACCGATGAATTTCCGGACGAACGTGATTTTGGGCTGGGTGCTGGCGGCGTTGTTCGTCGGCTTGGGGCTGTCGATGGCCGGCAAGCTCTATTTCAAGCAGGGCCGTCCGGAGAAAATGGGCTATCCGATCGAGGGCGTGGTGGAAGAAGGCGCCGAGGGCGGTGCCGCTGCCGCGCCGGCCGTGCCGATCGAAACGCTGATGGCGTCGTCCGATGTCACCAAGGGCGAGGCTGTGTTCAAGAAGTGCGCCTCGTGCCACAATGCCCAATCGGGCGGCGCGAACGGCATCGGACCCAATCTGTACGGGATCGTCGGCCATCCGGTCGCTGCGCATCCGGGCTTTGCTTATTCGGACGCGCTGAAGGCCAAGGGCGGCACCTGGACCTTCGCCGCGCTCAACGAGTGGCTCACCAACCCGCGCAAATATGCCGAAGGCACCAAGATGAGCTTCGCGGGCCTCACCAACCCGGAAGACCGCGCGAACGTGATCGCCTATCTGAACGCGCAGGGCTCGAACCTGCCGCTCCCCGCCGCCGCCCCCGCCGCGCCGGGCCCGGACACGGCCCAGGCGCCCGGGAACACCACCGCCGCCGACGCGGGCAATGCCGCGGCCCCGGCTGACGACAACAGCGCCGCGCCCGCCAAGTAAAGCGCGATCATGCCAGCCGCACGCCGCCAGTGGCGTGCGGCCACGGTTTCAATTGGCCCGGCGCCCTTCAGCTAAGCGGGCGACCTTGGCCCAGTTCCTCACACGCCGCGCTAGGGCTGGGACTCATAAGCACCACATGATGGCGGCGGCGAGGTGGATGCTGCCTAGGAAGATGTCGGCGCGCCGG
>NZ_JAIERS010000028.1 GCF_019746665.1 Sphingomonas sp. | reverse complement strand
TGGCGCGCCCGGAACGATTCGAACGTCCGACCCTCAGATTCGTAGTCTGATGCTCTATCCAGCTGAGCTACGGGCGCGTGGGAAGGGCGCCTATAGGCGGCGAATCGCGGGGGTGCAAGCCCTTTGAACGCGGGCGCCCGGCGCGGCTTGCATCGCCTTCCCGTGGCGCCTAAGCCGCGCTCCATGGTGCGCGCGCTTCTCCTCCTGCTGCTGCTGGCCGGCTGCGCGGGACGGCGCGATTATCCCTCGCTGCTGCCGCGCACGATCGAGACGCGCAACGACGCCGAGCCGGTGCGCCCCGCCGCCATCGCCCAGCCCGATTCCGCGCTCGACGCGAAGATCGCCGAGGCGCGCGCGGCGCTGGAGCGTAGCGCCAAGAGCTTCACGCCCTATGCCGAACGCGCGACCGGGCTGGTTGCGCGCGCCAAGGAGGCACCGGCGGGCAGCGAAGCATGGCTCGACGCACAGGCCGCGCTCGCCGATCTCGACATACTGCGCGCCGAGAGTTCGGCCCGCACCAGCGATCTCGAACTGCTCACCATCGAGCGCGCGGCGGCGGTCGCCCCGCCCTACCCGGCGCTCGACGCGGCCTATGCCGAGGCGAAGGCGCAGCTGGAGGCCCAAGAGGCGCGGATCACCGCCCTCACCCAGCAACTGCCGACGAAATGAGCGGGCTAGAGCGATTTTCGATCCGATAAAATCGGATCGCCGCTCTAGGCGTTTGTTTATCCGCGATTTCCGAGCCGGCAGGTGATCCCACCTGCCTCGAAATCGCTCTAGGCCGGGCAAGCGATGCGATAAGTGAGATGACGCTTGAGCGGGCTGCCTTCGGGCACGTCCGGGTGATCGAAATCGCCGTCCGCCAGCCGTTCCATGCCGAGCCGCTCCATCAGCCCCCAGCTCGCGCTGTTGGCGGGCACGGTGATCGCATAGACATGCGGCCAGTCACGCGCGGCCCAAGCCCATTCGAGGCACGCCGCCGCCGCCTCGCGCGCATAGCCCTGACCCCAGGCGGCCCACGCCAGCCGCCAGCCGATCTCCGGTAGTCCCTCGATCGGCCAGCGCCCGGGCTTGATGCCGCAAAAGCCCAGAAACGCGCCATCGTCGCGGCGCTCGACCGCCCAGAAGCAGCAGCCATGTTCGGCCTGGCTCGCGATCATCCGGTCGACCGCCGCATCGCTTTCCGCGCGCGACTGCGGCGGGCCGAGGTAACGGCGCACGGCCTCGTCCTGGTTCATCGCGGCGAAGGGCGCGCGGTCGGCATCGCGCCAGGGGCGGACGATCAGGCGGTCGGTTTCGATCACGGCCGGTCGATCGCGTAAGTGACGGTTCGGCGCAAGCGGTCGCCGGGCTCGAACAGCGGATGGTCGAACTCCGCCCCTTCGACCCGACACAGCCCCAGTCGCTCCATCAACCGGCGGCTCTTCAGGTTCACCTACGCGGTGATCGCGATGACGCGCGGCTCACGCCGATGGATCCAAGCCCAGGCCAGGCTCGCCGCCGCCGCCTCGCGCGCATAGCCCTGCCCCCAATGGGCTTCGGCGAACATCCAGCCAATTTCCAGCTCACCGGGGAACGGCACATAATCGCCGGCCAGTTTCAGCCCGCAAAAGCCGATGACGCCTAGCGCGGCGCGGCGCTCGACCACCCAAAAGCCGACCCCATGATGCCGATAGCTTTCGTGGCGGGCGAGCGCGGCATCGCTCGCGGCGGCATCCTTCACCGGCCCCAGATCGGCCATCACCCGCGGATCGGCCCACATCGCCTGGAGCGCGGCGCGGTCACGCGGCTCGGGCCAGCGCAGCACGAGGCGGTCGGTCTCGATCATGGCCGCGCCATGCCGTGGACAAGGCACGCTTCGCCACTGCCCGGCCGAATGAAATCGAGCGCCGGGCGCCGGTCCATCCCCAGCGCCCGCATCACGCCGAGCGAGGCGTGGTTCGCCGCCGTCGTCCAGGCGAACACCGCACGCGCCGGCCGCTTGGCCCACAGCCAGGCGATGCTCGCCACCGCTGCCTCAAGCGCATAGCCGCGCCGCCAATAGGCCTCGCCGATCCGCCACCCGGCTTCATATTGGTCAGCCACCGGCGTGCCCGGATAATTGTCGGCGACGCGCACGCCGCAGCTTCCGACCAGCACCCCCTCGTGCCGGTCGATCACCGCCCAATAGCACAGCCCATGGCGCGCATAATCGTTCAGCCGGCGCGCGAAGATTTCGGCCATCGCCTCGGGTGGCTTCAATCCGCCGAGCCGCGCCATCATTGCCGGCGTGTTGAACAGCGCATCGAACGCGGCACGGTCATCGGGCCGCCAGGGGCGCAGCACCAGCCGCGCCGTCTCGATCATCCCAGCAGCCGGGCGGCGTGGAGCGCGTGATACGTCAGCACCCCCGAACAGCCCGCGCGCTTGAAGGCGAGCAAAGTCTCCAGCACCAGCGCGTCGCGCTCGGCGGCGCCGGCGGCCACCGCCGCCTCGATCATCGCATATTCGCCCGACACCTGGTACGCGAACACCGGCACCTCGAACGCCGCCTTCACGCGGCAGATGATGTCGAGATAGGGCAGGCCGGGCTTCACCATCACGCTATCGGCGCCCTCATCGAGATCGAGCGCGACTTCGCGCAGCGCCTCCTCGGCATTGGCGGGGTCCATCTGATAGGTTTTCTTGTCGCCCTTCAGCCGGCCCCGGCTCCCCACCGCGTCGCGGAACGGGCCGTAGAAGCCGCTCGCATATTTGGCGGCATAGGCCATGATCTGGACGTTGACATGCCCCTCCTCCTCCAGCGCCTCGCGGATCAGGCCGATGCGGCCGTCCATCATGTCGCTCGGGGCGATGATGTCGGCGCCCGCCGCCGCCTGGTTGAGCGCCTGCTGCACCAGCACATCGGCGGTCGCGTCGTTGCGGACATAGCCGGCGGCGTCGACCAGCCCATCATGCCCATGCGTCGTATAGGGATCGAGCGCGACATCGGTGAGCACGCCCATCTCGGGCACCGCGTCCTTCAGCGCACGGATCGCCTGGCACATCAGGTTATCGGGGTTGAGCGCTTCCTCACCCTCGTCGCTGCGCTTGTCGGCGGGAGTGTTGGGGAACAGCGCCACGCAGGGGATACCGAGCGCCGCGGCCTCCTTCGCGCGTGCGACGATGCCGGCGACCGGCCAGCGCGAGACACCGGGGAGGCTCGCGATCGGTTCCTCTTCCTGGCCCGCGGTGATGAACAGCGGCCAGATCAGGTCGGCGGGAGTGATGGTGGTCTCGGCATGAAGCCGGCGGCTCCAGGGCGCGACGCGCGTGCGGCGGAGGCGGAGAGCGGGATAGCGCATGGCGGGCGTTGTGCGCCGGGGCGCGGGCGGGCGCAAGCCTTCAGCCCGCCGTCGCCATCCGCATCGCCGGCGCCCGGCGCCACGGGCCATAGGCGTAGAACAGCCCGGCGAGCGTCACCGTCATCACCGAACCCACCGGGAAGCTCCACCACAAGGCGTCCACCCCCAGCATCGGCCGCAGCGCGAGCGCGAAGCCGAGGCGCACCGGGAACATCGCGACCAGCAGGATCAGGAGCGGCCCGAGCACCGCGCCGTTCGCGCGGACCACGCCGAAGAACACCATCGTCCCGCCGAACAGGATGAAGCCCCAGCTGGCGAGCAGCTGGATATGCCGCGCGATCGGCAGCGCCGGGCTGGCGTTCCCCAGGAACAGCGCCATCACTGCGCGATCGAAGACGAGCAGCACCAGCACCATCGCGCCGGTGATCGCCAAATTCTGCAGCAAACCAGCGCGGGCGATCGCGTTCACCCGGTCCCAGCGGTTCGCACCGATATTCTGCGCGGCCATCGCGCTCACCGCCGCGCCGATCGCCATCGCCGGCATCTGGATATAGGCCCAGAGCTGGAGCGTCACCCCGAACGCCGCGCTGGTATCGACCCCCTCGCGATTGACGAGCCCGAACATGGTGAGCCCCGCCACCGCGATCACGATCATCTGCGCGCCGATCGGCACGCCCTTCGCCACCAGCGCGCCGATCGCGGCCGGCCCGGGGCGCAGATAAGCAAGTTCAGCCCCGCGCAGGCGGATCGGCAGATCGCGCGCATAGATATAGGCGATCAGCGCGACCAGCGCGGTGCAGGTCGCGATCAGGCTTGCGATCGCGGAGCCGGCGATGCCCAGGCGCGGAATCGGGCCGGCGCCCAGGATCAGCAGCGGGTTGAGCGCCACATCGAGCAGCGAGGCCAGCGCCCCGAACCAGAGTGGCGTGATCGCGTCGCCGGTGCCGCGCAGCGCCATCGTGATGAGCACCGACAGCATCGAGGGCGGCAGCGCGAGGAAGATGATCCGGAGATAAGTGAGCGCGAGCGGCATCGCCTCGCCCGGCGTCTCCAGCAGCCGCAGGATGGCGGGCGCGGCGAACCACCCGGCGATGCCGACCACCACCGAGGTCCAGAAGATCAGCCCCACCGCCGATCCGAAGGCGCGCCGCGCGCCGTCGAGATCGCGCCGGCCCATGCTCTGGCCGATGAAGATCGTCGCCGCCATGCCGAAGCCGAAGACGGCGGCGAACAACAGGAACATGATGTTGTTGGCGTTGCTCGTTGCCGCGAGCGCGCTTTCGCCGAGGAAACGCCCCACCCAGATCGCGTTGATCGAGCCGTTCAGCGATTGCAGGATGTTCGCGCCCAGCGTCGGCAGCGCGAACAGCGCGAGCGTGCGCGCGATCGGGCCTTGCGTAAGATCACGATTGGCGGGTCGGCTGGCCATGGCGCTCCTTGTCAGCTTTTGAGCCAGCGCGCCATCACCTGCACGTCTTCGGTCGCGTAGCCGGCGGCGGCGTAGAAGCCCCCGACCGGATTGTCGCCCCGGATCATCAGCATCGCCTTGGGGCAGCCGCGCGCGGCGAGCCAGCTTTCCGCGGCGCGCAGCACCGTCCGGCCATGCCCCTGCCCGCGCGCATCGGCCGCGACGGCGAGGTAATAGAGCCAGCCGCGATGCCCGTCATCACCGACCATCACCGTCGCGATCAGGGCGCCATCGTGCTTCAGCCCCAGGATGGTCGAGGCCGGGCCGGCGAGCGCGCGGGCGAAATCCCGCGCGGGATCGTTCCACGGTCGGGTGAGCCCCGCTTCGTGCCACAGCGCGATCGCGGCATCGGCGTCGGCGGCGGAGAGCGGGGCGAGACCCCCCGCGCCGCCCGCGCCGTCATTCATAGACGGTTACTTCAACCCGCATCCCGTCCGGGTCCTTGAAGAAGGTGGCGATGCTGTCGCCGAAATGCTGCTTGTCCGCGACCGGATGGCCCGCCGCCGCCATCGCCCCGCGCACCGCGTCGAGCGCGGCCTCGTCGGGCGCGGTGAAGCCGAGATGGTTGAGGCCGGGCGCGTAGCGCTGATAGCCGGGCGTATCGGCATTGGCCTGCTTCAGGTCGATCGCGAAGCCGTCATCGCTCAGCCACACATGCTCGCGCGTCTTGGTAAAGCCGATCGCGCCGAGCATCGTCGTGTACCAAGGCAGGCTCGCCTCGAGCGAGCGGACGAGGATGACGGCGTGATCGAGTTTCATGGCCTATCCCAGGCGCGCTAGCGCGGCGGCGAGGCGTTCGGCCTCCGCCGCTTTTTCAGCGTGATCGGCGCGGGCCTTGTCCACCGCTTCGGGCTTGGCGCGCTCGACGAAGCTGGGGTTGTTGAGCCGGCCCGCGAGCGCGTCGCGCTCCTTCTCGGCGGCGGCGATCGCTTTGCCGAGGCGCGCGCGTTCGGCGGCGAGGTCGATGATGCCCTTTAGGGGCATAAAGTACGTCACCCCGTCTACGACGACCTGCGCGACCTCGGAAAGCTCCGCACCTTGCCGATGCTCCACATCGGCGATCCGAGCCATACGACGGAACGACGCAGAATTACGATTGATCCGGTTCTGCGTTTCAGCGTCGATATCGTCGTGGATCAGTCGCACCGGTGCTCCCGGCGGCACGTTAAGTTCGGCTCGAACCGCTCGCACTTGACTAACCAACCGGATGACCCAATCCACTTCCCGCGCGGCCGCCTCATCAACGTCGACATCTGCCGGCCTAGGCCAGGCAGCGACGATCAGATTTTGCTCCCGCTTGGCAAGTTTTGACCACAGCTCTTCCGTGATGAAGGGCATGAAGGGGTGGAGCAATACTAGGATCTGGTCGAGGACCCATCCGGCGACCGCTCGGGTTTCATCCACGCGATTATTAGGCACCGCGCCAGGCGGCAATTGCGGTTCCTCGATCAAGATTGGCTTGATCAGTTCCAGATACCAGTCGCAGAAGCGGTCCCACACGAAGTGGTAGATCGCGTTCGCCGCGCCATCGAAACGGTAATCGGCGAGCGCGGCGTCGATCGCGCGCACCGTCGCCACCGTCTCGCCGATGATCCACTGGTTCACCGCCAGCGTCGCCGGTGGCGGCGCCACCCCCGCGCTGCCGCCGATCCCGTTCGCCTGGGCGAAGCGCGCCGCGTTCCACAGCTTGGTCGCGAAGTTGCGATAGCCCTCGATCCGGCGCTCATCCATCTTGATGTCGCGCCCCTGGCTTTCCATCGCCGCCATGAAGAAGCGCAGGGCGTCGGCGCCATATTTGTCGATCAGCCCGAGCGGATCGACGGTATTGCCCTTGGACTTGGACATTTTCTGCCCGTCCGCCGCGCGCACCAGCCCGTGGAGATAGAGCGTGCGGAACGGCACATCGCCCATGAAGTGGATGCCCTGCATCATCATCCGCGCATCCCAGAAGAACAGGATGTCGAAGCCGGAGACGAGCACGTCATTGGGGTAACGGCCGTTCAAGTTGCTGCCTCTCCCGCCCGCCGGACCGGAGCGGGGGGCCGGCATTCTGAGCCCCTCCCCTTCAGGGGAGGGGTTGGGGTGGGGGCGCGCTGAAGAGGCGTCCGGCGTGATGCCCGCCCCCACCCCCGTCCCCTCCCCTGAAGGGGAGGGGTGAGGCTCGCCCGGCCACCCCAAGGTGGCGAACGGCCAGAGCGCGGAGGAGAACCAGGTGTCGAGGACATCTTCGTCCTGGGTAAGCACCACCCCGTCGCCGGCCAGCGCCTGTGCCGCCGCTTCGTTTTCCGCGACAAACACTCGCCCGTCGTCGGCGAACCACGCCGGAATGCGATGCCCCCACCACAGCTGCCGGCTCACGCACCACGGCTGGATATTCTCCATCCAGTTGAAGAAGGTCTTCTCCCAGCTCTTGGGCACGATCTTGATCGCGCCCGAGCGCACCGCCTCGATCGCGGGCTTCGCCAAGGTCGCCGCGTCGACATACCATTGGTCGGTCAGCATCGGTTCGATCACCACGCCCGAGCGATCGCCGAACGGCTGCATGATCGTTTTGTCTTCGACGCGGATCATCAGGCCGTCGGCGTCGATATCGGCGACCACGCGCTTGCGCGCTTCATAACGGTCGAGCCCGCGATACGCCTCCGGCACCAGATTGAGCGCGTCGATCTCCGCCGGCGTGGCCGGCGCGCCACCCGCAATTTCCTTCGCCCGCGCGGCGGCGACGGCATAGGGCGCACCGTCGGTCCGCATCACCGCCACCTCGTCCATCAGGCGATACATAGGGATGCCGTTGCGCTGGGCGACACCATAGTCGTTCGCGTCATGCGCCCCGGTGATCTTCACCGCGCCCGAGCCGAAATTGGGATCGGGATAATCGTCGGTGATGATCGGAATCAGTCGGCGATGCGCCTTCGGTCCAACCGGGATTTCACAATATTTGCCGACGATGGGGCGATAGCGCTCATCGCTGGGATGCACCGCGACCGCGCCATCCCCCAACATCGTTTCAGGACGCGTTGTCGCGATCGAGATGTAATCGCGCTCTTCCTCGAAAGTTATGTTGCCGTCCGCATCGCGTTCGACGTAGCGATAGGTCTCGCCGTCCGCGAGCGGATATTTGAAATGCCACATATGGCCGCGCACTTCGCGCGATTCGACTTCCAAATCGCTGATCGCGGTCTTGAGCTCGGGATCCCAGTTCACCAGCCGCTTGTCGCGATAGAGCAGGCCCTGGTTATACAGATCGACGAACACCTTCAGCACCGCCTTGCTGAAGCCCTCGTCCATCGTGAAACGCTCGTTCGCCCAGTCCATCGAGCAGCCAAGCCGGCGGAGCTGGCGGGTGATCGCGCCGCCGCTCTCGGCCTTCCATTGCCACACTTTCTCGACAAACTGTTCGCGGCTGTAATTGGTGCGCTTGTCCTGCCGCTCGGCGAGCTGGCGCTCGACCACCATCTGGGTCGCGATGCCGGCGTGATCGGTGCCGACCACCCACAGCGCGTCCTTGCCCTGCAGCCGCGCGTGGCGGACAAGAATGTCCTGAAGCGTGTTATCGAGCGCGTGGCCGATATGGAGGCTGCCGGTGACGTTGGGCGGCGGGTTGACGATCGTCCAGGGCTCGGCACCGGGGCGCTCGGGGCGGAACAGGCCGCTCCGCTCCCAATGGGCGTACCAGCGGGCTTCGATGTCGGCGGGGTCGAACGTCTTGGGAAGGTCGGTCATCCCGCCCGTCTAGCCGCGCTTGGGGCGCGCCGCCAAGGGTGCCCGAACGTCTGATTATCGCCCGCCCTGCTCCTCCCCTGTAAGGGGAGGTGGCGCGCGAAGCGCGTCGGAGGGGTGTCCCCGATTGATCGAGGGCAATACCCCTCCACCATTCGCTGGCGCGAACGGTCCCCCTCCCCTTGCAGGGGAGGAGCTATACAGGTCCACTCTTGATCCGCTGCAAACCGCTAGGTCCGCGCGCCCGGCCGATCGAGCAGCGCCCTGATCCGCACATGCAGATCGTGCCGGCGATAGGGCTTACGCAGCAGCTCGAAACTGCGGCCGCCATCGTCGAGCGCCTCGTCCGAATAGCCGGTGGTCAAGAGGATTGGCAGCTTGGGAAAATCGCGACGAATTTGGTGCGCGAGCATCACTCCGTTCATCCCGCCCGGCATCAAGATGTCGCTGAACACCAGCGCGAAATCCTGGTCGTGCGCCAATATGTCGAGCGCGGCGCGGGCATTGGCGGCATGGACCACGCTATACCCCAGATCCTCGAGCAACGCCTGGCCGAGCTGCGCGACCTCGGCCTGGTCCTCCACCATCAGCACCCGCTCCGCCGCCCGCGCCCGCCGCGCCGCCTGGGCATGGCCGTTGCGATCGGGAATGCCTGTCGCGCGGGGAAAATAGAGCGTGAAGCAGGCGCCGCCCTCGCTCTGGTTATGAACCTTGGCCAGCCCATTCGACTGGCGCATGAAGCCATAGACCATCGCCAGCCCCAGCCCGGTGCCCTTGCCGATCCCCTTGGTCGAGAAGAACGGGTCGAACACCTTGTCGATCGCCTCGGGCGCGACCCCGGGGCCGGTATCGGCGATCTCGACGACGATGTATTCGCCAGGCTCCAGATTGGCGGTACGCGCGTCCAGCCGCTCGATCACCTCGTTGCGGGTGGTGATCGTCACCGTGCCCCGCCCCTCGGTCGCGTCGCGCGCATTGGTGAGGATGTTGAGCAAGGCGAGCTCGGCCTGCACCGGATCGACCCGGCAATTCCACAGCTCATCGGCGAGCTGGGTCCGCAGCCGCAAGCCCTCCCCCAAATTGCGCTCGATCACCGGACGGAAATCATTGACCAAGGTGTTGAAGTTCAACAGCCGGTCGCGCAGCTCCTGCTTGCGCGCGAAGGCGAGCAATTGCTGGGTAAGCGTCGCCCCGCGATTGGCGGCGCTGGTGATCGCCTCCAGCGCGCGCTGCGCCGGCCGGTCGGCGGCATCGACGCGCCCCTCCAGCATATCAGCATAACCGATGATCACTTGCAGCAAGTTATTGAAATCATGCGCGATGCCGCCGGTCAACTGGCCGACGGCTTCCATCTTCTGGGCTTGGTGCAAGGCTTCCTCGGCTTCCCGGCGGCGCGAAATGTCAAGCTGGCTGGCAAAGAAATACAGCAGTTCGCCGCGCTCGTCGTAAATCGGCGAGACGAACAAGGCGTTCCAGAAGGTCGAGCCATTCTTGCGATAATTGAGCAGCTCGACCGACACTTCCTCGCGCTGCTCGATCGCGCGGCGCACCTGGGCGACGACTTCGCGGTCGGTTTCCGGCCCTTGCAGGAAGCGGCAGTTGAGCCCGACAATCTCGGACTCGTCATAGCCGCTCATATAGGTGAACGCCTCGTTGCAGAAGATGATCGGATTGTCCGGCTGGTGCGGATCGGTCACGATCATCGGCATCCGCGTCGTGCTGACGGCGGCGAAGAAAATATCGGCCGGCGCATGATGCGGCGGCCGATGATCTTCGATCGGCGGAGAGGGATGAAGTGGCGCGGAAAGCGAATCGCCACCGTCATGATCATTTTGCATCGGCGATGCAAACGCGCGGCGGTGGCGCCAAGTTCCCGTTATCGTTGGTGAAATGACCGAACGACGAGAAAGTTCAGCGGGTCGCGGTGATCCGTTCGATCTCGCGCGCGACCATCGCCTCGACGATTTCGGGCAGATGCGCGTCGAGCCATTCGCGCAGCATCGGTCGGAGCAATTCGCGCACCAAGCCTTCGAGCGTGCCGTCGCTGTCCGGCTCGGGCTTCACCATCAGCCGTGCCAGATTGTCGAGCGCGCCGCGCGTCGCGGCGGCGGTTTGCGGCGAGGCGATCGGCGTCGGCGCGGGGGCGGCGGTGGTGGCGGCGCGCGGCGCCGGGCGCGAGGTGATCGGCATCGGCGCAATGTCCTCGACCTCGGGCGCTTCGGCAAGCGCCTCGTTGAGTTCGAGCACCTCGTCCCGCACCGGTGCTTTGGCGGCGGGCGCGCGCTTGCGCGGGGCATCCCCCTCTTCGGAAATGATCCGCTTGATCGAGGAAAGAATGTCCTCCATCGACGGTTCCGCGCTCAAATCCGCCATGCGCATGCCTCGCACAATCGATCGCCCCTAATCGATCCCTATTGAGGCTTCGTTCCTGACGTATTGCCCGACCCCGAGTCAATTGGGTTCATGAACGCGGGATCTAGGGGTTTTACGACGTCGCTGGTCTGTGCCGGGGTATTGGCGGTGCTGGTCGCGACAGGCTTGGGGCTCGGCAGCCCCTCGCCCCAATCCAGGAAGCGGTTGCGGACCTTGCGATAATGGATTTCGGGATCGTAGAGCGGGCCACCCTCCAACCCCAGATCCTTGGCCTCGGCATGGCCCATCGCCGCGAGCACCGCGAAGCCGGCGACATAGGCATCGCGCTGCGCGGTGACGAGCGTGACTTGCGAGTTGAGCAGTTCCTGCTCGGCGTTCAGCACCTCGATCACCGTGCGGTTGCCCACGCTGTTCTCGGCGCGCACGCCTTCGAGCGAGAGCTTGTTCGCCTCCTGCGCGGCGCGGGCCGATTCGATCACCTCGAGCGAGGAGCGATAGACGGCATAGGCCGAGCGCGCCTGCTGCACCACGGCGCGCTCGCTCTCGGTCAGCTGCTCCTGCGCGACGCCCTGGCGCGCCTGTGCTTGGCGGATACGCGCGGCGGGCTGGCCGCCCTGATAGATCGGGATGTTGATGCCGACGCCGGCCTGCACGTTGAACCCGGCATTGGGGATTTGCGGCGAACCGATCGAACCGAAATAGTTGAAATAGCCCGATTGGTTGAAAAGCGACACGGTTGGCAGCCGCCCGGCGCGGGCGACGCGGACATCATATTTGCTGGCGTCCACCGTCTTGCGCGCGGCGAGCAAGGCCGGATTGTCGCTGAGCGCCACCGACACCGCCTGGTCAGGTCCGGCGGGCAGGCCCGGCAGCGGCGGCGGCGGTTCGAGATCGCCCGCCGGATGGCCGACGATCTGGACATAGGTTTCGCGGCTCGAAATCAGCCGCGCCTCGGCCTGCTGCAGCTGGCTGCGCGCGAGCGCCAGCCGCGCCTCGGACTGGGCGACATCGGTGCGCGTCAAGTCGCCCACCTGGAAACGATCGCGCGACGCCTGGAGGTTTACCTCCAGCACCCTGACATTCTGCTGGTTGAGCTGGACGATCGCCGAATCGCGGATCACGTCCATATAGGCGGCGACCGCGTTGGTGAACACGTTCGCCTCGGTATTGCGCAGTGTCGCGCGGCCCGCGAGCACGCGCTCCTCGGCCGCCTTGACGCCGTTCTTCACGCTACCGCCACTATAGACCGGGTAGTTGACCTGCCCCTGCGACTGAAAAACGCGCGTGGGCACGACGAAGCTGTTGTTCGACTGGATCAGCAACTCGGCGTAATTGCTCTGCAACTGGACGTTGGGCAGTGCGTTGGAGCGTTGAATGGGCACGTTCTCGTCGAGCGCGCGGACATTGGCGCGTTGCGCCTCAATCGTCGGATTGGTGCGATAGGCGGCGGCGAGCGCCTCGCGCAGCGACTCGGCGGCTGCCGGCGCGGCCAGCCCCGGCACGAGCGCGACCGCCAGCAGCAGTTTCACTTTCCCCCGCATCTCAATCCCTTCTCACCTGTGCGCCAGTTCTTTAACCACAGGAGTTAATCAAAAGCTGAACGCCGGCGGCGGCGCGAAGCCTGGCAGATGCGCGGCTTCGATGTCGGCGAAATCGGCAAGCCCGAAGCCGCCGGCGGTGCGCCGCCCAACGCTGAGGCGCGACACACCGCGATCGATCACGCCCGCGACGAGCCGACCGTCGATCTCCAGCTGCTCGATCAGCGCCGCCGGCACCTGCTCGATCGCGCCATCGACGAAAATCAGATCATAGGGCGCCCCCGCCGCATGGCCCCCGGCGAGCGGCCCTTCGACCACCGCCACCCCGGTATCCGTCAGCGCAGCGCGCGCAAGGGCGGCGAGCGTCGGCGAGACTTCGAGCGCCGTCACGCGCGCCGCGAGCTTGGCGAGCAGCGCCGCCGCGTAGCCGCCCGCCGCGCCCACCACCAGCACACGGTCGGACAGCTTCACCCGCGCCTCGGTGAGCAGGCGGCCGGTAGCGATCGGCGCGTTGGCCACCCGCCCCTCGCCCAGCGGCAGCAGCGCATCGGTATAGGCGACCGCCGCGAGCGCGCCCGGCAGGAAACGCTCGCGCGGCAGGGCGGCCATGACATCGACCACCGCGGCGTCGTTCACCGCGTTGGGACGCAACTGGCTCGCCACCATCGCCTGGCGCATCGAGGCGGAACGGGCAGAGTCAAGCATCATGTCCATGGGTCTCCCTTCGCACAACTGTCTTACACACGCAATACAGCAATTATTCTGAGCGCGCTTCTACCGATTGCGCCGGGGCGCGCCAAGCGCCGTCCGACGCCGCCGCCTGTTGACACGCCGCCGCCGCCGCCGCATGGAGCCGCGCTCCGGCCCGATGGCGGAGTGGTGACGCAGAGGACTGCAAATCCTTGTACGCCGGTTCGATTCCGGCTCGGGCCTCCAATTCGTTAAAGACACACCTCGTCGGCCGACTAGGCCGGAGCGGCTGTGCGCTCGCACCTTCTTTTCCGCGCGAGTCGGGCCAGCGATTCGCGGCGGGCCTTTCCTTTGCCCCGCGCGGCGTTACGGTCTGGCGCCATGATCCGCGCCCTCCCGCTCGCCCTGCTCCTCGCCGCCCCCGCCGCCGCGCAAAGCGGCGATAGCGAGCAGCAGCGCTGGGCGATGGCGGCAACCGCGAGCAGCATCATCCGCGACGATTGGGGCATCGCGCACATCCACGGCCGCAGCGACGCCGACGCGGTGTTCGCGATGATCTATGCCCAGGCCGAGGATGATTTCCCGCGGATCGAGCGCAATTATCTCGTCGCGCTCGGGCGCCTCGCCGAGGCGGAGGGCGAAGGCGCGCTGTGGCAGGATCTGCGCCAGCGCCTGTTCCTCGACGAAGCCGAGCTGCGCCGCGCCTATGCCGACAGCCCCGCCTGGCTGCAGCGGCTGATGATGGCCTGGGCCGATGGCCTGAATTGCTACCTCGCGCGCCACCCGGACGTGCGCCCGCGCGTGATCCGCCATTTCGAGCCGTGGATGGCGCTGGCGTTCAGCGAGGGGAGCATCGGCGGCGATATCGAGCGCGTGCCGCTCGACGCGCTGCGCGCCTTCTACACCGGCGAGCAGATCGCCTTCGTCCCCCCGCCGCTGGCCGAGCCCAAGGGGTCGAACGGCATCGCCATCGCCCCGCGCCTGACCAAGGACGGCCAGGCGCTGCTGCTGATCAACCCGCATACCAGCTTCTATTTCCGCGCCGAGCAGCAGGTGACGAGCGACGCCGGGCTCAACGCCTATGGCGCGGCGACCTGGGGGCAGTTCTTCATCTACCAGGGCTTCAACGAACGCATGGGGTGGATGCACACCTCCAGCGGGGTCGATAATGTCGATCTGTTCGCCGAGACGATCGTGCGCGAGCGCGGGCAGATCAGCTATCGCTATGGCGCCGAGCGACGCCCGGTGCGGACGCGGGCGATCACGCTAAAGGTGAAGACGCCCGCCGGCCTCGTCGAGCGGCGCTTCACGGGGTACTTCACTCATCACGGCCCCGTGGTCGCGCGCGAGGGCGGCAAGTGGATCGCCGCCGCGCTGATGAACCGGCCGATCGCCGCGCTCGAGCAGAGCTTCCTGCGCACCAAGGCGAGCGACCTCGCCGACTTCATCCGCATCGCCGAGCGCCGCGCGAACAGCAGCAACAACACCGTGATCGCGACCGCCAAGGGCGAGATCGCACTGCTCGTGCCGCAATTCATGCCCCGGCGCGACAATCGCTTCGATTATCGCGGGGTGGTCGATGGCAGCGATCCCGCGACCGACTGGCACGGGCTGCACGCGCTCGGCGAACTGCCGCAGCTGGTCGACCCGGCGAGCGGCTGGGTGGTCAACACCAACAACGCCCCCTGGACCGGCGCCGGCGCGGGCAGCCTGAACGCGGGCGCCTATCCGCGCTATTTCGATCTGGCGGGCGAGAATGCGCGCGCGGTCCATGCGCTGTCGCTGCTCGGCGACAAGCGCGACTGGACGATCGAGGCATTGCGCGCGGCCGCGTTCGACAGCGCGCTGCCCGCCTTCGATCGCCTGCTGCCGCCGCTGATCACCGCCTGGCGCGCGCTGCCCGCGGACGACCCGCGCCGGGCCGCGCTCGCCGAGCCGATCGCCCTGCTCGAAGGCTGGGACCGGCGCTGGGGCGTCACCTCGACCGCGACCACGCTCGCGGTGCATTGGGGCGAGGCGCTGGCGACGGCGGTGCCCGCCGACAGTGACATCAAGAGCTTCAGCCTCACCCATCTCGATCGGCTGGCGGCGGCGCCCGGGGCGACGCAGCTCGCCGCGCTTGAGACCGCCATCGCCAAACTAAAGGCGGCGCATGGCGACTGGCGGGTGCCCTGGGGCACGATCAACCGCTTCCAGCGCCCCGGCGCGACCGGTGGCTTCGACCCGAAGGCGCCGAGCCTGCCGGTCGGCTTCACCTCCGCGATCTGGGGATCGCTCGCGAGCTTCGGCACGGTGAGCCCGGCGGGAAGCGCGCAGCGTTTCGGCGTGCTCGGCAACAGCTTCGTCGCGGTGGTGCAGTTCGGCCCGCGCCCCCGCGCGGTGGCGGTGACGGCGGGCGGCGAAAGCGGCGATCCGGCCTCGCCGCACTTTAACGATCAGGCCGCGCGCTACACCGCCGGCGCGCTGCGCCCGGTCTATTTCGACGAGAGCGACCTGGTCGGCCATATCGCCCGCCGCTACCATCCGGGGCGCTGAAAGCTTACCGCCGCGCGGCTTCGTGCCAGGGTGGGACAGGCCAAAAGCGGGGGGTCAAAGCACCGCGTTTATGCGCTAATTGGGCGCGCGTGAGCGGGATTTTGGCAAGAGGCGCGCGGATGCGCTGGGCGGGTGGTGCCGCGCTCTGCCTTGCCGCGTGCCTTGGCTATTCGGGGCAGGCCGCGATTCGCGCGATCATGGATCACCTGCCCGCGCAAGCACGCGCGGCGCCCAAGGGCTATGAGGCGCAGGATCATTTCCCCGGCGCCGCGCTGCTTTATGTCACGGCCGAGCCTTCCCCGGGCATTCCCACGCCCGTCCCGGGCATCGCCGCGCCCGCGCCAGGCGCGACCGGGACCGCGCCGCTCCCTGCCATCCCCGCTTATGCAGCCGCGTTGCCGGTCGATACCAGCATCCGCCCCGCCCAGCCGTTCAGCATGGCGCGCGCGAGCGGACTCGATTACGGCCGCGCGCTCGATTGCCTGACGAGCGCGATTTACTACGAGGCCGCGAGCGAGCCCGATGCCGGCCAGCGGGCGGTGGCGCAGGTGGTGCTCAACCGGGTCCGCCACCCCGCTTTCCCCAACACCGTGTGCGGCGTGGTCTATCAGGGGTCCGAGCGCGCGGGCTGCCAGTTCAGCTTCGCCTGTGATGGCGCGATGGCGCGCGCGCCCTCGCGCACCGGCTGGGCGCGCGCGCTGCGCACCGCCGCCGCGATGCTCGGCGGGCTGACCGAGCCGAGCGTGGGCGAGGCGACGCATTACCATACCTTCGCCGTCACCCCCGCGTGGAACCGGCAGATGGTGATGACGGCGGCGATCGGCGCGCACTTCTTCCACCGCTGGCAGGGTTTCTGGGGCACCCCCGCCGCCTTCACCCAGCCCTATCGCGGCGGCGAGCCGGTGCCCGGCCCGCACGCGCGGCTCACCCTGGCGAGCGCGACCCCGACGACGCTGCCCGCCCCGACGACTGCCGCCACCCTGGCGCCGGTCACCGCGCCGAGCCAGATCCAGCCGGCCTATGCCGACAGCGGCACCCCGCTCGCCGCCGCGCCGTCGCTGCCCGAGAGCCAGATCCTCGACAAATGGAAGGACAGCGGCAAACCGCTGAAATAGGGCGCGCTCTTAGCGGCGCCCCGCGCCTTTGCTTCCGACAAGCCTACCCCCTTGCCCCATCGCCTTCCCCGGCGAAGGCCGGGGCCCGGTTGCGGGGACGTCCGACGCTGGCACGCAGCCGTCCACCGGCGCGATGCTGGCCCCCGGCCTTCGCCGGGGTAGAGGGCTCCAAGGTGCTCGGTGGTTTCCTGGTGGGGTTAGCCCGCTCAGTAACTCCGCCCGACCAGCACCCGCTCGACCGCCGGCGCGCCGGTGAAGATGCAGTCGCCCGCCGCCGGCGCGGCATCCAGCGGCACGTTGCGCAGCGTGAGCTTCAGGCTCTTGAGCTTTTCGACCACCGCGTCGAGCGCGGCGCCGGTCGGCTTCGCCCAAGTCACTTCCAGCCAGCCGGGCTTCGCGACGCTCTCGGCGAAATAGGCTTCGAGTTCGGGAAGGCGCGTCACGTCGCGGCGGATATTGCCGTCGAACCGCGCCTTGGCCTCGGCGAACAAAGTCGCCTGCACCTCGCCGAGCAGCGCCGCCGCTTCCGCGACGAACGCGTCCCGTGCCACCACCGCGCTGTCGAGCTTGCCGTCTTCGCGATAGAGCCGGTCGCGGCGGATCACGCTGACATTGCCGCCCGCGACATCACGCCCGCCGACCTCGATCACGATCGGCGCGCCCTTCTTCACCCAGCCCCAGCGCTTGGTCGCGGCCTTGGCGGGCTTGAGATCGAGCAGGCAGCGCACCGGCTCGCCGAACGCCGAAAGCGCGGCGAGCTCGGCCTGGAGCGCCTTGCAATAGGCCACGATCTCCGCATCCTCGGGCGCGTCGCGCAGCATCGGCACGATCACCACCTGCCACGGCGCGAGGCGGGGTGGCACGCGCAGGCCGTCATCATCGCCATGCACCATGATGATCCCGCCGATCATCCGGGTCGACATGCCCCAGCTCGTCGTCTGCGCGAATTCGAACGCGCCTTCCTTGTTCTGGAAGCGGATATTTTGCGCGGCCGAGAAATTGGTGCCGAGGAAATGGCTGGTGCCGGCCTGCAGCGCCTTCCCGTCCTGCATCATCGCCTCGATCGAATAGGTGGCGACGGCGCCGGGGAAGCGCTCATTCTCGGGCTTTTCGCCGGCGATCACGGGCAGCGCGGCGCACTCCTCGGCGAAGCTGCGATACACCTCCAGCATCTTCAGCGTTTCCTCGCGCGCCTCCTCGGGGGTCGCGTGCGCGGTATGGCCTTCCTGCCACAGGAATTCGGCGGTGCGCAGGAACATGCGGGTGCGCATCTCCCAGCGCACGACATTGGCCCATTGGTTGATCAGGATCGGCAGATCGCGCCAGCTCTGCACCCAGCGGGCGAAGGCGGTGCCGATCACGGTTTCGGAGGTGGGGCGCACGACCAGCGGCTCCTCCAGCTTCGCCTCGGGATCGGGCATCAGCCCGCCCTTGCCATCGGCGATCAGGCGGTGGTGGGTGACGACCGCCATCTCCTTGGCGAAGCCTTCGACATGCTCGGCCTCGCGCTCGAAGTTGCCCAGCGGAATGAACAGCGGGAAATAGCAATTCTCGTGCCCCGTCGCCTTGATGCGATCGTCGAGCAGCCGCTGCAGCCGCTCCCAGATGCCATAGCCCCAGGGGCGGATCACCATGCAGCCGCGCACCCCCGATTCCTCGGCGAGATCGGCCTCGGCGATCACGGTTTGATACCACTGGGCGAAATCACCGTCGCGGGTGACGGGAAGGGCGTGCTTGATCATCGCCGCTGTTTGGCGGGGCCGGTGCGGAAGCTCAAGCCCTGTTACGCGGGGGGAACTGGCGGAGTGGATGGGCGCACTGGCGCGTTCCCGAAGCCGACCACCGGCCATCCCAGGCGACACCATCACCCCGGCCACCGAGCCGGGGAACCACTGCCTTGGCGCCGCTCGAAGAAAAGCGAGACCCCGGCTCTAGGCCGGGGTGACGGCGCTGCTTGAGGGTGGAGCCTCAGGAAGCGGCGAGGCAGCGAAACGAAAACCCCCGGCGGCGCGGCGCCACCGGGGGGTCTCGATCGGGATCAGCAGCGGCTCAGCCGCCGAAGGTACGCTGCCACCAGCCGCGACGCGGCTGCGGCGGCGTGCCGCCATCGTCATTGGCACCGGCGGCGGCGCCTTCCGGCTCCGCCTCGGCCTCGCTGGCGACGGCGGGCGCCTCGGCCACCGCGATATCGGCGGCGACCGGCTCGGGCGCGGTCTCGACGCCGGCGTCGGCCTTCTTGCGGCGCGGGCGCTTGGGCTTGGCCGGCGCTTCGCTCGCCGCGACGGGCTCGGGCACGGGCGCGGCTTCGGGCGCGGCTTCCGCCTCGGCATCGACCTTCTTGCGGCGCGTCCGCTTGGGTTTCGCCTCGGCGGGCGTTTCCTCGGCCACCTCGACCGGCGCTTCAACCGCCTCGGGTGCCTCGGGCGCCGCCTTCCTGCGACGAGTGCGCTTGGGCTTTGGCGCGTCCCCGGCGGCGACGTCGTCCGTCAATGCGGGCGCGACCGGCGCGGCATCGGCGGTGGCCGGCGCCGGTGCGGAGCGCTGCTCGGACGTGTCGCCATCGGCATCGGCATCGCTCTCGGCATCGAGCGCGTCGGCGGTGCCGGCCTGCTCATTCGACGGGCCTTCGCCACCGCCCCGGCCGCGACGGCGACGATTGCGCCGGCGCCGCGCCCGGCGGCCGCCGTCATCACCCTGCTCGGCGCCCGCCTGCACGGTCGCGGGCTCGGCGTCCTCGTCGGCCTCGGCGCCGGCATCCTCGGCGTCGCCTTCGTCGGCGCCGCTCTCGTCGCTGGCGCCGGCTTCACCCTCGTCGCCCCGGCGACCGCGCCGGCCGCGCCGGCGGCGGCGCTTGCGGCGGCTGCCGTCGCGATCACCGCGTTCGGCGTCGCGCGCCTCGCGCGGCTCGCGCTCGATCGCTTCTTCCTCTTCGTCCTCGTCCTCGAACGCCTCGATCTCGGGCTCGTCGTCATCGGCCTCGATCAGCATCGGCTCCAGGCGCGGCGCGTGGACCGGCGGCGGCCCGGACGCCTCGACCGACATGCGCGCGCCCTCGCGCTCGCCATCGGGGGCGACCTCGATCGTCACGCCATAGCGTTCCTCGATCTCGGCGAGTTCGGCGCGCTTGCGGTTGAGCAGGTAGAAGGCGGCTTCCTGGCTGGCGCGCAGCAGCAACTGCGATCCGCGCCCGCGCGCCGCTTCATCCTCCAGCAACCGCAGCGCCGAGAGCCCCGCCGACGAGGCGGTGCGCACGAGGCCCGTGCCCTCGCAATGCGGGCACTGGCGGGTGGAGGCTTCGAGCACGCCGGTGCGCAGCCGCTGGCGGCTCATCTCCATGAGGCCAAAGGACGAGATGCGGCCGACCTGGATGCGGGCGCGATCGTTCTTCAGCGCCTCCTTCATCGCCTTTTCGACTTTTCGCACGTTGGACGAATTGTCCATGTCGATGAAGTCGATCACCACCAGCCCGGCCATGTCGCGCAGGCGTAGCTGGCGGGCGATTTCCTCGGCGGCCTCCAGGTTGGTCTGGGTCGCGGTCTGCTCGATGTTATGCTCGCGCGTGGCGCGGCCGGAGTTGATGTCGATCGAGACCAGCGCCTCGGTGGGGTTGATCACCAGATAGCCGCCCGATTTCAGCTGGACGACCGGGTGATACATCGCCGCCAGCTGATCCTCGACATGGTGGCGCTGGAACAGCGGCACCGGATCGGCATAATGCTTCACCCGCCGCGCGTGGCTGGGCATCAGCAGCTTCATGAAATCCTTGGCGTGGCGGAAGCCCTCGCCGCCCTCCACGATCACCTCGTCGATCTCGCGGTTGTAGATGTCGCGGATCGCGCGCTTGATCAGGTCGCTGTCGCCATAGACCAGCGCGGGCGCCGAGGAGGACAGCGTCTTCTCGCGAATCTCGTCCCACAGCCGGGCGAGATAATCGAAGTCGCGCTTGATCTCGGTCTTGGTGCGCTGGAGCCCGGCGGTGCGGACGATGCAGCCCATCGACGGCGGCAGCTTCAGGTCCGACATGATCGACTTCAGCCGCTTGCGATCGGCGGCGTTCGAAATCTTGCGGCTGATCCCGCCGCCATGCGCGGTGTTGGGCATCAGCACGCAGTAGCGCCCGGCGAGCGACAAATAGGTGGTCAGCGCCGCGCCCTTGTTGCCGCGCTCTTCCTTCACCACCTGCACCAGCAGGATCTGGCGGCGGCGGATCACGTCCTGAATCTTGTAGCGGCGGCGCAGGTTCATGCGGCGCTGGCGCAGCGCCTCCACCGCGTCGTCGGAGCCGCCATTGCCGCGCTTGCGCGGGCGACGGCCGCCCTCTTCCTCGCCGGTTTCGTCGTCGCGGTGATCGTCGTCGCCGCCATCCTCGGCCTCGTCGGCGTCGAGATCATCGTCGTCGCTGTCGCGCAGGGCCGCTTCCTCGGCGGCGTGCTCGGCCTCCTCGCGCAGCAGCGCGTCGCGATCTTCCTTGGGGATCTGATAGTAATCGGGGTGGATTTCGCTGAACGCCAGGAAGCCGTGGCGGTTGCCGCCATAATCGACGAACGCCGCCTGCAGCGAGGGTTCGACGCGGGTTACCTTGGCGAGGTAGATATTGCCCTTGAGCTGCTTGCGCTCGGCCGATTCGAAATCAAATTCCTCGATCCGGGTTCCCTTGACGACGGCAACGCGGGTTTCTTCCCGGTGCCGAGCGTCGATCAGCATCTTGGTGGTCATCAATGTTTCTCCGAGCGCGCCGGCCGACAGGCGGCCACGGCGCACGATTGTGATGCAGCCGGCGCGGACCCGTGACAGGCTCACCGCGGACCGGCGCAAAGGGGATGGGACGAACTGGCGCTCGCTCGGCCGCAAGGCGCATCCGCGCCGGACCCGCGCCACAAGCGCCGCCGGCAAGCGCCGGGCGGTCGGTGGTGCGGGAAAAGGCCTTCATGCGAGCATCAACCTGGTATTGCCCGCGCCGATGCGCCGTTGAGGACGGCGCGCGCGAGGATGACGGGTGCCCAAGCAAGCCTGTAACACCCACTGGGCAAGGGCGTAGCACTCATTACCCGGCGGATGCAACCGGCATCGCTTTGCCGAAAAAGCGGCAAGAAGATGCCGAACGCGGTGTTAACCCCGTCGATTAGCGACGATTTATGGCCGCTGGCGTTAGCGGTGGCGGTGCAGGGAAGTTACAGCCGGGGAGCACCCCCTTCATGCCTTTTCGCTGGACCGGCGGGCAGCCGGCGCGGCAGAAGCGACTTGTGTCGTTGCTTCTGGCTCTTGTCGCGTTGATCCTGGGCGGCGCGCCCGGTTGGGCGGCGAGCGTCGAAGCCGTCGATGTCGCGCCCGATCACGTCACGCTGCGCTTCGATGCGCGCGTCGCCGCCGCCTCGGCCTTGATGCTGGCGGGGCCGCGACGCATCGCGATCGACGTGAGCGGCGCCGAGCCCGGCGCGGCGCTCGCCGCGGGCGACGGCCCGGTCGCGCGCATCCGCCAAGCGCGGAACAGCGGTGGCACCCGGATCGTGCTCGATCTCGCTCAGCCGGCGATCGTGACCGAGGGCATTTTCGACGCCGACGGCCGCACCCTGACGCTCGCGCTGCGGACGGTGGACGACGCCGCCTTCGCGCGCGCCGCCGCCGATGGCCGGGTGCGCTTCCTGCCGCCGTTCAGCTACGCCGGCGGCGCGGTGCGCGCGAGCTATGCCGTCACCCTGCCGGTGCCCGCCGCCCGGCGCGCGCCCGGACCGCTGCCGCGCGTCTATGGCGATGACGACAGCCGCCCGCTGGTGGTGATCGACGCCGGGCATGGCGGGGTCGATCCCGGCGCGATCGGCGCCGAAACCGGCCTGCGCGAAAAGGACGTGACGCTCGCCATCGCCAAGGCGATCCGCGACGAGCTGCTCGCCTCGGGCCGCGTGCGCGTGGCGCTCACCCGCGAGGATGATCGCTTCATCGTGCTGCAAGATCGGTTCGGGATCGCCCGGCGGCTGAAGGCCGACCTGTTCATCTCGATCCACTGCGACAGCGTCGGCGCGGGGCAGGCGAGCGGGGCGACGGTCTATACCCTGTCCGAGGTCGCCTCCGACAAGGAAGCGGCCCGGCTGGCGGCGCGCGAGAACAAGGCCGACATCATCCAGGGCGTGAACCTCGCCAGCACCGAGGCCGACATCTCCTCGCTGCTGATCGACCTGACGCAGCGCGAGACGATGAACCAGTCCGCCGCCTTCGCCCGGCTGCTGGGGCGCGAGGCCAAGCCGCTGATGCCGGTGAAGCCCAATTTCCACCGCATGGCCTCGCTGATGGTGCTGAAGGCGCCCGACATGCCCTCGATCCTGTTCGAGACGGGCTATATCTCGAACCCGCAGGACGCCAATTTCATCGGCTCGCCACGCGGGCAGGCGGCGATCGCCGAGAGCGTGCGGCGCGCGGTGGACATCCACTTCGCCCGCCGGCTGGCGGCGCGGTAGACCCGTCGTCAAGCACGTCGCCCCAGCGACGACCGGGGTCTCCCGCTACAAGCAGTTCCAGGCTCATCGGTTTTTTTGGTTCACGCGGAGGCGCGAAGGCGCGGAGTAGGGTCGGGACAAACGGCGCGCGGCGCCATTTCTGGACCGGCAAAAAGCGCCTTCGGCGCAGGGCGACAAAATGCCCGTGCCACGCACCCTCTCCGCGCCTCCGCGCCTCCGCGTGAACCAAAAGGCATGGAAGCCACGCGGGCGACGCTGATCGTGGACGAACACCCTTGCGACAAAGCGCGCGCCCCCAAGCTGGCACCTCCGCGCTTTTTCCCCTAGACGCAGCGCTTATGGCTGATGCGGATACCGTGAATTTCCGCCTGCACCGCGAACCCGGCGCGCGTGATTTCGTCGCGCGGTTGTGGCGGCGGTGGTGGGTGAAGCTGCTTGTCGTGCTGGGCGTGCTCGCCGCGATCGGCTATGCGCTGATGTGGCTGCTGTTCGCGCGCGATCTGCCCTCGGTGGACAAGTTGCGCACCTATGAGCCGCCGCTCCCCACCAATGTCCGCTCGATCGACGGCACCCCGATCCACAGCTACGCGCGCGAGCGCCGCGTCGAGCTGGCTTATGACGAGTTCCCGCCGCTCCTGATCCGCGCTTTCCTGGCCGCCGAGGACAAGACCTTTTTCGAGCACCACGGCGTCGATTACCCGGGCACCCTGGGGGCGGTGTTCGATTATGTGAGCAAGCTCGGCAGCGGGCGGCGCGCCAAGGGCGGGTCGACCATCACGCAGCAGGTCGCCAAGAACCTGCTGATCGGCAACGAATATTCACCGACGCGCAAAATCCGCGAGGCGATCCTCGCGTACCGGATCGAGGATGCGCTGACCAAGAAGCAAATCCTGGAGCTGTACCTCAACCAGATTCCGCTCGGCCGCAACGCCTTCGGGGTGGCGGCGGCGAGCCACGCCTATTTCGACAAGGAACTGAACGAGCTGACGCTGGGCCAGCTCGCCTATCTCGCGATCCTGCCCAAGGGGCCGGCGCTGTTCGATCCGTTCCGCAACACCGCGCGCGCGCTCGATCGCCGCGGCTATGTGCTGCGCGAGATGCTGAAGAACCGCTTCATCAGCCAGGCGCAATATGATGCCGCGCTCGGCGAGCCGATCGGCGCGGTGCGGCGGCAGACCCCCAAGTTCGAACGGGTCGGCGGCTATTTCGTCGAGGAAGTGCGCCGCCAGCTGATCGACAAGTTCGGCGAAAGCGAGCGCGACGGCCCCTTCAGCGTCTATTCGGGCGGGCTGTGGGTGCGCACCTCCTATAATCCGCAGCTCCAGCAATATGCGCAGGATGCGCTGCGCGAAGGGCTGCTGCGCTATGATCGCGGGCGCGGCTGGTCGGGGCCGCTGAAGTCGGTCGAGATCAGCGGCGACAACTGGCTGCAGGCGCTGCTCAACCAGAATATCGCGCTCGATTACGCCGATTGGCGCGCCGGGATCGTCATTTCGGTGAGCGGCGACGCCGCCGAACTGGGCTTCGCCGACGGCAAGACCGGCACCCTGCCGCGCTGGGCGGCGCAGATGCCGCCGCGCGGGCAAGGCGGCACGGCGTTCGCGCAGCTGAAGCCCGGCGACATCATCGCGGTCGCCCCCGAGGGCGAGAATTTCGCGCTGCGCTCCGTGCCGCGCATCTCGGGCGGGTTCATCGTCGAGGAACCGCAGACCGGCCGCGTGCTGGCGATGCAGGGCGGCTTCGATTCGCGGATCGACAGCTTCAACCGCGCGACCCAGGCGCTGCGCCAGCCGGGCTCCACCATCAAGCCGATCGTCTATTCGGCCGCGCTCGAAAACGGGATGACGCCCGCCTCGATCATCGTCGATGGGCCGTTCTGCGTCTATCAGGGCGCGCGGCTGGGCAATAAATGCTTCCGCAATTTCGGCGGCAGCCAGGGCTCCGGCCCGCACACGATGCGCTGGGGCATCGAGCAATCGCGCAACCTGATGACGGTGCGCGCGGCGAGCACCATCGGCATGGACAAGGTGGTGAGCGTGATCGACCGGATGGGGATCGGCAAATATCCCGCCTATCTCTCGATCGCTTTGGGCGCCGGCGAGACGACCGTGCAGCGCATGGTCAACGCCTTCTCGATCCTGGCCAATCAAGGCCGTGGCCACCCCTCGACGCTGATCGATTTCGTCCAGGATCGCCACGGCAAGGTGATCTGGCCGGAGAATTGGCGCGCCTGCGATCGCTGCAACGCGCCCGATTGGAACGGCAAGCCGATGCCGCGCCCGGTGGTCCGCCAGCGCCAGGTGATCGATCCCGTCACCGCCTATCAGATGGTTCACATCACCGAAGGCGTGATCCAGCGCGGCACCGCGACGGTGCTGCGCGACCTGAACCGCCCGATGATGGGCAAGACCGGCACCTCGAGCGGCCCCACCGATGTGTGGTTCATCGGCGGCACCCCGCAGATCATCGGCGGGCTCTATATCGGCTATGACCAGCCGCGCAGCCTGGGCGGCTATGCGCAAGGGGGGACGCTCGCCGCGCCGATCTACAAGGCGTTCGCGCAAAAGGCCTTCGCCGATCTGCCGGCGGTGCCGTTCCGCGCCCCCGCCGGTGCCCGGCTGGTGCGGATCGATCGCGCCTCGGGCAAGCCGGTGTTCGGCGCGTGGCCGGGCACCGATCCCAAGGCGGCGGTGATCTGGGAAGTGTTCAAGCCCGAAAGCGAGGCCCGCCGCGCGATGGCCCGCGCCGCGCCGCCCACGCCCGAGGAACGCGCCCGCGCGATCGAGGCGCAACAGCGCGCCGCCCGCGCCCAGGACCGCGCCCGCGACAGCGATTTCTTGCAAAGAGAGGGCGGAATCTACTAGCCCCTGCCCCATCCGCGCGGCTTCTCCTCGTCCGCGCGACCGTTGAAAGGTTTTGAAGTTCATGCGCGCCGAAGCGCAAGCCCATGCCGACCGAATCGCCGAATCGCTCGCGCTGCTCCGCCGCTTCCTCGATTGGGACCGCGCGCTGCGCCGGCTCGACGAACTCAACGCGCGCGTCGAGGATCCGACTTTGTGGAACGACGCCAAGGCCGCGCAGGAAGTGATGCGCGAACGCCGCCGGCTCGACGAGGCGATCAGCGCCACCCGCGCGATCGAGCAGGAACTGAACGACACCGCCGAACTGATCGAACTCGCCGAGGCGGAAGGGGACGAGGCGCTCGCCGAGGAAGGCACCGCCAATCTCGCCGCGCTCGCCGAACGGGCGGAAGGCGACAAGGTGAAGGCGCTGCTCTCGGGCGAGGCCGATGGCAACGACACCTATCTGGAGATCAACGCCGGCGCGGGCGGCACCGAGTCCAACGATTGGGCGGAAATGCTCCAGCGCATGTACACCCGCTGGGCCGAACGCCACGGCTATAAGGTGGAGCTGATCGATTATCACGCCGGCGAACAGGCCGGCATCAAATCGGCGACGTTGCTACTGAAGGGCGACAACGCTTACGGCTATGCCAAGACCGAAAGCGGCGTCCACCGCCTGGTCCGTATCAGCCCGTTCGATTCGAACGCCCGGCGCCAGACGAGCTTCGCGAGCGTATGGGTCTATCCGGTGATCGACGATTCGATCGACATCGAGATCAACGACAGCGAGCTCAGGATCGACACCTATCGCGCTTCGGGCGCAGGCGGGCAGCACATCAACACCACCGACTCGGCGGTGCGGATCACCCACTTGCCCACCGGGATCGTCGTCGCCTGCCAGAACCAGCGCAGCCAGCACAAGAACCGCGCCGAGGCGTATAACCAGCTGCGCGCGCGGCTTTACGAGCATGAACTGCGCAAGCGCGAGGAAGAGGCGAACGCGGTGAACGCCACCAAGACCGATATCGGCTGGGGCCACCAGATCCGTTCCTATGTGCTCCAGCCCTATCAGCTGGTGAAGGATCTGCGCACCGGCGTCACCTCCACCGCGCCGAGCGACGTGCTCGACGGCGCGCTCGATCCGTTCATGGCGGCCGCGCTCAGCCAGCGGGTGACCGGCGAGAAGGTGGTGGTCGAGGATGTGGACTAGGGCGGCGCTCCAGCTCCTCCCCTGCAAGGAGTTTTGGGTTGACCGTGCCCCGCACGGTCAAGGATCGTCCGGGGGACGATCCGACCCAAAACTGGGGACCATTCGCGCAGCGAATGGTGGAGGGGTGACGCCCTCTATCTGCCGGGAACACCCCTCCGTCACGCCTTCGGCGCGCCACCTCCCCTTGCAGGGGAGGAGCTTTAAGCGATTTGGTCCGCCCCGCGCCTCGATCGCCGCGCTCGCGCTGCTGGCGGGGTGCGATCCCGGCGCGGCGTTGCAGCGCGCGCCAGGACCATTTCCGGCGCCCGATCGCCCGGTGTCGCGGATCGTCTCGTCGCGCTGGTCGAACGAGGAGGAGCGTGACCGGCTGCGCGAGGCGGAAACGGTGATGGACAAGGCCGGCATCGCGCCGGGGATGACCGTCGCCGATATCGGCGCGGGCGAGGGCTATTACACGATCCGCCTCGCCCAGCGTGTCGGCCCGCGCGGGCGGGTGCTGGCGGAGGACATCTTTCCGGCGGTGCGCGACACGCTCGCCGAACGCGTCGCGCGCGAGCGGTTGCAGAGCGTGAGCGTGCGATTGGGCGCGCCCGCCGATCCGAAGCTTCCCGACGCGAGCTTCGACCGGGTGTTCATGGTGCATATGTATCATGAGATCGCCCAGCCTTATGAGTTCCTCTGGCGGATGCGGCCCTCGCTCAAGCCCGGCGGGCTGGTGATCGTGGTCGATGCCAACCGCCCCACCGAACGTCACGGCACCCCGCCCGCGCTGCTGACCTGCGAGTTCCGCGCGGTGGGCTATGAGCTCGCCTTCACCGATAACATGCCGTCGGCCGGCGGTTATCTGGCGGCGTTCCGCCCGGCGGGCACGCGGCCCGAGCCGGGGGCGATCAAGCCCTGCCGGCTGGGGTAGGGCGGCCACGGAGTCATTTGTCAGTTTGGAAGCACGGGCTTTCCCGGTCGGGTCCGGCGTTCCCGATAGCGCGCTTTTTTTGGTTCACGCGGAGGCGCGGAGGCGCGGAGCACAAGAGAGCTTGGGTCCGCGCCGAGGCGCAGAAGACGCAAAGGGACAGCGTCGAGTTCATGGGTGTCGGCCCAGCTAATGCTAGGACCTCATGCAACTGTTCGGCGCTACTGGATGAATGCCCCAGCTTTCGCTGGGGCGACGCTTCATCTCTCGATGCGTTGCTTTGCGTCCTCTGCGCCTCCGCGCGAAAACAACCTCTTCTTCTCCGCGTCTCCGCGCCTCCGCGTGAACCAAAAATCCCGCGCCACCCGGAAGGACCAGCAGCGTCGGGGTCCCCACTTCCACCGGGCGTGCCACTCGATTTGGCTTTGCCCGGCCGCGCCTTGGGGGGTAATCATGCGCCATGCGTCGCCACGTCCTGCTCGCCTCCTCGATCTTCCTCCTCGCGCTGCTGGCCTTTGGCTATTGGTTCACCCGGCCGGATCAGGCACGGCTATCGGTCGCCGATGTCTCGGGCACGCGGCCGCAGATCACAACGCCGCGCCCCGAAACCTGGCCGACGATCGGCGTCGCGCAGGCGGTCGGCTGGCCGGCGGGCGCGATGCCGACGCCGGCACCGGGGCTGAAGGTTCAGGCCTTCGCGCGCGGCCTCACGCACCCGCGCTGGCTGCTGCCGCTCGCCAATGGCGACGTGCTCGTCGCCGAAAGCAACTCGCCGCCGCGCAACGTGGGCGGGGTGACCGGGCTGGTGATGAGCTATCTGTTCAAGCGCGCCGGCGCCGCCGTCCCCTCGCCCAACCGCATCACCCTGTTGCGCGACGCGAATGGCGACGGCATCGCCGAGACGCGCACCGTGCTGATCGCGGGGCTCAACTCGCCCCAGGGCATGGCGCTGGTGGGCAATACGCTCTACATCGCCAACACCGATGCGCTGGTGCGCGTGCCGTTTACCCCGGGCGAGACGCGGATCACCGCGACGCCCGAAGTCGTGGTGCGCTATCCCGGCGGCGGCAATCACTGGGCGCGGACCGTGCTGGCGGACCCCAGGGCGGGCACGCTTTATGTCGCGGTCGGTTCGGCGAGCAACATCGCCGAGAACGGGCTCGACGCCGAACGTAACCGCGCCTGCCTGCTGGAGGTCGATCCGCGCGCCAAGACTTTCCGCGTCTATGCCGGCGGGCTGCGCAACCCGCAGGGCCTCGCCTTCGAGCCGCGGAGCGGGCGGCTGTGGGTGACGGTGAACGAGCGCGACATGCTCGGCTCCGATCTCGCGCCCGATTATATGAGCGCGGTCGAACTGGGCGACTTCTTCGGCTGGCCCTACACTTATTGGGGCGGCTATGTGGACAAGCGCGTCCAGCCCCAGCGCCCCGATCTGCAGCAATATAGCAAGCGGCCCGATTATGCGCTGGGGCCGCATACCGCCTCGCTCGGGCTCGCCTTCAGCCAGGGGGCGAAGCTCGGCGCGCGCTTCGCGAACGGCGCGCTGGTCGGCCAGCACGGCTCGTGGAACCGGCAGCCGGTGTCTGGCTACAAGGTGGTGTACGTGCCGTTCGGCCCGAACGGCTTTCCGCAGGCCGGCGCGCGGCCCGTCGACGTGCTGACCGGCTTCCTCGACGCCGAAGGCCAGGCGCGGGGGCGTCCCGTGGGGGTGAGCATCGATCGCGCGGGCGGCCTGCTGGTCGCGGACGATGTCGGCGACACCGTCTGGCGCGTGGCCGCGCGCTGACCCGTCGCGCGCCGTGTCCGGCGTGGATCATGCCGTATCTTCACGTAATATCGCGTGGCCCATAATGAGTATATTAAAAGGCCGCGAGGTTTGTTACAGGAATGTCATGACCTGTCTGGTGGCGACCAATGCCGAGCGTGCCGCGCAGAATTGGCGTGTGGTATCGTTCGCGCTCAGCAACCTGTTCCTCACGACGCACCAGGCCTATAGCGCCGGGGGCCTGCAGTTCAGCCCGGTCGAGCTGCAAATCTGCCTCACCGTCGCGGTCGCCAATGTGCAGAAGCTGATGCGTGAGCGCGTCGTGCCGCTCGATCTGAGCGCGACCCAGGTGCTGCCGCGCGAATGGGTGGTGCCGATCTCGCGCAACGCGATCGCCTCGGCCACCGGCCTGCCGCGCGAGACGGTGCGGCGCCATGTCGAAAAGCTGATCGAGCGCGGGCTGCTGATCGAAGACCCGCGCGGTGGCGTCACCCCGCCGCCGGGGATGATCGAGAAATTCGGGCTGGTCGGCACGCTCGAACCGATGCTCACCGAATTCGCGCGCACCGCCTCGCAATTGATCCGGCTGGGCGTGCTCGAGGTGAAGACGGACTAGCGCGGTCGCTCACTCGGTCGCGAAGATCATCGCATCATCGGCGAACGCCTTGAATTCCAGCGCGTTGCCGCTCGGATCGCGGAAGAACATCGTCGCCTGCTCGCCCGGCTGCCCCTGGAAGCGGATATGTGGCGCGATGCCGAACGGCACCCCCGCCGCCTTCACCCGCCCGGCGAGCGCGTGCCATTCCGCCATCGTCAGCACCACGCCGAAATGCGGCACCGGCACGTCATGCCCGTCCACCGCGTTGTGATGCTCGGCCGCCCGCGCGCCGGAGTCGAGATGCGCCACGATCTGGTGGCCGAACAGATCGAAATCGACCCACTCAGCGGCGGATCGCCCCTCGCGGCAGCCGAGCACGCCCCCGTAAAAGGCGCGCGCGGCGGCGAGATCGTGGACCGGAAAGGCGAGGTGGAACGGGCGCAGGCTCATGGCGCTTGCCTAGCATCCCGGACCCCGCCGGGAAAAGCCGCCGGAAACGGGGCGAGGACGATTGGGGGGCCCTGTTTGCGAAACACTGGTGCTGTCCTCACCTTCCCCGGCGAAGGCCGGGGTCCAGCCGAGCAATGCTTGATGTGTCGCGCTTCCCTAGCCACAGGGCACTACTGGACCCCGGCCTCCGCCGGGGAAGGTGGGAACAGAAACCGGCGAAGGTGGGATCAACAGGAAGCGTTTCATAGGGAGCGCACCCGGCCTAACCCGGCCGCTCTAGGCCCCCTGCCCGCCCCGCAGCCGGTCGAGCACCGCCTCGCTGAACGCCGGAATATCGTCGGGCATCCGGCTGGTGATGAACTGGCCGTCGATCACGACCTCCTCGTCGACCACCTCGGCGCCGGCATTGGCGAGATCGGTGCGCAGCGAGGGCCAGCTCGTCATCCGCTTACCGTCGACCAGCCCCGCCTCGATCAGCAGCCACGGCGCGTGGCAGATCGCGGCGATCGGCTTGCCCGCGCTGGCGAACGCCTGAACGAGCGCCACCGCCTCGGGCCGCATCCGCAGCGTATCCGGGTTGGCGACCCCGCCGGGGAGCAGCAGCAGATCATAATCCTGCGCGTCGACCTGCTCGATCGTCGCATCGGGGGTGATAGTCTGGCCGGGCGTGTCGTGCTGCATCCCCTGGATCGGATCGCTGCCGGGCGAAGCGAGCGTCACGGTCACGCCCGCGTCCATCAGCGCCTCGCGCGGGCGGAACAGTTCGGATTGCTCGAACCCGTCGGTCGCCATGATCAGCACGCGTGCCTGGGTGATATCGGCCATGTCGGTTTCTCCTGGTGATGCCCCCAAAACGACGCGGGCGCGGGCGCGTTCCGGAACCGCGTGGCGGCACGGCGCATTGCCGCCGATGTGCTCACTTATTCCGACGACAGCGAACCCGGCATCACCCGACGCAAGGCCGGCCGCGCCTGGGCCTATTTCACCCCGGATCGCGGGCGGATCACCGATCGCGACACGATCGAGCGCCTGAACCGCATCGGCCTGCCGCCCGCCTATCGGGACGCCTGGTTCTGCCCGCGCGCGGAAGGCCATATCCAAGCGGTCGGCTGGGACGAGCGCGGCCGCAAGCAATATCGCTATCACCCCGATTTCCGCGCCGCGCAGGAGGCGCTGAAATATAGCCGCTGCCCGCTGTTCGGCCACCGGCTGCCGCGCCTGCGCAAGCAGGTCGCCGCCGATCTCGCGCGGCGCGACCTGTCGCTCGATCGCGCGGTCGCGGCGGTGATCCGGCTGCTCGACCTCGGCCATATCCGCGTGGGGAACGAGGATTATGCCAAGGCGAACCAGAGTTTCGGCGCGACCACGCTGCGCCGCCGCCATGCGCAAATCGGCACCGCGCGGCTGAAGCTGGAATTCAAGGCGAAGTCGGGCAAGCTCAAGCAGCTGACGATCACCGATCGCAGCCTCGCCCGCTTCGTGCGCCGCTGCCAGGATCTGCCGGGGCAGCATCTGTTTCGCTGGGTGGACGCGGCCGGCGTGGCGCATCCGGTCACCTCGGGCGACGTCAACGCCTATATCCGCCGGGCGATGGGCGAGGATTTCACCGCCAAGCATTTCCGCACCTGGGGCGCGAGCGTGCTCGCCTTCCAGGCGCTGGCCGAGGCCGAGGCGCCGCTCACGCTCAAGCAGCTGCTGGTCCCGGTGGCCGAGGCGCTGGGCAATACCCCGGCGATCGCGCGCAAATCCTATGTCCACCCGGCGCTGCTCGATCTGGCGAAATCGGGCCAGGCCGAGTTCCGCGCCGGCCTGCGCCTGCCGCGCGCGACGCGCTGGCTCGGTCGCTACGAACGGGGCTTCATCGCCTTCATGGAATCGCTCGAGCCCGCGCTTGGCTGTGCCCCGGCGGTGGCGGCGAAAGGGACTGGCGCCCCCCGCCCCGCTTTGCTAACTGCGTCGCCCACGCACCCGTAGCTCAGCTGGATAGAGCGCTGCCCTCCGAAGGCAAACGCAAGCTCTTTCTGCTGAACGAGGGTGTCGTAAAAATCGAGTGAAACCAAGCGATTGGAAAAACTCGAAGGAAGCATCAAAATCGCGTTCGAGGTCGCGGAAGCACCACGGAAGCAAACTGAAAGGAGGTTCGGGAGTACGAACGGCAGCAAACGGCGGGATTCAGCCCCGCTTGGTTTGAGCCGCTTCGATTGTTGGATTCGGGATTGACCCTGTTCGATCTCGGACACTATCTGAATATCGATGCGCCCGTAGCTCAGCTGGATAGAGCGCCACCCTCCGAAGGTGGAGGCCACACGTTCGAATCGTGTCGGGCGCGCCATTTCGGTTCAAAGGCACGAACGCCTAGCACCGCCGCCTCTACGCCAGAGGCGGCGGTTAGGGTTCGGAGCAGCTCGCTGCGCAGGCCGCGAATCCGAACCTCCGTCTTGCTGACCACTTCGACGCGCTGCGCGACCGCCCGGACATGATCGCGGGCGAATGAGCCATCGCGCTGCCGCAACTTCTTGCGCGCCGCCATTGCAAAGGCGCGCAAGCTCTCTGGCGTGATCGCAGGGCCGATCTTCTCGATATGCGCCACCGCCCGCTCGGCATCGCCCCTGGCTTGATCGCGGGTCGCCGTCAGTTCGGCGATCCGATCCTTGAGCGACGAATCGTTCACGTCGATCACGCCATTCTCGATCGCGTCATAGAGGCGCTTGAGCCGGGCTTCGGCCTCGGTCGCACGACGTTCCAGATCGGCGATATGGAGCCGCCGCTGATCCACCCATTCGTCGCGGCGTTCGAGGATCTGATCCATCAAATCCTCAAGCCGCTTTGGATCGAGCAGTCGCCACTCCAGATGTCCGACGACGGCTTCATTGAGCCGATCCATCGGAACCGTGATGCCGGGGCAACCCTTCGCGCCCTGCCGCGCCTTCGTGGAACAAGTGTAATAGCGATACTCGCGGCCGACGCTGCTGGTGCCGGTGCGCAGCGTCATCGCTCCGCCGCAGCAGGCGCAGAAGCAGATGCCCGTGAGCAGCGTGGGGCCGCCCACCGCCATCGGTGGCATCATCTTCGGGCTACGCGCCTTCAATGACCGCTGCACGGCCTCGAACTCGACCTCCGTCACAATGGCAGGCACTTCCATGATGGCGTGCTCGCTCTCGGGCTTGGGCGCCTTCGTGCGATAGTCCCGATAGTTGAACTTGTGCTGGCCGATATAGGTCGTTCGGGTGAGCACTTGATGCACCGCGCCAAGCCCCCAGCGCCCGCCATCGCGGGTGCGGATGTTGTTTTCGTTGAGCCAGGTCGCGATGGCTTTGAGGCCCATCGGCCCGTTGTCTTCGACGCCGTTCAGCGCCATCCGGTAGATGCGCCGCACCGTCTCGGCCTGGATCGGGTCGATCTCCAGTTTCTTCTTGATCTTCGCGCCACGCTGCCCGGCCTCGACGATCCGATAGCCGATCGGCGGCCGCGCGCCATTCCAGAAGCCTTGCCGGGCATTCTCCTTCATCGACCGCAGCGTGTGCTTGCCGTTCTCCTTCGACTGGTATTCGTCGAATAACGTCATGATCTGGCGCATCATCACGCTCATCGGATCGTCGCCCAAATCCTGCGTGATCGAGATCAGCCGGACGCCGTTCTTCGCCAGCTTGCGGACGTAGAACTCGAACTGGAACTGATCGCGGAAAAAGCGTGAGAAGCTGTGAACGAGGATCACGTTGAACGGCGGCGGCTTCTGCATCGCCGCGTCGATCATCGCCTGAAACGCCGGTCGGCGATCGTCAGTCGCGGTGTTGCCCGGCTCTACGAACTCCGCGGCCACTTCCCAGGCGCGCGACAGGCAATAGCCTTCAATCTGGCGGCGTTGGTCAGGGATGGACAGGTCACTATCGGCCTGACGCCCGGTCGATACGCGCAGGTAAAGTGCGGCGCGGGCTATCGCCACGACTGGCGAGCTATCCGCAACGCGACGGGCGGCGTCGGTCATGGCGTTATCCTCCTTAGTTCACGGCAAGGGTCCGAACAGGTCGTCCAGTTCCTTGCGCAAATGGCCTTCGATGACGCGCAACTCGGCGTCGCCGATCGGAATCCGCTCGGGCCAATCGTCCGTGACCGTGATCGGCCCGCTATCTTTGATGGCGCGTTTGCGGGACGGCGCGCGCTTCGCGGGCGCCTGCATATAGTCGTGCAGGTCGTCGAGACCGTCCGACCAGCCGCGCGGCGCGCGGCGACGACGTTTGCAAGACAGGGCCATGCGCCGACGCTGATGCCCGGCTGCACCGGATGCAAATGGTTCGGCCGGGCGTAGCGCAGATAACGGTTCATGGCGGCTCTGGCGAAGCCGCCGCCAGACGCTCCCGTGTTTCCGACTCGCTCGCCGCCGCCAACAACGCCGCCCAATCGTCGGGCGGATTGCCCTTGTCGAGCATCTTGCGAAACACCGCATAGGTGTCCGACTTCGATCCATAGGTGCGCAGCGTGTTCTCGTCGTTCACCCAGGCGAACACGATAACCTTGGCGCTGGTGCTGTAGCGGAAGAACAGCCGGAACCGGCCGCCGCCGAACTTCGCTCGGAACCAGTGCTTGCGGTCGTCGCCCAACGTGCCGCCCTGCCGATAGTCCGGGCGCGTGGGGTCTTGGGGAATGGTCTCGAATACGAGCTGACGCAGCGTAGCTAGCAGCTTTGCATTGGCTGACTTGCGCCAGCCGCGCGGGTCTTTCTCCCGCAGGCGCGCGACAGCCGCCCCCAGCTTCTCGAATTGATCGAGAAACAGAGGGTGGGCAATGAGCTGCCACCCATTGACGACCATCATCAGAGATCGACATCGCCGTCGATCGGCGCATCGAGTTTGACCTCAACGCCCTCGGTCAGCGCCGCAATGCGTTCGGCGAGCGCGGGAGACAGCCCGGTCAGCGCCTCGGGCCGGCGTTTGATGTCCTCGGCCAGAAACGTCAGAAAGCTGTCGGTCGCCGGATCGTCATGCTCGGCATCGGCGCGATGCACCGACACCCCATGCTCATCGAGGCGAAAAGCGATCTTGCCGCCGTAATCGACGCCGAGCGCCTGGCGAACCGCCTTCGGAATCGTCGTCTGGCCCTTGGCGGTGATGGTGCTGATTTCTTCGAGCAGCGCAGGCATGGTTCATCTCCTCTATCCGCAAAATGTAAGGAAAATGCATTACCTTGTCAAGGTGGACTCTACAGCCTGCGTCACATCCTCCGGAAAGCCCATCCCGGGGAAGTAGGTCGAATAGAAGAACAAGCTGCTTAGTTGAACTTGGTTGAGCGTCGTTGGATTTGCTCAAGGTCGGCAGAACATATGGCGAAGCCTGTCTACTTCCGGCAGTGTCGCGTGCGGGGCTTCACTATTACAACTGCTGCGAGTCGCGGGGAGGACGGGGGCGGGATGATTCTCACTGACAATGAGACAAAGGTTGAGCAGCCCCCACCGGGTGGTCCGGGTATATAGTTAGTGCATTGTCGTCTCCGCCGCCATTGCCGGTCGGAGGTG
>NZ_JAIERS010000030.1 GCF_019746665.1 Sphingomonas sp. | reverse complement strand
CGATTGCCTCGTCATCGGACCCGGCAACTGACAAATAGCGCGATCAGAACGCCGCCATTTAGCGCGAGCGTTTACAGCCTGGCTGCTCACCCAGCGCGCGGTGGCGGCGGGGGAGATGCGCGCGGCCGACGCCTGCGCGCCCTCGCGCCGGCTGGGCGAAGCGCCCTATTCCGACCCGAGCGCGCTCGCCGCGATGCCGCCGCGTGCCCGCGCGCTGATCGACGGCAGTATCGAGCTGTTCCGCCGCGCCGCGCGGCTCGACGCGACGCTCGACGCCAGCCCGCCGCCGAGCCCCGCGCGCGACATGATCGAGCGGTTGCGCGGGGCTTTCTAGCGGCTGATCCAGCTTACGGGGCCGTCGCGTCCCGGCGACGCTCAGCGTGCCGGGGAGCGCTCAAACCGTCGGCTGCGGCAGCGCGCGCACCCGCGCGAGCGCCGCGCCATACTCTTCCGCGATCTTGGCGATCAGCTCGCCCGCCGGTTGCACCTTGTCGATCGCGCCGATGCCCTGGCCCGATCCCCAGATGTCGCGCCACGCCTTGGCGCCGGCATTGCCGCCGAAGTTCATGGTCGACACATCGCCCTTGGGCAGATTGTCGGGATCGAGCCCGGCGCGCTCGATCGAGCCGCGCAGATAATTGCCCCACACGCCGGTGAACAGGTCCGAATAGACGATGTCGGACGCTTTGGAGGCGACGATTTCCTGCTTGTATGCCTCCGCCGCATTGGCCTCTTCGGTCGCGATGAAGGCCGAGCCGATATAGGCGAGATCGGCGCCCATCGCCTGCGCGGCGAGCACCGCGTCGCCGCTCGCCATCGAGCCCGATAGCGCGAGCGGGCCATCGAACCATTGGCGGATTTCCTGCACCAGCGCGAACGGGCTCAGCCGCCCGGCATGGCCACCGGCGCCGGCGGCGACCGCGATCAGGCCGTTCGCGCCCTTTTCGATCGCCTTGCGCGCGAAGCGATCGTCGATGATGTCGTGCAGCGTGATCCCGCCCCATGTCTGCACCGCCTGATTCACCTCCTCGCGCGCGCCGAGCGAGGTGATGACCACCGGCACCTGCCATTTGGCGCAGGTGTGCATGTCCGCCTCCAGCCGATCGTTCGAGCGGTGGACGATCTGGTTCACCGCATAGGGCGCCGCTGGACGATCGGGATTGTCGCGGTTCCAGGCGGCGAGTTCCTCGGTGATCTGGTGGAGCCATTCGTCGAGCAGCGCCTGCGGGCGGGCGTTGAGCGCGGGGAAGCTGCCCATGATCCCCGCCTTGCACTGGGCGATCACCAGCGCGGGGTTCGAGATGATGAACAGCGGCGACCCGATCACGGGCAGGCGCAGGCGATCCAGGGGGGCGATGAGGCTCATATTGCGTTGCATACCGCAACCCATTGGCTTGTCCAGAGTGCGAAACGAGTTGGTCGCATGACGTCGATCGTCCGCCAGCCGCGATTGCATTTGCGGATCAAGCCCCTAGGGTCCGCCGCCGATAAGGTTAAGCGGAGAGTGAAGATGACGGCGATGCGATTTGGCGTGGCGATGCTGTTGGCGGGCGTGGGGGCGCCGGCGTTGGCGGCGGGCCAGTTGCCCAAGACGGTGGTGCCCACCGCCTACACGATCCGCGTCGATCCGAATGCCCAGGCCAAGACCTTCACCGGCGAGGAAAGCATCGCCATCCAGGTCAAGGCGGCGACCAATGCGGTGACGCTGAACGCCGCCGAACTCGACATCAAGCGCGCGACGATCGACGGCAAGCCCGCCAAGCTCAGCTTCGACGCGAAGCAGCAGCGCGTCACGTTGACCGCGGCCGCGCCGCTGAAGCCTGGCGCGCACCGGCTCGATTTCGCCTGGTCGGGCAAGATCAACGATACCGCCGCCGGCTTTTTCGCGATCGACTACAAAAACCCCGACGGCAGCAACGCGCGGATGCTGGTGACCCAGTTCGAAGCACCCGACGCGCGCCGCTTCGCACCGATGTTTGACGAGCCGAGCTTCAAGGCCACCTACAAGCTCTCCGCCGTCGCGCCCCAGGGGCAGACCGCGTTCAGCAACATGCCGGCGACGGTGACCAAGCTCGCCGATGGCCGCCAGCTCTACAGCTTCGCGCAGACGCCGGTGATGTCGAGCTATCTGCTGTTCCTCGGCATGGGCGATGTCGAGCGCAAGACGGTGATGCAGGACGGCGTCGAGATCGGCATCATCACCCGGCGCGGCGTGGTCGATCAGGGCGATTATGCGCTGGCGCAGGCCAAGCGGCTGCTGAGCTATTATAACAATTATTTCGGCCAGAAATATCCGCTGCCCAAGCTCGACATGATCGCCGGCCCCGGCTCCAGCCAGTTCTTCGGGGCGATGGAGAATTGGGGCGCGATCTTCTACTTCGAACCACTCGTCCTGTTCGATCCGAAGCGCAATAACGAGAGCAACCGGCAGGAGATCTTCACCGTCGTCGCCCACGAAATGGCGCACCAGTGGTTCGGCGATCTGGTGACGATGAACTGGTGGGACGATCTGTGGCTGAACGAGGGCTTCGCCTCGTGGATGGAAAGCAAGTCCGCCGCCGATCTCAACCCCGAATGGAACGCGCCGGCGCAGGCGGTGATCGAGGCGCGCGAGGCGGCGATGGGGATCGACGCGACGGCGGCGACCCACCCGGTGATCCGCCATGTCGAAACGGTTGAGCAACTGAACGGCGCGTTCGACCAGATCACCTACCAAAAGGGCCAGGCGGTGATCGCCATGCTCGAATCGTCGCTCGGGCCGGACAAGTTCCGCGCCGGGATGCGCAATTACATGGCCAAATATAAATATGGGAACACGCAGACCGGTCAGCTCTGGGCGGAACTCGCCAAGACCACCGGGCGCCCGGTCGCCGAGATCGCGCGCGGCTTCACGCTCCAGCCGGGCGTGCCGCTGGTGCGGATCGCGGCGGGCGCGTGCCAGAACGGTCAGACTCCGGTCACGCTGACGCAGGGGCGCTACGGCGTCGATGCTTCATCGAAGGCGCCGCTCAGCTGGCAGGTGCCGCTGCGGGTCGGCATCGTCGGCGGGGCGGTGCGCGAGACGGTCGCGACCGGCGGAGCGCCCAATCAGCTGACGCTCGCCGGCTGCGGCGCCGTCGTCGGCAATGTCGGCAAGGGCAGCTACACCCGGGTGATGTACGACGATGCCGGCCACGCCGCGCTGGTGCGTGATTACGCGCGGCTGGAACTCACCGACAAGCTCGGCACGCTTGCCGATGATTTCGGGCTCGCCCTGTCGGGCGACCAGGATCTGTCGCGCTATTTCGATCTGCTCGGCCAGGTCCGCGCCGAGGCGAACCCGCTCGAATGGACCACGGTGAACGGCCAGTTGAGCGGGCTGATCGGCCTGTATCTAGGCACCGACCTCGAGCAACCTCTGCGCGCGCGCACCAGCGCGCTGTTCGGCCCGGTGCTTCAGCGGATCGGCTTCACCGCCCAAGCCGGCGAGGCGCCGCTGGTGACGACGCTGCGCGAGCAGCTTATCGGCCGCCTCGGCGCCAATGGCGACGCGAACACTGTCGCCGAGGCGCGGCGTTATGTAACCGCGCTGAAGAGCGATCCGACCGCCATCCCCCCGGCGATCCGCCAGGCGGTGCTCAACACCTATGCGATCAACGCGACGGCCGAGGAATGGGAGGGGCTGCGCGCGCTCGCCGCGCAAACCGCCGATCCGGTGGTGAAGGCCGGCTATCTGCGCCTGCTCGGCCTGTCGCGCGACAAGGCGATCGCCACCCGCGCGCTCGGCCTGTTGCAGGGCGATGAGCTGACCGCGCCGCGCAAGGCGCAGCTGCTTTCGGCGATCGCCGGGCGCTTCCCCGACATGGCGTTCGATTGGGCGACGGCGCATCTCGACGTGGTCAACGGCTTCGTCGAGGCGAGCGCGCGGTCGCAATATGTCGTGGCGCTCGCGGCCAGTTCGAGCGACCCGGCGATGCCCGCCAAGCTCCAGGCCTATGCCGACAAGAACCTGCCGGCCGATGCCCGTCAGGGCCTGCAACGCGTGCTGACCACCATCGCGGTGCGGCGGGCGAGCGCCGAGAAGCTGCGCCCGGCGGTGAGCGGCTGGCTCGCGGCGCGCTGAGCGACCGTTTGGGAATGCGCTTGTCGCGCATTTCCAAACCAACTCTCAGGCGCCCGCCGCGCCCGGCGCTCGCCGCGACGCAAGGAATTGCGCTCGTTGCGTCGCCGGGCCTGTCGCGCCGCCCCGCGCCGCGCTAGAGCAGGTGCGGTAATGGCGTGGTCAGGGGGGATGTGTTGGGCTTTGATGGCGGCGGCGCCGGGGATGGCGCTCGCCCAGCAAGCCCCCGCGCCAGAGCCGTCCCCGCGTCCGCCCGCCCAAACCGCGCCGCCTAGCCCAGCGCCAGGTCTCGATGCCGAGCCAATGCTCGATCCCAACGCACCGCTCGCGCCGCTGCCGGGGTTGGGGGTCGATTGGCCCGATCTCGCAGCGCCCGCGCCCGCCGCGCCGCAGGCAGCCGAGGCCAGCGCCGATGCGCTGTCGCGCTATGACTATCGCATCGAAGGGCTGGAAGGGATCGACGACACGCTGTTCCGCCAGCGCTTCAACGAATTGTCGGCGCTGAAGGCCCATGTCGGCGATCCGGCCAACGCCGCGCAGATCGATCGCCGCGCGCGCGAGGACATCGCGCTGCTACAGACGCTGCTGCGCGGCGCGGGCTATTATGACGCCCAGATCAGCTCAAGCGTCGCGCGCGAAGGCGATGTGCCGGTGGTGACGCTCACCGTCGAGCCCGGCCAGCTCTACCGGCTCGATCAGGTGGCGCTGCCGGGGCTGGCCGAGGCGGGGCCGAAGCGCGACGCGCTCGCCCAAGCCTATGGCATCAAGGAGGGCGATCCCGCCAACGCCGATGCGATCGCCGCCGCCGAGGCACGGTTGCGCACCGAAACCGGCGCGCAGGGCTTCCCCTTCGCCCAGGTGGAAAGCCCGAGCGTGGTGATCGACCATGCGACCGGGCGCGCGCAGCTCACCCAGCCGGTCGCGCCTGGCGCGGCGCTCGCTTTCGGTCAGGTAGTGCTCGCGCCGACCAAGCTGTTCAGCGCGCGCCATGTCCAGCAGATCGCGCGCTTCCGCGCCGGGCAGAGCTATAGCGCCGGTGCGCTCGACGATCTGCGCCGCGCGCTGATCCAGACGGGCATCGTCGCCTCCGCCGAGGTGAAGCCGGTGCCGGGGGCGGCGCCGGGCACGGTCGACGTCGCGGTCGCCGTCCGCCCCGCGCCACCGCGCACGATCGGTGGCGAGCTTGGCTATGGCACCGGCGAAGGCGTGCGCGCGGAAGTCGACTGGACCCACCGCAACCTGTTCCCGCCCGAAGGCGCGCTCACCTTGCGTGGCGTGGCGGGCACGCAGGAGCAATCGGGCGCGGTGATCTTCCGCCGCAACAATTTCGAAGGCCGCGACCGGGTGCTGACCGCCCAACTCGCCGCCGCCAATCTCAACCGTCCGGCGTTCCAGGCGACGACCTTCTCGCTGATCGGCACGCTGGAGCGGCAGACCAACATCTTTTTCCAAAAGGCCTGGGTGTGGTCAGTCGGCGCCGAACTCGCGGCATCCGATGAGCGCGACCAGATCATCGCGACCGGGCTGTCGCGTCGGCGCACCTTCTTCATCGCCGCGCTGCCGACCAGCCTGACCTTTGATGGCACCAACGATCTGCTCAACCCCAGCCGCGGCTTTCGCCTGGGGGGGCGGCTGAGCCCCGAATTGTCGCTGCAGGGCGATGTGTTCGGCTATGCGCGCATCCAGCTCGACGCGAGCGCCTATCGCGCGGTGAGCGAGCGGGTGGTGCTCGCCGGGCGGGTGCGCTTCGGCACGATCGCCGGCGCCCCGCGCGACGCGATCGCGCCCTCGCGGCGCTTCTATGCGGGCGGCGGCGCTTCGGTGCGCGGCTATGGCTTCCAGGCGATTGGCCCGCGCGACGTGAACAACGATCCGATCGGTGGGCGCAGCCTGACCGAATTTTCGATCGAGGCGCGGGTGAAGGCCTTCGGGCCGTTCGGGGTGGTGCCGTTCTTCGACGCGGGCAACATCTACACCTCGCCGCTGCCGCGCTTTACCGGGCTGCAATATGGCGCCGGGCTGGGGGTTCGTTATTACTCCAACTTCGGCCCGATCCGCATCGACATCGGCACCCCGATCAACCCGCAGCGCGGCGATACCCGGATCGCCGTTTATGTCGGGCTGGGGCAGGCATTTTGAGCGAGGCGGCGGCCAACACCACCCCGCCGCCGCGCCGCCGCTGGCGCTGGGGCCGGATGATCGCGGGGGTGATCGGCGTCGCGTTCGCGGCGCTGGCGGCACTCGCGCTGCTGCTTGATACCAGCATCGGCCACCGGCTGATCACCGAGCGGCTGGCGGCGTATCAGGGCGCGGACGGGATGCGCTATTCGATCGGGCGGATAACGGGCTCGATCTATGGCCGGGCGACGCTGATCGACGTCCGCATCCGCGATCCCAAGGGGCTGGTGCTGGTCGCACCCCGCGCCGACTTGAGCTGGCGCCCCTGGGCATGGCTGCGCAACGAACTCGCGATCGACGGGCTCGACGTGCCGCTGGCGCGGCTGTTCAAGCAGCCCGAGCCGCGCCCCACGCCGCGCAAGGGGCCGATCCTGCCCGGATTCGACATCACGATCGGGCGGCTGCGCATCGATCGGCTGCAGACCGCCGCGAAGCTCACCGGCACCCCGCGCGTCGGGCGACTGGTGGGGAGCGCCGAAGTGCGTGACCGCCGCGCGCTGGTGCGGGTGGACGCGCGTGTGGCGGGGAGCGACAGCCTGCGCCTGCTGCTCGACGCGGCCCCCGATCGCGATCGCTTCGATCTCGACGCGCGCGCCGATGGCGCCGCGGACGGGCTGCTCGCCAGGCTGATCGGCCAGCGCCAGCCGGTCGCGCTGCGCATCGCGGGTGATGGCCGCTGGGCGCGCTGGCGCGGGCAGGGCGTGGCGACGCTGGGCGGCACCCGCCGCGTCCAGCTCGCGCTGGCGAACGATGCCGGGCGCTATGCCCTCGACGGCTGGATCGACGTGCGCGGGCTGATCCGGGGGAACGGCGTCAAATATTTCCTGCCGCGCCTTGGGGTGAGCGGGCAGGCGACGCTCGACCACCGGCTGCTCGATGGGCGGCTGCGGCTGCGCTCGGCGGGGCTCGACACACGCGTGACGGGCGCCCTCGATCTCGCGCGGCGGCAGCTGCTCGACACCCGGATCGCCGCGCGGCTGACCCGGGTCGATGCGCTCAACCCGCGCTGGAGTGGCCAGCCGGTGGAGGTGCGCGCGATCCTCGATGGGCCGCTCGAACGCCCCGCCTTCGAGTATCGCTTCCTCGCCCCGCATATGAATTTTGGCGGGCATGAGGGGCTCGACGATATTCGGCTCGCCGGGCGCGGGCGGATCACCGGCAACGGCACGGTGATCCCGGTGAGCGGCACGGCGCGGCGCGTGAGCGGGGTCGATCCGCTGATCGAGAACATCCTGCTCGCGCCCCGGCTGGAGGGGGCGATGGTGATCGCCAATGGTTGGGCGACCGGGCGCGGGCTGAAGCTGCGCACCAAGCTGTTGAACGCCGCGATCGAGGCGCGCTTCGCGATCGGCCGGCCCGATTTCCTGGCGGTGATCGACGCCGCCGTCCCCCGGCTCGAGCTGCACGGGCTGGGGCTGGTGACGGGGGGCGGGCGGCTGACGGTGCGCCCGGCGCCGGGCGGGCAGGGCGAAGTGTTCGCCGGCACCGCCGAGGCGCGGGTGCTGCGGCTGGACAATGAACTGTTCCAGCATCTCGCCGCCGGCCTGCCCCGGCTCGCGACCCGCTTCATCCAGGCGCCCGACAAGATCCTGCGCTTCCAGGATTTGACCGTTACCGCGCCCGATATCCGCCTGACCGCCCAAGGCTATCGCCGGCCCGACAGCCCCGAGGTGCATTTCGAGGCGACCGGAACGCAGGCGCGCTATGGCCCGATCGCGGCGCTGGTGATCGACGGCCGGCTGGAGCGCCCGACGATCGACCTGCGCCTGCCACGTCCCGCCGATGCGCTGGGCCTGGCCGATGTGACCGCGCATCTCGACCCGACCGTGCCCGGCTATGACTGGCGCGCGCAAGGCGGCTCGACGCTCGGCGCGTTCACCGGCCAGGGCGCGCTGCTGATCGCCGAGGGGCAGCGCACGGTGGTGCGGATCGCCACGCTCGATGTCGCCGATATGCACGGGCGCGGCGATCTCACCTCGCAGCCCGATGGGTTCGAGGGGCGGCTGAGCGTGGACGGCGCGGCGAGCGGGCGGATCGATTTCGCGCCTGCCGAAGGCCATCAGCGCGTCGCGGCGCTACTCGCGGCGGACAATGCGCGCTTCGGCGACACCCGGTTGCGGCGCGGGCGGCTCGACGTGACCGCGTTGCTCGATCCCGAGGGCGCGACGATCGCCGCACGGGCGGAGGGGCAGGGGCTGCGCCAGGGGACACTCGCGCTCGGCCGCTTCTCGGCGAGCGCGACGCTGCGCAACGGCACCGGCACCGCGACCGTACGGCTGGCCGGGGCGCGCGGCGCCGCCTTCGACTTGACCGCCGATGCCGACATCGCCCCCGATCGCTACACGATCCGCGCGAACGGCCAGATCGAGCGGCGCCCGCTCAAGCTGGAGAACGCCGCGATCGTGACGCGCGAGGGCGAGGCGTGGCGGCTCGCCGAAACCCGGCTGAGCTTCGCCGGCGGCACCGGCAGCATCAGCGGCCGCTTCGCCGAGGAAAGCGCGGCGCTCGACGCCTCGCTCGACAATCTGCCGATGACGATCCTCGATCTCGCGGTGCCGGGGCTGGGGCTGTCGGGCAGCGCTTCGGGCAAGCTCAGCTACGCCCAGGCGCGCGGTGGGGCGCCGACGGGCCGCGTCGATCTGCGGGTGCGGGGGTTGAGCCGCGCCGGGCTGGTGCTGCGCTCGCAGCCGGTCGAGTTTGGGCTGGCGGGCATCCTGCAGACCGACCGCGCGGCGATGCGCGCGGTGATGGCATCGGGCGGCAAGACGATCGGCCGCGCCCAGGCGCTGCTGACGCCGCTCGCCGGCGAAGCCCTGGTCGACCGGCTCACCAACGCGCCGTTGTTCGCGCAGCTGCGCTATGATGGGCCGGCGGACACGCTCTGGCGGCTCACCGGCATCGAGCTGTTCGACCTGTCCGGCCCGGTCGCGATCGGCGCCGATCTCGGCGGGCGGGTGAACAACCCCAGCATCCGCGGGCTGCTGCGCGCGAAGGGCGCGCGGATCGAGAGCACGCGCACCGGCACCGTGCTCACCAACGTCACCGGCGACGGGCGCTTCAGCGGATCGCGCCTCACGATCGACAATTTCGCGGCGGACGCCGGGCGCGGCGGGCGCGTCACGGGATCGGGCGGCTTCGATTTCGCCGCGGTCAACGGCTTCGGCATGGACCTGAAGCTGCAGGCGAGCCGCGCGGTGATGATCAACCGCGACGATATCGGCGCGACGATCACCGGCCCCTTGAGCATCCGCTCGGACGGCGATGGCGGGCTGATCGCGGGCGATGTGCGGCTCGATGTCGCGCGCTATCGGCTGGGGCAGGCGGTGCAGGCGGCGGCGGTGCCCAAGCTCAACCTGCGCGAGATCAACCTGCCCGGCGGCGAGGTGGAGGCGGAGGCGCCGCAGGGCAGCTGGCGGCTCGACGTCCACGCCCGCACCGATGACGCGCTGTCGGTGACCGGGCTCGGCCTCACCTCCTTCTGGTCGGCGGACATGCAGCTGGGCGGGATCGCGGAGGCGCCGACGATCGGCGGCCGGGCGCAGATCATCCGCGGCACCTATGAATTTTCGGGCCGCCAGTTCGATATCCGCCGCGGGGTGATCCGCTTCCTCGGCAATTCGCCGCCGGACCCCGCGCTCGATATCGAGGCCGACGCGACCACCACCGGCCTGTCCGCCACGATCCGCGTCACCGGCCCCTCGACCAAGCCCGAAATCCTGTTCTCGAGCAACCCCGCGCTGCCGCAGGACGAGCTGCTGTCACGCCTGTTGTTCGGCACCTCGATCACCAGCCTGTCGGCGCCCGAGGCGTTGCAGCTGGCGGCGGCGGTATCGGCGCTGCAAAATGGCGGGACGGGGCTGAACCCGATCAACTCGCTGCGCCGGGTGGTGGGGCTCGACCGGCTGCGCATCCTGCCGCCCGACCAGCAGATCGGCCGCACGACCTCAGTCGCGGCGGGGAAATATATCACGCGGCGGCTCTATGCGGAGATCATCACCGACGGCCAGGGCTATTCGGCGACCCAGGTCGAGTTCCGGGTGACGCGGTGGCTGTCGATCCTGTCGACGATCTCGACGCTCGGGCGGCAGAGCATCAACGCGCGGGTGAGCAAGGATTATTAGGGGGGATGGTATCGCCAAAGACCGAAACAAATCTATACCTGTCTGCCATCTGATCGAGCGAAAAACGGAAAAACCTGGGTCATGAATCTCCTTCAGTCGCTCTCCACTGCCCGCACCGAAGAAGATGTCAAAGATGCCTATATTGCGGCGCTCGGCCTGAAGGGCGTGTTCAAGGGGCTGGTGGATATCCAGACACCGGAAATCTGGTTCGAGGCCAAGGAAGCTCCCACTCCGCCGCTACTGATGTTCGCGCAGTTGCTGGTCTACGTCCGCGCCGCGCGGAAACGCGGTGAGGCCATCCCCGGCTTCTTGTGCGTGATCGACCGTGAAAAAGCCGCCCTGATGGCGACCGAACACGCGCTGCCGATCCTCGACGATAAGTCCATCACGTGGCCCAAGTCCGGATCAGCCGCCGACAAGGCACTAGCCGCGCAGATTGCCCCTACCATCGAGACCCATTTCATCCTCTACCGGATCGACGGTTACGAAGCCGAATTTATCAAGGCCGCGAAGGACGCGGTGCGCGAAGGTCGGATCATCCGCACACCGATCACACGCAACAACCTGCGACAGGTGTTCGACAAATGGGTGGCGATGATCGGCGTCGAACTCGGCGTTAAGCGCGAGGCCGACTATGCCGTGCTGTTCTTTGCAGACATCATGCACGATGGCCGCAACGAAGCGATGCGCAACCTGCCCGCGCGCCTGCTGTTCAGCGGCGACAAGCCGGTGTTCATTCTGGGCGCCGAGCAATACGAACTCGCCAGCGAGCGTGGCTATCGCAACTTCTGGAACATCTACCACCGCCCGCCAGAGCCAGAGGCGGAGCGGCATTATCTGCTCGAACGGCGCGATAGCCTGCTCCCGCAAGACGAACAGAAATTCAAGGGCGCATTCTACACTCCGCTCCATATCGTGGACAAAGCCTACGACCAGCTCACCGCCACATTGGGCGCGGACTGGCAGCAGAAATACATCGTCTGGGATATGTGTGCGGGCGTCGGCAATCTGGAGGCCAAGCATAACAAACTGCGCAATGTCTTCATGTCCACCCTGGATCAGGAGGACGTAACGATTATGCGCAGTAACCCCGCCTTCGCCGGGGCGGAGATTTTCCAATATGATTACCTCAACGACGATGTAACCGATTTTGGCGAGATCGACTATAGCCTGTCGGGCAAGGTACCGTTGGCGCTACGACAAGCGATTGTCGATGCGCGCGAGGGCAGGAAAGGCGCAAAGCCGATCCTTGTGCTGATCAATCCGCCTTATGCGGAGGCCACAGGCGGGGGCCTCGCAGTCCCGATGGCAAAAAGCGAAAACAAGCTTGGCGTTGCAAATACGCGGTTTGCTCGTACGGCGATGAGCCAATATGGAAAGGCAACGAACGAGCTCTCTATGCAGTTCATTGCCCGAGTATATCAGGAGATGCCTACTGCTAAACTGGCGATCTTCAGCAAAGTAAAATACATCTCGACGCCTACGCTCAATGAATTTCGTCAGGTTTGGCGCGCGGAATATCTCGGCGGATTTGCCGTTCATAGTCGAACGTTCGATGCGCTAAAGGGTAACTTTCCTATCTCGTTTTTCGTGTGGGACACCAGCGCGAACTCGGTGATCGACAATGTGACTGCGGTTGCTTTGGACAAGGACGGTAATCAAATCGGCGAAAAGACGTATTTGAATTACGATGGCCTCAAACTCCTTACTGATTGGGTGTTTAGGCGACCCTCAAACAGGCAGGAAGTGATCCCGCTCAAAGGCGCAATCACTCCTGCCACTTCCAGCACCGACCTTCGGGGGACCAGATGGTCAGACGGTGCTATTGCTTGGCTCAACTGCGCTGGCAATGACTTCCAAAATACGGTGGCAAAGACTTTTTTGATGTCATCGGGATACAGCAGTGCTCGGGGTTTTTTCGTTACGCCGGATAATCTTTGGCAAGCTGCGACCGTTTTTACCGTAAGACTACTCATTAAGCCGACATGGCTCAACGACCGCGACCAGTTCCTCCAACCCTCGCAGCCGCTCTCAGACGAGTTCAAGTCCGATTGTCTCGTCTGGATGCTGTTCAATAACAGCAATCTCACTGCGGGCGCGGACGGGCTACGCTGGAACGGTCGCGACTGGAGCCTCACCAACCACTTCATCCCCTTCACCGAAGCCGAAGTCGGCGCGAAGGCGCGGTTCGAGAGCGACTTCATGGTCCGGTACATGGCGGGTATGACCTTCTCGCCCGAAGCCCGCAGCGTGCTTGACGAAGGCCGCAAGCTGTTCGCCCGCTTCCACGCCACCAGCTTTCCCAACAAGATTAGGCAGGAACTGAAGCTGAACCGCCCCGACGCCGGATGGTATCAGGTGCGTCGCGCGCTCGAAGCTTATGGTGACAGCGCGCTAACCGATCTCGATCCTTTCAAGGCCGCCTACGCGGCCCTCAGCAATAAGTTGCGCCCGCAGGTCTATGAGCTGGGCTTTCTGCCCGAATGAGGGATTTTCGGAGACGACGATACTTTCCGAATGGGGCTCGCTTGCGGAAAGGCAGCTCCTCATCGTTACTGTAACGGAATCCGCCTTTCCGCTGACGGCCCACCTCCCGCCGTTCCGCTCCCACCCCCCATCGCACCACCCCCCACGCAACCCCGCCGCGCCGCCGAGCGTTCCGCCTGCGTGACACTCCCCCAGATCGAATCGATCGCGCTGCTGGCCGGCATGATGGCGCTCTTCCTGTCGGGGCGGTTCCGCTATGATGTGGTCGCGATCATCGCGCTGCTCGCGGGGCTCGCGCTCGGCATCGTCTCGCCCAAGGCGGCGTTCAGCGGCTTTTCCGACGATATCGTGATCATCGTCGGCGCGGCGCTGGTGATCTCGGCGGCGGTGCAGCGATCGGGGCTGATCGAGGCGGCGCTCGCCCGGATCACGCCCTATGCCCGGCACACGCGGAGCCAGTTGCTGGTGCTCACCGCCGCGGTCGGCTTCGGCTCGGCGCTGGTCAAGAATATCGGCGCGCTGGCGATGCTGATGCCGGCCGCCTTCCAGCTCGCCAAGCGGTCCGGCACCAACCCTTCGGTGTTCCTGATGCCGATGGCGTTCGCCTCGCTGCTCGGCGGGCTGATGACGCTGGTCGGCACCTCGCCCAACATCATCGTCAGCCGGGTGCGGCAGGAGATGACGGGGGAGCCCTTCCACATGTTCGATTATCTGCCGGTCGGCGCGGGGCTGACGCTGCTGGGGCTGGCTTTCCTCACGCTCGGCTATCGCCTGCTGCCGTCCGACCGCCGCGCCGCGCCGACGATGGGCGACGCGCTCGACATCACCGGCTATGTGACCGAGGCCGAGCTGCGCGAGGGCTCGCCGGCGGTGGGGGAGACGGTGCGGGCGTTCCTCGATCGCCACGAGCGCGCGGTGACGATCGCGAGCCTGCTCCGCGTCGGGGTCCGCACCCCCGTCCAGGCCGAGACCGAGCTGCGCGCGGGCGACACGCTGATCCTGGGCGGCGCGCCCGATATGTTGGAGCGGGTGATCGCGACCGACAAGCTCGCGCTCGCCGGGCAGGACCGGCCGCTGCCCGAAGATGCCAAGGGCGACGACGTGGGGGTGATCGAGGCGGTGGTCACCACCGATTCGCCGCTGATCGGGCAGAGCGCGGGCCGGTTGCGGCTGCAGGCGCGCTATGGGGTGAATTTGATCGCGATTTCGCGTGCCGGAGAGCGGCTGGCGACGGCGCTGGGCGACACCGCGTTGCGCGGGGGCGACGTGGTGGTGCTCCAGGGGCCCCTCGGACTGCTCCCGGAGCGGCTGCGCGACCTCGGTTGCCTGCCGCTCGCCGAGCGCGTGCTGCGGCTGGGGAGCGCCCGCAACGGGCTGCTCCCGGTCGCCGCGCTCGCGCTGGCGATGGTCGCGACCGCGAGCGGGGCGGTGCCGGTCGCCGTGGCCTTTTTCGCCGCAGCGGGCGCGGTGCTGATCCTTGGCGCGCTGCCGGTTCGCGAGGCTTATCAAGCGGTTGAATGGCCGATCCTGGTGATGCTCGGCGCGCTGATCCCGGTGAGCGACACGCTGCGCACGACGGGCGCGTCGGGCATCATCGCCGATCAGCTCGCCCTGCTCGCCCGCGCGCTGCCGGTATGGGGCGCGGTCGGGCTGATCCTGGTCGCGGCGATGGCGGTGACGCCGTTCCTCAACAATGCCGCCACCGTGCTGGTGATGGCCCCGATCGCCGCGACCTTCGCGCATGAGCTCGGCTACCGCCCCGACGCCTTCCTGATGGCGACGGCGGTGGGGGCGGGGTGCGATTTCCTCACCCCGATCGGCCACCAGTGCAACACGCTGGTGATGGGGCCGGGGGGCTATCGGTTCGGCGATTATGCCCGGCTCGGCGCGCCGCTGTCGCTGCTGGTGGTGCTGGCGGGGGTGCCGCTAATCCTTTGGACCTGGCCGATATAAGCGATGACCGCGTCGGCGAGCTTGCCCGGCACATCGTCGCCGAGATCAGGGTAGAGATCGGGCTCGGTCGCCTCCAGCTCCATCAGCGCGAGGGTGCCGTCGGGCCGCCGAATCAGATCGACGCGCGCGTAAACTGGCGCTTCGGGCAGCGCGGCGAGCGCCTGGGTGGCGACGCTCAGCGCCTCGGCGGGCGGGTCGAAGCGCGACAGCTGGCCGCCAAATTGCGGCTGAATGCGGAAATCGCCGGCCTTGGCGACCTTGCGTACCGCATGGCTGAAGGTGCCGCCGATGAACAGCAGCGACAGCTCGCCCTCCTCGCCCACCGCCGGCAGGAAGGGCTGCAGGATCGCCTCGGCAAGCGGTGGCACGGACTCGCCCGGCTTGAGCCGCTGGGTCTGATGGCTGCCCGCGGAGATCTGCGGTTTCACCACCATCTCCTCGCAGCCGAACCGCGCGAACGCGGCAGCGACGCTCGCCGGCGTGGCCGCGCCGAACCAGCTCGGGACGATCGGCACGCCCTCGCGCTCGAGCTCGGCGAGGTAGGTCTTGCGCACGTTCCAGGCAATCAGCGCGGGCGGGTTGAGCAGCGGCCGTTCCGCCGGCCAGCGGTCGAGCACCGCCTGCCAGCGTTCGGGCGCGAGGTGATAACCCCAGGCGAACAGCGCGAGCGCGGCGTCCCCGATCCCCGGCGCTTCGTCCCAGGGCAGCGGACCGAGCGTGATGCCCCTCGCGGCGAAGGCGGCGACGTAGTCTTCGGCCTCCTCGGCGGCCATCGCGGCATAATCGTCGCCGCGCGCGGGTATCAACAGGTCAAGCCGCATCAATCGCTCCTTTTCGCCGTGCCGACCGTGCCAGACGTGCATCGTGGCGACGGCGAAAATCGGGCGAAACTAGGCCATCACCCCGGCAGCCCGGTGATCGTCTTCACTTCCATGAACTCGGCCAGCCCGAACTTGCCGAACTCGCGGCCATTGCCGGATTGCTTATAGCCGCCGAAAGGGGCCGCCGAGTCTGGGCTCCAGCCGTTGATGGTCACCAGACCAGCGCGCAGCCGCGGCGCGACTTCGGCGGCCTTGGCCGGATCGCCAGAGATCGCGGCGGAGAGGCCGAACACCGTGTCGTTCGCCAGCCGCACGCCTTGCTCGGCATCGTCATAATCGGTGATCGTCGCGACGGGGCCGAACACCTCCTCGCGCCAGATGCGCATCTCGGGGGTTACGTCGGCGAAGACGGTCGGGCGGACATAATAGCCCGAATTGCGGCCGTCCGGGCGGCCCGTTCCGCCCGTCACCAGCGTCGCGCCCTCGTCGATCGCCGACTGGATCAGGCCCTGGATCTTGTCGAACTGCGCGCGGTTGACGACCGGGCCGATATGCTGGCCCATCTCGGTCGGATCGCCGACGCTCGCGCCCTCGAACATCGCCTTGGCGACGGCGATGGCGGCCTCCTTCTGGGTTTTGTGGACCAGCAACCGGGTGGGGGCGATGCAACTCTGCCCGCTATTGGCGAGTACGCCAGTGAGCGTCGGCGGCAGCACCGCGCCCAGGTCCGCGCCTTCGAGTACGAGATTGGGCGCCTTGCCGCCCAGCTCCTGATGCACCCGCTTGACGGTGGTCGCCGCCGCCTGCGCGACTGCAATCCCGGCGCGGGTGGAGCCGGTGAAGCTCACCATGTCGACACCCGGATGCGCCGACAGCGCCGCGCCAACGTCCGGACCGTCGCCATTCACCACGTTGAACACGCCCGCCGGCACGCCGGCTGCGTCGAGGATTTCAGCAAGGATCGCGGCGCAGGCGGGCGCTTCCTCGCTCGGCTTCAGGATCATCGTGTTGCCGGCGGCGAGCGCGGGGGCGACCTTGGCGGTGATCTGGTTCAGCGGCCAGTTCCACGGCGTGATCATCGCGACGACGCCGATCGGCTCATGCACCACCTTGGCGCGGCCAACCGTTTGCTCGAAAGCGAAATTTTCCAGCGCTTTGGCGGTCGCCATGAAGTGGCCGAGGCCGCTTGGAACCTGGGCGGCGGTGGCGAAGCCGATCGGCGCGCCCATTTCCTCGCTCACCGCCTGGGCAAGATCGGGGATGCGCGCCTTATACGCTTCGATGATCCGCTGGAGCAGCGCCAGCCGATCGGCGACGCTGGTGCGCGAGAAGCTCTCGAACGCCTTGCGCGCCGCTGTCACCGCGCGGTCGACATCGGCGGCGGTGCCAAGCGTGATCACGGTGCACGGCGCTTCGGTCGCGGGGTTGATCACCTCGTGCCGCTTGCCGCCGTCGCTTGCCACCCAGGCGCCGTCGATGAAGTGATGGAGCAACTCGCGCATGACTCTCTCCCAAAGCTGTCGCGCCTGTGTGGCAATTGGGGCGCCGGCGGGCAAGCCGGGAACGGCGTTGAGTCAGGCGCGGGCGACCCAGGCGAGCGCCGCGTCGAACGCGGGATCGTGCCCGGCCGCGATGTCTCGCGCGGTGGGCGCGATGAACACATCTGGCGCGAGGCCGGCATCAGGGGTGCCTGGCGGCGCGAAATAGCCGACCAGCGGCAGATCGAACTCGATGCCGCTTTCGGGCAACCGCACGAAGAAGAACGCGCCGCCATTGATGCCGCGCTGGTTGCCGCCGGTCGTTTGCCCGAATAGGCGCACCTTGCCGCTCGCCCGCGCCATCATCGCGAACTGGAAGGTCGCCGAGCTGTTGGTGGGCGAGATCAGCGCGGCGACGGGCAGCTTAAGCCGTTTCGCGGCGGGCTGGATCGTGATGTCGCGATTGCCGCCGGGCCGGGCGACGAACCCGCCCGGCAGCGGCGCGCCGCCGACCCCCAACTGGCGGAAGCTGTCGTCCCAAGTGTCGAGATAGCGGTCAAGCGCTGGCGGCGTGCGGGTGAAGCGCAGCCGTTGCTCAATCGCGGGCGGCGCGAGCGGCCGGTCGATCAATCGCGCTAGGATCGGGTCGCCGCAATCGAGCCCGCCTTCATTGGCGCGCAGATCGATCACCAGCCCCCGCGCGCCGCCGAGCGAATCAAGCCGCGCTTCCAGCCAGCCGGCCCAATCCCATTTGCTGTTATAGAGCGCCCAGCCCGGCATGGTGAGCAGCGCGACATCGCCGCGCATCGCCCATTGCCAGCGTGCGCCTTCGGCATCGTCGGCGGGCTTCGTCATCATCGCCCGGCGCGCGGCGAGGTCGATACCGGGCAAAACGAGCGTCTTGGCGCCACCGTCGGGCAGCACCGCCTCGATCCGGTGTCCGCCCGGTGGCGGCGGCGCGAGCAGGCCCTGGAACACATCGAAAGTCTCGATCGTGTCCTCGCCCTGCACTTCCAGCAGCGCGCGGCGCTTCCCGTCATTATGACCGTCGGCGCGGGCATAGGGCATCAGCCGGGCGAGCAGCGCCGCGCTCGGCGTGCCGTTGATATTGGTGACGCTTGTGCCGGGCGGCAGGGTGCCACTTGGGTCCGCCGTTACAATCATCGCGCCGTCTATCCAGCGGAAATGGAAGGGTAGGCGCGTCGGGCGATCGAACAGCGCGCCCGCGATCGCGCGGCGCTGATTGAAGAAATTGCAATAGCTGTGCCCACAGCGCAGCGCGGCTAGGAAGCGCGATAAGGCGAGGTAGCGCGTCTCCAGCCCCGCACCCGGCCAGAGCGCGGCGAGCCGGTTCAGTCCGCTCTCGACCTGGCTGGGCGTCGCATAGCGGTAGAGCCCGGGATGCAGCGCCAGCGCGGCGCGCAGAATCGCCATGTCGTCGGCATAAGCATCATCGGCATAAGCGGTGCCGGCACCGATCAGGGGAAGGGCGGCAATCCCGCCGAGAAGCTGGCGCCGGTCCATGCCGCCTCAACAGGCGCCAGAACGAACCGCAAAGCAACTGAAAAAACGGCGCCCGGGCGGGCAGCTGCCCGGGCGCCAGGGGGGCCGGGTTCAGGCGGCGCGACGCATCGACGGCGGCGCGCTTCCTTGCGCTTCAAAGCGGAACTGGCGGGTGAGGTCGGTCAGCTTGGCGACATCGCCCGCCAGGCTGCGGGTCGCGGCGCTCGATTGCTCGACCATCGCGGCATTCGATTGGGTAACCTTGTCGATTTCGCGGATCGCACCGCTGACCGTCGCGACCGCCTGCGCTTGCGCCTCGCTCGAGCGCGCGATCTCGCTGATTAGCTGGCGCACCGAGCCGAACCGCTCGACGATCTGGCGCACGGTGGTGCCGGCCTGTTCGACCAGCTTGACGCCATTGTCGATCTGGCCGGCACTGGTCGCGATCAGCTGCTTAATCTCGTCGGCCGCTGATGCTGCTTTTTCAGCCAGGCTACGGACCTCGGTCGCGACCACCGCGAAGCCGCGCCCCGCCTCGCCCGAGCGCGCCGCCTCGACCCCGGCGTTTAGCGCGAGCAGCGTGGTCTGGAACGCGATGCCGTCGATCAGGCCGACGATCGCGGTGATCGATTGCGACGATTTGGCGATCTCGCGCATCGCCGCCTTGGCATTGGAGACGACCGCGTCGCTCGCCTCGGCCTCGGTCATAACCGCGCTGAACAGCCGATCGGACTCGCCGGTGCGCGCGACGACCGCCTGCACAGCCTGGTTCGATTCGGTCGCGGCCGCCGCCGTCTCTTCGAGTGTCGCGGCCTGGCGTTCGGTGCGGCGCGACAGATCGTCGGCGGCGCCGCCAATTTCGGCGATGCTCGTCTCGATCGAACCGATCGCCTCGATCAGCGCCTGCATCGTCGTTTGCAACTGGTCGGCGGTCGCGTTGAAGTCGGCGCGCAGCGGCTCGAAAGCGGGGTCGAACGGCGCGGTGATGCGGACGGTGAGGTTGCCAGCCGCCAGTTCGCGCAGGCCATCGCGCACGGCGGTAATCACCCCGGTGCGCGCGCTTGCCTCGGCTTCCATCGCGCCATGCGCCGCCGCGACATCGGCGAGCACCTGTTCCGAAGCGGTGAGTAAAGTGAGCAGCGCATTGGCGGTCCATGCGAGCGCCCCGGCTTCGATCAGCACGATCACCGCATGCAGAATGACGCGCGCCAGACTGGCGCTGCCGCCGAACACATAGGCAGGCGCCACGAAATCGAGCAGCAGGTGATGGACAGCCGTTACCAAAGTCGCCGCGACGATCGCGCGCCAATCGCACAGGATCACCAGCGTCGCGATCAGCGCGAAGAACACCATGTGCATGTCGGTTTGCCAGGGGTGCCCGGTGAGCACGAGCAGCAACGCCGCTGCGGTGAGCGGCACCGCGATGCCAAGCGCGATCCGTGCCTGGGCATCGGCGTTCCCGCGCAGGAGGTTCCACCCCGGAACGACCAGCGCGGCGACCGCGAGCATCGTCGCGCCGAGCGTTGTGGGGCTGCCGATGATCACGCCTGCGATCAGCGTCGCCCCGGCGCCGAGCGCCATCAGCGCCACAAGGGCGCGGGTGCCGGTCGTCCGCATCGCGCCAAGAGTTAGTTGCCTACCCGCCACCCCGTCGTCTCCTTCCCGCCACAGCTGGCGGCGCTGCCACGCACCACCAGCAAGCCATCCCCCAGCGCCGGCCAGAACAGCGCACCGTCTCCCTCGATCACCAGGCTGCCAGGCCAGGGACCGCGACCGCGCAGCGTGACGCCCGGCACCGCGAGCAGGCGATGCGCCGGGGTCGCGCCGAGCGGCACGATCAACAGCGTGCCGCGCGCTGGCGGCGCGAAGGTCGCGACAAGCAACGCCGCCACCGCGCCCGCTGCTTGCCCGATCAACATGCCGCCCTGAAGTGCCATGCGGGGGACTAGCCACGCGGGGCCTTTTTCAGTGGTTAACGCAAAATGGGCCGAGCCGGGCTTGATCGGAAAAGAACAAAGAAAAACAGGAAGCTAGAAATGGCCAGCCGTAAATATACGGGGCCAAAGCAAACGGCGCGGGAATAGCTTCCCGCGCCGCGCATTTCTTCGATCAGACCCGTGTCAGGCGCTGTAATACATGTCGAACTCGACCGGGCTCGGCGTCATCTCCCAACGGGCGACGTCCTCGCGCTTCAGCTCGATATAGGCTTCGATCTGGTCCTTGCTGAACACGTCGCCCTTGAGCAGGAAGTCCATATCGGCCTCCAGACTGTCGAGCGCCTCGCGGAGCGAACCGCACACGGTCGGCACGTTCGCCAGCTCGGCGGGCGGCAGATCATAGAGGTTCTTGTCCATCGGCTCGCCGGGATGGATGCGGTTCTGAATCCCGTCCAGCCCCGCCATCAGGATCGCGGCATAGCAGAGATAAGGGTTGGCGAGCGCGTCGGGGAAACGGAACTCGACACGCTTGGCCTTGGCGCCCGCGCCATAGGGGATGCGGCACGAGGCCGAACGGTTGCGGCTGGAATAAGCGAGCAGCACCGGCGCTTCATAGCCTGGCACCAGCCGCTTATAGCTGTTGGTGCTTGGGTTGGTGAAGGCGTTCAGCGCCTTGGCGTGCTTGATCACCCCGCCGATGAAGTAAAGGCAGGTTTCGCTGAGGCCGGCATAGCCATTGCCGGCGAATAGCGGGGTGCCTTCCTTCCAGATCGACATATGGGTGTGCATACCCGATCCGTTATCTTCCTTGATCGGCTTGGGCATGAAGGTCGCGGTCTTGCCATAGGCATGCGCGACTTGGTGAACGACGTACTTGTACACCTGCATCCGGTCGGCCGTCTGCACCAGCGTGCCGAAAGTGAGGCCGAGTTCATGCTGGGCGGCGGCCACCTCATGGTGATGCTTGTCGCACGGCAGGCCCATTTCGAGCATGGTCGAGACCATCTCGCCGCGAATGTCGACCGCCGAGTCGACCGGGGCGACCGGGAAATAGCCGCCCTTGGCGCGCGGCCGGTGGGCAAGGTTGCCGCCTTCATAATCGCGGCCGGTGTTGGTCGGCAGTTCGATGTCGTCGAGCTTGTAATAGCTCGTCGAATAGCTGTTCTCGAACTTCACATCATCGAACATGAAGAATTCGGCTTCGGGGCCGACATAGACGGTGTCGCCGATGCCGGTGCCCTTCAGATAGGTTTCGGCGCGCTTCGCGGTCGAGCGGGGGTCGCGCGCGTAGAGTTCGCCGGTCGAGGGTTCGACGATGTCGCAGACCACGATCAGCATCGGCGTCGCGCTGAACGGATCGACATAGACCGCGTCCAAATCGGGCTTCAGAATCATGTCGCTTTCGTTGATCGCCTTCCAGCCGGCGATCGAGGAGCCGTCGAACATAAATCCATCGGTCAGCTCGTCCTCGCCGACCACCGACGAGACCATCGTCAGATGCTGCCACTTCCCCTTGGGATCGGTGAAGCGCAGATCGACCCATTCGATCTCCTCGGACTCGATCATCTTCAGAATATCGGCCGGCGTATTCGCCATGATGGTGCCTTTCATTTGGGGTGAGACAGGAAAAAGGGTTGGGTTAGATCGCGTTTTCGTCGCGCTCGCCGGTGCGGATGCGCAGCGCGCTTTCCACGGGCATCACGAAAATCTTGCCGTCGCCGATGCGACCGGTATGCGCCGCCTGGGCGATCGCCTCCACCACACGCTCGGCGAGCGCGTCGTCGATCACGACCTCGAGCTTCACCTTGGGCAGGAAGTCCACGACATATTCGGCGCCGCGATACAGCTCGGTATGGCCCTTTTGCCGGCCGAACCCCTTGGCTTCGGTGACGGTGATGCCCGAGACGCCCACTTCGTGCAGCGCCTCCTTCACCTCATCGAGTTTGAAGGGCTTGATGATCGCTTCGACTTTTTTCACGAGACTCGTCCCCGCCCGGCTTATGCCCGTTCGCGCCGTCCATCTTACAAGCTTCGTGCCATACGGAAAGGGCCGCGTGACCGCGTGATCGCGTCACGGCAGCCGGCACCTGGCCTGCCGCTCGACCGTGCAGTGTCGCGCCTGTTGCCTAATCTTTGGGCAGCGTTTGCGGCGCCCCGGCGCGCGCTTCTGCCGCCAGTGTCGCCTTGATCCAGCGGGCGAGCGTATCAGCGGCGGCGTTGGCCCGGCGCGGGGTGGCGGGACGGACGAGATAATAAGCGCTCTGATCGCCGACCGAGATCGGGAAGGGCGCGACCAGCCGGCCGCTCGCCAGATCGCGGGCGACGAGCAGTCCGCGCGCGAGCGCGACGCCTTCGCCCGCTGCCGCTGCCTCCAGCAGCAGCCCCGCATCCTCATAGAGCGGGCCGTCGCGTGGCTCCTCAATCGCGAGGCCGGCGGCGGCGAACCAGGGCTGCCAATGATGGCGGACATGGCGGAGGAGCGTTGCGCGGGCGAGATCCGCCGGGGTGGCGAGGCCGAGCCGCGCCGCATAGGCTGGCGCCCACACCGGGAACAGCCGCTCGGTCGCGAGTGACGTCGCGACGAGCCCGGGCCAGTCGCCCGCGCCATAGCGTAACCCGGCGTCGATCCCGCGCTGCCCGGGCACCGAGAGTTCCAGCCGCGCGTCGAGCTGCAGGTCGATCCTGGGATGCGCCGCGCGGAACGCGGCAAGGCGCGGCACCAGCCAGCGATGCGCGAAGGAGGGGAGCACGCTCACCCGCAGCGGCTGGCGCGCTCGCTGCTCGGGCGGGAAGGTCTCCGCCAGCAGCGCGAGCGCCCGCCCGACGGGGTCGGCCAGCGCGCGGGCGCGGGTGCTGGGGATCATCCGTTGCCCCTGGCGCTCGAACAGCCGCGTGGCGAGCCGCGCTTCCAACTCGCGGATGCGGTGACTGATCGCGCTATGGGTCAGCCCCAGCTCGCGCGCGGCGGCGCTATAGCTTTCAAGCCGCACCGCCGCCTCCAACGCGCGCAGGCTTTGCAGCGAGGGGATCGTCATGCGCGCATTGTGACGAGGAGTCACAACCTCGGCAATCGGATATCGCTCGCCTTGCGCTCGCCGCGCGGCGACAAGTCGGGCGGGAGACACGCCATGACCGAACTTGATCTGCTCGCCGATGCCGATGCCCGTGCCCGCGATTATGTCGCGACAAGCAGCGCCCGCCGCGCTTATCCCGATCCCGACGCGATCGCCGCGCTCAATGGTTTCGACGAGCCTTTGCCGACGCAGGGCGCCGCGCCGGAGGAGACGCTGGCGATGCTCGATGGGCTGGGTTCGCCGGCGACGGTCGCCTCGAACGGGCCGCGCTATTTCGGCTTCGTGAAAGGCGCGAGCCTACCGGTCGCCGCCGCCGCCGAGCGACTGGTGCTCGCCTGGGATCAGAGCGCCGCTTCGGCGGTCGGCGCGCCGAGCGCGGCCGCGGTCGAGCGGATCGCCGCGCGCTGGATCACCGAAATCCTCGATCTGCCGCGTGAAAGCGCGGTGGGGTTCGGCACCTCGGCCAGCGCGTGCACGATCGGCTGCCTCACCGCCGCGCGCCGAACCCTGCTTGGCCGGCTGGGGTGGAATTTCGACGCAGACGGCTTGGACGGGGCGCCGCCGCTGCGGGTGGTGATCAGCGAGACGGCGCACATCACCTTGAAGAAGGCGCTGCGGCTGCTGGGCTTCGGGCTTGAACGGGTGGTCCTGGCGCCGGTCGACGGGCAGGGCCGGGTCGATCCGGCGCGGTTACCGCCGCTCGATGATCGCACGATCCTCTGCCTGCAGGCGGGCGAGGTGAACACTGGATCGTTCGATCCCTTCGCCGTGATCCTGCCCCGCGCGCGGGAGGCGGGCGCGTGGGTGCATGTCGATGGCGCCTTCGGGCTTTGGGCGCGCGCCGCCGCCGCCTCGCGCCCGCTGACCGAGGGGATCGACCTCGCCGATAGCTGGACGACCGACGGGCATAAGTGGCTGAACACGCCTTATGACGGCGCGATGAGCATCTGCCGCGATTCTGGCGCGCTGGCGGCGGCGATGAACAGCGACGCCGCCTATGCGACTTCCGAGCCCGACGCGCAGAAGAATCTGACGCTGGAATTCTCGCGTCGCGCGCGCGGCGTGGCGATCTGGGCGGCGCTGCGCTCGCTGGGGCGCGACGGCGTCGCGGCGCTGGTCGATCGCCACCGCACGCAGGCGCGACGCCTCGGCGAGGGGCTGGCCGCGGCGGGGTTCGAAGTGTTGAACGACGTCGTGCTCAACCAAGTGCTGATCCGCGCCAATTCTAGCGAACAAACCGAGCGGGTGCGCCAGGCAGCGGCGGCCTCGGGCGATATCTGGTTTGGCCCGACCATCTGGCAGGGTGCGCCGGCCGCAAGGCTCAGCGTATGTTCCTGGCGCACGACCGACGCCGATATCGACCGCGCCATCGCGCTGTTGGCACGGCTGCTGCGTGCCGACTCGGCGCGTTAGCCGATGCTGGCATGTCGATCGAGCTGCCCGTTGCTCATGTTCGCGCCCCGATCGCGCGCACGCCCCACTGCGGCAAAAACAGGTCCGTCTTTCGATAAATTGGTTTGCAAGTTATAGCGCCGCCGTCGTACGCCCGGCACCAACCGTTATCATGCGCGCGCCACGTGACGCATGGCACGGGGACATAAGTACATGACAATTCGTCCGGCGGACCGGGACGAGGAGATCGACGATATTCTCGGCATGCTCAATGTCGAGGCTGTCGCATTCACCGAATGTCGGATTGAGCGTGGCTGGTCACTCGGGCTGGGTCCGGCCCCGCTGCCGGGGTTGCATTATGTGCTGGAGGGAGAGGGCGTGCTCGCCATCAAAGGCGGCCCGCGCATCGCGTTGACTCCGCGCACGCTGATCCTGACCCCACCCGGCATCCACTATCGCATGGAAATGCCCACGGGAGACGGCAGGCCGCTTCGGCTCCACGAGCCCACCGTCCTCCCCTGCAATCCGCGTGGCCAATTCTATTCGACCGTCGCCGGCGACGGACGCGGCGACCTGGTGATCATCTGCGGCCATTTCCGGGCGCGGCACCCCGCGTCGGAGGATCTGTTCGCATCGCTCGACGCGCCGATCATCGAACGTTTCGACGCCAGCGATTGCCCCGCCAGTCTATTGGGCCTCGTCAGCATCGAACTCGCGGAGCATCGCATGGGCATGCGCACGATGGCGTCCGCGCTGCTCAAGCAAGTGTTGGTCAAATTATTCCGCCGGACGCTGGTCGCGAGCCCCGGATGGAGCCAGCGGCTGGCGCTGCTCGGCGATCCACAGGTCTCGCGTGCATTCACGGCGATGATCGCGCGGCCCGGCGATCCGCACTCGCTTAAAAGCCTGTCGAACACGGCGTGCCTCAGCCGCTCGTCGTTCGTCCGGCGCTTCACGAACGCTTTCGGCCAGCCACCCGGCGTTGTGCTGAGAGAAATCCGGCTCGAGCGCGCCGCGGAACTGTTGCTGACGCGACGCTTTCTGGTGGCGCAGGTCGCCGAGTTCGCGGGCTATGCCAGCTATTCGAGCTTTTCGCGCGCCTTTCGTCGGCATTTCGGCTGCGACCCCTCGCATTATTGTGAGGCGCGAGAGAGGGTCGGCAAGACGCCTTCCGCCCGACTTGGCGCGATGATCGGCTTGTCCGCACCCTAATGGCCGGGGCGGCGGCCACCAATTCAATATGGTGGCTTGTGCAATCCCGCCGGGCTGACAGTGAAAATTTCGCAGCCTGCCTCGGTGATGCCGATCGAATGTTCGAACTGCGCGGACAGCGAGCGGTCGCGCGTTACCGCCGTCCAGCCATCGTCGAGCAGCTTCACATCGGGGCGGCCGATATTGATCATCGGTTCGATGGTGAAGAACATGCCGGGGCGGAGTTCAGGCCCGGTGCCGGGGCGGCCGACATGCACTACCTCCGGCGCGTCATGGAACAATCGGCCCAGGCCATGCCCGCAGAAATCGCGCACCACGCCGTAACGATGGCGCTCGGCATGGCTCTGGATGGCGTGAGCGATGTCGCCAAGATGGTTGCCCGGCCGCGCCTGCTCGATGCCGAGCATCAGGCATTCATAGGTCAACTCGACCAGCCGACGCGCCTTTAACGGCACGTCGCCGACCAGGTACATCCGGCTCGAGTCGCCATGCCAGCCATCAAGGATCGGGGTGACGTCGATATTAACGATATCGCCCGATTTCAGTGGCTTGTCGCCCGGGATGCCGTGGCAGACGACGTGGTTGATCGAAATGCAGCAGCTATGGGTATAGCCGCGATAACCCAAGGTCGCCGGTACCCCGCCGTGATCGGCGATGAAGCGGCGGATCATGTCGTCAAGCGCCGCCGTCGTCACGCCGGGCACGACATGCGGCGCGATCATGTCGAGCGTTTCAGCGGCGAGCCGGCCTGCCGCGCGCATCCCGGCGAAACCCTCTTCCCCATGCAAGCGAATCGCGCCGGTGCGGGCGAGCGGGGCGTCTTCGGTGATATATTCGGTCATCACCGTGATATAGCGCCACGCGCGCGGCTTTGCGAGGGGGCGCGGCCTGGGCTATGCCCGCGCCATGACCGAGCGTATCTGGACCGCCGCGCTTGTGGTGATCGGCGACGAAATCCTTTCCGGCCGCACCCAGGACAAGAATGTCGCGCAGATCGCGACCTGGCTGAACGTGCAGGGCATCCGCCTTGCCGAGGTGCGCGTGGTCGGCGATCGGACCGAGGCGATCGTCGAGGCGGTGAACGCCTTGCGCGCGCGCAACGACTATCTGTTCACCACCGGCGGCATCGGCCCGACGCATGACGACATTACGGTGGACGCGATCGCCGCCGCCTTGGGGGTGGGGGTCACGCATCACCCCCAGGCGCTCGCGGTACTCGAGCGTTATTACGCCAGTCGCGGCGGGCTGACCGAGGCGCGCAAGCGGATGGCGCGCGTGCCTGAGGGCGCCGAGTTGATCGCCAACAAGCTATCGGGCGCGCCGGGCATCCGCATCGGCAATATCTTCATCATGGCGGGTGTGCCGCACATCACCGCGGGAATGCTCGACGCGCTGACGGGCACGCTCGAAGGCGGGCGGCCGGTTATCTCCCGGACGATCGGCTGCTGGGTGGCGGAAAGCGAGGTCGCCGATCTGCTGCGCGAGACCGAGCGCGCGCATCGGGGCGTCGCGATCGGCAGCTATCCGTTCTTTCGCGAAGGGCGGGTGGGCGCCAATTTCGTGGTGCGCGCGACCGATCCGGCGGTCGCCGAGGCGTGCGTTGCGGATTTGCTCGCGCGGCTTGCGGCGGCGAATTTGGCGGGGGTGGCCGACGGCATCTGATGCACGGAAGTCACGCTCCGCACGAAATAATATTCCCCTCTTGCCCTATCTGATGCGCCCGTTACAGTCATTAGCGTTTCGTAACATGATATAACCGGTCGTGAATGCGGCCGAAAATCGGTGAGGGAAGATTGATGACCAAGCGGGAAGGCCGGCTGCGCCCGGCGCTGATGACGAGTGCGGCGCTGCTGGGTTTGATGTTAGGTACGGGTGCGGCGAACGCGCAGGCACTGAGCGTCGCCGGTAGTGGTCTGGGTGCCGCGACGGATGCCGACCAGCGCTCGCTCGAAGAAGCGCGCAATCGGCAACTGGCGATCGAGGCCGCCGAGCTTGCCGCGCATCGCCAGGATCTCAGCGTTTATCGTTTGGACGCGAACATCGCGCCCGATCCGAACATTCTGATCGCGCTGCCCAACACGCCGACCACCGCGCGCGATCCCAACAACATCACCGGCATCGCGCAGATGATCATCGCGACGCCGAACGCCAATGGCGGCGTCGGGCTGGGGCTGTGCACCGGCTCGCTGATCAACCCGCGCACGGTGCTGTTCGCCGCGCACTGCGTCAACACCCGCGCGGCGACCGCCTATGGCTCCGGCTCGGGCGGCGTTGCGATCGGCTTTGGCTTCAACAACTCGAACAACACCACTCAGCCGGGCCAGCCGGCCGGCACCAGCCCGCTGATCAACTGGATTTTCGGGTCTGCCAATCGTCCTGCTTTCACCACTAGTCTCACCGATAACTTTTACACGGTGAACGGTGTCGCCTATAACCCGTTGTCGCTTGAGCCGGCGGCGAATGGCTTCCTCTATGGCGACGTCGCGATCGCCTCGCTCGATACGCCGGCGCGCAACATCCCGACCTGGTCCCTGCTCTTCTCGCCGCTTCCGGCGCCGGGCCAGATCAATGCCAATACCGGCACGGGCTATCGCGTCGCGCTGGCCGGCTATGGCGGCAACGGCACTGGTGTCAGTGGCACGCTGCCGATCGATTACCGCCGGCGTCTGGCCGAAAACTGGTTGGGCGGTCTCGCCTCGCTCGCCGATTTCGGCAGCGCCGTGTTCGGCCCAGGCTCGAACGCCAATCTGCCGCAGAATCTCTACTGGATCGACTTTGACGATCCCGCCCGCGGCACCGCCAATGCCAGCCCGTTCGACTTCAACTCGTTCCGCGACAATGCTCTGCCGAACGAAGGTACCACTGCCGGTGGCGACTCGGGTGGCCCGCTGATCCTCGACCGGACCTTCGCCCGCCAGCTGGTGATCGGCGTGCTTTCGGGCGGTTTCAACCGCTTCTTCACCGCCCAGCCGCAGAACGGCTATGGCTCGAATAGCTTCTACCAGCCGCTCTACCTCTATTGGGACTGGATCGCCGCCAACAATCCCTATCGCTATGTCGGCGCGGCCGCCGGCAATGGCAACTGGGAAGACCCGACGCGCTGGGTGTCACTGCAGGACCCGAATTATTTTATCCTTGGGCCTGACGGTCAGCCGATCAACGGCGTCCCGAACCTGACCGGCGAACAGAGCACCGGCACCGCCGGCAAGTTCGGCCAAATCTGCGTCCAGGGTGGCGTAACCGGCGCGATCGGTAACAATGTCTGCCGCGACGTCCGTACCGGCGGCCTCGTCAACACCCCTAATGGCATTGGCACCGCCGGCGAGCAGCCGCTTGACGCTCCGTCCAATGGCCTGGGCAGCGCGGTGATCGGCGGCCCGGGCGCCGCCAACCAGCCGGGCAGCGATGTGCTCGATCCGGGCCAGGCGGAACTCGCGCCCGCCGCGCCCGCGCTCCCGATCCCCGCGCCGACCATCGCCAACGGCCTGCCGGGCGCAACCAACTTCGTGCCCAACAACACCGCTGGGAATCGCCTGCAAGGCGTCTTGCCGCGCTATTTCGACGTTACGCTGAGCAACGCCGGCACCACGACGCTCAACAGCGCGGTGACGATCGATCGGCTGCGTATCAATGGCGTGCAGGCCGGGCTCACCATCGCGCAGGGCGCGCGGCTTGACGTGCTGAATGACGTCACGCTGCAGATCGGTACGCTCGGCGTGAACGGCACGCTGCGCAGCGTGAACGACTTCTTCTTCGCGGCCGGGGGGATCAACGGTACCGGCACGATCATCGCGCCGTTCACCACCAGCGTCGCAGGCGTTCTCTCGCCGGGCGCGACCGGCAATGCCGGCTCGATCGGGACGCTGACCTTTGTCGGCAACCTGATCCTGGCCTCGGGCACCAACACCCTGATCGACCTGGGCGCCAACGGCGTCTCGGACCTGATCCAGGTGAACCGTACGACGCCGACCGCGACCGATGGCATCGCCTCGGTCGGCGGCGTGGTGCAGTTCCGCCCCGATCTGAGCGGGCTGCGCGCCGGCAATGTCTATACCTTCGTCAACGCCCAAGGCGGGGTACAGGGCACCTTCGCGGGTACGTCGGGCGCGTTCAGCGCGATCCTGTCGCCGCGACTGATCTATACCGCCAACACCGTGCAGGTGAGTGTCCAGGCGGGAAGCTATGCCGCGCTCCTCGCCGGCGGCAGTGCCGTGCAGCGCGCTTATGCGGGCTTGCTTGACGCCAATCGTGGCAACGCGAATGTCGATCAGAGCATCTATGTGCCGCTCGACGTTCAGAACGCGGCGACCATCGCCGGCCAGCTCGAAGCGTTCGCCCCGCGTGGCGAGGCACAGGCACCCAACCTCGGCATCGCCGCGCTCGACACGCTATCGCGCTTCCACCGTGACCGGCTCGCGACGCGCGACAGTGCTTCGGTCGAGGGTGGCAGCGTGGCGATGATCGGCCAGCCGCTGCAATTCGCGCAGCTCGGCGCGACGGGCTTGCTGGGCGCCGGGGTCGGCCTCGCTCAAGCGACGAGCGACGCGACGCCCACCACGGTGCGTCGCAATGCCCTGCCGAGCGACATGAACGCCTATCTCGCGGGCGGCTACATCGATGGCAGCAGCGCCCCGCTGCGTGGCACCGCGGTGGCCGGCGCGCGCGACCGGCTGGACGGTTGGTTCATCGCGGGCGGCATCGAAAAGCAGCTCGACGGCGAAAGCTTCGTCGGCCTTTCCGTCAGCTACGCCGAGGTCAATGGCCGCACCGGCAACGGCGGAACGCAGACCGGGCGGTTCGGCACCTATGAGGTTACCGCCTATGCCAAGGCCGATCTCGGCAAGGGCTGGTCGCTCGATGGCCAGGTGGGTGTCGGCGCCTTCTCGCTCGATACCCAGCGCACGCTGGCCTTCCTCGGCACGCCGCAGACGCTGCGCACCGAGCAGAGCCGTGGCGTGGTGACCGCCGAGGTGGGCGCGCAGAAGGAGTTCAACCTGGGGCTGCTGCGCATCGCACCGCGCCTTTCCAGCCGCACCAACTACATCAACTTCGGCACGGTGAGCGAAACTGGCGGACCGGGCGCGCTGACCTATTATCGCCCCGAGCTGCTGTCGATCCAGGGTCGCGCCGGCCTGATCGTGCAGACGGCGAAGGCGGCCAAGTTCCGGCCTTATGTCACGGCTTATTATGTCCATGAGTTCAACGACGCACGGTCGCCGGTGTTTGGTGCGAACCTGGTTGGCGGCGGCGTTGCCACCAGCTTCAACAGCGTCGGCGGTCCGGGGGCCAACTTCCTGGGCACGCGGATCGATCGCAACTGGGGCGAGGTGAGCGGCGGGCTGACTTACACGACCGGCAAGGTGGACATTGGCATCGCCGCCGACACCACTTTCCTTCGCGATGACGTGCAGAACCAAAGCTATCGCGGCACGGTCCGCTTCCACTTCTGATCGGTTTCACACACGTGGAAGGCCGCGCCACCCGACAGGTTGGCGTGGCCTTTTCTTTTGGCGTGGCCGGTTATCCACAGCGCGGAGCGGGGCGCCGCTAGCGGAATCGCCGCGTGATGCGCATAGTGCCGGCGATGGCGCATTCCGGTTTCGTCCCGCTTCGTATCTTCTCCAGCTTCACGATGCTCGATGGGGCGATCGAACCAAAGGCGATCGCCAAGCGCGCCCAGGCGCTGCGCTTTCCGGCGGCGGCGATCAGCGACCGCAACGGGCTTTATGGCGCGATGGCCTTTTCGGAGGCCGCGCGCGGCGCGGGGGTGCAGCCGATCATCGGCACCATGCTCGGCGTCGCCCGGCCCGATATGCCCGAGGGCACGCCCGCGCTCGATTGGATCGCGCTCTATGCGCAGGACGAGGCCGGCTATCTCAATCTGTGCCATCTGGTGTCGCAAGCGCATCTCGCGCGACCGCTCGAGCAGGCGCCGCATGTCCCGCTCGCCGCCCTGGAGGGGCATAGTAAGGGCTTGATCGCGCTCACTGCCGGCGGTGAGGGCGCCGTCGCGCGGTTGATCGCCGAGGATCAGGAGGGGAGGGCCGAGGCGTATCTCGCGCGGCTCGAAGCGCTGTTCCCCGATCGGCTCTATATCGAGCTGGCCCGACGTGGTGACGCGGTCGAGGCGCGTGCGGAAGAAGCGCTGCTCGATCTGGCTTATGCACGCGGGCTGCCGATCGTCGCGACCAACCCGTGCTGTTTTGCCGAAGCCGATTTCGGCGCGGCGCATGACGCGATGCTGTGCATCGCCAATTCTACCTATATCGAAAGCGAGGACCGCCCGCGGAGTTCCCCAGACGCGTGGATGAAGCCCGCCGAGGCGATGGCGGCGCTGTTCGAGGATCTGCCCGAGGCGATCGCCAACACGCTGGTCGTCGCGCAGCGCTGCGCGGTCGCCGCGCCCAAGCGCAAGCCGATCCTGCCGAGCCTCGCCGGCGACCGCGAGGGCGAGGCCGCATTGCTGCGCGAGCGCGCCCGGGCGGGGCTCGACAAGCGGCTGGCGAAGATCGCCGCGATCGAGGGCAAGCCTTGGTCGGCCACCCCCTCACCCGACCCTCTCCCCCAAGGGGGAGAGGGCTTGGCGGGGGATGATTGGACCCGGCCGTATCGCGAGCGGCTCGATTACGAGCTGGGCGTCATCATCGACATGGGCTTCCCCGGCTATTTCCTGATCGTCGCCGATTTCATCCAATGGGCGAAGGAACAGGATATTCCGGTGGGGCCGGGGCGCGGATCGGGCGCGGGCTCGGTGGTCGCCTGGGCG
>NZ_JAIERS010000027.1:0-2500 GCF_019746665.1 Sphingomonas sp. | reverse complement strand
GCCCGCCCTCGAGCACGGGCGCCGCGCCGATCCGGCGATCGGCGAGCATCGCCGCCGCCGACTGGACGCTCTGCTCGGGATCGAGCCCGATCACCTCATGGCCTTTGCCCGCCAAAATCGCCGCGATCGTCATCGCTTCCTCTCCTTGTCGCCGGGGCAGGCCCCCGAGTCGCATCGTGCTTGAGGATTTCACCTTTGCCCGCCAATGGGAAGCAATGGCCGAAGGACTGAACAATCCCGCCGCGCGCGCCCATGCCTGGCGGCGCTATCGCCGGTTGATGAAATGGATGGCGGGGTTCGCGCTGCTGGTGGTGCTCGGCGCGCTCGCCGCGCTCGAACTGATGTTTGGTCCGCTCAACTGGGTGACGGTGCTCGCGGCAATCGGCGGGTTCGGCGGCACCGCGCTGCTTACCGCGGCGCTGATGGGGTTGGTGTTCCTGAGTTCAGGCACCGGGCACGACGAGGATGTCGACCGGCGGCAATGAAAAAGGCGCCCCCGTGGCTGGGGGCGCCCACAAGAGTTTATCCGGATAACACGGCGCCGCTTACTCGGCGGCGCTGGCCTCGGTCGCCGGCGCGCGGGTGCGGCGACGGCGCGGCTTGGGCTCCGCCTCCGGCTCGGACTCGCCGACCCCCAGCGCGGGGGGCAGGCGATCGGCCTCGATCGCGGCGGGCGCTTCGGCCTCGTCATGCTGTGCGGCCTCGCCGCCAGTCTCGGCACGCGACGCGCGGCGATTGCGGCGACGGCGCGGCGCGTCCTCTCCTTCCGCCGACAGCGGCGCCTGCGCCTCGACCGGCGCGGCGGGCGATTCGCTGCTCACGCGGGGGGTATCGGCGAAGCGGCGCTCATCCCGTGGCGGGCGGCGATCCTCGCGATACTGGTCTCGGTTGCCGTCGCGGCCGGACTCGCGCCCGCCATCGCGGCCCCCATCACGACCATTGCCGTAGCGCTGTTCGCCGCGATTGCCGTCGACCCAGTCGTCGGCCATCGCCTCGCCCTCGAAATCCTCGTCCTCGTCACCGTCGAACTGGTCTTCGCGGCTGCGGCGCTGATCCTCGAAGCGGGCGCGGTTCTCACCCAGCACGCGGAAATAGTGATCGGCGAATTGCAGGTAATATTCGGTATTGACCCGATCCCCCTGCATCTGCGCCTCGCGCGCCAGATTCTTGTATTTCTCCAAAAGCTGCGCGGCATTGCCCCGCGCGCGATTGTCGATGCGGTTGCCGTTGTCGGGACGCCCAGGGTTACCCTGCGAGCGCTGCCCGCCACGACCGCGACGGCGGCCGGCCTGACGATTGTTGATCAAGTTTATCCTCGTGCCTTTGGACCCTGGCGTTGCTCCGGCGGGCTTCCCCCTTCGCCTGCTGTCGCGCGTAAGGCGCAAGCGCGGGCCGCCCGACGGTAACGGCCTGATGACGAAGGAGGTGGCGGCGGCGCGCTTATCTTGAGCAAGTTGAGATCAACGCGAGCCCCGGGCCAAGCAATAGCGGGTGGCCATCCAATCGCCAAGCACAAATATGGCCTGGTCACCGCCGGTTCAACCGTCGCAACGCAAGACCCGGTCTCTTTCACCAAGATCCTGTAAAATTGACGCTTTCAGGCCCGCCTCCGCCGCGATCGCGCCGACCGCCGCGCTTTGGCGCGCGCCAATCTCGACAAGGGCGACACCGCCGGGCGCGAGCCGCGCCGAAAGCTGAGGGAGTAGTACGCGGTACGCGTCCAGCCCCGCCGGTCCCGCGTAAAGCGCCGCGGCGGGCTCATAATCCGCGACCGAAGCAGGCAGTGCCTCGTCCGTGCCGATATAAGGCGGGTTGGCGAGGATCAGGTCGAAGCGCTCGGTCACCCCCGCCGCCCAGTCGCCCAGCTGGAAGGTGGCGCGCTCGGCGAGCCCCAGCGCCTCGGCATTGGCGCGCGCATATTCGAGCGCGGTCGCGGAGGCGTCGATGCCCAGCCCGGTCGCCCCCGGCCACTGCGCGAGCGCGGCGAGCAATAGCGTGCCCGGCCCGGTGCCGAGATCGAGCACGCGAGCCGGGCCGGCGGCGCCGAAATGCGCGACCGCCGCCTCGATCAGCGTCTCGCTGTCCGGCCGGGGGATCAGCACCCCGGGGCCGACCGCGAGCTCGATCGTCCAGAAGGCGCGGCGGCCGGTGATATAGGCGACGGGCTCGTGCGCCCGCCGGCGGGCAAGCAGCGGGTCGAAGTCGGGCGGCGCCGGGTCGTCGAGGTGGCGCAGCAGCAGCTGTTCGCGCGAGGCGCCGATCACGTGCGCCATCAGCAGCTCGGCATCGAGCCGCGGCGTGGGGGAAACGGCGGCAAGCTCGCGGGCGGCGTCATTCAGGACGGCGCGGATAAGCCCTCTCCCCTTCAGGGGAGAGGGTTGGGTGAGGGGCCGGTCCGGGAGTTGTCCGTCGTCGATTGAGCGCTCTCGCGGCAGGGGGGGGGGGGGGGGGCGCCCCGCGCCCGCACGGCACCACGAGGGGGGGGCCGGGGGCGCCACAC
>NZ_JAIERS010000018.1 GCF_019746665.1 Sphingomonas sp. | reverse complement strand
GGCGCGTCGGATGACGGGCAATCATCCGCTCGTTTGCCTTACCGTCCGATCTGCCCCTGATCTGTGATACGCTCGCGGAGCAGCCGCTCGCGCTCGGCGGAGGGGATGCCCGGGCCCTGATCGGCGACCGCGACGAGGACATGTCCGTCCGCCCGGCGCACCGCCACCGTGCCGCCCCCGGCATAGGCGAGCGCGTTGCCGAGGAGGTTCTCGATCGCGCGGCGGAAAGCGAGCATGGGCACGGTGACGCGCGCCTCCTCGCCGGGCAGCAGGCGGATCGGCGCGCCGCCCTCGGCCATCTCATCGACGATCGCGGCGAGGAGCGGGCGGACGTCGAGCACCTCGACAGGCGCCGCCGCTCCGCGCGCATAGGCCAGCACTTCGTCGATCATCGCCTGCATCCGCTCGACATCGGCGACCATGCGACCGCGCTGCGGCTCGGGCGCGGTCTCCAGCCGCAGACGCAGGCCGGTGAGCGGAGTGCGCAGATCATGCGCGATCGCGGTCAGGATGCGCGCGCGCTCCGCCGCTTCGATCGCGAGCCGGTTGCGCATCGTCGCGATCGTCGTCGCTGCTTCGCGCAGCTCGCGCGGGCCGTCCTGCGGCACCACCGCGTGATGATGATCGAGCGCGCCGGCGAGCGCGCGGAACGGCCGCGTCAGGCGGCGCGCGAAGATCCACGCCATCGGCGCGAGCAGCGCCAGGCTGACCGCGAGTGCGATCAGGATGTTGCGCTGCCAGCCGGCGAGCAGGGGCTGCGCCGGCGCGACGCTCAACCAGCGATTATCGGCTTGGCGCACGCTGGCGGTGAAGGCCGGGAGCGGCAAACCGAGCAGCGGATTGCGCACCGCGCGGGACACCGTGGTCGGCGTGACAAGTTCGAAGGTGTTGTTCTTGCGTTGTAAAAGGACGAGCGACGGCGGCAGCTTCATCGCCTGAGCGGTTACCACGGTGGTCCGCACGCCGCCGCTGAACGCGCTCGCGACCGACCGCCGATCGAACCAGCTGACATGAACGTCGCGCGGCGATCGGTTGAGTTCGGCGGCGATCAGCCCTTCAAGCATTCGCACGCCCGCGCCCTTGGGCTTTTCGGGCAGCAGCCGGCGCTCGAAGCCGGGTACCGGGCGTTGCAGCGCGGCGATCGCGTCCATCGCGCTGGTGCGCTGGGTTGGCGGCGGCGGCGCCAGGATAACGATGGCGGCGGTGGTCGCGACACTCAGCGTCGCGACGGTGACGCCGAAGCCCCCGATCGAGACGAGCGCACTCGGTGCGCGCTTCATGCCGGGCGCACCGTCGGCACGAAGCGATAGCCAACGCCGCGCACCGTTTCGATCAGCGGCGCGGGGTCCGCCTCGGCGAGTTTGCGGCGCAGGCGGCTGACGGCGATGTCGATCGCGCGGTCATAGCTCGCCGCGTCGATCCCGCGGGCAAGGTCGAGCAGCACGTCGCGCGTCAGCACCCTCCCCGGCCGCGCGACAAAGGCGGCGAGCAGCGCGTGTTCGCCCTCCGAAAGCGCGAGCACGCGGCCGGCCGGATCGCGCAGGCGGCGCTGCTCGACGTCGAGCCACCAGCCGGCGAAGGTCACCCCGCTCCGTGGCGCCTCGCCGCGCTCGGCGACCGGGCGGCGGAGCAGCGCGCGCACCCGCGCGAGCAGTTCGCGCGGCTCGAACGGTTTGGTGAGGTAATCCCAGGCGCCCACTTCCAGTCCCACGATCCGGTCGGTCACATCGTCGAGCGCGCTCAGCATCAGGATCGGCGTTCCCGCGGGCGCCAATCGGCGACAGAGCGAAAGCCCATCCTCGCCCGGCATCATCACGTCGAGCACGATCAGGTCGCTTGGCGCCGCCTGAAGCTGGCGCTCGCAACTCGCGGCATTGGGGGCGGTGCGCACCGCATAGCCGTGCGCGCCGAGGAATTCGGCGATGGCATCGCGGATGCTGGCGTCGTCATCGACGACAAGAACGGTGCTGGTGGCGGTGGCTTCGGGCTCCATGACGATGCTTCGTAACGCGGCTGTGTAGCATTTGCGTATCAGCAACTGTTACCCGCGCGCCATCACCGCGCTACCCGATCCTGCTTTCACGCCGGCCCGACGATCTATTCTGGAGGACAGGCGTGAAGACCAAATTTGCTTTGCTCGCGGGGGTAGTGGCGGGGATGGCGCCGTGCGCGCTGATGGCGCAGCAAGTGCCGGCCCCGGCGACGGGGAGGCCCTCCCCCGGGACGGGCGAGGCGCCGCCGCCGGGCGAGACGCCGCCGAAGAAACTGCAGTTCCGTGGCGCCGACGGCAAGCCGCTACCCCCCGAAATTCAGAAGCTGCTGGAGGAGCAGTTCAAGAACGGCGTACCCGCCTCGGGGACCGTGCTGACGCTTCCCGCCGCCAAGGACGGGCAGGCCCCCACGCCGCCCGCGGACACGGCAAATCCAAACCCCGGCGGGACCGCACCGGGCGGGCCGGCCGGGCCGAACAAGCCGCAATTCCGCAGCCTGGACGGCAAACCGCTCCCGCCCGAAATCCTCCGCCAGCTGGAAGAGCAATTCAAGGATGGCGTGCCCGGCGAAAAGGGGGCCGCGCCGCGCGGCGCTGCCCGCGCAAGCAACGGCGATGTCGTCGTCTCCAGTTCGCGGCCGCGCGGCTCGGTGGTCGGCAACATCCCGCCCGAGCGCAGCTTCAGCCAAGTCGATCTGCGCGCGTTCGGCGCCGACAATATCGGCGCGCTGCTCGAGGCGATCAGTTCGCAAACTAGCAGCAATCGCGGCCGCGGCGGCGGCGGCCCGGTGACCTTGCTCAACGGCAAGCGCGTTTCGGACTTTTCGGAGATCGCCCGCATCCCTTCCGAAGCGATCGAGCGGATGGAGATTTTTCCCGAGGAACTGGCGTTGAAATATGGCTATCGCGCCGATCAGAAGGTGGTGAACATCGTCACCTTCCAGCGCTTTCGCTCCAAGATCGGGCAACTCGCCTTCGTCACGCCGGGCGAGGGCGGACGCGAGAGCGGGGTCGCGAATGGCGATTTGCTGGCGATCAACGGCGACACGCGGATGAGCCTGGGCGCGACCTATAACCGCGCCGCCGCTTTGCTCGAAAGCGAGCGCGACGTGCGCCAGTTCGCGGGCATGCCCGAACTCGCTCGCTTTCGCACGCTGCTGCCCGAAAGCGAGCAATTCGGCCTGAACGGGGTGATCAGTGGGCCATTGCTCCAGGATGTGGCGGCCACGCTTAACGGCCGGTTCGATGTCACCCAGAGCGACGGTCTGCTCGGGCTTGGCCTCACCGGGCCGATACGCCGCGCCACCGATCGCACCTTTGGCCATCTCGGCACCACCATCAACGGCCGCGTCGGCCGCTGGCAGTGGACGGTGACGAGCAATTACGACCATATCGACAACAAGGTGCTGACCGACGCAATCGACGGCAGCGGGCGGCGCGACTTGTCGCTCTCGACCGACCGGCTCGCCAATGCCGATTTCCTATTTTCCGGCCCGGTGTTCTCGCTACCGGGCGGACCACTGACCGCGAGCGTGCGGCTCGGCGCCGATTTCCGTGATTTCACCAGCCGCGCCACCTTCGGCGCCACCGATGTCCGCGCCGATCTGTCGCGCGACCGCGGCGCCGCGCAGATCGATATCGACCTGCCGATCTTGAACCGCGCGGAAAACCAGGCATCGCCGCTCGGCAACCTATCGCTCAACGCCAATGCCGCGGTCGAGCGACTGTCGGACGCGGGGACGCTGCGCACCTATGGCTATGGCCTCAGCTGGTCCCCCGTCCCGGCGATCAACATTGTCGCCTCCGCGACGCAGGAGGAAGGCGCACCGACGCTGGAGCAGCTGGGCGGCCCGCTGCTGGTGACGCCCAATTCCCGCACCTTCGATTTTCTCCGGCGCGAGGTTGTCGATATCGCGCGCGTCTCGGGCGGCAATGCGCTGCTGCGCACCGATGATCGCGAGACCGTTCGGTTCGGGCTGAACGTCCACCCGCTGGCCAAGACCGACTTGTCCCTCAGCTTCGATTATGTCTCGACCCGGATCGAGAATCCGATCGCGCCCTTTCCGATCCTGACCGCGCAGATCGAGGCGGCCTTTCCCGAACGCTTCGCCCGCGACGCGCAGGCGCGGCTGGTGGGGATCGACGGCCGGCCGGTCAATTTCGCCGAGGCCAATCGCGACCAGATTCGCTGGGGCATCAACTTCACCCGCCCGCTTGGGGAAGTACCGGCGATCCTGCGCGATGCCCGTGTGCGCGTGTTCAACAGCGAGGCCGATGTCCGCCGCGCCTTCCCCAACGCGGTCCTGGCGCAGGCCGACAGCAGCAGCGCGCTCGGGCGCGGCGCCGCCAATCTCACCAGCCGGCTGTTCCTCAGCCTCTATCACAACTGGTATCTGGAGGACTCGATCCGGTTGCGGAACGGCGCGCCCACGCTTGATCTGCTGACCGGCGGTGCGGTCGATTTCCTCGGCGGCCGGCGCCAGCACGAAATCGAGTTCCAGGCGGGCGCCTTCAAGAAGGGGTTCGGCGCGCGCCTGACCGCCACCTGGCGCAGCGGCACCGAGATTCGCGGCTTCGGCGGACCCGACGGCGTGCTGCGCTTCAATGACTATGCGGTGGTGAATCTGAACCTGTTCGCCAATCTCGGCGAACGCTATGGCACATCACACGCGCCCGGCTGGCTCAAGGGGATGCGCGCGACGCTGGGCGTGACGAACTTGTTCAACACCCGTCCGCAGGTGCGCGACGAAACCGGCGCGACGCCGATCAGCTATCAGCCCGCCTATCTCGACCCACTGGGGCGGACACTAACATTCAATCTGCGCAAGGTGTTTTAAGATTGACGACCGAAGATGCAGGCGTGAAGCTAGGGCTGGGACTCATAAGCACCATATGATGGCGGCGGCGAGGTGGATGCTGCCTAGGAAGATGTCGGCGCGCCGG
>NZ_JAIERS010000029.1 GCF_019746665.1 Sphingomonas sp. | reverse complement strand
CCTCCGACCGGCAATGGCGGCGGAGACGACAATGCACTAACTATATACCCGGACCACCCGGTGGGGGCTGCTCAGAGCCGCTCGGACACATCCTCGCCGATAACGTGAAGCACGCCGCCGCAGCAGACGCAGGCCTTGCTGTCGACATCAACGACTTGCTCGACACGCTCGAGGTGAGCCGGAAGGCGACCTCGGTTGCCACCGCGCGGTCGGGCCGCGACGGCAGGCGCGCCGCGGGCATCGGCGCCGGCGCGTACCCGGCTGACGGCGGTATCGAGCTCCTCGAGCGCGAGCGCCAGCTGGTCGGGATGCAGCTGCTCGGACCGGGCACCGAACCGGTGCCGCTGGAAAGCGGCGATGATCGCGTTCAGCCGGTCGATCTCCGCCTTGGCTTCGCTGTCCGCGCTCTCAAGATCGGCGATGTGTTGGTCGCGCTCGCTGAGTCGCGCTTCGGCCGCGACCAGCATCGCGCGGAGCAGCGCGGGATCGTCGGGAAGCTCGGCCTCGACCAGCATGGCTTGAGTGAATCAGGGCGCGACTACCCCGTCAACCTGCAAGTTGCGGCGCGATCGGGCGACGCCCGCCGTGAACGCGCCGCCAGTCGAGACCCTCGACAAGCGCCGCGAACTGCGCTGCGGTCAAGCGCATGACCCCGTCCTCGATCGTGGGCCAGCGAAAGCTGCCCCGCTCGAGCCGCTTCGCCATCAGCCACAGCCCGGTGCCATCCCACCACAAGAGCTTGATCCGGTCCGCTCGCTTCGCGCGGAAGACGTACACCACGCCCGAAAACGGGTCGGCGCCATACGCCGCCTTCACCAGCGCCGCGAGCGAGTCCGCGCCCTTGCGGAAGTCCACCGGCCGGGTCGCCACCAGCACACGCGCGTCGGCACCAGGGCCGATCACCGCGCCGTCTTCAACGCATCGATGACCGCGGCGATCACGCCGGCATCCGCGCCGCGCGCGATCCTCACCGCCACGCCGTCAATCTCCAGCTCGACTACCGGCACCGGGGCGGGTTGCGTCCGCCTGACAGGCTTCCGCTTCGAGGCGGGCGGCGCCACTGGTTCGATCACCGTCGGCACGAACATCGGGTCCGACTGCCCCTGGTTCGCACCTTGAACCGCGCTCGCGGCGTAGCGCAACTCGCGGCGCCAGGTGAACAGCTGCGACGGCCTCAGATCATGCCGCCGCGCCAGCTCGCAGATGTTGCCGCAGTCCGCCATCTGCGCGACCAACGCCAGCTTCTCCTCCACGGAAAAGCTTCGCCTACGACCAACGCCAGTTACCACCTCGAACCGGCGGATCGGCTCCAGACTAGCTCGCGGCCTTGACCCCGGCATAGCTCCAACGCGTGCGTCATCTTCCATCGCCATGGACTCGCCCGTCAGCCAACACGTCACAAGGTGGGTGCAGGACAGCGCTTACGGTGGTGAGCGTGACCGGGCTGTTGCTCTCGGCCGCGTCGATCCTGCTGCTGCTATGGCAGGTGACCGAACTCAAGGCGATGACCACGGCGCCGCCGGCGGCCGCCACGGTGGCGCCGGCGGCGACGATCGATCAAGCGCTGGCCGCGGCCGCGGCCGCTCGGCCCGCGAGGCGGCTGGGCTTCGCGTTCCTCCCGGGCGCCGAATATGCCGGCGAGCATCACTATACGGCGGTGCTCTATGGTCGCGAGGCTTATGCCACCGGCCTGTTCGAGATCGCGGCGGTCGAGGCGCGAAGCGGCCGGGTTGACGCGGTACGCCCGCTGCCACCCTATCTACAGGCGATCGCGCTAGCCGAGCTGTTGCACTTCGGCGATTATGGCGGTCTGCCGCTCAAATTGCTGTGGCTCGGCAGCGCGCTTGGGACGCTGGCGATCACGGCGAATGGAGCGTGGCAGTGGTGGGCCAAGCGGCGGCAACGCTGCCCGGCGCCAGTGGCCGCGGCGCTCGCGCTGGAGCACGCCGAATGAGCAGGCCCTATGCTTTCGCGCTGCTGCTCGCGGTGTCGACGCTGGTTGGATTGGTCGGCATGTTCGTGCTCGATGGCGCGAGCGACTTCGCATTCCTACTGCTCGCCGCTTTGCCAGTGTTGCTTGGCACGAGGGCAGTGATAGGCAAAAGGTCCCGCTCGAGCCTTCGCATATACGACCGTTTTTGAGGAGCCGGCTGTCTCGCCCGCCGGCTTTGCGAAGCTTCCACCGCTTGTGGCCCGCGCGGACAGTCGGTAAATCGACAGACTGTTACTTCTGGGAATCGCGGCGTGCGCTGGCTCTTGGCCATGTTGATGTTGGTTGGGGTTGCCTTCTGGGCGACGCCGGCTGCCGCGCATGCGCATGGTGGCGGGCGACACCCTGCAGAGGTGTTGGCCCAACAGGTCGCGCCTGCGCAGCATCTTGCCGCTGGGCACGCAAAGACAAGCGTGCACCACCATGATTGCGCGCATGATTGTGACTGCCCCGGCGATTGCTCGGGCGGCTGCGCGGACAGCTGCCATTTCGCCGCGCTCACTTGCCCCGCCACGCCGGCGATTTCGAGCGCGACCTTCCCGCGGCCGCTCTGGATGACGGCGCTCAGCATCCCGCTTCTCTCCACCGCGCTGCCACTGCCCGCAGCGCCGCCCGATTTGGCCTGATCACGGGATCAGTGTGCCCGGCGCACAGGCGCCGCAATCGGGATAAAGCGAATGACAAGCAGGATTTGGTCGGCCGGCCAGCGCGTTGGCCCGGCGGTGGTGCTGGCGCTGGCGTTGGCGACAGGCGCGGCGCTCGCGCACGAGGGCGAGGATCACGACGCGCCGGCGGCGAGCGCCGCAGCGGGGCGGCCGCCCGCGACCGCCGAGGATGGGCGCTACGAGGTCGTCGCGGAGAGCAATGGTCGGCATCTGAAGCTCTGGCTCGACGATTGGGCGAGCAATGCGCCCGTGGCCGGCGCGCGCGTGGTGGCGACGATCGCCGGGCGGGACCTGCCGCTGCGTGCGCTCGCCCCCGGCGATTTCGCGCTCGATCTGCCCGCGCCGTTCATCGGCCCAACGCCGATCGGGCTCGCGATCGAGGGGCCGCGCGGACCCGCGCTGCTCAACGTCGAGGTCTTGCCGCCGGGTGCGGAGGCCGACGGCGACGCGCAGGACTTCGACTGGTCCGCCGCGCTGATCGGGGGCGGGGCGGTGCTCGCGGCTATCCTGCTCGCCGCGCTCGGCTGGCGGCTGGCGCGGCGGCGGCCGGTCGCGGCGGCGGTGCTACTCGCGATCCTCATCACGCCGCGGGCGATCGCGCATGGCGACGAACCGCATGACGAGGCCGCGCCGATCGCCTCGGGCGATGCCCCGGCGCGGCGTGGCGACGGCAGCGTGCTGCTCCCCAAACCGACCCAGCATCTGCTCGAAATCCGCACCTGGCCTGCCCAACCCGGCGTGGCCCAAGCGGCGGTCACCTTAACCGGCCGCGTGATCGCCGATCCGGCGCAGACCGCACGCGTCGCGACGGCGGTCGGCGGGCGCGTGTTACCGATCGGCGGCGCCTTTCCGCGGCTGGGCGCTGAGGTTCGCGCAGGCGCGGCGCTCGCGCGGATCGTGCCGACACTCGATGCCGCCCAGGCGCAGGCGGCGGCGAGCAGCCTGGCCGCGCTCGACCGCGAGATCGCGCTCGCCAATGCCGATTATCAGCGGCTGAGCCAGCTCGACGGCGTGGTCGCGCGTGCCGAGATCAACCGCGCTCGGCTGACGCTTGAGGGGCTGCGCCGCCAGCGCACGGCGGCGGCGCGTCCGGTGGCGAGCGCCGAGGTGCTGCGCGCCCCGATCGCCGGCCGCATCCGCGCGATCCGTGCCGCGGTCGGCGAGATCGCGGCACCTGGCGCGGTGGTGATCGAGATCGAGGGTAGCGCCTCGCCTCTGGTCGAGGCGGTGAACTTGCCGAGCGAGACCGGCCAGGCGGTTGCGAAGGCAACGCTGGCCGAGCGCGGTGCGCCGCTGCGGCTCGTTGGGCGATCGCCGGGCGTCGCCGGCGGCGCGGAGACGCTGCAATTCGCGCTGCCGGCGGGGAGCGGCCTGCGCACCGGCGCGGTGGTCCGCGTGGCCGTCTCCTTCGCGGACGGACCCGCGCGGCGCGGCATCGTGCTGCCTGCCGAGGCAATTGTCCGCGAGGGCGGCGACATGGTCTGGGTCAAGACCAGCCCGCTCACTTATGCGCCGCGACCCGTGCGCACCGTGCCGGCGGGCGACGGCGTGCTGATCGCAGGCGGGCTCGCAGCGGGCGAGCGGGTGGTGGTGCGAGGGGCCAGTCTGATCGCGCAGGTGCGCTGATGTTCCGCGCGATCGTCGGCTTCAGTCTCGCAAACCGGCTGCTCGTGCTCGCCCTGGCGGCGGCGCTGAGCCTGGCGGGGCTGGTCGCCGCCGCCCGGCTGCCGGTCGATGTGTTCCCCGATCTCAACCGCACGACGGTGACGGTGATGACCGAGGTTCCCGGTCTGGCGGCCGAGGAAACCGAAAGCCTCGTCACCATCCCGATCGAGGCCGCGCTGGGCGGGCTGCCGGGCACGCTGCGGCTGCGCTCGTCGTCGGTCGCGGGGCTGTCGATCGTCTATGTCGATTTCGACTTCGGGGTGAACGTCCTCGCCAGCCGCCAGCAGGTGAGCGAGCGGCTGGCGACGCTTGCCGGCACGTTGCCGAGCGGCGCCGAGCCGCGCCTCGCGCCGATCAGCTCGATCATGGGCGAAGTGATGCTCGTCGCGGTGACGGGCGCCGAGCCGATGCGGCTGCGTGAGCTGCCCCCTTCTGAGTGGTCCATCGACTATGAGAGTCTGGATCAAGGAAGGGACGACGAATGCCTGCCAAG